>NZ_JBXAQP010000001.1:0-575101 GCF_058807355.1 Allobosea sp. GW821-FHT12C12
CTTGCGCAGGCGTGACGGCGCCGGGCGGCGGCGGGAGCGGCGCGGCTTCGACCGGCGTCGGCGGCGCGACGCGGCTCTGCGCGAGCAACGCCGGCGACGCGAGCGCCGAGGCGACGCCTGCGAGGAGCGCCAGAATGCTGATCCGTGAGTGCCGCATCGTCATGATCCCGATCGCCAAATCCTGATCGGCTGGGCGGAAAGCCAGCTCGATTCGCGCGCTTGCAGCGCAACATAAACCATCCATCTCTCCGCGGAACGGCCGAGACAGCCTAAGCGAAGCGCCGACGATGGCTTTTTCACGTCGCTTCGCTCTATACGGTCGCGAATGCCAAGGACTTGTGACCAATGAACGCCCTCGCGCAGCGCCGGTTCCTGAAGATGAACGGCCTCGGCAACCAGATCACCGTGCTCGACTTGCGCGGCACGACGCTGCGCGTGTCGGAAGGCGACGCCCGCGCCATCGCCGCCGAGCCGCGCGCGCGTTTCGACCAGTTGATGGTGCTGCACGATTCCGCCACGCCCGGCGCCGACGCCTTCGTGCGCATCTACAACACCGACGGCTCCGAGGCCGGCGCCTGCGGCAACGGCACGCGCTGCGTCGCCTGGGCGATGATCGCCGACCCCGTGATGGGCGATTCCACCAAGACCAGCCTGACGCTCCAGACGAAGGCGGGTCTGCTGCCTGCCTTCCGCGACAGCGACCTCGTCTTCACCGTCGACATGGGCGAACCGAAGCTCGGCTGGGAGGACATCCCGCTCGCCGAGCCGTTCCACGACACGGCCCGTTTCGAGCTGCAGATCGGCCCGATCGACGATCCGGTCCTGCACACGCCCTGCGCCGTCAACATGGGCAATCCCCATGCGGTCTTCTTCGTCGAAGACCCGTATCGCTTCAATCTCGCGCAGATCGGCCCGCTGCTCGAGAACCACCCGATCTTCCCCGACCGCGCCAATATCGAGCTCGCCGCCGTGACCGCGCCGGATCATATCGTGCTGCGCGTCTGGGAGCGCGGCGCGGGCATCACGCAGGCCTGCGGCTCCGGCGCCTGCGCGGCGCTGGTCGCCGCCGTCCGGCGCGAACTCTCGGCCCGCAAGGCGACCGTGAGCCTGCCAGGGGGCGATCTCGATGTCGAATGGCGGGAGCGCGACGGCCATGTCCTGATGACCGGCCCGGTCGAGTTCGAATGGGACGGCGTGCTGGAGCCCGAACTGTTCGGGCGCTCGGCCTGATGGCGGTCGAACTCGTCAATTTCGGCTGCCGGCTGAACATCGTCGAGGGCGAGACCATCCGGCGGCAGGCCGAGTTGGCGGGCCTGCGAGAGATCGCGATCGTCAACAGCTGCGCCGTCACCTCGGAGGCGGTGAGACGGGCGCGCCAGACCGTGCGCCGGCTCGCCCGCGTCGAGCCCGGCCGCCCGGTCGTCGTCACCGGCTGCGCCGCGCAGATCGACCCCGCCACCTTCGCCGCCATGCCCGAGACCGCGCGCGTGCTCGGCAACGCCGAGAAGCTGCGGCCGCAGAGCTGGGCCGCGCTCGCCCGCTCCAACAGCCTGCATCGCGGCGACGCCGCGAGCCCCGTCGACAAGATCGCGGTCGGCGACATCATGACCGAAACCGCACTCGAACCGGCGCTGCAGGAGCGCGCGCGGAACCGCACCCGCGGCTTCGTCCAGGTCCAGAACGGTTGCGACCATCGCTGCACCTTCTGCGTCATCCCCTTCGGCCGGGGCCGCTCGCGCTCGCTGACGCCGTCGGCCGTGCTCGACCAGTGCCGCCGCCTCGCCGAGGACGGCGTCCGCGAGATCGTGCTGACCGGCGTCGACCTGACGAGCTACGGCCACGACCTGCCCGGCGAACCGACCCTCGGCGCACTGGTCAAGGCCATCCTGCGCGACTTGCGGGAGCTGCCGCGCCTGCGTCTCTCCTCGCTCGACGCCGTCGAAATCGACGAGATCCTGCGCGACGCGATCGCGACCGAACCGCGCCTGATGCCGCATCTGCATCTCTCGCTGCAGGCGGGCGACGATCTGATCCTGAAGCGGATGAAGCGCCGGCACAGCCGCGATCAGGCCATTCGTTTCTGCGCCGAGATGCGGGCGCTTCGTCCGGCGGTCGCCTTCGGGGCCGACCTGATCGCCGGTTTCCCGACCGAGGACGAGGCGATGTTCCAGCGCTCGCTCGACCTGATCGAGGACTGCGATCTCGCCTACGTCCACGCTTTCCCCTACTCGCCGCGCCCCGGCACGCCGGCCGCCCGCATGCCGCAGCTTACGGGCGCGCTCGTTTCGGAGCGCGCGGCGCGCCTGCGCGAGGCGGCGGCCCGGGCGCATGCCCGCCATCTCGAAGCCCGCATCGGCCGGCCGCTCTCGGTGCTGACCGAACGCGGCAACACTGGCCGGGCCGAGGATTTCACGCTGGTGCGGTTCGGGCGGGATGTCGCTGCGGGGGAGGTTGTGGAAGTATCGGCGCAGGGGTTGGACGAGAAGGCGCTGATCACGGCTTAAGAGAAAACCCCTTTTGTTCTTGCAAGGCCAGGGGTCGCGGCTCGATCGGCGTCACGGGTTGCACGCGCCGCGCCACACACCCGCTGCACCTGGTTGTTGCAGTAGCCGCGCGGGTTCCACGCCATCTCCAGCGGCTGGGCATTGCCGGCGACATCGAGGGCCCGCGCCATCACCAGCAGCGGCCCGGCCTCCTTGACCGGAACCTCGGCCCGGAACCGCCGCCACGCGAACGGCCCTTCCCCCGGTTCCAGCGCGGCCTCGACCCAGCTCGTCCCGCCGTCGCAACTGACCTGCACATCTGCGACCGGAACCGCTCCGCTCCAGGCGAAACCAGCCACCTCCAGCGCTTCCCCGACGGGCGCGACGAAGCCGTGCGCCGGCCGCGTGATCAGCGACTTGACCGGCATGTCCGTGATCACGGCGAAGCGGCTCTCGTCTGGCGCCTCGCCAGGCTTCACCGGCACGAGCGGCAGCCGGTAGTTGGTGCCGCGCATCTTCTCGCCGTCATGCTCGACCGGGCGCAGGGACACGCGCTCCAGCCATTTCTGCCAGGCCGAGCCCGGAAAGCCCGGCGCGACGATGCGCAGCGGCCCGCCATGCAGCGCCGGCAACGGCTCGCCGTTCATGGCGAAGGCGATCAGCGTCTCAGGCGCCAGCGCCTTGGCGACCGGCAAGCCGCGCGACAGGGCCGGCTTCGACGGATCGGCGATCTGGCGGTCCGGCGCATGATGCCCGGTATAGACCGCGCTCGCCTTGACGCCCGAGGCCTCCAGCACGTCGCGAAGCCGGATCCCGGTCCAGCGCGCGCAGCCGATCGCGCCGAGCCGCCAGGGCAGGCCGTCGGTCGCCGGCGAGAATTGCGAGCGGCCGTTGCCGGCGCATTCCAGCACCGCCGTCTCGGTCACGATCTCGAAACGCCGGCGCAGCTCCGCGACCGACCAGACCAGCGGCCGCTCGACCTCGCCGTCGATCGTCAGCCGCCAGGCCTCGGCCGGGCCGGTTTGCGGCAGGTCGCCATTGTTGCGGATGAAGAAGGCGTCGACCGGCGTGATCGCCTCGTCGAGCAGATCCAGCGCCGGCTCGGCGTTCAGCGCCTCCTCGTCATGGACGAAGAGGCCGGGCTTGAGGCGGCGCAGCAGCGGCAGTTCGACGAGGCGGCGGGGCAAGCGGTCTCCTTAGCCATGGACTCACGGGCTGGCGCAGCCTGCCGCGAAGCAGCCCGGTCGGCGCTTAAGGCTAGCCAGCCCGGCAGCGATGGGCAATCCGCCCAGGCCGCGCGTTACCCCTGCGCGGCGACCTCCTCGCGCAGCGCCCGGCGCAGCACCTTGCCGACATTGGTCTTGGGCAGGCTCTCGCGGAAGACGATCTGCTTGGGCACCTTGTAGCCGGTCAGGTTCGCCTTGCAGAAGCCGCGCAGGACGTCGGCCGTCAGCGCCTCGTCCTTCTTGACCACGAAGGCGGTCACGGCCTCGCCGGAATGCTCGTCCGGCAGGCCGATCACCGCCGCCTCCAGCACGCCGGGGTGGCTCGCCAGCACGTCCTCGACCTCGTTGGGATAGACGTTGAAGCCCGAGACCAGGACCATGTCCTTCATCCGGTCGACGATCCTGGTCTCGCCGTTTGACTGCATGACGCCGATGTCGCCGCTGCGGAAGAAGCCGTCCTGCGTCATCACCTTGGCGGTCTCGTCGGGCCGGTTCCAGTAGCCGACCATCACCTGCGGCCCGCGGATGCAGATCTCGCCCGGCTCGCCATAGGGCATGTCGTTGCCCTCGGCGTCGCGGATGGCGAAATCGGTCGAGGGCAGCGGATAGCCGATCGTGCCGGTGAAGTCGCCGATATCGGGCCGGTTGATCGAGGCGACGGGAGAGGTCTCGGACAGGCCGTAGCCCTCGACGATCGGCTTGCCGGTGACGTCGCGCCAGCGCTTGGCGACGGCGGCCTGGGTCGCCATGCCGCCGGCGACCGCGAAACGCAGCTCCGAGAAATTCACGTCCTTGATCTCGGGGTGGTTGGCGAGCGCGTTGTAGAGCGTGTTGACGCCGGAGAAGAGCGTGATCCGGCTCGTCTTGAGCGTCTTGACGAAGCCGGCGATGTCGCGCGGATTGGCGATCAGCAGGCTCTTGGCGCCGATCCGCAGCATGACCATGCAGCAGCAGGTCAGCGCGAAGATGTGGTAGAGCGGCAGCGCCGTCACCATGACGTGCTGATAGCCGCTCTTGCCGAGCGGCGGCTCCAGCGCCCAGCCGAGCCAGGCGGCGACCTGCTCGACATTGGAGGCGACGTTGCGGTGGCTCAGGGTCGCGCCCTTGGCGACGCCGGTGGTGCCGCCGGTATATTGCAGGAAGGCGATGTCGTCCGGCGCCACCGTCACGGGCGTCATCGCGGCGGGGCCGGCGAGAATGCCCTTCAGCGCCACGGAGCCCGGCAGGCTGAAGGGCCTGACCACCTTCTTGACCTTGCGCGCGACGAAATTGACGATCGTGCCCTTGAAGCCCATCAGGTCGCCGGCGGTGGCGATCACGATCGCCTCCAGCTTCAGGTTCGGCCGCGCCTCCTCGACGACATGGGCGAAATTCTCGATCACGACCAGCGCCCGCGCGCCGGAATCGTTGAGCTGGTGCGTCAGCTCGCGCGCCGTATAGAGCGGGTTGACGTTGACCACGGTGAAGCCCCCGAGCAGCGCCCCGAAGATCGTGGCCGGATAGGCCAGGATATTGGGCATCATCAGCGCGATCCGGTCGCCCTTCTTGAAGCCTTTCGACTGGAGCCAGGCGGCGAAGGCCTGCCCGGCGCGGCCGGTCTCGGCGAAGGAGATCGATTTGCCGAAGCTCTCGAAGGCCGGCCGGTCGGCATAGTCCGCGCAGGCTTTGCGGATCAGGTCGGCCAGCGTGCCGACCTTGCTCGGATCCAGCTGCGCCGGCACGGCCTCGGGATAATGCGCCAGCCAGGGGCGCTGCTCGGATTTCGTCGGCGCGCCGCTCATCGCGTTCATGATCGTTTCTCCCTTGCCCCCGCATTCGGCCGCCGAGGCGACCGTTGCGGACTGTTTTCCTGATCACACAGTGCGAAACCGCGACGACGGACGCAAGCGCCCGTCGCCGGAAATGCAGCGCAAGGGTTAGATATGAACCTTTTTTCGACGCACTCCCTTCAACGCGCATGCGCCATGGCATGGGCCGAGACGATCGCGTCGGCCGGCTTCCCGGCGAGTTCGGCGAGATGGTCGAAGCGCGCCGAGAACGAGCCGACGCCGGCCGTGGCCGAGCGCAGCTCGACAATCAGCCCGGCCATCTCCGCCTCCGGGATCAGGGCGTTGATCTGGTCCCAGCCGCGCCAGCCCGGCCGCGCATCGTAGCCGAGGATCTGGCCGCGCCGGCTGGACACGATCGCGGACGCCCGCGACATCGCCTCGGACGGCACCACCACCTCGACCATCAGCACCGGCTCCAGCAGCACCGGCTTGGCCTGCGGCGCCGCCTCCGCCATCGCGATCCGCGCCGCCTGGCGGAAGGCCATGTCGGAGGAATCGACGCTGTGATGCGAGCCGTCGGTCAGCGTCACCGCGAGATCGACCAGCGGAAAGCCGAGCGGGCCTTGCCGGCAATAGTCGCGCATCCCGGCCTCGACCGAGGCGATGTAGTTGCGCGGCACCGCGCCGCCGACGACCTTGTCGATGAAGCGGATGCCCTCGCCGCGCGGCATCGCCTCGATCTCCAGCACGACGTCGCCATATTGCCCGTGCCCGCCGCTCTGCTTGCGGTGCCGGCCCCGCGCGGACGCCTTGCCCCTGATGCTTTCGCGATGACCGATCTGCGGCGGCCCGCTCTCGACGGCGACGCCATAGCGGCCGGCGAGCCGCTCCAGCGTGACGCGCAGATGCATCTCGCCCTGCCCGGACAGCCGCGTCTCGCCGAATTCCGGCAGTTGCGCCACGACCAGCGCCGGGTCCTCCTCCGCGATCCGCGAGAGCGCCGCGGCCAACCGGACATCGTCCTTGCGGTCCTTCACCGAGACGGCGAGCGCGTGCACGGCCTCCGGCGGCGCGATCGATGTGATCAGCGGCGGCCTGACCTTGCCCGGCGCCAGCGCCTCGCCGGTCGCGACGCCCTCCAGCCGCAGCAACCCGGCGACCTCGCCTTCCTCGACGGTGGGCCGGCGGCTCTGCTCGGAGCCCTTCAGTTCGACCACGCCGGCGATGCGGGCCTCGGCCCCGCCGGATGCGGTGACGACGTCGCCCTCGGCGAGACGGCCGCGCAGCATCCGCGCCAGCGAGACCTTGCCGCCATGGCTCGAATGCCATGTCTTGACCACCTGGGCGAGCGGTGCGCCGTCATCGACCACGCCGATGCGCCCGCGCGTCGTCCCGAGGCCCGGCGCCTCGTGACGCAGCGCCTTGAGCAGCCGCGTCACGCCGTTGCCGCGCTCGGCCGCGCCGATCAGCACCGGCACGACGTGGCCGTGCTGCAAGTCGCGGGCGAGGTCGTCGAAGACGCGGTCGCGCGGCGGCTCCATGTCGCCGAGCAGATCCTCCATCAGCGCGTCGTCATGGTCGGCGAGCGTCTCCAGCATGGAGAAGCGAGCATCCTTCTCGCGACCGAGCTCGGTCTCGGCCAGCGGCACGATCTCGCTCGGCGCATGCTCGCGATAGATGAAGGCCCGTTCCAGGGCGAGGTCGATGAAGCCGACCGCGATGCCGTTCTTCCAGATCGGGATCTGGCGCAGCAGCAGCGGCGTGCGCGAGGCCCGTTGCAGCAGACCGAGCGTCTCGCGGACGCGGCGGGTCGCGCTGTCGATCTTGTTCAGGAACAGGAAGCGCGGGATATCGGCTTCCTCCAGTTCGCGCAGCACGAGTTCCAGCGCCGGGGTCTTGCGGTCGTCGGCCTCGCAGACCACGACCGCGGCGTCGACCACCGGCAGGACATGGCGCATCTCGTGCAGGAACTCGACCGAGCCGGGGCAGTCGATGAAGGTGAAGCGTTCGCCAAGAAAATCGACGGTCGCGACGTTCGGCTCCGTGCTCATCTGGTGCGCGCGCGCCTCAGGCGAGGCGTCGCCCAGGCTGCTGCCGGCCTTGACCGAGCCGGCGCGGGACAAGCCGCCGCAGCGTTCGACGATGCTTTCGAGCAGGGTCGTCTTGCCGCTCTGGAAGGGACCGACGAGCGCGATGCATCGCGGCCCCTCGCCTCTGACGCCGTTGGCGGCTCCCGCGCTCCGGGTGGATTGGCTCATCTTCGTCCTCCTTCGGGTGTGAGCCGCCGGATCGGAGACGAAGTCCGGTCGCGCGCGGCGGGAAGGCCGGCGGAGCGTGGAAAAGCGAGCGCCCACGCCGGTCGGGCGGCGGTCGCTCCGGCCCGACGGAGTCGGGCGGCCGTCGAAGAGGGATGTCGATGGCGAGGTTCGCGCCGTTCGGCGACGGGCGCAAGTCAATTATGCGCCCGTCGCGGCGACGCGGTCAGGCGGCCTGCGGGAGGCGCGCGATGGCCTTGATCTCGAAAATCGAAACCGGCCAGCCCGTTCACGCCGACCGCCGCCCAGTTTGGATAGGGCTGTCGACATACGCCTCGCATGTTATCGATGGTTCTCCCCAGCCAGCCGCTCAAACATCGACCCAGCCGCCCTCGCGCGCCGAGCGGGCCATGGCGTGCACGACGCGCTCGATCTCCAGCCCCTGCGCAAAGTCGGTCAATCGCGCCGGTTTGCCGTCCAGCGCGTTCAGGATCTCGGAGGCCTCGATCACCTTGAGCTCGTTGAAGCCCAGCCCATGGCCCGGCGCCGGCATGAACTGCCCGTAGGGCGGGTGGACCGGCGCGACGAGCACCGTCCTGAAGCCCTGCTCATGGGCGGCGTCCGAGCGCAGATAGAGCTGGAACTCGTTGGCCCGCTCCTGGTCGAACAGGATCGACCCCTCCGTCCCGAAGAGCTGCAGGGCGATCCGCCCCTTTCTCCCCCAGGCCGCGCGGTTGACGATGAGCGTGCCGTCGAGGCCGCCGGCGAAACGCAGCAGCGCGGCGGCGATGTCGTGGGTCTCGACCTGCCGCTCCCGCCCCCCGGTGTCCTTGAGCCCGGCGAAGGGCCTGCTCTCCGCCGCCGTCACCCGCAGCGGCAGGCCGCAGAGCCGCTGCAGCAGCGAGAGCGGATGCACGGCGAAATCGTCCAGCGCGCCATAGCCGGACGTCGCCTCGTGCTTGTGCGAAAACGCCATCTCCGGCGAGGCCATGAAATCCTCGTCCATTTCGACCCGAACCTGCGTCAGCCGGCCGATCCGGCCAGCCGCCACCAGCGCCTCGATCTGCCGGAAGGCAGGGCTCTGGATGTAGTTGTAGCCGAGCACGGCAAGCCGGCCGCTGCGGGCGCCGGCCTCCGCCATCGCCTGCGCGTCGGCGAAGGCGATGGCCATCGGCTTCTCGCACCAGACATGCTTGCCGGCCTCCAGCGCCGCGATCGCCATGGCGCGATGGAACTGGTTGGGCGCCGTCACCGAGACGATCTCGACTTGCGGATCGGCGATCACCGCGCGCCAGTCGCCGGAACCGCGCGCGAAGCCGAAGGCGCGGGCCCGCTCGCGGGCAAGCTCGTGCGAGACATCGCCGAGATGGACGAGGCGTGGCCGCAGATCCGTGCCGAAGGTCGCGGCGACCGCGTTCCAGGCCAGCGCATGGCACTTGCCCATATAGCCCGTGCCGATGAGGCCGACCCCGATGCTGCGCATAGTTCCGATCCGTAAAACGCCTGAGCCGGTCTCAGATGGTTCCGCCCAGCTCGGCCGAAAGCGCCTGCAGCTCCTTGCCGCCGGCCATCAGGTTCTGCAGGTCGTCGATCGCGATGTCGCTCTTGGCGAAGGTGCCGAGCGTCTTGCCGCGGTTCAGGATGGTGAAGCGGTTGCCGACCGCATAGGCGTGGCGGACGTTGTGCGTGATGAAGACGATGCCGAGCCCGCTCTGCCGGACCTGATGGATGTATTTCAGCACCATCGAGGTCTGGGCCACGCCGAGCGCCGAGGTCGGCTCGTCGAGGATCAGGATCTTGGCGCCGAAATAGACCGCCCGGGCGATCGCGACGCATTGCCGCTCGCCGCCCGACAGCGTGCCGACCGCCTGGTTCGGGTCGCGGATATCGATCCCGATCTTGCGCATCTCCTCGCGCGTCACCGCGTCGCACAGCGCGAAATCGATCTGGCGGAACGGAAAGACGCCCTTGCAGGCTTCCCGCCCCATGAAGAAGTTGCGCGTGATCGACATCAGCGGGATCATCGCCAGATCCTGGTAGACCGTGGCGATGCCGGCATCGAGCGCGTCGCGCGGGCTCGCGAAATTGACCGGCTTGCCCTCGATCAGGAAGTCGCCGCTCGACGGCCTGACCACGCCCGACAGCGTCTTGATCAGCGTCGATTTTCCGGCGCCGTTGTCGCCGAGCAGGCAGAGAACCTCCCCGGCCGAGACCGACATCGAGACGCCGTTGAGCGCGATGACCGAGCCGTAATGCTTGACGATGTCCCTGACCTCGATCACGGGCGGAACAGGCGCGGCGGGAGCGTCGGTCATGATCAGCGCTCCCCCGTGACCTTGCGGCGGATGAAGTTGTTGAATAGCACCGCCATCAGCAGCATCGTGCCGAGAAAGACCTGGAACCAGTCGGAATCGAAGCGGGTATAGGTCAGCCCGATCGAGACCAGTCCGAAGATCACCGCGCCGAAGAAGGCGCCGATCGCCGAGCCGTAGCCGCCGGTCAGCAGGCTGCCGCCGATCACGGCCGCGATGATCGCCTCGAACTCCTTCTGGAAGCCGCGGCGCGCATCGGTCGAGCCGGCGTCGAGTATGGTGATGATCGCGACCAGCGCCGCGGCGCAGGCCGTCAGCGCGAACAGCCCGGTCTTGACCCGGTCGACCGGCACGCCGGAATTCCGCGCCGCCTGCGGATCGCCGCCGACGGCGAAGATCCAGTTGCCGAGCCGGGTCCGGAGCAGGACCCAGGTCGCCAGCGCCGCGATCAGGACGAACCAGACCACCGAGACCGGCACGCCGCTGACCTTCGGCACCCCGTTCGGGAAGGTCTCGATCAGGCCCTTGCCCGCGAACCAGGTGAAGACCGGCTGGAAGGCCACGCCCGAGAAGAGCGATTTCAGGATGCCCTCGCCCGCCGCGCTCTCGATGCCGCGCAGTTGGGTCGAGCCGCCCGTCGCCCATTTCAGCCCGACCAGCGTCAAGCCGCGCAGGATGAACAGGAAGGCGAGCGTGACGATGAAGGAGGGCAGCCTCGTGCGGATGACGATCTGGCCGTTGACCATGCCGATCAGCGCGGCGCAGGCCAGCGTCGCCAGGATCGCGAGCCAGAGCGGCTGGCCGAGCATCGTCAGGAACACGCCGAAGGTCAGCCCCGCGAAGGCGACCATCGAGCCGATCGACAGGTCGAACTCGCCGCCGATCATCAGGAGCGCCGCGGCGATCGCCAGGATGCCGAGCTGCGACGCCGGCGCCAGGATCGTCATCAGTCCCGACAGCGAGAACATCGAGCGGTCGGCCGTGAAGGCGAAGAACACCACGACGAGCACGAGGCCGCCGAGCGCGCCGAGTTCGGGCCGCCGCATCAGTTGAGCCGTCACGCTCGCGCGCCGGAGCCGCTCGTCCGCCGGGTTGGATTGGGTTTGAACGCTGGACATGGCCCTATACCGAGCGGGTTCGACCGCTTCGTTCAGGAGTTCAGGATCATAGAACTGCAGGAGCGCTGGAGCGGGCCGCGCCTTGCCGGTGGTCCGGCAAGCCGCCTTGGCCGGGCGCGCAACGCCTCAGCGGATGCCCTTGGCGGAGAGTTCGACCACCTGGGCGGCTTTCTCCCTGGTGATCAGATTCGGGCCGGAAGGCACGTTTCCGCCGGGGATCAGGCCAAACTTCGCGTTGTTGGCGAGGAAGACGACCGGCAGGTAACCCTGCAGATATTGCTGCTGGTCGATGCAGAACTCCGCTTCGCCCGCGGCGACCGCCTTGAGGAAGCCGGCGGAGAGATCGAAGGTCGCGACCTTGATCTTGCCGGTCTGGCCGACATCCTTCACCGCCGCGAGCGAGGGCTCGCCGGCCGTGCCCGCGCCGAGCGCCATGATGGTGTCGACGGCGCTGTTGGCGCTCAGCGCCGCCTTGACCTTGGCGCGCACGTCGGCCGGGTCGTTCGAGACCGGCAGGACCGTCGTCTTCCCGCCGAAGCCGTCGGAAAAGCCCTTGCAGCGCTGGTCGAGCGAGACGTTGCCGACCTCCTGGTTGACGCAGAGCGCCGTCTTTCCGCCCGACTCCTTCAGCTTCTCGCCCGCCGCCTTGCCGGCGCCGTACTCGTCCTGGCCGACATGCAGCAGCGCGCCGAGCTGCTTCGAGACATCCGATCCGGAATTGATCGAGATCAGCGGGATGCCGGCGGCGACCGCCTTCTTGAGCGCGGGTCCGAGCGCGGAGGCGTCGGGAATGGAGACGATCAGCCCGTCAGGCTTCTGGTTCACGGCTGCGTCGATGATCTGGCTCATCGCCACCATGTCGAAGCTTTCTGGCGCGCGGTAATCGACCGCGACGCCCATATCCTTGGCGCCGGCCGTGACCCCGTTCTTGACGACCGACCAGAATGGATCGTTGGCCTGGCCGTGGGTGACGGCGATCAGCCTGATGTCCTTGGCGAAGGCGCCGCCGAGACCGGCGAAGACCGACCCCGCGACGAGCGCGGCGCCGAGCGCAACTCTGATGGAACCTCTCATGACCTTCCTCCTAGCCACGCGGAAACCCATCGCATGCTCGATGTTGCAGGTGGCCTGCTGGAGGCTAGAGGGCAGTCAGCGAAAATCAAGCAAAAATTCCATTCCTTAATTTTTTTGGAATTTTTGTTCCATTCGGTATCAATAATCGGCCCGCGCTCCGGAAACCGTCCCCCCGCCTTCCTGCCAGACGCTATTCGATGACCGGGCGCGCCAGCGTGCGACCTAGCGGTTCCGCCGCTCGCCCCTGAGCGTTGCGAGCCCGATCCCGACCGCGTCGAAGCCGCCATCGACCGCCAGGACCTGCCCGGTTATGTAGCTCGCCTTGTCGCCGCACAGGAACGCGATCGCCTGCGCCAGCTCCTCCTCCAGCCCGTAGCGGGCGAGCGGGATGGCGTCGCGGTAATCGGCCCTGATCTCGGCCGAGTGCACCGCCTTGGCCATCGCGGTGTCGACCGGGCCAGGCGCGACCGCGTTGACCCTGATGCCGAGCGAGGCGAGCTCCGCCGCCTGCTGCTTGGTCAGATGGGCGAGCGCCGCCTTCGAAGTGCCGTAGGCGACGCGCAAGGTCGAGGCGCGCAGGCCCGAAATCGAGGTGACGTTGACGATCGCGCCGCCGCCCGTCCCCGCCATCATGGCTGCCGCTGCCTGCGTGGTCAGGAACGGCCCGGTCAGGTTGACCGCCATGACGCGGTTCCACTCTTCCAGCGTCGTCTCCAGAAGCGGCTTGAACACCGCCGTGCCGGCATTGTTGACCAGCGCGTCGAGCCGCCCGAAGCGCGCGGCGAGCGCGGCGAAGGCGGCGGTGATCTGCGCGGGATCGCCGAGGTCGCAGGCCAGCGCCAGCGTGTCATCAGGCCGCGCGATCCCCGCCACGACTTCCGCCAGCAACTCGCTCTCGATATCGAGCATCGCGACCCGCCAGCCCTCTTCCAGGAACAGCTTGGCGGTGGCGAGGCCGATGCCCCGCGCCGCGCCGGTGACGAGGGCGACAGGATTGGAATGCTCGGACATGCCGTTTCGACCCATCAAGCTGTTGTCATGCTTGCAAGCAGCCTATGCACAGCGCCCGGCGTCAGGCCAAATGCCGTCTTGCCGGCCAAACCGCTTTTGCGAAAGGCCTGCGCTCGACAAACCGCGCGCCCTCCTGTATGGCCCGCGCACTCAACTTAAAACAGCGCGCCGTAACGCCCGCGTGAACACACGCGACAACGGCATCGGAGAAAAGCCATGAACATCATCGAGCAGCTCGACGCCGAGCAGGTCGCCCGCCTGAGCGAGGGCAAGGACATCCCCCATTTCCAGCCCGGCGACACCGTGCAGGTCAACGTCAAGGTCAAGGAAGGCGAGCGCAGCCGCGTCCAGGCCTATGAGGGCGTCTGCATCGCCCGCAATGGCGGCGGCCTGAACCAGAGCTTCACCGTCCGCAAGATCAGCTATGGCGAGGGCGTCGAGCGCGTCTTCCCGCTGTTCTCGCCGAACCTCGATTCGATCAAGGTCATCCGCAAGGGCAAGGTGCGCCGCGCCAAGCTCTATTACCTGCGCGACCGCCGCGGCAAGTCGGCCCGCATCGCCGAGCGCGTCGAGGCCAAGGGCGGCAAGGACGCCAAGGCCGCCGCCAAGTAAGCCACAGGCTTCGGCGGAAGAGGTTCAACGCGGTCCTTCGGGGCCGCGTTTTTCGTTTCGCTCGCCCCCTGGCTGGGGAGAACAAACCTATTCCTGATTTCCGAACGTCATGTCCCGCCGCGCGGTCAGGATCGAGATCGAATAGCCCGCCACCACGTCGACCAGCGCCATCAGCGTGATGATCAGGAAGGTGCCGGTGCCGAAACCGGGGATCAGCAGGAAGCCGACGAAGCAGGCGATGAAGACCAGCATCGACAGGCCGTGATTGAGGATCGAGCTCGATTTCGCGCTGGTCGCGTTCATGATCTCGAAGAACAGGACGATCGTGGCGATCGAGAGCACGAGTTCGCTCGTCGTCAGCACGAAGCGCGCGCCGGACGGCAGGTTGAACCCGACGAGCTCGCGCGCCAGCGGCACGCCGGTGATCGCGACGGGAACGGCATAGGCGACGACCGCCACAACCATGAAGGGAAAGAACCGCAGCATCTCGTCTCGCCTGTCCCGTTGCCGGCTTGTCGCCGCGCCGCCTCGCCAACCCTGCATAGCAGCAGGCCGGACCCGACGCACGCGGCGAAACGGCGGCGAAGCCTTCCATCCGCCGCCCTGCCCGGCTTACGCTTCGTTGCCGCCGCACTCTGGAACTGTTAGAACCGCGCCATGACGAGAGCCCGACAGAGCGCGGACGGCAGCCGCCGCATCGTCCGCCGCGAGGCGCGCCCGCGCCGCATGCCGACGACGCAAGGGTTCGCGGCGCTGCACGACCATGCCCGGCTGCCCTGGCGCTTCTTCGGCCGCTTCACGGCCTCGATCGCCGCGGGCCTTACGCGCGCCTGAGACCGGCCCTGCGGCCGGCGACAGGCGATGCGTTGCGCGTGCCGGCTCCGCGCATCGACCTTCCTTTTTCAAGACCGCTTTCACGACATCGAGGCTTATCGCCATGGCGACTTCCGCACCCAAGACCCTCTACGACAAGATCTTCGACGACCATGTCGTCGACCGGCAGGAGGATGGCACCTGCCTGCTCTATATCGACCGCCATCTCGTCCATGAGGTCACGAGCCCGCAGGCCTTCGAGGGCTTGCGCATGACTGGGCGCAAGGTCCACGCGCCGCACAAGACGCTGGCTGTCGTCGACCACAACATCCCGACCACCGACCGCTCCAAGGGCATCGCCGAGGAGGAGAGCCGCATCCAGGTCGAGGCGCTGGCGAGGAACGCCAGAGACTTCGGCGTCCAGTACTTCAACGAGCTCGATATCCGCCAGGGCATCGTCCACATCGTCGGCCCCGAGCAGGGCTTCACCCTGCCCGGCGCCACGATCGTCTGCGGCGACAGCCACACCTCGACGCATGGCGCCTTCGGGGCGCTGGCGCACGGCATCGGCACCTCCGAGGTCGAGCATGTGCTCGCGACCCAGACGCTGATCCAGAAGAAGGCGAAGAACATGCTCGTCCAGGTGGACGGCGTCGCCGCCGAGGGCGTCACCGCCAAGGACATCACGCTTGCGATCATCGGCGAGATCGGCACGGCCGGCGGCACCGGCTCGGTGATCGAATATGCCGGCGAGGCGATCCGCGCCCTCTCGATGGAGGGCCGCATGACGGTCTGCAACATGTCGATCGAGGGCGGCGCGCGCGGCGGCATGATCGCTCCCGACGAGAAGGCCTATGCCTATCTCAAGGGCCGGCCCATGGCCCCGAAGGGCGAGGCCTGGGATGCGGCCCAGCGCTACTGGGAGACGCTGGTCTCCGACGCGGGCGCGCATTTCGACCGCATCGTAAAACTCGACGCCAACAACCTCCCGCCGATCGTCTCCTGGGGCACGAGCCCGGAGGACGTCGTTTCCGTGGCGGGCGCGGTGCCCGATCCGAGCCTGATCGAGGACGAGGTCAAGCGCACCTCGAAGCAGCGCGCGCTCGACTATATGGGCCTCATCGCCGGCACGAAGATGACCGAGATCCCGCTCGACGTGATCTGGATCGGCTCCTGCACCAATGGCCGCATCGAGGATCTGCGCGCCGTGGCCAAGATCGTCGAGGGCAAGACCATCGCGGGCTCGCTCGACTACGCCATGATCGTGCCGGGCTCCGGCCTCGTGAAGCAGCAGGCCGAAGCCGAAGGGCTCGACAAGATCTTCCTCGCCGCCGGCTTTGAATGGCGCGAGCCCGGTTGCTCGATGTGCCTCGGCATGAACCCCGACCAGCTCAAGCCCGGCCAGCGCGCGGCCTCGACCTCGAACCGGAATTTCGAGGGCCGGCAGGGCTTCAAGGGCCGCACCCATCTGGTCTCGCCGGCGATGGCGGCGGCCGCCGCGCTGGCGGGCCGGTTCGTCGATGTCAGGACGATGGGGTGACGCGTGCCTCGCGGGGATCGATAAAATGACCAACGACCCCCGCGAAGCCGCCCGCGCGGCCGAGGCGCAGGCCGCGCTCGATCGCGTCAAGCGCGACAATGAGAGCTTCCTCGGCTCGTCCATGGCGCGCGCCGCCGATCATTTCTCCGGGAAGGATGCGCCCGAAGGCAACGCCGCCGAGCTCTGGGGCCGCCGCGTCGGCCGCACGCTCTCTCTTCTCGGCGTCATCGTGCTGGCCTGGTGGCTCGGCCGCCAGCTGAAGGTCTGGTGATGGGCTCCGTTCCCTCCGTCGGCGCCGCCTCGTCATCCTCCAGCAGCGCCCATGCCGAAGCCGGCGCGGCGACCGGCTGGGATGCTGCGAAAGCCCCCGCCATCGCCGATTTCGAGGTGTTGGCGCAGGCCGCCTTCGACCGCTTGCCGGACGCGTTCCGCGCGCTTTGCGCCGACGTCGTCTTCAACGTCACCGAATTTCCCGAGGACGACGTGCTGAAGGAGCTCGAGGCCGAGAACCCCTTCGACATCCTTGGCCTCTTCTCCGGCGTCGGCCTGCCGCAGCAGGGCTACGCGCCGCAGACCGGACAGATGCCCAACACCATCCATCTCTACCGCCGCCCGATCCTCGACTACTGGGCCGAGAACGACGAGAGCCTCGGCCATATCGTGACGCATGTTCTCGTGCATGAGATCGGCCACCATTTCGGCTTCTCCGACGAGGACATGGAAGCGATCGAGGCGCAGGCGGAGCGGCAGGAATGATCGACGACCTCATCCGCCACTGGCCCGAGCTGGCTCTGGTCTACTCCGCACAGATCTTCGCGGTCGCCAGCCCCGGCCCGAGCAACCTGATGGTGATGGCGACCGCGATGGCGCGCGGCCGGCGCGCCGGCATGATCCTGGGGCTCGGCGTCACCACCGGCTCGCTGACATGGGGCATTCTGGCGGCGCTCGGCGTCTCGGCCCTGATCGCGGCCAATCCCGGCGCGCTCCATGCGATCAAGATCGCCGGCGGGCTTTATCTGCTGTTCCTGGCCTGGCGTTCGGCCCGCTCGGCGCTGCGAACCGACCCGCCGCCCCCGCCGACCGTCGCGCCGGGCCGCCGGACCTGGCTGCGCGGCTTCCTGATGCACCTCACCAACCCGAAGGCGATCCTGGGCTGGACGGCGATCATCGCGCTCGGCCTGCGCCCCGATGCGCCGCTCGCGGTCGTCTGCGCGATCGTCGTCGGCTGCGGCCTGATCTCGCTCGCGATCAATCAGGGCTACGCCATGCTGTTCTCGACGCCGTCGATGATCGCGGGCTACCGCCGGGTCCGACGTCGCGCGGAGGGCTGCCTGTCGGCCGTCTTCGCCTTTGCCGGGTTCAGGCTCCTGACGGCGCAGTCTTGAAACGCCCCGGCCATCGCGTCATGAACGTCACCACGCAAGCACGATCGGAATTGCCTCCATGCAGCCCTTCACCACCCTGACCTCCACCCCCGCGCCGCTGAAGGTGATCAATGTCGACACCGACATGATCATCCCCAAGCAGTACCTCAAGACGATCAAGCGCACCGGGCTCGGCGCCGCGCTGTTCTCGGAGATGCGCTACAGGGACGACGGTTCCGAGAACCCCGATTTCGTGCTGAACCAGCCGGCCTATCGCAAGTCCGAGATCCTGGTCGCCGGCGACAATTTCGGCTGCGGTTCCTCGCGCGAGCACGCCCCCTGGGCGCTGCTCGATTTCGGCATACGCTGCGTGATCTCGACCTCGTTCGCCGATATCTTCTACAACAACTGCTTCAAGAACGGCATCCTGCCGATCGTCGTGTCGCCGGAAGACCTCGAGAAACTCTTCGACGACGCCGACCGCGGCTCCAACGCGACTCTGACGGTCGATCTCGCGAAGCAGGAGATCACCGGCCCCGATGGCGGCAAGGTCGCCTTCGAGATCGACCCGTTCCGCAAGCACTGCCTGATCAACGGCCTCGACGACATCGGCCTGACCATGGAGAAGGCCGGCAAGATCGAGGCCTTCGAGGCGAAGCTGGCGCAGCGGGAGTGGGCTTGAGCTTTCTTCCTTCTCCCCTCGGGGGAGAAGGGAAAAGCTCTACCCCACCAATCCCTGCATCGGCCCAAGCCCCTCCGTCCCCGGAAACACCCGCTCGGCCAGCACCGGCCCCGAAAGCCCGAACAGCTCCGAGACCACGCCCTTCGCCACCGCGCGGATGTCGGTCGTCGGCTTGAGGTCGCGCTTCTCGTAGAGCTGCTCGGGTTTCAGTCCCGGCCAGTCGGCGATCATCCGCCCGCCCTTGACCGCGCCGCCGACGAGGAAGGCGACCGTGCCGGTGCCGTGGTCGGTGCCGACCGTGCCATTGACCTTCGCGGTGCGGCCGAACTCCGTCACCACCATCACCACCGTGTCCTTCCAGACAGGCTTCAGCCCCTGCTCGAAGGCCGCCAACGCGCCATCGAGCCCACCGAGCAGTTGCGCCAGCCGCCCCTGCGCGCCGCCCTCGTTGGCGTGCGTGTCCCAGCCCTCGAAGGCGAGCGCCGCGATGCGCGGGCCGTCATCGGCTCCCACGAGCCCGGCCGCGCCCTCGGCGATGCGCTTCATGCCCTCGGCCGAGTCGGGCCCCTGCCCGCCACGGACCTCGCCGCCCATGCCCCGCCTTTGCGCGATCGCCTCGGTCTCGATCGCCTGCGCCAGTGCCCGCGCCAAGGCCGGATCGCGCTGGCCGTAGAGATCGCCGAGCCGCGTCATCAGATCGGAGCCGGCGCGCGCCATGCGCGGCGGCGCCCAGCCCAGGATCGGCGCCTCGCCGCGCACCACCAGAGGCGGCACCACGCCGACGCCGAGCACGCCGCGCCGCGCCACCGTCTCACCCGGCGGCAATCTGGCGATCAGCCGGTTGAGCCAGCCGCTCTCGGTCCTGCCGGGGCCGCCTTGCCCGCTTTCCAGCACGTCCTGCCCGTCGAAATGCGAGCGCTCGCGATAGCCGGTCGCCGCCGCATGAACGAGGCTGGCTTGGCCCGACGCATAGAGCCGCGCCAGGTTCGGCATCGCCGGATGCAGGTAGAAGAAGCCGTCGAGCGGCAGCGCCGCGTCCGGGCCGTCCTTCGCGAGCGCGATGCCCTCGCGAAGCCCCGCATAATCGGGGTCGCCGATCGGCGGCACGGCCGAGAGCCCGTCGAGCGCGCCGCGCAGCACCACCAGCAGGAAGCGCGGATCGCGTGCGCCCGCCTGCGCATAGGCGAATTTCGGCACGAAGGACCAGGCGAAGAGCGCGCCGGCCGCCCCGAGCACCGCCCGGCGCGACGGCGTCATCGCCTCGCAATCGTCGTCGTGATCGGGCGTCGCATGATCAGACATGGCGCTCACCTCCGCTGGAACTCGGGCGACATCAGCAGCAGCGCGAGCGCCTGCGGCTTGCTCTCGGCTCGCGCCACGGCCTGCCGCGTCTCGATCGAAGCCAGCGGGCCGAGAACCTGCTCGACCAGCAGGCGCGGATCGGGCGCGCTGCCCGCCGCCTGCCGTCCCCAGCCGGCGGCGACGTCGATGCGCGTCTTGATCCCCTCGGGCGTCGCCCAGGAATCGTTGGCGTCGGGATAGCCGTTCGGCCCCGAGGGCTGCCAGAGCATCTGGCCCATCGCCGTCAGCGGCCCCACGATCTGGCCGAAATCGGGCTTCCGCCCGAGCGCGCGAAACGCCGCGATCAGGAACTCCTGCGGCGAGCGGATCTTTGTCGGCTCCGCAGTCCATGCCTCGTCGGACTCGATCAGCGCCCGCGAGAGGGCGGCGAGATCGCCCTCGGTCCTGCGAAAGGTCCCGGCCAGCAGATCGACCAGTTTGGGGGGCGGAACGTCCGCGACGAAATGCCGGACGAGCTTGAAGGCGATGAAACGCGCCGTCGCCGGATGATTGGCGAGGTCGTTGAGCGCCGCCAGCCCCTGCTCCTTGCCCGGCTGGCCGTAAGTCTTGCCCAGGAGCGGCTGCGCGCCCGGCTCGTGCAGCCCGGCGTTGAAGGCGAAGGAGCCCGGAAAGCCGAGCACGGCCTCGCGCCCGACCACGGTCCAGCCCGTGATGATCCGCGCCAGATTGGTGACGTCGGCCTGCGCATAGCCGCCCGAGACGCCGAGCGTGTGCAGTTCGAGGATCTCGCGCGCCAGGTTCTCGTTGAGCCCGCGCCCGCGCCTCTTGCCGGCGGGCGAGCCGGGGCCGATCGAGAGCCGGTTGTCGAGGAAGTCGAGCATCGCCGGATGGCTCTCGGCCGCGACCAGCATGTCTGCGAAGCGGCCGAAGACATGCGGGCGGATCGCCTCGCGCTCATAGGCCCCGGCCATGATCCGGGTCATGTTGCTCTTGGTCGCCGCGATGCAGAAATGGTTCGACCAGAACTGCACCAGCCGTTCAGCGAGGCCGCCATCGGGGAGCAGCGCCAGCTCGATGCGCGCCCTGACCTCGTCGCGATAGGTCCGGTAGGGCAGCGCCGGCTCGTTCGGACGCGCGGCCGGCTGGGCCATCTGGTTCTGCGGATTCGCCCGGGTGGCTGCGATCTGCGTGCCGGGGGCGGGCGTTCCCTGCCCGGCGACGCGGCGCGCCTCGCGCGCGATCCTTTCTTCGTCCTCGAAGGCGTAGAGCGCGGCGCCGATCTCGGCCGCGCCGGAATAGGTCGTGCCGACGAGCGCCGGCGGGCCTGCCGCGATCTCGGCAAGCAGGATATCGCGGGCGCGAGCGCGCAGATCGTCGGGCTGGCCGGCCCTGTAGCCCAGGCCGAAACGCTGCAGGCCGATGCCGCCGGCTCTTGGGTCGGACGCCATGCGCTGGTCTCCGATTGCGATCGATTCAGATCGGACGCCGACAGTGTGCCCGCGCAACTATGGCGAAAACCCGAACCGAACACCGTCAAATCGCGATGTCTTCAGGATCGTTTACGCAGCAGGCAGCTAAAAGGCGACGAAATGAAAAGCGCCGCCGCCTCTTGCGAGACGGCGGCGCTCCCGAACGATCGGTCAGGTCTTCGCGGGCGTCACATCGCCGGAAGCGCCGCGACATCACGCACAGGCGCGCTCAGCCCGGTAACCTTTCCGACCATCGAGGCCTTGCCGGTGGCGAGATCGACCTTGTGCAGCGCGCCGTCGGCGAGGAGCCAGCCGGTGTTGCCGCCCGATGCGTCGGTCTCGATGTCGAAGGCGACAGCCTTCGGCATGACGCCGAGCTTGCCGACCGCGCCGAGCACGCCGTCGTTCGGCGGAGCCTGCTTGATCAGCCCGCCGATCTTGGCGTCGATGTCGTAGAGCGCGGTCTCCTTCGCGCCCTTGACCGAGTTGGTGTAGGCGCCCGCCACGATCATCGGCGTTTCGCCCTTGTACATGTCGGCCTCAGCGAATTTCAGCTTGCCGTCGACGGTGGTCTTGCCGTCGTCGACATTGACGCGGAGGTTGGTGCCGTCTGAGCCGATCACGCGCAGCCGGTCGGCGGCGGGATTGAAGTCGACCGTGGCCATGGCCTTGGCGTCGAGCACCGTGTCCATCTTGGACTTCATCGTCGCCTTGCCGTCCTTGTCGACGGTGTAGATCGTGCCGTCGGCGGAGAGCGCGTAGAGCGCGCCGTCGGCGGGACGGACGTCGATGCCGGCGATCTTGCCGGTGATGCCGGAGACCTTCATCGACTTGCCGGCCTTCAGCGTGGCCGTGTCGATCATGGTCAGGGTGTTGTCGCCAGACAGCGCGGCGAGCGTGCCGGCCTGGGCGGAATGGGACGCGCTCGCGGCCGCGCAGATGAGCGTCGTGGCGAGGAGGGCGTGGCGGGTGGTCCGGTTCATGACGGATGATCCTTATGATCCTGGGGTCAGTGACGGGTATCCGCTGCAGCGATGTGAGGGATAACGCCGGCCGCCGGTTGCGGATGCGCTCGAAAAATAAAAAAATTCGCCGGCATCCGAACAGGGCGCGGGCGTGTAACAACAGGCTGGCGTGACGCCCGCGAGGGAGCCGCGCCAGCGAGGGAGACGTGAGGATGGCGAGCGACGCCGCGTCGTCGGACAAGGCCCAGCCTTTAAACAAGGCCAGAGAGATCGAATCCGCGCTCAAGGCTTGCGCATCCGGCGATAAATTGGCGCTCAAGCGCATCTATGACGTCGAGTCGGCGCGTATGCTTGGAGTCGCTCAGCGTTTGCTGAAGCGTCGGGCGCTGGCCGAGGAGGCCGTGCAGGACGCCTTCGTGCTGATCTGGCGGCATGCGGCGCGCTTCGATCCCGAGCGCGGCGGCGGCCTGACCTGGATCTACGCGATCCTGCGCAACCGCTCGCTCTCGATCCTGCGGGACGAGAAGCGGGCCGAGACGAGCGAAGACCCTGTCGCCGAGGAGACGGCGAGCGAAGAGGACGATCCAGAGACGGTCATGTCGAAGCTCTCCGACGCCAAGGCCCTGCGCGCCTGCCTGGAGACGCTGCCCCCGCGGCGGCGCGGCATCGTGCTGCTCGCCTTCGTCCAGGGCCTGACCCATGGCGAGATCGCCGGGAAGCTGAGCATGCCGATCGGCACCGTCAAATCCTGGATCAGGCGTTCGCTGATCTCGCTGAAGGAGTGCCTCGGATGAGCCCCTCGGCCGACGCGATCCCGAGCCCGCCCGAGCGCGACGCGCTCGCGGGCGAATATGTGCTGGGGCTGATCGAGGGCGCCGATCTCGTCGCCTTCGCGCGCCGGCTCGAAAGCGACCGCGCCCTGGCGGATTCCGTCGAGCGCTGGCGCGTCCACCTCCATCCGATCGACGCCGCCGTCAGGCCGATCGCGCCGCCGCCCGGCCTGTGGCCGCGGATCGAGGCCGATCTCGGCATGACGGCGCGGACGGAGGCGCGCCCCATGGCGGGCGCGCCCTCCGCCGGCAGCCGCCTCGCCGACTGGTGGAACAGCCTGTTCGTCTGGCGCGGCGCGGCTCTGGCCGGCGCGCTCGCCGCGATCGTGCTCGCCATCGGCCTCATCGGCGCGCTCGACAAGGCCAGGCGCCAGCCGGTCATGGTCGCGGTGCTGCTGACCGAGGCCAGCATCGCGGCGGCCGTCGTCAACACCTTTCGCGACGGCAGGGTCGAGATGGTGCCCCTGCAGAACATCGCGGTTCCGCCGGGGATGGCGCTGGAGATCTGGACGCTGTGGGACCGCGCGGTCGGCCCGCGCTCGGTCGGGCTGATCGACCGCGCCCGCACGACGCCGCTCAGGCTCGACCGGCTGCCGCTGGGCAGGGATCAGCTCTTCGAGATCACGCTCGAACCCGCGACCGGTTCGCCCACGGGGCGTCCGACGGGGCCGATCGTGGCGAAGGGAACGACCTCGCAGGCGTTGTAGAGGATCATCCGAGGAGAAATCCGGCCATCCTGACTGCAAGTAAGCCGCGGTCTTCCTGGCTTAGCGAACCGATCTTTTTCGGTATGATATCGAGCGGTAAAGTAACGATTTTCCAGCGCACGACAGACGCATGTTTCAGACCTGTGGGCGCGAGATCGACGATAACGTGATCAGTAAGCCAGCGACTTTGCGCTCCAGTGGTGATCATCGCCGTGACAACATGGCGATGATCTCTGTTGAAAGCCGCATTCGATAGAATGAGGACTGGCCGTTTTTTTCCGTATGCGATGTCCGTGAAGGGAAACGGTGCAACGACGACATCCCAACGATCTAGTTCCAGATCGTCAGAGGTCATCATAAGCTTCCGCATCTTCCTTGCTGGACCATTCCGTCATTAGTTCAGATACCGCAGCCAGATAGGGATCCGTCAGCGGCTTCTCGTCGAGTTCGATCTCGACAGCTTCGCCGCGTCGTTCACGATACACGCTGTTCCAGTAGTCCTTGAACGCCTCATCGGGTCGGATGCCGAGGGTGGGCCTGCCATCCCCCCCATCTCGCATCTTTCGGAATAGAACGGGCTTACCGTCGATCCTCAAAGAAATCGGCGCGTTTGGCTGAAGGCCAGCAAGTTTGCCGACAATACGGTCGTTTTCAATATGCTTCAGCCAGATCGTGTGATCGCTGACAATCATTTGCGCCATGGCGCCCTCCTGCAATAGTCAGTGGGAGGGGTGTATAGCCCACTCCATTAAAAATATGCAAGAGGGCTATACACCCACCCCCTTTAAACCACCACCGTGATCGCCTCAGCCGCCCGCGTCAGCCCGGTGTAGAGCCATCGCGCCCGGTGCTCGCGGAAGGCGAAATCCTCGTTGAACAGGACGATGTCGTCCCATTGCGAGCCCTGCGCCTTGTGCACCGTCAGCGCGTAGCCGAAGGTGAACTCGTCGGTGTGGCGGCGCAGCTCCCAGGCGACCTCGTCCTCGGTCCCGTCGAAGAAGTTCGGCAGCACCGAGACCTTGACCGGCTTTCCGCCCGTTTCGTCCTCCGGCGTCACGCGCATGGTGACGAGGCCCTTCTTCGAGGTCTTCAGCTCCTGCACGATCCATGAGCCGCCATTGAGCAGGCCCTTGCTCTTGTCGTTGCGCAGGCAGACCAGTTTTTCGCCCGCCACGGGGACGGTCTCGGTCCGGCCCATCAGCTGGCGGATGCGGGCGTTGTAGTTGCGCCGCGTCTTGTTCATGCCGACCAGCACCTGGTCGCAACCGAGCACGATCTCGGGATTGACCTCGGCGCGGCGGATGACGCGGCTCCGGCCGTACTCCCCGACATCCAGCCGCCCGCCCTCGCGCACGATCATCGACATCCGCACGATCGGATTGTCGGCCGCCTGGCGATGCACCTCGGTCAGCATGATGTCGGGCTCGGCCTCGGTGAAATAGCCGCCGCCCTTGACCGGCGGCAGTTGCGCCGGGTCGCCCAGCACCAGAACCGGCGTGCCGAAGGAGAGCAGGTCCTTGCCGAGTTCCTCGTCGACCATCGAGCACTCGTCGATGATGACCAGCTTTGCCTTGGCCGCGAGGCTGTCGCGGTTGAGCGAGAAGACCGGGCTTTCCTCGTCGACCCCGCGCGAGCGGTAGATCAGCGAATGGATCGTCTGCGCGCCCGCGCAGCCCTTGTTGCGCAGCACGAGCGCCGCCTTGCCGGTGAAGGCGGCGAAGACCACGTCGCCGTCGACGGCCTCGGCGATATGGCGCGCCAGCGTGGTCTTGCCGGTGCCGGCATAGCCGAACAGACGGAACAGCTGGGGCTGGCCAGCCTGCAGCCAGCGCGCGACTTCGCCGAGCGCGGCATCCTGTTGCGGCGACCAGTTCATCGGATGCGGACGATCGGGAAATGCATGCCGCAATGGGGCCGAGTCGCGCCGGCCTTGCAAGCCCTCGCGGCGCTCAGGCCGCCCGCAGGCGGCGCGTGAACTCCTCCGCTTCGCTCTGCAGGGCCGAGATGCGCTGGTCGAGGTCGAGCGCACTGGTAGCCCCCATGCCGGCCTGGCTGACGGCCTGCGCATTGGCGCTCGCGATCTCCGTCATCGCCGCGCCGGCCGTGCCGATCACGTCCGAAATCCGCGAAACGGTGTCGCCGAGCGAGCCGAGTTGCTCGGCATGCGAGCCGACCATCGTCGATATCCCTGTGCTGGTCTGCTCCAGCGCGGTGAGGCTGGTGGCGATGGCGGGGATCGCCTCGGCGGCGTGGGACAAAGCCTCGTCGACGGTGGCGATCCGCGCCACGATCCGCGCCGTCGCCTCCGCCGTCTGCCCGGCCAGTGCCTTGACCTCATTGGCGACGACGGCGAAGCTGCGGCCATGCGCGCCGGCCCGCGCCGCCTCGATCGTGGCGTTGAGCGCGAGCAGGTTGGTCTGCCGCGCGATCGCCTCGATGATGCCGACGACGTCACGGATCTGGCCGGCGTTCTCGGTCAGGCGGGCGACGAGGTCGCTCGTGCCGGCCGCCTTCTGCGTCGCGGCCGTCGCCATAACGGAGGCGCGGCGCACCTCGGCGTTGATCTGACCGATCACCTGCTCCAGCCGCAGCGAGGCGTCGGCGCTGCGATTGGCCCCCTGCGCGGCGCCGCCGACCGCGGCGGCCGCCGTCGCGGCGCTTTGCGAGACCTGCTGGGCGCGGACGGCCGAATCCTGCAGCGCGCGGCGCAGCACCTCGCTCGCCGTCGCGATCTCGCCGAGCAGAACGCCGATGCGCCGGTCGAACTCGTCGGCGATCCGCGATAATTCGCGGGTCCGGGCCTGCTGATGCTGGGCGGCGAGGCCGGCCTCCGCCTCGCGGGTGACGAGCGTGGCCCGGACCTCGCTCAGGCTCCTGACGGTGCGGGCGAGCTGCCCGATCTCGTCGCCGCGTGCCTGGTGCGGCACCGTGATGACCACGCTGGACGAGCTGGCCCGGTCGATCGCCGCCATCAGCTCGCGCAGCGGCCGGGTCAGGTTCCGGCGCAGCAGAACGACCGCCAACGCCCCGCCGGCGAGCGGCAGGACAAGCGCGATCAGGATCGAGCGGAGCCGGACCTGACCGGCGAGCTCCGTCGCGCGCGCCGTGCTGAGCGCCGCCCGGCGGTCGAGCGTGTCGCGCATGACGGTGGTGGTCCTGACGATCTGGCGGACATTGACGCGCGCCGCATCCGCGCCGGCTTCGAGCAGAGCCGCCTTGGCCGAGACGCGGCGTCCGATATCGACGATGTCGCGCTGGAAGGCGATGAAGGTCCTGATGCTCGGATCGAGCGTCGGGTTGGCCTCGCGCAGGTCGCGCGGCAGCGACGAGATCAGGTTGGCGCGGGCCGCATCGACCAACTCGACGGCGCCGTCGAGTTCGTCCAGCGCCTGTTCGACCTGCCGCAGATCGACCCTGTCGTCGAAGCGGCTGAGCAGCGAGGCCTGCGCGACGCGGTTCGACAGCAGCGTCGCGCGGCTGGCGAGATCGAGCGTCGCGAACGCTTCCCGGTCGATCTCCCGGACCGAATCGAGGCCCTTCACCGCGCTATACAGCCCCAGCCCGGCGGCCAGGCCGAGCAGGGCGAAAAGAAGGGTGATCTTCAAGGTCAGGCCGGGTCTGCGCATCGTCGCCGTCGCTGGTTTCGCAAGCAGCCGCGGTTTCGCAGATGCGAGACAACGCCAAGTTAACGCGACAGAATAAAAATGATCCAAATCAATATGTTAGCCGAATACAGATCGATCCTGCCGCAGCGTTCCGACTGCTGCGTTCAGCCCATCAAGCTATCCAGACCGCGTCTCAGCCCGGTCTGATCGGACACATGCCGCGCCGCCAGCAACGTGCCGCCGACGTAAGGAGCGGCCGAACCGCCGGCGTCGTGACGGATCACCAGCCGCTCGTCCGGCAGGCCGAACACCGCCTCGCAGGACAGGACGAAGCCCGGCATCCGCAGCGAATGCACCTGCACCGGATGGGGCGCCCCGATCGCCCCGCCGCGCGTCTCGCGCACGCCGCCGAGTTCGGCGACGGGCTTGGAGGTCGCGGCCATCCGCTCGCCCGCAAGGGTCTCGCCGAGTTCGCGGCCGGTGCCGGACGGCGTGTCGGGCTTGGCCGCCGAGGCGTAGTCGATGATCTCGACGTCGGGGACATATCGCACCGCCTCGCGGGCGAAGCGACGCAGCAGCGTCGCGGTGATCGAGAAATTGCCGGCCGCCAGCACGCCGACGCCGGCCGCCTGCGCCGCCACGTCGATCTCGGCATAGTCCTCGCCCGTCATGCCCGACGCGCCGACGACGACATGCCGCCCGCCCGAGATCGCGGCCAGCACGTTGCCCTTCACGCTGTCGGGCTTGGTGTAGTCGATGACGACGTCCGACCGCACGAACAGCGCCTCCGCCATGGTCGGAAACACCGGCAGGCCGTTGGCGGGCAGGCCCGCCGCCTCGCCGAGATCGCGCCCCGCCGCCTTGCGCGAGATGCCGGCGACGAGCTCGAGATCGGGCGCGGCCTGAATCGCGGCGACGAGCGCCTTGCCGACCCATCCGGTGCAGCCGGCGAGCGTGATTCGGATCATGTTGGGCTCCTCGAACGCGATGCGGCGGCAGTGATAGGCCGGCCGCACGGCCGACGCCAGCGCGCGAACCGTTTGCCCCCCGGCGCGCCGCGGCATAGCCTCACCCTATGAGCGCCCGCGCGACCCGTATCTTCCTCATCCTGTTCAGCCTGGCGCTGGCCGGCTACGCGGTCGTCGCGCTGTCGCCCTGGCCGTCGGTCTGGCTGGTCCGCCTCGCCTTCGCGCAGGACGCCAAGACCCGCAACGCGGCGCTGGGGCGGCATCTGCCCGAAGGCGTCGGCGCGGAGCGCGACATCGCCTATGCCGCCGATCCGCGGGCCAGGCTTGACATCTACCGGCCCGCCGCGCCGCCGCCGGGTCCGCCGCGCCCGACCATCGTGTGGGTCCATGGCGGAGCCTTCGTCGCCGGCGCGAAGGAGGATGTCGCGCCCTATCTCCGTATCCTGGCCGGACGCGGCTATACGGTCGTCGGCGTCGGCTATGGCCTGGCCCCGGGCGCCCGCTATCCCGAGCCCGTCATGATGGCCAATGCGGCCTTGGGCTTCCTGACGGAGCACCGGCAGCGGCTCGGGCTTGGCCAAGGCGGCTTCGTGCTCGCGGGCGATTCGGCCGGTGCGCAGATCGCGGCCCAGCTCGCGACAGCGCTGACCGCGCCGGGTTATGCCGGCGCGCTCGGCCTCCGCCCGGCCGTCCCGGCCTCCGCGATCAAGGGCGTGGCGCTGTTCTGCGGCGTCTACGACGCGACCGCGCTGGAAGCCGGCGGGTTCTCGGGCTTCGTGCTGCGGACCGCGCGCTGGGCCTATTTCGGCGCCGACGACGAGGCCAACAGCCGGAAATTCGTCCAGTTCGCCATCGACCGCCACGTCACGGAGGCGTTTCCGCCGAGCTTCATCACGGTCGGCAACGCCGACCCGCTGGCGCCGCAATCGCTCGTCCTGGCAGAGGCGCTGACGGCGCGCGGCGTGCCCGTCGACCGGCTGTTCTTTCCACAGGACCGGACGCCGCCGCTGCAGCACGAATACCAGTTCGGCCTCGACGATCCCGCCGGCCGGGAGGCGCTGGACCGCCTCGACCGCTTCCTCGCCGGCCTGGCGCGCTACAGCACGCCGTGACGCTCGAACACCGAGCGCAGGCTCGCGCCCGCCAGCAATTCGTCGCGGGTCGAATCCTCGGCCTCGATCTTGGCGAGCGCCAGCGCCACGACCTCCTTGGCCAGGCGCGCCGGAACGATCACGACGCCGTCGACATCGCCGAAGACGAAATCGCCGGGCTCGACGCGGGCCCCGGCGATCTCGATCGGTTCGTCCATCGCCATCATCTCGGCGCGCCCCTTCGTGTCGAGAGGGCCGATGCCGCCATGGAACAGCGGAAACTTCAGCTCGCGGATGCGCCGCACGTCGCGCACGAGCCCGTCGGTCAGGCAGCCGGCGGCGCCGCGCGCCATCGTAGCCGTGGTCAGGAGCTCGCCCCAGGGCGCGATCCGGTCGGTCGGACCGTCGCAGCCTAGCACGGCGATCTCGCCCGGCTTCAGGCTGTCGATCAGGTCCATTTCGAGCGCGTATGGGTTGTGTCCCTCCGGACAGTGGTAGCGCTTCATGTAGAGCCCGGTGCGGGCATGGCCGCACAGGATCGACGCATCGTCGAGCGGCCGGACGAAGGGTTTCAGCGCCTGGTCGGGAAACCCGAGCTGATCCAGCACATCCGACAGCACGGCCGAATAGAGCTTCGTCGCCAGAAGCGCGAGATCGAGCGGTTCGGCTTGACTGGACATGGTTTCCTCGCTCATCCGGTTTCGACCGCCATCTTCCAAGCGTCGTCGCTTGCGGGCGCCGTTGCCGCCCAGCATGCGCGCGATCGGCGGCGGCGGTCCAGTGCCTGCCATGCGGCTCGTCCGCGAGGTTTCCGGCGCGACCCGCGGACGGCCCTACCAGGCGATCGCCTCGCCGTTCCAGGTCCGGAAGCTGTTGCCCTGCGCCATCCCCGAGGCGTCGATCGTCGCGATCAGCCCCGCCGCGCTCTCATGCGGCGCGATGTCGGCCCCGCTCCCTCCCATGTCGGTGCGGACCCAGCCGGGATGGAACAGCAGCGAGGCGATGCCGCGTTCGCGCACGGCGTTGCCGAACACGACCATGGTCATGTTCACCGCGGCCTTCGAGGAGCGATAGGCCAGCGAGCCGGAGGGGTTGGCGCCGATCGAGCCCATGCGGCTCGAGATCGTCGCGATCTTGCGGCCCTTGCCGGCCTCGACATTCGGCAGGAAGGCCTGCGCCACCCTGAGCGGCGCGTAGACGTTGACCTCGAAGACCTCGCGCCACATCTCGAAATCCATCGCGAGAGCGCTGGCATCCCCGCGCACGCCGAGCACACCGGCATTGTTGAGCAGAACGTCGAGCGGCTTGCCGTCGAGCCCGGCCTTGGCCGCCGCGACGCTCTCGTCGGAAGTGACGTCGAGTTCGAGCGGCGTCAGCGCGCCACCATGCTCCGCGGCGAGTTCCGCCAGCGCCCCACCCCAGGGATTGCGCGCCGCCGCCACGACATGGTCGCCGCGCCGCAACAGCTCGATCGTCAGCGCCAGCCCGATGCCGCGATTGGCGCCGGTGATCATCCAGGTCTGGGGCATGAGAAGACGCTCCAAGGCGGCCTTGAGAATGGTCAGGCGCTTGCGGGAATATTCAGATCAGGCTAGCTGAATATGCGTGAGGAGGCCAGACATGCCGCTCTACATCCGTGATGACCGGGTCGATGCACTGGCGACCCGGCTCCAGCAGTTGACGGGAACGGCGACGAAGACCGAGGTCGTGCGCCGGGCATTGGAACAGGAGATCGGCCGGGTCGAGGCGGCCCGGTCGCTTGAGGAGCGGATCGCACCCAGCATGGCGCTCGCAGACGCCATGGGTCAAGGCGGCCACGATTTCGATATGAAAGCTTTCAGCGACGAGATGTGGGGTCACATGTGATCTATCTCGATGCGTCGGCTGTCATCGCGATACTTGGCCGCGAGGATGACGGCCCATCGATCCTGGCGAGGATGACGGCCGTCGGCCCACCGTTCCTCGTTTCGTCCACAGGTCTCTACGAGTCTGTTCTCGGCCTTGCGGCGAAGAAGGCCAGTGCCACCAAGCAGCCTCTGGACGCTCACCTCATTGAGAGCGCTTCCGTGACGGTTCGCGAGTTCATCATCAATATCGGTGCTCGCGAGATCACGATCACACCCGAGATAGGACGGACCGCCATTGAAGCCGCCAAGCGATACGGCTTGGCGGTCGGCAGCCCCGCCAAACTGAATTTTGGCGATTGCTTCGCTTATGCCTGCGCGAAGGAACACGACGCAGTGCTGCTCTATAAGGGCAACGACTTCGTATGGACCGACTTGGCTTGCGTCCGTATCACCTCGCCTTGCCATAGCCCCCGGCCGTCGGCGTGATCACCGTCACGGCCTCGCCGGCCTGCAGCAGGGTCTGGTCGCTCGGCTTCAATTCCTCGACCGCGCCCGAGAGCCGGCGCACCGTCGTCTTGCCGAGCTGTCCCGGCTCGCCGCCCCTGACGCCGAAGGGCCGGACTTTTCGATGCGAGGCGAGGATGGCGCAATCCATCGTCTTCAGGAAGCGGATGGTGCGCGAGGTGCCGTCGCCGGCGTTCCATTCGCCGCGCCCGCCCGATCCCGGCCGGATGTGGAAATCCTCCAGCACCACCGGAAAGCGCGTCTCCAGGATTTCCGGGTCGGTCAGGCGGGAGTTCGTCATGTGGACATGCACGCCCGACGTGCCGTGGAAGCCCGGCCCGGCCGGCGAGCCCGAGCAGATCGTCTCGTAGTACTGGTACTGGTCGTTGCCGAAGGTCAGGTTGTTCATCGTGCCCTGCGAGGCCGACATCGCCTCCAGCGCCCCGAACAGCGTGTTCGTCACCGCCTGCGAGACCTCGACATTGCCGGCGACGACGGCGGCCGGGTAGCGCGGCGACAACATCGAGCCTTCCGGCACGATGATTTTGATCGGGCGCAGGCAGCCGGCGTTCATCGGGATCGCATCGTCGACCATGACGCGGAAGACGTAGAGCACGGCCGCCCGCGTCACAGGGGCGGGCGCGTTGAAATTGTCGCCGCGCTGCTCCGAGGTTCCGGTGAAGTCGACGGTGGCCTCGCGTCTGTCGCGGTCGATCGTGATCTTCACCTTGATCGCGCAGCCCTGGTCCATCGGATAGGTGAACTCGGCGTCGTGCAGGCGCGTCAGCAGCCGCGCCACGCTCTCGGCGGCGTTGTCCTGGACATGGCCCATATAGGCCTGCACCACGTCGAGCCCGAAGGATGCGATCATCTTGCGCAGCTCGGCGACGCCCTTCTCGTTGGCGGCGATCTGCGCCTTGAGGTCGTTGACGTTCTGCACGACGTTGCGGACGGGATAGCGCGCGCCCCTGAGCAGTGCGACGAGTTCCTCCTCGCGGAAACGGCCCCGATCGACGATCTTGAAGTTGTCGATATAGACGCCTTCCTCCTCGATCACGGTCGCCAGCGGCGACATCGAGCCGGGCGCCGTGCCGCCGACATCGGCGTGGTGGCCGCGGCTGGCGACCCAGAACAGGATGTGCTTGTCCTGCGCGTCGAAGACCGGCGTGCAGACGGTGATGTCGGGCAGATGCGTGCCGCCGTTGTAAGGCGCATTCAGGCAGTAGACGTCCCCCGGCCTGACGACCGGGTTGTTGGCGATGACGGTCTCGACCGAGCGGTCCATCGAGCCGAGATGCACCGGCATGTGCGGCGCGTTCGCCACCAGCGCGGCGCTCTGGTCGAATACGGCGCAGGAGAAGTCGAGCCGCTCCTTGATGTTCACCGAATAGGCGGTGTTCTGCAGCGTCACGCCCATCTGCTCGGCGATCGACATGAAAAGGTTGTTGAAGATCTCCAGCATCACCGGATCGGCCTTCGTGCCGATCGCGGCGTTCTGGAGCAGCGCCTTGGCGCGGACGAGCACGAGATGGTCCTTCGCCGTCAGCCTCGCCGACCAGCCCTCCTCGACCACGACGGTCTGGTTCGGCTCGATGATGATCGCCGGGCCCGAGACCTGCTGGCCGGGCGAGATCGCCTCGCGCCGCACCACCGCCGCCTCATGCCACTGCCCCTTGGAAAACAGGCGCGTGCGCTCGGCCACCTTCGGCTCGCCGGCGATTTCGGCCGATGAAGCCTCCTCGAACTTGGCCCCGCCGCCGATCGCCTCGACCTCGACCGCCTCGACGACCAGCGCCTTGCTTTCGTCCATGAAGCCGAAACGCGCCTTGTGCGCCGACTGGAAGGCCTCCCGCATCGCGGCCTCCTCGCCGGCCGCGACCGCGATCGCGGTGTCGGTGCCGGCATAACGGATATGGGCGCGGGTCAGGATCGCGATCTCGGCGGAGGGCACGCCCTGCCCGGTCAGCTCGGCGCGGGTCTCGGTCGCGAGCTTGTCGGCCACGCCCGCGATCGCAGCCTGCACGCCGTCGTCCAGCGGGGCGTCGAGCGCCGCCGTGCGCGTCGAGCGGATTTCGGCCAGCCCCATGCCATAGGCCGAGAGCAGACCGGAGAACGGGTGCAGCAGCACGGTCTTGATGCCGAGCGCATCGGCCACGAGGCAGGCATGCTGCCCGCCGGCGCCGCCGAAGGAGTTCAGCGCATAGCGCGTGATGTCGTAGCCGCGCTGGACCGAGATCTTCTTGATCGCCTCGGCCATGTTGGCGACCGCGATCTGGATGAAGCCGTCGGCGACCTCCTCCGCCGAACGCCCGTCGCCGACTTCGGCAGCGAGCGCGGCGAATTTCCCGCGCACCGTCTCGACATCGAGCGGCCGGTCGCGGGTCTCGCCGAAGATCGGCGGGAAATAGGCCGGGATCAGCTTGCCGACCATGACGTTGGCGTCGGTGACCGCGAGCGGCCCGCCGCGACGATAGGCGGCCGGTCCCGGATTGGCCCCGGCGGAATCGGGCCCGACGCGGAAGCGCGCCCCGTCGTAATGCAGGATCGAGCCGCCGCCGGCCGCGACCGTATGGATCAGCATCATCGGAGCGCGCATGCGCACGCCTGCGACCTCGGTCTCGAAGGCGCGCTCGTACTCGCCGTCGAAATGGGCGACGTCGGTCGAGGTGCCTCCCATGTCGAAGCCGATGACCTTGTCGAAGCCGGCAGAGCGGCCGGTCTCGGCCAGGCCGACGACGCCGCCGGCCGGGCCGGACAGGATCGCGTCCTTGCCCTGGAACAACTCGGCGGCGGTGAGGCCGCCCGAGGACATCATGAACATCAGGCGGGCGCCAGTGCGGGCGATGTCGAGCTCCTCGGAGACCTGCGCGACATAGCGTCCGAGGATCGGCGAGAGATAGGCGTCGACCACGGTGGTGTCGCCGCGCCCGACCAGCTTGATCAGGGCAGAGACCTCGTGGCTGACCGAGACCTGCGGGAAACCGATCTCGCGGGCGATGCGGGCCGCGACCTGCTCATGGGCGGGGTAGCGATAGGCGTGCATGAACACGATCGCGACCGCGCGGAGGCCGGCCTCGAATTGCGCCTGCAGGTCGGCCCGGATCGCGGCCTCGTCCGGCGCGCGCTCGACCGCGCCATCGGCCAGCACGCGCTCGTCGACCTCGACCACAGCCTCGTAGAGCTGCTCGGGCTTGACGATCTCCTTGGCGAAGATGTCGGGCCGGGCCTGATAGCCGATGCGCAGCGCGTCGCGGAATCCCCGGGTCGTGACCAGCAGCGTGCGGTCGCCCTTGCGCTCCAGCAGCGCGTTGGTCGCGACCGTCGTGCCCATCCGGACCTCGTCGACGAGCCCGGCCGGGATCGGATCGCCGGCTGTCAGACCGAGATGGTCGCGGATGCCCTGCACGGCGGCGTCGCGATAGGCGCCGGGATTCTCAGACAGCAGCTTTCTGGCATGGAGCTTGCCAGCCGGATCGCGCCCGATCACGTCGGTGAAGGTGCCGCCGCGATCGATCCAGAAGTCCCAGCGACCCGTCGTCATGTGAAGCTCCCCGCCGCGCCGAACAGGCGGGCCGAGCGCCCACCGACACTTCATCGATAAATCGTCGATGAAAAGTTGACAAGACGATTTCGGCGGCTAGGATCGCGATCGTGACCGGAACATGGCTGAGGGGCCGGGCCGGTTGCAAGGGAGGAGACCGGAGATGACGGGACCAATCCTGGCAATCGGCGGCGCTTGGCGCGCCCTGTCCCCTTCCCCCCGCTCGCGGTGGGGAAGGGTTAGGGATGGGGGGGCGTGCAGGGCGAGGTTCGACGCCGAAGCCTGGCGACTCTCCCCCCTGCCTTCCCCACCGCAAGCGCGGGGAGGGAGAAAAGGGCCATGATCCGCCGCGCGCTCGACGCCCTCTATCTCTTCGCCGGCTATGCCGCGGGCCTGTTCCTGATCATCATCTTCCTGCTGATGATGAGCCTGTCGCTCGGCCGCGAGATCGGCTTCAACATCCCGGCCGGCGACGATTTCGCCTCCTGGTGCATGGCGGCGATGGCGTTCCTGGGCCTCGCCCACACCTTCAAATCCGGCGACATGATCCGGGTCGGGCTGCTGATCGACCGCTTCCAGGGCCGCGCGCGCTGGTGCTTCGAGGTCTTCTCGCTGATCCTCGGCCTCGGCTTCGTCGGCTTCTTCGCCTGGCACGCCACGGTGATGACCTGGCAGAGCTACCAGTTCAACGACATCGCCGGCGGCGTCGTGGCGATGCCGATGTGGATCCCGCAACTGGGCTATTCCGGCGGGCTCGTCATCCTGTTCATCGCCTTCGTCGACGAGTTCGTGCAGGTCGTGCTGCGCGGCCGGCCTCCGGGCTACGAGAAGCCGCCGGCCCAGTCCGACGAGGAGATCGTCGAGCGCGCCATGGCGAGCGGGGTCTGATCCGATGGCGATGATCGAGATTTCGGGGCTTCTGCTCCTGCTGCTGATCGTCTTCCTCGCCGGCGGCGTCTGGATCGCGATCTCGCTGATGGCCTGCGGCTGGGTGGCGATGCAGTTCGTCGCCGGCGGCATTCCGGCGGGCTCGGTGCTCGCGACCACGATCTGGGGCAACAGCGCCTCCTGGACGCTGGCCGCGCTGCCGCTCTTCATCTGGATGGGCGAGATCCTCTACCGCACGAAACTCTCCGAGGAGATGTTCCGCGGCCTCGCGCCCTGGCTGAACTGGCTTCCAGGCCGCCTGATGCATGTCAACGTGCTCGCCTGCGGCATTTTCGGCTCGGTCTCGGGCTCGTCGGCCGCGACCTGCGCCACCGTCGCCAAGATCGCCCTGCCCGAACTGAAGAAGCGCGGCTATGACGAGAAGCTCGCGCTCGGCTCGCTCGCCGGTGCCGGCACGCTCGGCATCCTGATCCCGCCCTCGATCACCATGGTGGTCTATGCGGTCGCGGCCAACGTCTCGATCATCCAGATCTTCCTCGCCGGCTTCCTGCCCGGCCTGCTCGTGATGGCGCTCTATTCCGGCTACATCTCGCTCTGGCACATGCTCAATCCCGACAAGGCCCCGCCGGCCGAGCCGGCGATGAGCTGGCGCGAGAGGCTCTCGGAGTCGGCGCAGCTCATTCCCTGCATGCTGCTGATCGCGCTGGTCTTCCTGTCGCTGCTGCTGGGCTGGGCGACGGCGACCGAATGCGCCGCCTGGGGCGTGCTCGGCTCCTTCGGCATCGCCTGGTGGTCGGGCACGCTGACCCGCGACGCGTTCTGGCAGAGCGTGATGGGCACGACCCGGATCACCTGCATGATCATGCTGATCCTCGCCGGCGCCTCCTTCATGTCGACCTCGATGGCCTATACCGGCATCCCGCTGGCGCTCGCCGCCTGGGTCGACAGTCTCCAGCTCTCGCCCTATGCGCTGATCGCGGCGCTGACCGTGATGTACATCATCCTCGGCACCGCGCTCGACGGCATCTCGATGATCGTGCTGACGACCGCGATCGTCATCCCGATGATCAAGACCGCCGGCTTCGACCTCGTCTGGTTCGGCATCTTCCTGGTTCTGATCGTCGAGATGGCCGAGGTCTCGCCGCCGGTCGGCTTCAACCTCTTCGTCTTGCAGACCATGTCCGGCAAGGACTCCAACACGGTCGCGCTCGCCGCCCTGCCGTTCTTTTTTCTGCTGGTCGCGGCCGTCGCGATCATTACGATCTTCCCGCAGATCGTGATGGTGCTGCCGCAGATGGCCTTTCCGCCGCAGTGAATGTTCGATCGACAACAAGGGAACGGAGTCACACCATGAAGCGTCTCGATGTCATCAAGGGCCTGCTCGCCGTCGGCGTCGCCGCCGGCACGCTCGCGCTCAGCGCGCCGGCCGCCTTCGCCCAGGTGAAATGGAACCTGCCGGCGGCCTATCCGATCGACAATCCCCACAGCGAGAACCTCGTCGCCTTCGCCAAGGACGTCGAGGCCGCGACCGGAGGCAAGCTCTCGATCACGGTCCATCCCGGCGCCTCGCTGTTCAAGGCCCCCGAGATCAAGCGCGCCGTCCAGACCGGACAGGCCCAGATGGGCGAGGTGCTGATCTCGATCCACGAGAACGAGGACCCGGTCTACGGCATCGACGTGGTGCCGTTCCTGGCGACCTCGTTCGCCGACTCGATGAAGCTCTACAAGGCCTCCAGGGCGGCGGTGGAGAAGAAGCTCGACAGCCAGGGCATCAAGCTGCTGTTCATGGTGCCTTGGGCGCCGCAGGGCGTCTACACCAAGAAGGAACTCGCCACGATCGAGGACATGAAGGGGCTGAAATGGCGCTCCTACAATGTCGGCACGGCCCGGCTCGGCGAGTTGCTCGGCATGCAGTCCGTGACGATCCAGGCCGCCGAACTGCCGCAGGCGCTGGCGACCGGCGTGGTCAACTCCTTCATGTCGTCGGGCGGCACCGGCTACGATTCGAAGGTCTGGGAAACCCTGACGCATTTCTACGACGTGCAGGCCTGGATCCCGAAGAACGCGACCTTCGTCAACAAGGCGGCTTTCGAGGCGCTCGACGCCCCGACCAGGGAGGCCATCCTGAAATCCGCCGCCACCGCCGAGGCGCGCGGCTGGAAGGCCTGGGAAGACAAGACCAACTGGTATCTCGACCAGCTCAAGGCCAAGGGCCTGAAAGTGCAGGCCCCCTCGCCGGCGCTGAAGGCGGGCTTCCAGAAGGCCGGCGAGACCCTGACCGCCGACTGGCTGAAGAAGGCCGGCGCCGAGGGCCAGGCGATCGTCGACGCGTACAGGAAGATGTGAGGCGATAGTCTCGCGTCATTGAGACAAAACGATGGGACCCCTCTCATGACAGGAGAGGGGTCCCCCGCGCCATTACCGGCAAGGACAGATGCCTCCCGCGATCCCCACCGACCTCGGCCCGATCGTCTCCTCCGGCCATCTCGCCTCGGGCGCGATGCCGGCGCTGTCGGAGTTCGAGTTCGCGCTGAGCATGACCGTCCACGCCTTCCAGCGCTGGACGGTGCGCGCCATGGCCGCCGCCGGGCTGCCCGACCTGTCCCCGCTCGACGTGCTGGTCCTGCACAACGTCAACCACCGCGGCAAGCCCAAGCGCCTCGCCGACATCTGCCTCGTCCTCAACATCGAGGACACGCATCTGGTGAACTATTCGCTCAAGAAGCTCGATCGGCTGAAGCTGATCAAGGCCGGACGCAAGGGCAAGGAGAAGACCGTGGCGGTGACGCAAGGGGGCGAGGACGCCTGCCTGCGCTACGCCCAGATCCGCGAGCAGCTTCTGGTCAGGCCGGTGCTGGGAACGGGCCTCGACCCGGCCGGCCTCTCGCGGATCGCCGCCGCGATGCGCTCGCTCTCGGGGCAATACGACCAGGCGGCGAGGGCCGCCGCGAGCCTGTAGCGGCGCTGCCGCCACTCAAACCCATGCCCATGGCCGCGCAAACCCGGTTGCGGATCGGTAAAGTCAGCATCGTCTGGTCTCCGATATGCGACGATACCAGCGCAGGCCGTAGACGACCGCCCCCTCGACAAGGATGAGAACGAGCGAGACCCACAGCCCGACCTCGACCGGATCGCTCGCCGTATCCCGCAGCGCGAAGCCGACCGCCAGAAAGACGAAGTTGTAGAGACCGATGCCAATGGCCGCCGCGATCAGGAACGTTGCGGTCGGGATGGCGAGCACGCCCGCCGGCAGAGCCAGGAATATCCGCGCGACCGGAATGGTCTGGCCGATCAGCGTGACCGCGAAGCTGTTCCTGCGATAGCTTCCGGCAAGTTGGGCGTAGGTATCGAGGCTGAAGAAGACGTATTGCCCGTATCTCGCGACGCCAGCCTGCACATGTCGCTCGCCCAGTACCCGGCCGATCGCGTACCAGGCCGCGGTCGCCGTGAAGGAACCCGCCACGGTGATGGCGAGAAAGGCGCTGAATTCGGTCTCTCCGGAAGCGGCGGTGCCAAACAGGATCAGCATGAGATAGGACGGAACGATCGGGGCGAATTTTTCCAGCAGGGCCATGACGAATACGCCCGGCAGCCCATAACCCAGCAGGATTGGCAGAATATCCGATGGGTCCATCGTATCGTTCTCCAGGGACTGGATAGATAGAATTTCGGGCGAAGGAGACCGGCGGGGATTATCGACGGCGGACCCCGGCAGAACTCATCGGCGAGAGCCGAACAGCCGCCGCACCACGGACATCAGCATCGGAAGCACGGCCAGAGCGACCATGCCCAACGCCCAGATGACGACGATCGCCGGCTTGGCGATCGGCTTGAGCAGCGCGACCGCCTGACCGGCGAGCCCGCCCATATCCAGCGTCTTGAGCGCTTCGCCCAAGGATTTGCCGCCGTAGTTCTCGATTGCGCCGCGACCGCCATCGACCAGCGCCGGCAGACCGGAGGTCAGCCATGTAAAGACGGGATCGGTCAACCAGTACGCGAACCAGGCAATCAGCGACCAGGCCACCATCGACATCAGCACGAAGACCCAGAGCAACCCCGACACCCGGCCCAAGATCCTTCCGCCGCCTTGCGCGACGCTGCTCCAGCCCAAAGCCGATGTCGACCGCCGCCGCTGCAGAGGAAGATGGTTCATGATGCTCTCCGTCGAACTGTCGCGTCCTCGCCGCAATGCGAGCCGGTCGCTCTGAAGGTAGGAACTCTAGCTACAGGAGGTTCAAGGGGCGGCGACTGCGGCTTCGTGATGCAGCGAAAGATTGCGTTCGCGCGCGCTCTGCGGCAGAACCTCGGCCGAACATTCCAGCCCCCCGCCCATGCCCGCCCGCAACGCCACCCTCGCCGGCATCGCCATGATGCTGCTCGGCATCCTTCTCTTCTCGCTTAACGACGTGATGGGGAAATGGCTGGTCGCGACCTATACCGTCGGCCAGTTGCTGCTGATCCGCAGCGCGGCCGCGCTCGCCGTGCTCGCGCCTTTCATCCTGCGCCAGGGTGTGATGCGGACGCTGAAGCCCGAGCGGCCGGGCCTGCAGGTGCTGCGGGCGCTGCTCGGCTCGGTCGAATCCGGACTGTTCTATCTTGCCGTGGTCTATCTGCCGCTCGCCGACACGATGACGCTGTGGATGGCCGCCCCGGTCTGGGTGGTCGTTCTGGCGGCGCTGATCCTGCGCGAAAAAGTCTCGACCGGCCGCTGGCTCGCAGTGCTGGCCGGCTTCGTCGGCGTGGTGGTGATGCTGGCGCCGAGCGGAGCGAGCCTGTCGATGCCGGCGCTGATCGCGCTGCTCGGCAGCGTGCTCTTCGCCGTTCTGATGATCGCGGGACGGTCGCTGCGCGGCACGCCGGACGTCACCCTGGTCGGCTGGCAGACCTTCGGGACGCTGCTGCTGGGCGCGGCCCTGATCCCGTTCGGCTGGGTGACGCCGACGCTGCTCGACGCCTGGCTGCTCGGTCTGCTCGGCATCGTCGCCATGATGGCGCATCTCTGCGTCACGCGCTCGCTCAAGCTGGCCGAGGCCTCCGTCGTCGTGCCCTATCAGTACACGCTGATCGTCTGGGCGCTGATCTTCGGCTGGCTCGTCTTCGGCGACTGGCCGACGCCGCGGATGCTGGCCGGCGCGGGCCTGATCGTCGCGGCGGGGCTGGCGCTGATCGTCATGGAACGGCGGGCTGCCGCGACCTGACCCGCGGGGCGGATGGCCGTTGCGCCGCGGCGACGCGCATCGGACACTGCGCCATGGCGCAAGCATCTCCGCAAGCCGATCTCCTGTGGTGGTCGGGCGTGGGCCTGGTCGGCCTCGTGATCGCCGCCTATGGCTTCGGCCTCGCGCCGCCGGCGCGCGAGAGGCTGACGGTGCTGACCCTCGAAGCGCCGCTGGATGTCCGCCGCGTCCTCGTCGAACAGGGCGGCAGGAATCCCGACAATTATTTCACCCAGCGCATCGCGGTCGAGCTGCCCGATCGGGGCCGCGTCACAGTCTCGCCCGCCACGCGCCACCTGATCCCGGAGATCGAGGAGCTCAAGCGTGGCGCGGTGCGCGTTCTGATCGAACCGATCGCGCGGGACATCTACGAGGCCGCCGTCGATGGGCGCGTCCTGCTGTCCTATGACACCGTCGCGGCGAGCCGGCGAAAGCGGAGCCGCTGGACCATGCTCGGTGGCGCGCTGGTGGCGGCCTTCGGGCTGTGGAGCGCGCTCGACAGCCGGCGCCGGGCGCGCGGGCCTGCCTGACCGATCCCGCTCAGTACAGCCGCGAGCGATAGGCCTCTTCCATGTTGGCCTCGCATTCGGCGACCTCGATCGCCTTGGTGTGCTCGGCGATGATCCGGCCCAGCGTCGGGAACCGCGCGCGCTCGACCTGGGCCGCCGGATCCCACAGCCTGGAGCGGATCAGCGCCTTGCCGCAATGGAAATGGACCGCGTCGATCTCGACCACGATCCCGGTCACCGGCGCGCGCTCCCGGAAGGTCGAGGGCGCGAGCAGGGCCGCGTCGCGCGTCACCCGGGCGCGCCCGTTGATCCTGAGCGTCTCGGTGATTCCCGGCACCATGAAGATCAGCCCGACGCCGGGCGACGCCAGGATGTTGGCGAAGGAATCGACCCGGTTGTTGCCGCGCCGGTCCGGGATCAGCAGGGTCTTGTCGTCGAGCACGCGCACGAAGCCCGGCGCATCGCCGCGCGGGCTGGCGTCGGCACGGCCGTCGCCATCCGCGCTCGCCAACACGAGGAAGGGCGAGAGCGCGATGAAATCCCGGCAGAAGCCGTCGAGCGCGGGCAGAACCTTTCGCGCGGCGAGCGGGTTCACCGTGCCGATATGGGCCCTGAGGCTGGCCTGATCGGCGATGCGGGCCTCGGGATCGTCGTAATCGATGCTCAACGAAGCCCTCCCCTCGCCTTTTCGACAGCGTGACGAACGGCGGGCCGAAATGCAACAGCGCCCCGCCACGGCGAGGCGGCGCCCTCCCGACGCCTTGACCCTCGCAGCCGCGCCCGCCATCGTGGCGCGACCGTCGTCCCCGCTGTCCGAGGCAATCATGATGCGCCGCGCCCTGCTGCGAACCACTCTTGCCGCAGCGTCCGCCGCGGTCTGCCTCGGCCTTCTGGCCCCGGCCGACGCCGCCACCCGCCGTCAGGTCCACCCGGCCGACATTGCCGAGAACCGCATCATCCCGATGTATGGCAACCTGCCGGGCTGCGAGGACCCTGCCGTGCTCGGCGAGATCACGAGTTGGTTCAACTCGCGCGAGGCCAGGTTCTGGGGCCCGCTCCAGGCCGTGGCCTATGACCAGGTCCGGCCGATCGGCTTCCGTCCACTCGGCGACGATTTCATCCCGCGCCGCTTCTGCACCGCGCGCATGGCGCTGAACGACGGCACGATCCATCGCGTCGACTATTCGGTGCGCGAGAAGCTCGGCCTGTTCGGCCTGACCTGGAACGTCAACTGGTGCGTCTCCGGCCTCGACCGGCACCGCACCTACGCGCCCGACTGCAAGATGGCCCGGCCCTGAACGACATGATCGCGATCGCGCGCGCCGCCCTGCTGCTGCTGGCGCTGGTTTTCGCTGGCGGGGCACAGGCGCAGCGCGGCGGCATGCCGGGCGAGTTCGATTTCTACGTGCTGGCGCTGTCCTGGTCGCCGGGCTTCTGCGAGCTCGATGGCGGGCGCGAACGCAACCGCGAACAATGCGGCGAGGGCGCGAATCTCGGCTTCGTCGTCCATGGTCTCTGGCCGCAATTCGAGCGCGGCTATCCGAGCGAATGCGGCCCGGCCGGGCGCACGCCATCGCGCATCGCGCTCGACCAGGCCAGGGGACTGTTCCCGAGCGAGGGGCTCGCCCGTTACCAATGGCGCAGGCATGGCGCCTGCGCCGGCACGAGCCCGAGCGACTACTTCGCCGACGTCCGCCGCGCCCGCGAGAAGGTGGTGATCCCGCCGCCCCTGGTTTCGCCGACGCGCGAGCAGAACTGGACCGCGATCGACCTGGAGCGCGCCTTCGTCGCCGCCAATCCCGGATTGCGCACCGACATGATGTCGGTCGCCTGCAAGAGCGGCGTGCTGCAGGAGGTCAGGATCTGCTTCAGCAAGGATCTGCGCAATTTCCGGACATGCGAGGAGGTCGATCGCTCCGGCTGCCGCACGCGCGGGATCACGGTGAACGCGCCGCGCTGACAGCCGCGCGCAAGCCACGTAAGAGCGGGCGATGAACTACCGCCACGGCTTCCATGCCGGAAACTTCGCCGACGTCCTCAAGCATGTCGTGCTGACACGCATCCTGGCGCATCTCAACGCCAAGAACACGCCCTATCGCATCGTCGACACCCATGCCGGCGCGGGACGCTACGATCTCGGCTCGGAGGAGGCGCTGCGGACCCATGAGTGGAAGGACGGCGTCGCGCGGATCGACCGCTCGCCGCTGGCGCCGGCGGTCGAGGCGATTCTCAAGCCGTGGCGCGACGCGCTGTCGGGCGCGCGGGCGCTTTACGGCCCCGACGCCTATCCCGGCTCGCCCTGGCTCTGCCGGCAGGCGATGCGGGCCGACGACCGGCTGATCGCGGCCGAACTCCATCCGCAGACCCACGGGAAGCTCGCCGCCGTACTCGGCCGCGATTCGCGCTGCAAGGCGCTGGCGATCGACGGCTGGAACGCCCTGCGCGGCAACGTCCCGCCCAGGGAGCGGCGCGGCCTCGTGCTGATCGATCCGCCCTTCGAGGAGAAGGAAGAGTTCGCCACGCTCGCGGCCGAGTTCATCGCCGCCCACCGCAAATGGCCGACGGGAATCTATGCGCTCTGGTATCCGGTCAAGGACCGCCGCGCGGCGGAAAACATGCTGGCGGCGATCATGGCGGCAGGCATCGGCAGGCTGCTGCGCCTCGAGATCGATGTCGACCGCCCGGAAGCGGCGGGCGGGCTGAGCGCGACCGGGCTGCTCGTGGTCAACCCGCCCTGGACGCTCACTGAGGAGGCACGCATTCTGCTGCCGGCCCTGACCGAACGGCTCGCGCAAGGCCCGCGCCCGCGCTACCTTTGCGAGCCGATCCGTCCGGACGGCTGATATCGCCTCCTGCCCTCTCCTGCCAAGGTCTTCAAAGCCGATGCTGATCCTGCGCTCCTCGCCCGCCTCTCCCTTCGGCCGCAAGGTCAAGATCGCCGCGGCCGTTCTCGGCCTGAGCGACCGGATCGAGATCGTCGCCGCCGACACCAACGACCCGTCCGAGCCGCTGCGCCAGCAGAACCCGCTCGGCAAGATCCCGACGCTGGTGCTGAAGGACGGCACGACGCTGTTCGATTCGCGCGTCATCGCGGAGTATCTCGACCATCTCGCCGGCGGGGACAGGATTTTCCCGGCGGGAGAGGCGCGCTTCGCCCAGCTTCGCCTGATGGCATTGGCCGACGGGCTCTGCGACGCCGCGCTGCTGCAGGTCTACGAGGTCCGCTTCCGTACCGAGGACAGCCGCAACGCCGCCTGGACCGCCAACCAGGCCGGCAAGGTCTCGCGCGCGCTGACCGCGCTCGAGGTCTCGCCGCCCCCGCTCGGCGATACGCCGCGGATCGGCGAGATCGCGCTCGCCTGCGCGCTCGGCTATCTCGACCTGCGCTTCGAGGGCAAATGGCGGGCGGAGTATCCCGCTCTCGTCGCCTGGCTCGACGCCTTCGCGGCGAAAGTGCCGGCGTTCGAGGCGACTCGCTTCAAGGGTTGAGGCGGATCGATCGGCACAACAGAAAACCCGGCGGCCGAGGCCACCGGGTTCGCAACATCCCCGATGGGGATGCGAGACTAGAACTTGTAGTTCAGGCCGGCGCGGACAACCGAGAAGTCGGTGCCGACCTTGGCGCCGGTCGTGCCGAACGGCGTGTTGATGCGCTCGCGCTCCAGATCGACATAGAGATATTCGATCTTGGCGGTGAGGTTGTTGGTGAAGGCGTATTCCAGGCCGGCGCCGATGGTGTAGCCGTACTGGGTGTTGTCGTCGCGGAACGCGAAGCCCGGGCCGACCAGCGAGGTCTTGACGTTGGCATAGGCGAAACCGCCGGTGACGTAAGGCAGGAACCGGTCGAAGGCATAGCCGACGCGACCGCGAACCGTGCCGAAGTAGTTCAACTCGTTGGTGGCGGTGAAGCCGCCGCCCGAAGCGCGGGCTCGCAGGTCAGAACCCTGGAAGTCGGCCTCGACGCCGACCACGATCTGGCCGAACTGATAGTTGTAGCCGACCTGACCGCCGCCGATGAACCCGTCCGGATCGCTGAACGTCGGCAGGACGCCGAAATTGGCAGAGTCGATGGTGCCGATGCCGTAGCCGGCGTTGGCGCCGACGTAGAAGCCGGTCCAGGTGAAGATGGGAGCATAGGCGATCGGCGCCATGACCGGGCCCTTGCGGGACGGCAGGTCGGCGGCGGTGGCGGCGCCAGCGGCGACGAGGCCGAGCGCGGCAACGCTCGCAAGCAGGTACTTCTTCATGTCAAACTCCTTGGTCGTCGCTGACGCCGGTTTCGACCGGCGGGTGGATATCGATGAGGCTGGTATAAGAGCAACCCCGCTCTTTGTCTGTTGCGCCGGAAGCACATCTGCCATGCGGACCGCGGCGGAAATGCGGCACGAATTGGGACGAGCAGGGCGAAACTGTCAAACTGCATTAACAATTGCTAAAGGACAAAAATTTGTTAAGTGAATACTAAGAAAACGCGGAACCCGTTGCTGGGATCGGGACATGTAACGCGCGCCCTGTCGTAAGGTTCCCGACCGATTTGAGTTTTATGGAGGAGCGCTTGCAGGCCCATGGGCCACGTGCTTAAGCCGGCTGGCCATTGGGCCGACAACGAGACGTGAGCGCGTGCCGCCTCTTTCGATCTTCATCATCACGCGCAACGAGGCCGACCGGATCGGCCGGACGATCGAGGCCGTCTCGAGCCTGAGCGACGACATCGTTGTGGTCGATTCAGGCTCGGACGACGGAACGCAGGCGATCGCGGCCGGCCTCGGCGCGCGCGTCATCGGCAATGGCTGGCCGGGCTACGGCCCGCAGAAGCGCTTCGCCGAAGACCAATGCCGCCACCCCTGGCTGCTCAATCTCGACGCCGACGAGGTCGTGCCGGAGGACCTCGCCGCCGAGATCGCCGCCCTGTTCGCGACGGGCGAACCCGCAGCGGAAGCCTATCGCCTGCGCATCGCCGAGATCTTTCCCGGCGAACAGGCGCCGCACCGCTTCGCCTATGCGCTGACGCCGGTCAGGCTCTACCGCAAGGACAAGGGCCGCTATTCGCCCTCGCCGGTGCATGACCGCGTCGACCTTACCCCCGGCGCCCGCGTCACGAAGCTGAAGGGTACGGTGCATCACTATTCGGTGCGCTCGCTCGGCGAGCAGATGGACAAGCTCAACGCCTATAGCGACGCGCAGGCGGACGACCTCGACAAGCGCGGCGCGACGCTCTCGGTGTTCCGGCTCGTCGCCGAGTTTCCGGCCAATTTCATCAAGGCCTATATCGGCCGCCGCCACGCGCTGCGCGGCGTCTATGGCTTCATGACCGCGATGAACTACGCCTTCTATCGCTATCTGCGCGTCGCCAAGCATTGGGAACGGCGGCTGCGGAAGCGCGGCCAGAAGGACGACCGGCCCAGGCCGACGGAGCCGCGCCAGGACTCGCATCATGACTGAGGTCGCGCTCGTCACCGGCGGCGCGCGCCGGATCGGGGCCGCGATCGTCGCCCGGCTTGCCGGGGCCGGCTACGCGGTCGCGATCCATTGCCTGGACTCGCGCGCGGAAGCGGAGACGCTGACGCACCGCCTGACCGCGAAAGGCGCGCACTGCGCCGTCGTCGCCGCCGATCTCGCCGACCCGGACGCGGTCGCCCGGCTCGTTCCGGCAGCGGAAGCGCTCCTCGGGCCGGTGACGCTGCTGGTCAACAACGCCTCCAGCTTCCTGCTCGACGACATCCGCGAGATCGACGTGGCGCGCTGGAACCGGCAGTTCTCGATCAATCTGCGCGCGCCCTCGGTGCTGGCGGGCGCGATGGCGAACCGCCTGCCCGCGGGGCGCGACGGCGCGATCGTCAACATCGTCGACCAGCGCGTCTGGAAGCTGACGCCGCAATATTACTCCTACACCCTGACCAAGGCGGCGCTGCTGACCGCGACGCAGACCATGGCGCAGGCGCTCAGCCCCCGCATCCGCGTCAACGCGGTCGGCCCCGGCCCGACCCTGCCCAATCCCTATGGCGGAGCGGGCGCGATGGAGGCCGAGATCGCCGGCACGCTGCTCGGCCGCAAGGTCGATGCGGCCGAGATCGCCGAGGCGGTGCTCTATCTGGCGCAGGCGCGCTCGGTCACCGGCCAGATGATCGCGGTCGACGCCGGCCAGCATCTCGGCTGGCGCACGCCCGATATCGTCGGATGAGCCGGCCTCAGACGGTCGCGTCGTCGCGATAGGCGGCGCGCCCGCTCGCCAGCGCGTCTTCGAGCAGCTCGAGCCGGTCCTGGCCCCAGAACACCTCGCCGTCGAGCACATAGCTTGGCGCCCCGAACACGCCGGCCGCGACCGCCTCGTTGATCGTCGCGGCATAGAGCTGGACCATGGCCTCGCTCCCGGCGGCCGCGAGCAGGGCCGCGCCGTTGAGGCCGGCGCGACAGGCGATCTCGGCGATCAGATCAGGCTGCGACAAATCCTCGTCGCGGGCCCAGACGCCGGCGAGCACATCGCCAACGAAGCGGGCGGGATCCCCACCCGCGGCGACGATCGCCAGCACGGTGCGGTCGGCCAGCGAGACGTCGAAGGGGAAATGCCGCGGATGGATCACCAGCGGCAGCCCGCGCCGCTCGCGCCAGCGCTGCAGTTCGAGAATGCGGTAGCGCTGCCGCACCGGATGGCGCTTGGGCAGAGGCAGGCCGCCGGTCTCGTCGAACACCATGCGCAGCGGCGTCGGCTTGTAGGAGACCGTGCAGCCATGCCGCTTCGCGGTGTCGACGAAGGTCTCGTGGCCGAGATAGGTCCAGGGCGAAAGCAGGGTGAAGTAGTAGTCGATCTGGCGGGGCATGGCGGGACTCGGGAGGCGGGGACGACATCGGGGCATGGCCGCGGAGTTGGAGCAAGCGCGAGATGCTGATCGGCGACATCAGCCAGAGATGGCGTATACCAAATCTTGGTAACGGGAGGTTGGGTGGGCAAGAACACGTCGATAGCACTCAGCGATCATTTCGTCGCATTCATCGACGGCGAGGTCGAGAAGGGCCGCTACGGCTCGGCAAGCGATGTCGTCCGCGCCGGATTGCGCCTGCTGGACGAGCACGAGGCGCGAATTTCAGCGTTGCGCGCGGCATTGGACGCAGGCGAAGCGAGTGGCTTCGATGAAGAGTTTGACCTCGATGCCTTCATCGAAGAGGAAGCCGGCAAGACCGAGCCAAGCCTTTGAAGCGCTATATCCTGAGCCGCCTGGCCATCGCAGATTTGCGAGAGATATCGCGTTACCCAGCTCGCGAATGGGGACGGAGAAGGGCGGACGACTATCTTCTGGACATTCGCCAGACCCTCGAACGTTTGGCGGCGACGCCTGGAATCGGTATGTCGTGCGACGACATCAAACCGGGTCATCGCCGTCACGTCGTCGGGTCTCACAGCGTGTTCCACCGCGTGGCAGCCAATCGAATCGAGACCGTCCGTATCCTCCACCAAAGCATGGATGTCGGCCGACACCTGTTCCGACAACTCAACCCAGCACGATCGCCGAGATCAGGCGGCCGTAATCGGGTTCGCCGCGATGGGTCGCGCGGCGGTAGCTGAAGAAGCGCCGCTCGTCGCCATAGGTGCACAAGGCGAGATCGACGAAGCGGCCGATTCCCGCCTCCTGCGCCCGGAAGCCGATGAAGGCCGGCAGGTCGAACATCGCATGGGCCGGCCGCTCCGAGGCCGTGAAGAAGCGCGTGAAGGTCGCGTTCTCGGACTTGAAGCGCTCGACGAATTCCGGCCCGACCTCGTAGGCCGCCGCGCTGATCGTCGGACCGAGCACGGCGAGGATGCGCTCGCGCCGCGCGCCGAGTTTTTCCATCGCGGTCACGGTCGCGCCGACGACGCCGGAAACCGCGCCCTTCCAGCCGGAATGGGCCGCCCCGATCACCCGCGCCTCGCTGTCGGAAAACAGGATCGGCCCGCAATCGGCGCTGGAGACGCCGAGCGCGACGCCGGACGCCGCGGAAACCATCGCGTCGGCCTTGGGCCGCTCGCCCTGCCAAGGGCCGGTGACGATCTCCACATCGGCCGAATGCACCTGATAGAGGCTGATCAGGTTTTCGGGCTCGACCGAAAGATGCCGCGCCATGCGGGCGCGGTTCTCGGCGATGGCGGCCTTGTCGTCCGCGGAGCCGAGCCCGCCGTTCAGGGAAGCGTGGATTCCCGTCGAGACGCCGCCTTGCCGCGTGAAGAAGGCGTGGCGGATGCCGGGCTCGGCGGCGAGGTCGGGCGATTCGATGAACATGCGGATGGTCCGTTGGAAAGCTCAGCCCTGCTCTGGCAGTCGATGAAGGTCAAATCCGGGCAGCGGCGGCAGGCCGGGATGAGATAGCGCCAGAACCTTGAACAACCGGCCCATGCCGGTCTCGCCGGGCGCGGTCAGGCGGTCGAAGGCGGCGGCGACGGCCTGTGCTTGGGCGGGCGTCGCCTTGACCGAGAGCGTCCGCGCCCGTTCGGCTAGACCGAGCGCCAGCAGAAAATCGCGCTGGGTCGCTGGACCATGGCAGACCGCGCCCGCCTTCAGGCCAGCCTGCGCCATCCGGGCGAAATCGACATGGACGGTGAGGTCGGCTTCGCCCGGATCGGCGAAAGGATCGACGAAGGCATGCTTCCGCATCGCCTGAAGGGTGTCGCCGACGCCTGATTGGGCAGGGCCGTAGTCGATGAGGAGCGCGGCGCCGCCGGAATGGGCGAGATGGCCGGCGATGGACGAGACGATGTCGAGGGCGGTTTGAGGGTGTTCGAAAATGGAACCGATAGGCGCTACCCGTCCCCTTCCGCCCGCTTGCGGTGGGGAAGGACCAGGGATGGGGGGGCGTGCAGGACGTGGCTCGACGCCAGCCGCTTCATGTCGGCCTGGACTCTCCCCCCCACCCCGGCCCTTCCCATCGCAAGCGGGGGGAGGGAGAAAAGCCGCTTCATGTGCCAGCCCGAACGCCAACTCCCCCGTAGCATCGAGCCCGACCAGCCGCTCGCGCCAGCCTTGCTCAGTCATCACGAACTGGTCGACAGGCAGCGCGTCCAAAAACTCGTTGGCGACGAGGATGACCGGGCCATGGAGCGCGGTCTGGACCGTGTCGTGCCAGATCGGCTCGGCCTTGCCGGACAGCGTCTTCGCCTGCGCCCCGCGCAGCACCGGGCTGGTCTCGACCAGATGGACCGAGAGCGCCTCGCGGAACCCCGGCAGGATCTTCGCCGCACGCAGCATGTCGACCATCAGGGTGCCGCGGCCCGGCCCGAGCTCGACGAGACGGACCGCGTTGGGCGATCCCATCGCCTGCCAGACGCTGGCCGCCCAGAGCCCGATCAGCTCGCCGAAGATCTGGCTGATCTCGGGGGCGGTGGTGAAATCGCCGGCCGCCCCGAAGGGATCGCGCGTCATGTAGTAGCCATGGCGCGGGTGGCCGAGGCACAGCGCCATGTAGCGCGAGATCGACAGCGGCCCCTCGTCCCGGATCAGCGCGACGAGCTCGGCCTTCAGCGCGCTCACGCCGCCATCCGCCGCGCGCGCAGCACGAGGAACAACCCGGCCGCGAACAAGGGCAGCGACAGCACCATGCCCATGGTGACGCCGCCCGAGAGCGCGTCGACGCCGCGGCCGAACAGGAAGCCGAGCTGCGGATCGGGCTCGCGGAAGAATTCGCAGACGATGCGCGCTGTCGCATAGCCCATGCCGAAGACGCCGGCGACGAGGCCAGGCCGCTTCAGCCCGCCGGCGCGGACCAGCAGCGCCAGCAGCACGAACAGGATCAGCCCCTCGCCCAACGCCTCGTAGAGCTGGCTCGGATGGCGCGGCAACGGTCCGGCATTTGGGAAGACCATCGCCCAGGGGACGGACGGCGCCGGCCGGCCCCAGAGTTCGGCATTGATGAAGTTGGCGATGCGGCCGAGGAAGAGGCCGATCGGCACCACCGTCGCCGCCAGATCGAACACCGACAGCGGCGGGTAGCCGCGCCGTCGCGCGAACAGCCACAGGCCGAGCGCCGCGCCGACGAGCCCGCCATGGAACGACATGCCGCCCTGCCAGATCGCGATGATGTCTTGTGGCCGCGCGAGATAGCGCGAAAGATCGTAGAACAGCACGAAGCCGAGTCGCCCGCCGAGCACGACGCCGAGCGCCACGAACAGCAGCATGTCGTCGAGCTCTTCGGGCTTCGGCCGCGCCCGCCCGCCCCACAGGCTCTCCGCCACGACCAGCCGACGCGCATACCACCAGCCGCCGATCAGGCCTGCGACATAGGCGAGTCCATACCATTTCACCGCGAACGGCCCGAGCGAGACCGCGACCGGGTCGATCACCGGAAAGGGGAGGACGAAGACGGGCATGGGCGGGGTCCGGTTACGGGGAAACGGTGATGGGCGTTAGCGGCCTACTGGGTCAAGTCCGACTCGGGCCTGACGCCAATCCAATTGAAAGCATTACTGTAATTATGATAGCATTGCTTTCAATGAGGAGGCAGGCGCATCATGGCTTCGGTCACTGTCAGACAGCTTTCCGACGAGACCCATCGGGCGCTCAAGGTCCGGGCGGCGCGCCGTGGGCGCAGCACGGAAGCGGAAATCCGCCACATCCTGGATGCTGCCGTCAACCCGCCAGATCGCGTCAGGCTCGGCTCGCTGCTCGCACAGATCGGCCGGGAGACCGGCGGCTTCGAAACCAGAGGCCTTCGCGACAAATCGATTTCCGAGCCGGTGAGCTTCGAGTGATCCTGCTGGACACGGACGTCGTTTCGGAAGCGTCGAAACCGGGCGGAGATGCGAATGTCAGGGCTTGGCTCGATGCGCAGGCCGCGGCGACCCTATACCTCTCGACGATAACCGTGACGGAACTCCTCTTGAGTGTCGCGATCCTGCCGGACGGACGACGCAAGAGCGCGCTGGAAGAAAACCTGCGTCACCTCGTCCTGCCGTTCTTCGAGGGACGCATCCTGCTTTTCGACACGCCCGCCGCCGAGGCCTACGCCCGGCTTCGAGCGCGCCGCCGGGCGACCGGTAAAGCCATCGCGACGGCCGACGGCTACATCGCGGCGATCGCCATGGCGCATGGTCTCGCGGTGGCGACGCGCGACACAGGCCCCTTCGCCGCGGCTGGCCTGTCCGTCATCGACCCGTGGTCGGCGTCAGTCTGACAACGCCGTGACTGCGAGACGACACGCGTATCTCTTCACGCGGCCGCTGGCCTCTTCGCGCCCTGGGTCGTGAGATAGATCGCATAAAGCGAGGTCGTGCCGCAGATGAAGAGGCGGTTGCGCTTGGGGCCGCCGAAACAGACATTCGCCACGACCTCCGGCACGCGGATCCGGCCGATCATGGCGCCGTCCGGCGCATAGCAATGCACGCCGTTGCCGGCGCTGGTCCAGATGTTGCCGTGGATGTCGATGCGCAGGCCGTCGAACAGGCCGAAGCTCGAGACGGCGAAGACCTCGCCGCCCGACAGGCCGAGGCCGTCGGGACCGAGCCGGAACCGGCGGATATGGCGCGGGCCGTCGGGCAGGTGCGTGGCGCCGGTATCGGCAATGTAGAGCAGGCTCTCGTCGGGCGAGAAGGCGAGGCCGTTGGGCTGGACGAAATCGGTCGCCATCGCCGCGATCGCCCCGGTCTCGGGTTCGAGCCGGTAGACATGGCGCGCGCCGATCTCGGAGGCGGCGGCGTCGCCCTCGTATTCGCTGTCGATGCCGTAGCTCGGGTCGGTGAACCAGATCGAGCCGTCCGACTTGACCACGGCGTCGTTGGGCGAGTTCAGCCGTCTGCCCTCGACATGCGAAACCAGGACCGTGCGCGAGCCGTCCGGCTCGGTACGCGAGACGCAGCGCCCGCGATGCTCGCAGGAGATCAGCCGGCCCTCGCGGTCCATGGTGTGGCCGTTTGTGTTGAAGGCGGGGGCGCGGAAGACCGAGACCGAGCCGTCGGTTTCGTCCCAGCGCATCATCCGGTCGTTGGGGATGTCGGACCAGACGAGATAGCGCCCGGCCGGAAAATAGGCCGGGCCTTCGGCCCAGCGGCATCCGGTGAACAGCTTTTCGAGATGGACGTTTCCCGGAGCATAGGCGCGGAAGCGGTCGTCGAGGACTTCGAAACTGTCGGTCAGCATGGGTTCGTCCCTGTCGGCGTGGGTCTCTTTGGGCCGTCGTCGGCCGAGGCCGCTTTCCTTGCGGGCCTGGCGGTCGGCGAGCTGGGTCGTGCGGTGGACGCGGGCGAGAGACGCTCCATTGCGGCGGCGGCCGCATCGGCGTCGCGCCGCTCCAGCGCCTCGACGATACGGCGGTGGTCGAGCCAGCTGCGCCGGACCGCGCCCGGCATCAGCAAGGCGCGGCGGCGCAGATCGAGCGCATAGCCGTAGACCTCGGTCAGGAAGTCGCAGAGCAGGCGGTTGCCGCCCGCCTCGTAGAGCGTTGCGTGGAATTCCCGGTCGGAGATCTGAAAGGCGACGGGATCGAGGTGCATCGCCGCCTGCGCGTCGACGAGCTGGCGCAGGCGGGCGAGGTCTGCCGGCAAGCTGCGAGGCGGCCATGCGCGTCACCGCGATCTCGACGACGATGCGCCCGCCATGGATCCCGTCGGCCCGATAGGCATTGACGGCGTTCGAGGCCGGCTCGACCAGCCAGGCGCCACGCGGCGCGATGCGGCTGCGTGCGCCCTGCGCGATCTCGATCATGTTGAGAGCGGCCAATCCCTGCAGCGCGCTGCGCAAGGTCTCGCGGCTGACGCCGAGCGTGGCGGCGAGGTCGCGCTCGCTCGGCAGTTGGTCGCCCTCGCGCAGCAGGCCCGAGCCGACCATGGCGCGCAGCTTCTCGGCGATGCTGTCGCCGATCGTGCGCTTCGACAGCTTGGTCCTGAAGTCGGTGAAGGGCTTCTGCACGGTCGCTCGGCCTCGTTGTCAGCGCGTCTGGCGTTGCGACAGCAGGCGCTCCGCCAGAACGGCCGAGATGATGATCAGGCCGATCGCCGTTCCCTGCCAGAACTGCGAGACGCCCATCAGGTTCGGTCCGTTGCGGATCATCACCATGATCACGACGCCGAGCAAGGTGCCGATCACCGAGCCGCGCCCGCCATAAAGGCTGGCGCCGCGATCACCACGTTCGCGATCGCGTCGAGCTCCATCAGGTTGCCGGCCAGCGGATCGACCGAGAGAACCTGGCCGATCGTCAGCAGCATGGCGACCGCCGTGAGCGTGCCGGACACGACATAGGGCGGGATCGCGAAGAAGGTGACGTCGAGCCCGGCGGCGCGCGCCGCGTCGCGGTTCGGGGCTTGCTTCCCGGATGAGCGTCTCTGGCGCGGTCGGGCGGGATCACCCGCGCCGGCGAGGCAAATCGCCGAAGAGCGCTTTGCCGGGCGGCCACCGTCATGATGAACCGGGGCGCTCATCATGGCTGGGAAGCTGGCGGCACAGGTGGCGAACGCGGGGGCGCGAGAGCGCAATGGTCGCGCCGGCCCCGAATGATTGAACTCTCTCGTGACGCCGAAGCATCGACCACCTACATGCATGCCATGAGTCGCGAACGCCCAGACGCACCCACCGACGACGAGATCGAGGACGAGGAGGACGCCCTTCCCTCGCCCCCGCCCGATCTCGGCGAGGCCGCGCCCGGCGCGCTGAAGGCCGGCATCGGGGTCATCGCCGGCTTCGCCAGGCACCTGCCCGGAAAACCCGGCGTCTACCGCATGTTCGATCGCGCCGGCGAGGTGCTCTATGTCGGCAAGGCCAAGAACCTGAAGAACCGGGTGACGGCCTATGCGCGCGGCATGGCACACACCAACGCCGTCGCCCGGATGATCGCCGAGACGGCGAATATGGAATTCGTCACCACCGGCACCGAGACCGAGGCGCTGCTGCTCGAATCCAACCTCATCAAGCAGCTCAGGCCGCGCTACAACGTGCTGCTGCGCGACGACAAGTCGTTCCCCTACATCCTGCTCAGCGGCGACCATGACGCCCCGCAGATAGCCAAGCATCGCGGCTCGCGGCAGCGCAAGGGCGACTATTACGGCCCCTTCGCCTCGGTCTGGGCGGTGAAGCGCACCATCGACGCGCTTCAGAAGGCTTTCCTGCTGCGCTCCTGCACCGACAGTTTTTACGAGAACCGGACGCGGCCCTGCCTGCTCTTCCAGATCAAGCGCTGTGCCGGCCCCTGCACCGGCGAAATCAGCATTCCCGACTATCAGGCGCTCGCCGGCCAGGCGCGCGATTTCCTCGCCGGGCGCGCCTCGGGCGTGAAGCAATTGCTCTCGGCCCGGATGCAGGCGGCCGCCGAGGAACTCGAATTCGAGAAGGCGGCGCGCTATCGCGACCGGCTCGCGGCGCTGTCTGCCGTGCAGGCCGGGCAGGACATCAACACCCAAGGCGTCGAGGAGGCGGACGTCTTCGCCATCGACGAGCAGGCCGGCCAGTTCTGCGTCCAGCTCTTCTTCTTCCGCAACAAGCAGAACTGGGGCAACCGGGCGCTGTTTCCGCGCGCCGACCGCTCGCTGACGCCGGCCGAGGTGCTGGCTTCGGTCGTGGCGCAGTTCTACGACGACAAGCCGCCGCCGCGCCTCGTGCTGCTCTCCCACAAGGTCGAGGAGACCGAGCTGATCGCGGCCGCTCTGTCGGCGCGGGCCGGCCGCAAGGTCGAGGTCGCCTCGCCCCTGCGCGGCGAGAAGGCCGACCTCGTCGAGCATGCGCGCAAGAACGCCAGGGAGGCGCTGTCGCGCAAGCTCGCCGACAATGCCGGCCAGCAATCGCTGCTGGCGGCGCTGGGGGCTGCCTTCGACACGACCAGGCCCCCGCGCCGGGTCGAGGTCTACGACAACTCGCACATCATGGGCGCCAATGCCGTCGGCGGCATGATCGTCGCCGGCAAGGACGGTTTCATGAAGAGCCACTACCGCACCTTCAACATCTCGACCGGGACCATCGCCGGCGACGATTTCGGCATGATGCGCGAGGTGCTGCAGCGGCGGTTCGCGCGGCTGGCGAAGGAGGGCGGGGCAACCTCGACAGGTCCCCTTCCCCCCGCTTGCGGTGGGGAAGGGCCAGGGATGGGGGGGCTGGACGAGAACGCACCGACCGTCCCGCCAAGCGGCATGCCCCCCCACCCGACCTTCCCGACCGCAAGCGGGGGGAGGGCTAGCGCTCTTCCGCCTGAAGCCGAGCCCGACGACGCCGCCTTTCCCTCCCGCCCCGACCTCGTCATCGTCGACGGCGGCAAGGGCCAGTTCGAGGCGGCGCGCAAGATCATGGCCGAGTGCGGCGCGGGCGACATCCCGCTCGTCGCCATCGCCAAGGGGGCGGACCGCAACGCCATGCGCGAGACCTTCCATATGGCGGGCAAGGAGCCGTTCAAGCTGCCGCCGCGCGATCCGGCGCTCTACTTCATCCAGCGCCTGCGCGACGAGGCGCACCGCTTCGCCATCGGCGCCCACCGGGCCAGGCGCAAGAAGGACACGATGACGAACCCGCTCGACGAGATCGCCGGCATCGGCCCCTCGCGCAAGCGCGCGCTGCTTTTGCATTTCGGAACGGTGAAGGCGATCCAGCGCGCCAGGCTCGAGGACCTGATGCGCGCGCCCGGCGTCAACGCGGCGACCGCCAAGGCCGTGCACGACCATTTCCACGAGGGCTGAGCCTATTTGTCCCGGTCGCATCATTGCGTGTTGACGCTGCCGCGAAGGCGCTGTTCTGGTGAGCCCGTGACGAGTCTGACGGACGCCATTCGCAGGCGCGGCCCCTGGTCGCTGCCGAACCTCCTGACCTATGGACGGATTCTCGCGATTCCGGCCTTGGTCGGCCTGCTGTTCTGGCCCAGGGACGACTGGGTGCGCTGGATCGCGCTGGCGGTCTATGTCGTCGCCGCCGTGACCGACTATCTCGACGGCTGGATCGCACGGGCCTGGAGCCAGCAATCGGCGATCGGCCGCATGCTCGATCCGATCGCCGACAAGCTGCTCGTCTGCGCGCTGCTGCTGATGCTGGTCCATACCGAGACGATCAAGGGCTGGGCGATCTGGGCCGCGATCGTGATCCTGTGCCGCGAGATCCTGGTCTCCGGCCTGCGCGAATTCCTGGCCGAGCTGAAGGTCAGCGTGCCGGTCTCGAAGGTGGCGAAATGGAAGACGGCGGCGCAGTTGCTGGCGCTCGGCTTCCTCGTCGCCGGGCCCGCCGGCGACAAGGTGCTGCCGGGCAACACGACGATCGGCATCGCCATGCTCTGGATCGCGGCCGGGCTGACGCTCTACACCGGCTGGGACTATTTCAACGCCGGCATCCGCCATCTCGTCGAGGAGGACGAGCGCCAGCCATGAGTTCGGAAACGATCACCGGCACGCGCGCGATCAAGCTCGTCTATTTCGCCTGGGTGCGCGAGCGCGTCGGCGTCGCCGAGGAGCAGGTGACGCTGCCGGGCGGCATCGCGACGATCGCGGAGCTCGTGCGCTGGCTGAAAGGCCGCGACGAGGGCTACGAGGCCGCCTTCGCCAACGAGGCGATCGTGCGCGCCGCGATCGACCACGAGCATGTCAGGCCGGACGCGAGCATCGCCGGCGCGAGCGAGATCGCCTTCTTCCCGCCGATGACGGGGGGATGAGCCCATGCGCGACCACCCATGTCATTCCGGGACTTCGCAAAGCGAAGAACCCGGAACCCACGACCGGGTCAGTCCGTCGAACCCGGTCCATCATCCGCACCCCGTCGTGGGTTCCGGGTTCGCGCCTCCGGCGCGCCCCGGAATGACATAGGGTGGTCATGACCCCTCTCATCCGCATCCAGCGCGAGGATGTCGATCTCGCCGCCGAGGTCGCGGCCCTGACCGCCGGGCGCGGCGACATCGGCGCGGTGGTGACTTTCGCCGGGCTCTGCCGCGACGAGGGCGGCCGCCTCGCGGCGCTGGAGCTGGAGCATTATGCCGGCATGGCCGAGGCCGAGATCGGCCGCGCCGCCGGCGAGGCCGCCAGGCGCTGGCCGCTGCGCGGGCTCGTCGCGGTCCACCGCTACGGTTTGATCAGGCCGGGCGAGCAGATCGTGCTCGTCGTCGCCGCCTCCTCCCACCGCAGGGCCGCTTTCGAGGCGGCCGAGTTCCTGATGGACTATCTCAAGACCCGCGCCCCGTTCTGGAAGCGCGAGCATCTGCTGGACGGCACGACCGGCGCGTGGGTCGAGGCGAAGGACGCCGACGACGCGGCGGCGGCGCGCTGGGAAGCCGGACGATGAGGCGTTGGCCGGGTCTGGTGCTGGCGACGACTTGCAAGCCCGGCCGGCGCTGATCGATCGGCTATTGCACGGTAACGGCCATCGAACCGCTCAGGGTGACTTGCTCGCCAGTTTTCGTCTTGCCCGATCCCGTGAGGGAGAAGCTGTCTTGCCCAGAGAATCCAGCCTTTGGCGTATACACAAAAGTATTGCCCTTGGTTGTGACGCGGCCATTTGCAGGAGGGCTGGACACGCTGAGGCTGCTCACGGGTAATCGGGCATCAGGATCGACCCATATCTGAGCGCTGCACCCCTTCTTGCCTTTGGCCATGGTAATCGTGCCGCTCCCGCTTCCACGTGACCAGCCACGTCCGGGGTTGGCGCTGCATGCCTCTGCTACGCCGGCCCCAGCGAGATGAATGCGACAGCAACCGTGCAAAACAACAACTTCCGATCGTGCCGAGTATGAATCATTATAGCCTCCGTTACCGAACCATTACGCATCCATCCGGTATGCTGTCAAGCAATCAACTGGCGTCCATTTTCCATCCTTCTGGAGAACCTTATGAGAATATGCCTCCTACTCGTCGCGGCTTGTCTGGCCGCCTAGCCTGCAGCGGCACGGCGCGGCCAACGAAATTCCAAGGGCGGGATCAGGGAGCAATGCCGGCGGGAGGCGCGATTGGCTGTCAAGAACGGCCGCGGCGGCCGGGGGCATGGACCGGGACGCCATGCGCTTGGCACGTCGGGAATATGCCCGAGAATGTCGGGAGACATCTCGCGGGAGGTCGTGAACGGCCATAGCCCGGCGGCCCCGTTGCGAGCGCGCGGCCAAGTTCGGCAGGAAGGCCCTCAGACCGAACCGCCGGAGCCATTTGCCATCCGACCGGCCGCAAACTGGGGGAGGTGGATGCCCGGCGCCAGGCCGGGCATGACGACGACTGGATCGCGACGCGACTACGCCGCCTTCTTCCCCGGCCGCACCGCGTCGGAATAATCCTCCATGATCACCTTGCCCATATTGCCCGTGATGAAGGAGTAGGGGCCGATCTCGGAGACCAGCGTCACCTCGGCCGCCGAGCCGGTGATGAAGCATTCCGAGAAGCCTTCCAGCTCTTCCGGCCTGATCCGGCGCTCGACCACCTCGAAGCCGCGCTGGCGGCAGAGATCGATCACCGACTGGCGGGTCAGCCCGTTGAGGAAGCGGTCTGCGAGCGGGGTGTGGATCACGCCGTCCTTGATGAAGAAGATGTTGGCGCCGGTGCATTCGGCGACGCTGCCTTCCCAGTCGAGCATCATCGCATCGGCATAGCCGGCGCGTTCCGCCTTGTGCTTGGAGAGCGAGCAGATCATGTAGAGCCCCGCGGCCTTGGCATGGACCGGCGCGCAGGCCGGGTCCGGCCGGCGGTATTCGGCGACGTCGAGCCGCACGCCCTTCAGCTTCTGGGCCATGTCGAACATGCTCGGCCACTCCCATACCGCGATCGCGGTATGGATGGTGTTGTTCATGCCGGACACCGCCATCATCTCCGAGCCGCGCCATGCGACAGGGCGGATATAGGCGTCCTTCAGCCCGTTCTTCTCAAGGCAGAGCTGCTTGGCGGCGTCGAGCTCGGCGACCGAATACGGAATCGTGAAATCCATGATCTCGGCGCTCTTGTGGAAGCGCCTCGAATGCTCGGCGCCCTTGTAGATCACGCCGTCATAGGCGCGCTCGCCCTCGAACACGCAGGAGCCGTAATGCAGGCCATGGGTGAGCACGTGCACCTTGGCGTCCTTCCACGGCACGAGCTTGCCGTCGAACCAGATCACGCCGTCGCGCTGGTCGAAGGGAATGACTGACATGGTGTGTTTCTCCTGGACGCCTTCTTGCCTGAACTCCGCCACGAGGGCGCGGCGCTTGCAAGTCCGGACCGATCGTGACGCGGCGACGCCCGATCACGACATAATCGATCGTCATCCGCGCTTGACGGGTAATCTTGCGTCTGAGATATGTCAATAACACTGACCCAATATTTTGGATCGCATCCGTGACGGACACGCAGGCCCTATCGACGGCAAGCCCGAAGACCGCAGATGGCGCGGCCGAGATGCCCTATGACCTGATCGAGCTGCTGTTCTTCGCCTATCGCGATTTCGTCGGCGATCCGGACCGCATCCTCGCCGATTACGGATTCGGCCGGGCGCATCATCGCGTGCTGCATTTCGTCCAGCGCCGGCCGGGGCTCACCATTGCCGAGTTGCTCGACATCCTCGGCATCACCAAGCAAAGCCTCAACCGCGTGCTCAAGGAACTGGTCGAGACCGGCTTCGTCGAGCAGCGCACCGGCATGCGGGACAAGCGCCAGCGCAAGCTCCACACCACGCCGGCGGGACAGGACCTGGCGACGCGGCTGGCCCAGCTTCAGGCGAGGCGCATAGACGGAGCGCTGGCGGCGCTCGATCCCGGCGGCGTCGAGACCGTGGCGCGCTACCTCGCGGGGCTGATCGACCCGGCCGAGCGGCGCAAGGTGCTGGGTTTCCTCGCGCGCCCGGCGTGACGGCGGCGCGCCCGGCGCCAGGCTGTGCTATCCAAAGGCTGTGCTATCAAGGCCTCAGACCCTGGAACGGCGCACCCCGCGCCGCAGCGAGGAGACCGGCGCGAATGGCTTCGCAGGCAGTGCGCAAACCGCTTCCCGACGAGGCGCCCCACATCCTGGTGGTCGATGACGACCGCCGCCTGCGCGACCTGCTGGCGCGCTTCCTCGGCGACCACGGCTACCGCGTCACCACGGCCGCCAACGCGGCCGAGGCCGACACCTGGCTGTCGCAGCTCGTCTTCGACGCCATGGTGCTGGACATCATGATGCCGGGCGAGAACGGCTTCGACTTCGCCCGCCGGCTGCGCGGCGATTCCGAGCTGCCGATCCTGATGCTGACCGCCCGCGCCGATTCCAAGGACCGGATCAGCGGGCTGGAGATCGGCGTCGACGACTATCTCGCCAAACCCTTCGAGCCGCGCGAATTGCTGCTGCGGCTCGGCAACATCCTCAAGCGCATGCAACTGCCCGATGCCGGCCAGTCGGCGGCGCGGCCGGACTTCGTCCGCTTCGGGCCGTTCATCTACGGGCTGGGGCGCGGCGAACTGCGCAAGGGCGAGGAGATGATCCGCCTGACCGAGCGCGAGCGCGAGATCCTGACCGCGCTCGCCGAGCGCCCGAGCGAGGTGATGCCGCGCGAGCATCTGGCGGCGCAGGGCGCCGGCGCCAACGACCGCACGGTCGACGTCCAGATGAACCGGCTGCGCCGCAAGATTGAGCGCGATCCGGCCGACCCGCTCTACCTCCAGACCGTGCGCGGCGTCGGCTACCGGCTCGTCACGGACAGGGCCTGAGCCGGATGACGATGCAGGCCGGGCGAGCGAAGCTGACGAGGGGCGCGGGCGCCCTGCTCGGGCGGCTCGCCCGTCTCGGCCATGCGCTCAACCGCAGGATCAAACCCGCGCTCAGGGTCGCCGACCGGCCGCTGCGCATCACCGGACGCTGGATGCCGAAGGGGCTCTACCCGCGCGCGCTCGTCATCGTCATCGCGCCGGTCGTGCTGCTGCAGTCGGTGATCGCCTATGTCTTCATGGAGCGGCACTGGCAGCTCGTGACGCAGCGTCTGTCCTCGGCCGTCGCGGCCGACATCGCCATGCTGATCGACATCTACGAGCGCTATCCGCAGGATGCGGACGCCAGCGTGCTCGTGCAGATCGCCGAGGCGCGGCTCGGCATGGACGTCGACATCATCCCCGACGCCGACCTGCCGGCGCCCGGCCCCCGACCCTTCTTCTCGCTGCTCGATTCGGCGCTCTCGGCCGAACTGGTGCAGCAGGTGGCGCGACCCTTCTGGCTCGATACCGTCGGCCGCTCCAGCCTGATCGAGATCCGGATCAAGCTCGACAAGGACGTGATGCGCGTGCTGACGCGGCGGAATGCGGCCTATGCCTCGAACAGCCACATCTTCCTGATCTGGATGATCGGCACCTCGCTGATCCTGCTGACCATCGCGGTGCTGTTCCTGCGCAACCAGATCCGGCCGATCCTGCGGCTGGCCGACGCGGCCGAGGCCTTCGGCAAGGGCCGCGACGCCGATTTCCGCCCGCGCGGGGCGCGCGAGGTCCGCCGCGCGGGCAACGCATTCATCGAGATGAAGCGCCGCGTCGAACGCGCCATCGGCGAGCGCACGACGATGCTGAACGGGGTCAGCCACGACCTGCGCACCATCCTGACCCGGTTCAAGCTCTCGCTCGCTTTGCTGGAACGCTCGGCCGAGATCGACGCTCTCGAAAAAGACGTCGACGAGATGAGCCGCATGCTGGAGGATTATCTCGCCTTCGCGCGTGGCGACGCCGGCGAGGCCCCTGTCGAGAGCGATATCCGCTCGCTGCTGGAGGATCTGAAGGCCGACGCCGAGCGCCAGGGCCACCAGACCGAACTCGCCGTGGTCGGCGACCCGCTGGTGGTGATCCGGCCCGCCGCCTTCCGCCGGCTGCTGACCAATCTCGTCTCGAACGCCGCGCGCTTCGGCGACCGCATCGCCATCCGCGCCACCCATGACGCGCGCTATCTGATCGTGATGGTCGACGATGACGGGCCCGGCATCGCGCCCGAGCAGCGCGACGAGGTCTTTCGCCCGTTCTTCCGTCTCGACGAGGCCCGCAACGTCGATTCGGGCGGCACGGGCCTAGGCCTCGCCATCGCCCGCGACGTCGCCCGCGCCCATGGCGGCGACATCATCCTGGGCGATTCGCCGCTCGGCGGCCTGCGCGCGACGGTCAGGTTGCCGATGTGACCGGCTCGTGCCGCCACAACGCCTTGCGCGCCGTCTCGTTCACCCGCTCGACGTCGCTGCGTGAGAGCGCGATGTCGGAGAGCGCCCGGTCGTCCATGCGATAGAGCGTGCGCGCGCTGGCCCGCTGCGCCAGCCAGTCCTCGAAGCGAAGCAACAGCCCGGTCAGCCCATGCGCCCCATGAGAGGCCGACAACAAAAGATTTTCTGTGGCGATCCTGGCCGGCATCACGGCCTCCTGCTACGAGTTCCATGCCTGTAAATCTGGAACTTGCGGCCCTGCGAAGCAAATGAGAACATCTTCGCTTCAACCCAAGCAGAACTTGGCCTTACGATGGTCCGTCGCCACCTGCCGCCCCTGACCTCGCTGCGCGCCTTCGAGGCCGCCGCGCGGCATCTCAACTATGAGCGGGCGGGCGACGAGCTCGCCGTCACCGCCAGCGCCGTCGGCCAGCGGGTCAAGGCGCTCGAAGCCTGGCTGGGGCGCGCCCTCTTCGTCCGGGCGCCGAGCAGGGGCGTCGCGCTGACGGCCCTCGGCCGGCGCTATGCCGCCTCGATCTCGCAGGTGCTCGACCAGCTCGACGAGGTCACCGCCCGGGCGCTGCGGCCGGATTCGACCAATGTCCTGACGGTCAGCACCATGCCGAGCTTCGCGCTGAGCTGGCTGATCCCGCGGCTCGGCTCGCTCAAGCAGCGCCATCCAGAGCTGGAGGTGCGCATCTCGGTCTCGCTGCACCTCACCGATTTCGCGCGCGAGGATGTCGATGTCGCGGTCCGCTACGGCCAGGGCTCCTATCCGGGCCTGCGCTCGGAGCTGCTGATGACGGAGAGCTTCTTTCCGGTCTGCAACGCGGCGCTGCTCGGCGATCCGGCGCGCCCGCTGCGCGAACCCGCCGACCTGCGCCGCCACACGCTTCTGCACGAGCTCGCGGATGGCATCCCAGAATATGTGACCTGGGCGAAATGGCTCGCCTTCGCCGAGGTCGACGACATCGATGCGACGCATGGCCCGCGCTTCTCGCACACCTTCCTCGCCCTGCAGGCCGCGGCGTCAGGCCAGGGCATCGCGCTGGCGACCAGCGCCCTGATCGGCGACTATCTCGAAGCCGGACGCCTCGTGCGCCCCTTCCCGCAGCAGCTGCCCGGCGCCTACCAGTATTATGTGGTCCATCCCGAGGCATCAGTGGACAGGCCGGGCGTCGCGGCGTTCCGCGGCTGGATCATCGAGGAGGCCGCCCGGCACGCCAATCTGCGTTGATCAGGCCTCCCCTCCGATCGGAGCCCGCTTCGGCAGGCGCTCGACCGCAGATCGATCAAGGCCCTGAGCTTCGGCGAGAGCTGGAGCCCGGCCGGCGTCACGATCTGGCCGGCGGCGGGCTGACGGCGCGCGCCGGCCGCGATGGACACGGTCTCGCACCACCCCTAACATGCCCATAGGTCAAGGCCGCCAGACGAGGGACCATCATGTCGCGAACGATCCTTGCGCTGACGATCGGCCTCGTGCTGGCGGCGATGTCCGCGCCCGCCCGCGCCGAGGAGGTCGTCGATCTCGGCGGCGGTTTCTTCGGCGGCGGCAAGGCGCTGCTCAACAAGCCGGCCGGCAAGGCCCGCGCCGGGCTCGTGCTGCTGACCGGCGGCGACGGCAATATCGGCATCGGCGGCGACGGCAGCGTCCAGCGCGAGGGCAACTGGATCGTGCGGACGCGCGCCGCCTATCTGCGCAGTGGGATCGCCTCGATCACGCTCGACGCCGGCGCCGATCCGGCCAAGGCGGTGGAGCTGATGCGGACGATCGCGCCGCGCGTCATCGTCGTGGCGATGAGCCGGGGCGCGCTCAAGGTCGCCGGCACCTTGCCGCAAAGGCCGGACGGCGTCGTCTTCGCCTCGGCCATGCTCGACGACGCCCGCAGGACGATCGGCAGTCCAGCGAGCCTGCCGCCGACCCTGCTGATCCATCACCGCCAGGACGGCTGCCGGCTGACGACGCCGGATTCGGCGGTCGCCTTCCAGCAATGGGCCGGAGGAAAGGCGCGGCTCGTCTGGATCGACGGCGGCAGCTCGACCGGCAATCCCTGCCAGGCGCGGGCCTATCACGGCTTCGTCGGCCGCGAGGGTGCAGTGATCGCCGCGATCACGGGGTTTGCGGGTTCGCTGCGCTGATCCAAACATCCGCTCGCCATCGGGCAGATGGCGTTTGCGCCGAGCCCTGGCTCAGGATGCAGATGGCCTTCGACCTCGCTCGCGGTCGGGCGCGAGAGGCGGAGATCGATGTCGCGCCGCTGTCGCGATCGGCCGCCTGAACGCGTCTGCCGATGCGCTTCAGAACATCCGCCCGCCATCGGGCACCGGCAGCCCCGGCCCGATCAGCACGACCTCGCCGTCCCCGTCAGGCATGCCGAGCGTCAGCACCTCCGACATGAACTTGCCGATCTGGCGCGGCGGAAAGTTCACCACCGCCAGCACCTGCCGGCCGGGCAGGTCCTCCGGCCGATAGTGTTTCGTGATCTGGGCGGAGGATTTCTTCCGGCCGATCGTGCCGCCGAAATCGATCGTGAGCTTGAGCGCGGGCTTGCGCGCCTCGGGGTAGGGAGCGGCCTCGACGATGGTGCCGACGCGGATGTCGACCTTGAGGAAATCGTCGAAGCCGATCGGGGCGGCGGGCTCGGGAGGGGCGCTCATGATCCTGCGCTCAAAACTCGGACCAGCCCTTGTCGTGGTCGAGCTTGCGCGCCGTCGCCGCGCCGCCGTTATAGGCGGGAACGGGCGCGGCGGCCGCCTTGACCGGGCGCGGCGCGACTGCCGCGCGCATCGTCTGCGCCATCGCCTTCAGGCCGCCCGTGTCGGCGCCGAGGCTGAAGCGCGAGACGAGCGCGCCGAGCCGGTCGGCCTCCTGCGACAGCGAATGGGCTGCGGCGGTCGACTGCTCGGCCATGGCGGCGTTCTGCTGCGTCGCCTGGTCCATCTCGTTGACGGCGGTGTTGACCTCCTGGAGGCCTGTCGCCTGCTCCTGCGCGGCGCTGGCGATCTCGGCGACGAGCGATGTCGCCCTGGCGATCTCCTCGGCCATGCGCTGCAGCGCGCTGCCGGTCTGGCCGACGAGCGTGACGCCCTTCTCGACCTCGACATTGGAGGCGGTGATCAGGCCCTTGATCTCCTTGGCGGCCTCGGCCGAGCGCTGCGCCAGCGCGCGCACCTCGGAGGCGACCACCGCGAAGCCCTTGCCGGCGTCGCCCGCGCGCGCCGCCTCGACGCTGGCGTTGAGCGCCAGCAGGTTGGTCTGGAAGGCGATCTCGTCGATGACGCCGACGATCTGCGAGATCTCGTCGGCCGATTTCTCGATGCCGCCCATGGCCAGCACGGCGTCGCGCACGATTGTGGTGGACTGCTCGGCTTCCGTCTTGACCTGGCTCGTCGCCTGGCTGGCGAGGCGGGCGCTCTCGGCGGTCTGGCGCACGGTCGCGGTCAGTTCGTCGAGCGCGGTCGCGGTCTCCTCGACCGAGGAGGCCTGCTGCTCGGTGCGGCTGGCGAGGTCGTCGGCGGCCTGGCTGATCTCGATCGAGCCTGCCTTCATGCTCTCGGTGTTGGTCGCGATCTGCCGCATCGTCTCCTGCAGCTTGCCGATCGCGGTGTTGAAATCGTCCTTGAGCTTGGCGTAGTCGGCCGAGAAGGCCTCGTCGATGCGGTAGGTCAGGTCGCCCTCGGCCAGGCGCTCCAGGCCATGGCCGAGCGACCGGACCACGCCCTCCTGCATCCGCGCCAGATCGGAGCGGTCGGCCTCGTTGCGGCGGCGCTCGGCCTCGGCGGCCTCGCGGCTGGAATTGGCCTGCTCCTCGACGCGGGCCTTGTCGGCCTCCATCTCGCCCTTGGCCAGCGCGGCGTCGCGGAAGACGACGAGCGAGCGCGCCATCGCGCCGACCTCGTCGGGCCGGTCCTGATGCGCGATCTGCGTCTGCAGGTCGCCGGCGGCGAGTCCGCTCATCGTGCCCGACAGCGAGGACAGCATGGAGGAGGCGCGGCGGCTCAGGAAGACGACGAGGCCGAGCATCAGCAGGCCGAGCGGCGCGAGCACCTTGGCGACTTCTCCGGCCATGCCCATGAAGGCGGCGTCGACATCCTGCACGTGCAGGCCGGAGCCGACTGTCCACTGCCATTGCGGGATCGCGGTGATATAGGAGATCTTCAGCGAGGGCTCCTTGTCGCCGGGCTTGATCCAGCCATAGTCGATGAAGCCGGCGCCCTTGCCCTTGGCAATCGCGATCATGTCCTGGACGAAGAACTTGCCGCTCGAGTCCTTGAGCGGCTTCATGTCGGTGGTCTCGATCTTCTTGTTGGCGTGCGAGACGCTGATGCCGTTGTAGTCGATGATGAAATAGTAGTTGCCGTTGTCGAAGCGGGCGTTCGAGATGGCGTCGATCGCCATCTTCTTCGCATCGGCTTCCTTCAGCTCGCCTTTCGCGGCGCGGGCGACGTAGGCATTCACCGTCGCGGTGGCGGCGTCGACCGAGTTCTTGATCTCCGCGCGCTTGAATTCGATCATCTGGCCTCGGGCCTCGATCAGCGTATAGCCCACGCCGCCGACGGCGATGACCACGGCCAATGCGGCGACGAGCCCGAACGAGCGGCCGATCGACAAGACTTTGAGCTTCTGGAAAACGGACATTAACGGCCCCTGACGGCGTGAGATTCCCCACAATCCGCCGTAAATGGCTAATGTTCGTTTAACGCTTAACCATGTCGCTTAACCCGCCCTCTGGGGCGGGCAGCGACCGGGCTTTCAGATCGCGGGCGCGTAGTCGTCGCGGTCCTCGCCGCGCCAGTCGTCGCCGGCCCGCTCGCGGCGGCGGATATGCGGCCGCCGGCCGCTGCACAGCGCGCGCGCCAGCCCGCGCAGCGGCGCGGTCAGGCGATGGACGTCCTCGATGCGCGCCATGATCGCCCCGCCGGTCTTCAGCTCGCGGTCGAGCCTGGCCATCGTCCTCGACAGCGCGGGCTCGTCGTCATGGAGCCAGACCTCGGTGACGCGCGCCATCAGCAGCGCGGCGCCCTGGACCCGGACCGAGCCCAGCGCATCCTCGGTCGTGATCCCGGCGGAGGCCAGCATATAGCGCCAGGAGTTGACGGCGCCGCGATTGAGCGCGGCGAGCGTCAGCGGGTCGCGCCTGACCACCGGCGTGATCCGGCGCAGGCCTTCCTTGTAGGGCGTCAGCGCATCGAGCCGGCGCATCACGAGATCGAACAGGCGCTCGCGCACCGGCTCGGCCGCGAGATCGTCGGATGCGCCCGCCATCACGGCGTCGTCGACGATGCGGGCGAGGCCGCCGAGCATGGCGAGCTTGGAGGGGAAGAGTCCGCGCAGCGCCGAAAGCGACAGGCCGGCCTCGGCGGCGATGTCGCCGAGCTCGATCTGGTCCCAGGGCCGGGAGGCGGCGAGCCGCATCAGCGCCTCGATCGCCGCCTTGCGCGGATCGGCGGGCGCGGCTTTCGCCGCGGGCTCTGCGGAACTCGGGGAAGCGGGTCTGCGGGCCATGAGACTTCTCCTCTTGCGACGCGATGAGGAGAAGCTAGGCCTTGATCGCGGCCTGTGAAAGGCCGATCAGCCGGAAAGCTCGCCGGCGCGACGTTTGGCGGCAGCCACGGCCTTGACCATCAGGGGTTTCAGGCCGTCATCGGCCATCAGCACCTCGAGCGCGGCGGCCGTGGTGCCGGCCGGCGAGGTGACGTTCTGGCGCAGCGTCGAGGGCGGCAGCGGCGACTGGAACAGCATTTCGCCCGCGCCCTCGACGGTGGCGCGCGCCAGCCTTTCGGCGATGTCGGGCGGCAGGCCCGCCGCCGCGCCCGCCGCCGACAGGCATTCGACCAGGTGAAAGACGTATGCCGGACCGGAGCCCGAGACGGCGGTGACGGTGTCGATCAGGGCCTCGTCGTCGAGCCATTCGACCTTGCCGACGCTGCCGAGCAGCGCATCGGTCAGGGCGCGCTGCGCCGCGCTGACGCCCGGTCCGGGCGCGGCCGCCGTGACGCCGCGCTGCACCGACGCCGGCAGGTTCGGCATGGCGCGCACCACCGCATTGGCGTTGGGCAGTCGCGCCGAGAGATCGCCCAGCGTCTTTCCGGCGAGCACCGAGATCAGCAGCGTCTTCGGGTGGATGAAGGCCTGCACGGCCGGCGCGGCGGTGTCGAGCATCTGCGGCTTGGTCGCGAGCACGACGACCTCGGCCGGCGCGATCGCGTCGGCCGCCGGGTTCAGCGCCATGCCCTTCTCGTTCGCCAGCGCGACCATGTCATCGGATGGCTTCGGGTCGATCAGGCTGATCCCGGCCGGATCGAGTCCGATCCTGAGCCAGCCCTCCAGCATCGCCCCGCCCATCTTGCCCGCGCCGATGAGGACGAGCGATTGCGGCAGGGGAGCGGACATGGGCGGATTCTCGGGTGCTGGTGGCCAAGGCGACCGTCCTAAGGCGCGCCTCCCGCCGGGGCAAGCGCGGCGTCTTTTCCGTCATGCCCTGCCTCGTGCCGAGCATCCACGCCTTGCGACGCCGCGGCGGGCCCGGCCGAAGACGTGGATGGTCGGGACAAGCCCGGCCATGACGGGAATCACGCCTCGCCGACGGTCTCCAGCATCGCGCCCTCCAGCCCTTCCTTCGCCGTCCTGCCGGCCCACACGACGAACTGGAAGGCCTGGAAATAGCGCTCGCAGGCGTCGATCGCGGCCTTGATCAGCGCCGCCGCCTGCTCGTCGGTCGGTTCCGCGCCGCCCGAGAGCAGGAGCGCATGGCGATACATCACCACGTTCTCCGAACTCCACAGGTCGAAATGGCCGAGCCAGAGCTGCTCGTTGACCATGCTGACGAGTTGCAGAACCTCGGGCCGGCGGCGGTCGGGCACCTTCAGGTCGAAGGCGCAGGCGATGTGGATCGCCTCGACCTCGGCCAGCCAGGTGATGGCGACATGGTAGTCCGACCAGCCCCCGGTGACGGCGACGGACAGCTCGTCGTCGCTGTCGCGGTCGAAGGTCCAGTCGTTCAGAGCGGCAAGTCGTTCGATCAGATCGAGAGGGTTGGAAGGCCGATCGATTTCGGCGTCCAGATCAAGGTCCATCATGCCCTAGGGTCCAACTGCCGGGACCGGCTTGAACCCGGACCGGCGCGTTCGAGAACGGGAACACGGCGACTGGAAAAGCGAAAGCACGCAACCATGACTGTGACGGCCGGATCCTGACGATCGCCCTCACCTCGCCGGTGGGCCCTCGGACAGGCCCGGCCGGCGAATCGCCTCTCTTCCTCGACGATAGCGCAGGCGCTGTGACGCTCCCAACACAGGCGGCACGCTCCCCGGATTCGGGGCCGCGGCTCAATCCCCGCTCGCAACTCTGTCCACAGCGCTTGCCTGTGGATGCGCCGATCTCAGGGCTTGGCGGGCTTGGACTCGGCAGTTTCGGACCCGGCAGGGTTGGGGCTGGGCTGGCCGGCCTCCAGCGCGGCGAGACGGGCGGCGAGTCGATCGTTCTCCTCGCGGGCCAGCAGCGCCATCTCGCGCACCGCCTCGAACTCCTCGCGCGCGACGACGTCCATGTCGCGCAGCAGCCGCTCGATCTGCGTCTTCACCACGGTCTCGACCTCGCGGCGCACGCCTTGCGCCGCGCCTGCGGCGTCGGTGGCGAGACGGGCGATGTCGTCGAGGATGCGGTTGCTGGTGGTGACCATGGCGATGCTCCGGAGCAGGCGCTGCGTTCTGCTGGCGGAGATATGGGGGAGAAAAACGGCAGGTGCAATTGCCGCCGGCCGTTGGCTCGAAGGGCCGCCCTGCCCGATCTGGACCTTGTCGTTCGTTGAGCCTAAAAGAGGCGTCGCAGGGACTACCAACCCGTACCGAAAAACAGGCGGGACGCGTCATGACGAAGTTTTCGAGCGGCCTCGTCCTGGGGCCGCTGGCCGCGCTTGCGCTCGCAGGCTGCCAGGAAACCACCACCGCCCAGCGCCCCCGCGTCGATGCGCCGGGCGTGCCCGTCTCCGTCCAGAGCATCACCGGCGCGCCCGATGCGGTGACGAGCAGCTTCGCAAACCTGCTCGGCGAGGCCGCGGCCGAGCGCCGGATGGAGATCGTGCCCGGCGACAAGCCGGCCCGCTTCCGGGTGCGCGGCTATCTCACCGCCCAGCCGACCGAGGACGGCCAGACCGCGCTCGCCTTCGTCTGGGACGTCTACGACGAGTCTAAGAAACGCGCCCAGCGCGTCCAGGGCGAAAGCCTCGGCAAGCGCGGCGGCGGCTCCGACCCCTGGGCCGGCATCGACCAGACGGTCGTCGCCAAGGCCGCGTCGGAGTCGATGGACGCGATCGCCGGCTTCCTGGTGACGACGCCGGCCGTCGAGACGCTGAAGCCCGGCGAGAAGGCCAAGCCCGCGGGCGCCAGGACGGCCGCCGCGCGCTGACCGGCAAACGCGTCTGGCCGCGCGCTACACGCAAAAGCATTGAGGATAGCCGGAACTTGACGGCTGCTGTTGCAGTGCAGCGGTCGACTCGCCGTCATCGCACTGTTAAGAGCCGTTCGAATTGAGCCGGCTCGCCCGGTTCCTGCCCCGCCAGACCCAACGGTGCGCCCCGGCATGCCCTCTTCGATCAAAGTCGTCGCCGGCAATTCCAACAAGCCGCTTGCGGAAGCGATCTGCGCCCATCTCGGCATCCCCCTCGCGAAAGCCTCGGTCCGGCGCTTCGCCGACATGGAAGTCTTCGTCGAGATCCAGGAAAACGTGCGCGGGCAGGATGTCTTCATCATTCAGTCGACCTCGTTTCCGACCAACGACCATCTGATGGAGCTGCTGATCATAACCGATGCGGCGCGGCGCTCCTCGGCCAAGCGCATCACGGCGGTGATCCCCTATTTCGGCTATGCGCGGCAGGACCGGCGCGCGTCCGGCCGCACGCCGATCTCGGCCAAGCTCGTCGCGAACCTGATCACCCATGCCGGCATCGACCGCGTGCTGACGCTCGACCTGCATGCCGGCCAGATCCAGGGCTTCTTCGATATCCCGACCGACAATCTGTTCGGCGCGCCGCTGATGGCGCGCGACATCAAGGAGCGGCTCGACTGGAGGAACGCCATGGTGGTCTCGCCTGATGTCGGCGGCGTGGTCCGGGCGCGTGCGCTCGCCAAGCGCATCGACGCCCAGCTCGCCATCGTCGACAAGCGCCGCGACCGGCCGGGCGAATCCGAGGTGATGAACATCATCGGCACGGTCGAGGGGCGTTCCTGCATCCTGCTCGACGACATCGTCGATTCCGGCGGCACGCTGGTGAACGCCGCCGAGGCCCTGCTCGACCAGGGCGCCAAGGAGGTCTACGCCTACATCACCCATGGCGTGCTCTCCGGCGGCGCCGTGGCGCGCATCGCCAATTCCAAGCTCAAGGAACTGGTGATCACCGATTCGATCATGCCGACCGAGGCCGTGAAGGTGGCGCGCAACATCCGCGTCATCTCGATCGCGCAGCTGATGGGCGAGGCGATCGAGCGCACGGCGGCCGAGTCGAGCGTCTCCAGCCTGTTCGACTGAGCGCGGCCGTGAGCGCCGGCCGCGCCCTCGTCCTGTTCTCCGGCGGCCAGGATTCGACCGTCGCGCTCGCCTGGGCGCTGGAGCGGTTCGAGGCCGTCGAGACCGTCGGCTTCGACTACGGCCAGCGCCACCGCGTCGAGCTCGACTGCCGGCTGACGATCCGCGACAGGCTCCCCGCCCTATCGCCCGCTTACGCCGCGCGCCTCGGTCCCGACCATCTCGTCGACCTGACCGCGCTCGGCGCGATCTCCGACACGGCCCTGACCCGCGACAGCGAGATCGCCTTCGCGCAGACCGGCCTGCCGACCACCTTCGTGCCCGGCCGCAACCTGATCTTCCTGAGCTTCGCCGCCGCCATCGCCTACCGCCGCTCCGCCAAGCACATCGTGCTCGGCGTCTGCGAGACCGACTATTCCGGCTATCCCGACTGCCGCGACGACACGATCAAGGCGATGCAGGTGAGCTTGAGCCTGGGCCTCGATCGCCGCCTCGTGCTGCATGCCCCGTTGATGTGGCGCGATAAGGCGCAGACCTTTGCGCTGGCGCGGGCGCTCGGCGGCAGGCGGCTGCTCGATCTCGTGATCGAGGACAGCCATAGCTGCTATCTCGGCGACCGGACCGCACGACATGGCTGGGGTTTCGGCTGCGGCCATTGCCCGGCCTGCGAGTTGCGTGCGAAAGGCCATGCCGCTTTTCTCATCGCACCAGACGACACCGGACCGGACCTATGACTCTCGACCAGCAGCGCCGCGGCGAAGGCCTGATCGCGCTGGCGCTTTTCGCCCTGACCATCCCCGCCGCGAACTGGCTGATCGGCAATGCCGGCACGGTTTGCGTGCCGAACGGCCCCTGCCTCGTGCCGGTCTGGCCCGGCATCAAGGCCCCGAGCGGTGTGCTGATGATCGGGCTCGGGCTCGTGCTGCGCGACATCGTCCAGCGCCGGCTCGGACCCAAGGTCGCGCTGCTGGCGATCCTGGCGGGCGCGGCAATTTCCGGTTTTCTCGCCCCACCGGCGATCGTGGTCGCCTCGGTCGCCGCGTTCCTGCTCTCGGAGCTGGCGGATTTCGCGGTCTACACGCCGTTGCAGAAGCGCCGCTTCGTCACGGCGGTGTTCGCCTCCAGCGTTATCGGCCTCGTCATCGACTCGGTCGTCTTCCTGCAGCTCGCCTTCGGCAGCCTCGACTATCTCTCCGGCCAGATCATCGGCAAGGCCTGGATGGTGTTGCTGGCGCTACCGCTGATGCATCTGCTGCGCCGGCGGGATGAGCGGCTGGGGCTTGTGGCGGCTTGAAGGTAAGGCAGTGACGCCTTACGTTGCCGTCCAGGAGGAGCCAGCGATGAGCACTCTGACGGTGACGGCCAAAGGGCAGGTGACTCTGCGCAAGGAGTTCCTGCGACATCTCGGCATCGAGCCCGGCCAGAAGGTCAAGGTCGAAAAGCTGCCTGATGGCGGGCTTAGCGTGCGCGCAGAACGCAAGACCGGCAAGATTTCGGATATCTTCGGGATTCTGAAACGGCCGGGCCAGCCTTGCCTGACGATCGAAGAGATCAATGAGGCGACGGCGAAAGGCTGGGCTGGAGAGCGGTGAGGATCATCGCCGATACCAATCTGCTCGTTCGCACGCTGACCGGGGATGATCCGGCGCAAGCGCGTCTCGCCGAGTCTGAGTTCGAGCGAGCCGAACATATCATTCTGACATTGCCGACGCTGTGCGAAGCTTGCTGGGTTCTTTCGTCACAATACGGTTTGCCGCAACACGAATTGGCGGCTGCGATCCGAGAGCTGATGAAGCAGCCCAAGATCGTGGCCGAGCGCGGAGCAATCGAGGCCGGCTTGGCCATGCTCGATGACGGCGGCGATTTTGCCGACGCGGTCATCGCGCATGAAGGGCGGCGGCTGGGCGGCGGAACCTTCGTCTCCTTCGATCGAAAAGCGGTGCGGCTGCTCGTTGCTCAAGGCCAGGCGGCTCGGCTGCCTGCCCAAGGCTGATCTTGCCTCGTCCTGCCTTTTCCCATATGAGCCTGCCAGCGCCCGACTGACACCCTTGGAGGCATGGGCGCTGAACCGAAACGGCCGCCGCGTGGCGGCCTTGTCTTTTGCAGTAGGAACCACACCATGACCGCCGTGAAGCAAATCGAGGCTTCGGCGCGCGCGCAGGTCGGCAAGGGGGCCGCCCGTGCAGTTCGTCGTCAAGGCCTGACACCCGCCGTGATCTATGGCGGGGGCGCCGCTCCCGAAGCGATCGCGCTCGACGCCAACAAGACCCGCCTGATGATCTATGGCGGCCACTTCCTGACCACGCTGTTCGAGATCAGCGTCGCCGGCAAGACGCAGCGCGTCATCCCGCGCGACTACCAGCTCGATCCGGTCAAGGATTTCCCGATCCATGTCGACTTCCTGCGCGTCGCGGCGGGCCAGACCATCACGGTCGAGATCCCGATCCACGTCATCGGCCAGGACGCCTCGCCCGGCATCAAGAACGGCGGCGCCGTGCAGATCGTCGAGCATTCGCTCGAGATCGACGTCGAGCCGGAGCTTATCCCGGAGTTCTTCGAGGTCTCCGTGGCAGGTCTCGAGATCGGCGACGCGGTCGAAGCCAGCGTGATCAAGCTGCCCAAGGGCGCCAAGCTGACCATCGGCTCCGACGCCACCATCGTCACGATCGTGCCGCCGATGGCCGAAGAGGTCGACGAGCCGGCCGAGACCGTCGAGGCCGCCCCGGTCGCCGAGGCCAAGCCGAAGGAGTGATCGGCGTCCCGCGACGCTCTTTCCTCGCGAAGACGAACCGAGACGGCCGGGTTTCCCGGCCGTTTTGCTATCCGGAACCGCAGCCATGTTGACCTTCGCATGCTGATCTTCGCCGGCCTCGGCAATCCGGGCTCACGCCATGCCCGCAACCGCCACAATATCGGCTTCATGGCGGTCGAGGCGATCGCGCGCGGCCACCGCGCCTCGCCCTGGCGCGCGCGCTTCCAGGCCGAGACCTGCGAGGCGACGATCGGCGACGAGAAGATGATCCTGCTCAAGCCGCAGACCTATATGAACGAGTCGGGCCGGGCGATCGGCGAGGCGGCGCGCTTCTTCAAGGTCGAACCGGGCGACGTGATCGTCTTCCATGACGAACTCGACCTCGCGCCGGCCAAGCTCCGGGTGAAGCTCGGCGGCGGCAATGCCGGCCACAACGGCCTGCGCTCGACCACGGCCGCGATCGGCAACGATTATCGCCGCGTCCGGATGGGGATAGGCCATCCCGGCCTGAAGGAGCTCGTCCACGCCTATGTGCTGAACGACTTCGGCAAGGCCGAGGGGCCCTGGGTGGAGGATATCTGCACCGCCTGCGCCGACAACGCCGCGCTGCTCGCCGCCCATGACGATGCCGGCTTCCAGAACAAGGTGCATCTGTTCATGGAGGCGCGCGGCCATGGCGCGGTGAAGCGGCTGGGCGAGAAGGCCGGCGATTGAAGCAGAGCCCGATGACACGCCAAGCGCGTTGACACGAGAACACGGAAACACGATATCGTAGGTGTTGGAGTTTCGGCGATGAAGAATCTGACGATAACCCTGCCTGACGACGTCGTGTCCCGGCTGCGCGTGGCAGCGGCCAAGGACAACAAAAGCATGTCGCGCTTCACGGCCGAGCTGATCGAAAACAGGCTCGGGCGGACGCTGTCGCCTTGCGAGGCGATGGAGCGGTTCCTAGCGGGTCCGAAGTGGAATTTGAGCGACGAGAACGGTCGCTTGCCGACGCGAACCGAGATTTACGATGACCACCTTCTTCATCGACACGAACGTGATCCTTTACACCTACGATCTCCGGCAGCCGGTGAAGCAGAGTCAGTCGGCGATATGGCTGAGCAGAATAGCGCGTCGCCGGCTGCCGACGATCAATCTGCAGGTGATCAACGAGTTCTGCCACGTCGCGCTTCGTAAGTTGCCTGAACTCTCGGCAGATGATGTTCGGGAGCAGGCGGCCGTCTTGCGAGAGTGGGGCGAGACGCCTCTCGATTTCGACACGTTGGAGAGAGCCTGGGACGTCAGGGTGGCAACCGGCTACGGCTGGTTCGACTGCACATTGCTGGCAGCCGCCCAAATGCTGGACTGTGACGTCTTCCTCAGCGAAGACATGCAGCATGGCCGAGTCCTAGGTCCCCTCACCATCATCAACCCCTTCCGAGTCGATCCCGACGCCTTTCTCAAAGCGAACTGACGCCACCATGGGTTTCAAATGCGGTATCGTCGGCCTGCCGAATGTCGGCAAGTCGACCCTGTTCAACGCGCTGACGCAGACGGCTGCCGCGCAGGCGGCCAACTATCCGTTCTGCACGATCGAGCCCAATGTCGGCGACGTCGCGGTGCCCGACGACCGGCTGGAGAAGCTCGCCGCGATCGCGGGCTCGAAGGAGATCATCCCGACGCGGCTGACCTTCGTCGATATCGCCGGCCTCGTGCGCGGCGCCTCAAAGGGCGAGGGACTGGGCAACCAGTTCCTCGCCAATATCCGCGAATGCGACGCCATCGCCCATGTCGTGCGCTGTTTCGAGGATGGCGACATCACCCATGTCGAGGGCAAGGTCGCGCCGCTGAACGACATCGAGATCATCGAGACCGAGCTGATGCTGGCCGATCTCGAAAGCCTCGAGAAGCGCGTGCTGCCGCTGGAGAAGAAGGCCAGGACCGGCGACAAGGACGCCAGGGAACTGGCCGAGCTGATGAACCGTTGCCTCGTGCTGCTGCGCGAGGGCAGGCCCGCCCGCCTCGTCCGGGTCGCGACGGCTGAGCGCAAGGCCTTCGAGATGCTCGGCCTGCTCTCCTCCAAGCCCGTGCTCTATGTCTGCAATGTCGAGGAGGCGAGCGCCGACAAGGGCAACGCCTTCTCCGAGATCGTGAAGATGCGCGCCGCCGAGGAGAACGCCGTCGCCGTCGTCGTCTCGGCCAAGATCGAGAGCGAGATCGCGGTGCTGCCCGCCGCCGACCAGAAGGACTATCTGGAGGCCGTCGGGCTGGAAGAGCCCGGTCTCAACCGCGTCATCCGCGCCGGCTATGCCCTGCTCAGGCTCGTGACCTACTTCACCGTCGGCCCGAAGGAGGCCCGCGCCTGGACGATCGAGACCGGCACCAAGGGCCCGGCAGCCGCCGGAGTGATCCATAGCGATTTCGAGAAGGGCTATATCCGCGCCGAGACGATCGCCTATCCCGACTACATCGCCAACAGGGGCGAGGCCGGCGCGCGCGAGGCCGGCAAGTTCCGGCTCGAGGGCAAGGAATACGTCGTCGCCGACGGCGATGTGCTGCATTTCCGCTTCGCCAACTGAGGCTCCGGGCCGATGCTGCATTTCGAGGATTTCGTGGTCGGCGACACGGTCGGCGCCGGCAGCCTGAGCGTCAGCCGGGACGACATCCTCGCCTATGCAGGGCGCTACGACGCGCAGGATTTCCACACCGACCCGGAGGCGGCGAGGGCGAGCTTCGTCGGCGAGCTGATCGCGTCCGGCTGGCACAGCTGCTCGCTGCTGATGCGGCTGATCGCGGAGACCTTCATCCTCGATTCCGCCGGCATGGGCGCGCCGGGCATCGAGGAGGTGAAATGGCTGCGTCCGGTCAGGCCCGGCGACACCCTGGCCGCGAGACGCACCGTGCTGGAGACCAAGGCCTCGCGCTCGCGTCCCGAGATGGGGCTGGTGCGCTTCCGCTTCGAGCTGCTGAACCAGCATGGCCAGCCGGTGCTGGAGCAGACCAACTGGATCATGTTCGCGCGCCGGGGCTCCGCCTTCAGCCGGCAGCCCGGCGACTGGCTCGGCCATTCGCCGCGCTATGTCGCCCCAGTGGCGCTGAGTCCGCTGGAGGCGCCCGCGGGCCCGGCGGAGCCGGCGCGCTTCTTCGAGGAGATGGAGATCGGCAAGAGCTACGAGCTCGGCAGCTTCGTCTTCACGGCGGACGAGATCGTCGCCTTCGCCCGCTCCTTCGATCCGCAGCCCTTCCACATGGACGAGGCGGCGGCGCGCCAGAGCTCGTTCGGCCGGCTAGCGGCCTCGGGCTGGCATACCGCTTCGGTCTGGATGGCGGCCATGGTCGAGCACCGCAAGCGCCAGGTCGCGGCGCGCGGGCCGGAGCGCGCGCCGCGTCTCGGCCCCTCGCCCGGCTACAGGAACCTGCGCTGGTCGAAGCCCGTCTTCGCGGGAGACCGCGTCACCTATCATTCGAGGATGGCCGACACCCGCGCCAGCGCCTCGCGCCCGCGATGGGGCCTGTTCTTCCACCACAACACCGGCGTCAACCAGCATGGCGAGGAGGTCTTCAGCTTCGACGGCTGCGCCTTCGTCGAGCGCAGCTCCGGGCTCCAGACCTGATCAGCCGGCGCGACGCAGCGGCGACGCCGGCAGGCCCGCGATCTCGATCCGGTCGCGGCCGTTGCGCTTGGCGGCATAGAGCGCCTCGTCGGCGCAGGCATGGAGAGCGGTGCCGTCGAGCGGAGCTTCGCCGGCGCAAAGGCCGATCGAAACCGTCGCGCCGCTGAATTCCGCATGGACCAGGGACCAGGGCGCTGTCGCCAGCGCACGGCGGATGGCAAGCGCGATCTCGCGGGCAGCGGCGATCCCACTGCCCTGCAGCAGCACTCCGAACTCCTCGCCGCCGATCCGCGCCACCAGGCCCCCGGCCGGCGCGGCCCGGTTCGCCACCACCTGCGCGATCACCTTCAGGCAGGCGTCCCCCGCGAGATGGCCGAAGCGGTCGTTGATCGACTTGAAGTGATCGACGTCGATCATCATGAGCGCGAGCGGCTGCGGCAGGGCGACCGCCTGGGCAAGTTCCGCGACGAAGCGCCGGCGGTTGGCGAGGCCCGTCAGCCCGTCCGTCTCGGCGAGCTCCGCCAGCGCCGCATTGGCGCGGCGCAGAGCCTCCTGCGCTTCCAGCAGCTCCATCTGCTGGCGCTTGGCCGCCGTGATGTCGGCATGGGTGAAGAAGCCGACGCCGTCGGCGCTGTGGCGCGCCACCACCCTGAGCCAGCGCCGGCCCGGCAACTCGATCTCGAAGGGCGCTCCGTCATAGCGCAGCCCGTTGCGGATCGCGGCGCGCCAGGCGCCGGCCGGCGCGCCATCCCGCCAGCACCACGCGATGATCTCGTCCAGCGTGCGGCCGACGACGGGAGCGCCATGCGGCAGGTCGTAGAGCTGCCGGAAGGCCTCGTTCGCCGCCATGATGCGATCGCCCGCATCGAGGACCGTCGCGCCGTCGGGGATGAAGGACAGGGCCTCGATGACCGGTGCCGCGAAATCGGCCGGCGCGCCGGTCTGGCTCCGGCTGTCGAGCCACTGCCACATGCGCACCCGGCTGCCGTCCGGCGCACGCAGCGACGAGGCCCGCAGCCGGCGTCCGTGATGGATGAACTCGAAAGGCTGCGTCTGGTTGGCGTGGCGCGCGACGCCCTCGGTGACGTAGCGCTCGATCTCCGGCATCTCCTCCGGCGAGAGGCGGCCCTGGTAGAAGCGCAGCAGATTGTCCCGATAGGATTCGCCGACGAAGATGACGCCGTCGTCTTCGGGGAAGAACCGCAGGAACGTCTTGTTCCAGGCAACGGCTTTCATCGCGGCATCGTACTCGCAGGCGCCGATGCCAAGCATGTCGAGCGAATCGTGCAGATAGCGCGACGAGAGCTTCATGCTCCGTCATTAGCCCAGACGCCTTAACAAGCGGTAAGACGCATCGCTCGGATCATCCGACCTTGCCGTAACCTGCAAACTTCGCGCTGACCCGCGCCATCTCCTCGGCATCGAGGATGACCGGCTCCAGTCCCGAGGCGAGGATGTCGAGATACTGCCCGGCGAGGTTTTCGACTTCCGCCACGATCTGGTGCGCGCCGGCCAGCGAGCCGCCGAGCGCGATGACGCCGTGATTGGCGAGCAGCACGGCCTTGCGGCCCTCCAGCCCCCTGACCGCATTGGCGGCCAGTTCGGCCGAGCCGAAGGTGGCGTAGTCGGCGCAGCGGATATCCGGCCCGCCGCAGAGCGCGATCATGTAATGGAAGGCCGGCACGCCGCGCCGCGTCGAGGCCAGCGCGGTCGCGCGCGGCGAATGCGTGTGGACGATCGCCCGCGCATCCGGCCTCGCCTTGTAGATCTCGGTGTGGAACGGCCATTCGGAGGAAGGCCTGCCCGGTCCCGCCAGCACGTCCCCGTCGAGCGACAGATGGATCAGGTCGTCCGGCGTCGTTCGGGCATAGGGCAGGCCGGACGGCGTGATCAGCAGCCCAGCGCCGAAGCGCGCCGAGACATTGCCGGATTTCGACGGGCAGAAACCCGCCTTGTCGATCGCCTGCGCGACCGCGACGATCTCGACCCGGAGTTCGGTCTCGCTCATGCCGCCACCGCGCTCGCCAGATCCGGGAAGAGCCTCGCCAGTCCCTCGCGCGTCGCGGGCGCGACGCCGCGCTCGGTGATCAGTCCCGCGACGAGGCGCGCCGGCGTCACGTCGAAGGCCGGATTCGCCGCCTCGCTGCCCGGCGCGACGATGCGGAGCTGCGCAACCTCGCCATTGTCGCCGAGGCCGGACAGATGCGTCACCTCGCGGGCCGGGCGCTCCTCGATCGGGATTTCCCGGACGCCGTCGCCAAGGCTCCAGTCGATCGTCGGCGAGGGCAGCGCGACATAGAACGGCACGCCGTTGTCATGCGCGGCCAGCGCCTTGAGATAGGTCCCGATCTTGTTGGCGACATCGCCGCTCGCGGTGGTGCGGTCCGTGCCGACGATGACCATGTCGACTTGGCCCCGCTGCATCAGATGCCCGCCGGCATTGTCGGCGACGACCGTGTGGGGCACGCCATGGCCGCCGAGCTCATAGGCGGTCAGCGCCGCGCCCTGGTTGCGCGGCCGGGTCTCGTCGACCCAGACATGGACGGGAATCCCTGCGTCATGGGCGCGATAGATCGGCGCCAGCGCCGTGCCCCAGTCGACGGTGGCGAGCCAGCCGGCGTTGCAATGGGTCAGGATGTTGACCCGCTCGCCGGCAGGCTTGCGCGCTGCCGCGGCGCGGATCAGCGGCAGGCCGTGCTCGCCGATCGCGCGGCAGAGCGCGACGTCCTCGTCGCAGATCGCGCCGGCCTGCGCATAGGCCGCGGCCTCCCGCGCGGCGGGCGGCAGCGGCGCCAGCACGCCCCGCATCTGCGCCAGCGCCCAGTGCAGGTTCACGGCGGTCGGCCGCGTCGCGCCGAGCAGCGCCAGCGTCGCATCCAGCGCGGCATCCGAGGCGTCCAGCCGCATCGCCAGCGCCACGCCATAGGCGGCCGTGGCGCCGATCAGCGGGGCGCCGCGCACGATCATCGTCGTGATCGCGGTCGCGGCCTGCTCGGCCGAGCCGAGCGTCACGGTCTCGAAGCGGAAGGGCAGCCGCGTCTGGTCGATGACGCAGACGCGCCAGCCATCCTGCGCGAGCCGGATCGTGCGGTAGGGCTGGCCGTTGATCTTCATGATCGTCAGTGTCCGCCGAAGGAGACCAGCGTGCGCACCGGCAGGCCGAGCGCCCTGAGCCTGTCGGCCCCGCCGAGATCGGGCAGGTCGACGATGAAGCAAGCCGCGACCACCTCGGCGCCGAGGCTGGTCAGGAGCTTGACCGCGGCCTCGGCGGTCCCGCCGGTCGCGATCAGGTCGTCGACAAGCAGCACGCGTTCGCCGCGGCCGACGGCGTCCTCATGAACCTCGATCTCGTCGGCGCCGTATTCGAGCTGGTAGCTGACCCTGACGGTCTTGTGCGGCAGCTTGCCCTTCTTGCGCACCGGCACGAAACCGGCCGAGAGCTGGTGCGCCACCGCCCCGCCCAGAATGAAGCCGCGCGCCTCGATGCCGGCGATCTTGGCGATCTTCAGACCGGCGAAGGGCTGCACCAGTTCGTCGACCGTGCGGCGGAAGGCGCGCGCGTCGCCGAGCAGCGTGGTGATGTCGCGAAAGACGATGCCGGGCTTGGGATAATCCGGGATCGCGCGGATGGCGTCGGCGAGGTTCATGGCGATCGTCTCGGGCGCAGGGCTTCGGCAGCCTTGGTCGGGCCTCGGCGAAGCCGCGTCAAGGGCACGCTCGTCAGGCCCCCTTCAGCACCCGCCCCGCCACGGCGTCGAGCTTGGCCAGCAGCGCCGGATCGCGGAACTCGGGCGCGGTGATGATCGCCGTGTCGAGCGCGTTGTGCGAACCGGCCGGACAGGGCTCGCGCTCGGCCGGGAAATCGGCCGCGAGCCGCGCCACCAGACGGCGCGCCTTCTCGGCGTTGCCGTGCAGCACCGCGACCACCGCCGCGACGTCGACCGCGCCGTGCTCCTCGTGCCAGCAGTCGAAATCGGTGACCATGCCGACGGTGGCGTAGGTGATCTCGGCCTCGCGGGCGAGCTTGGCCTCCGGCATCGCCGTCATGCCGATCAGGTCGTAGCCGAGGCCCTTGTAGGTCAGCGATTCGGCCAGCGTCGAGAATTGCGGCCCCTCCATCGTGACGAGCGTGCCGCCCTTCACATGAGCGAGGTTCTCGGCCTTCGCCGCCGCGACGAGGCGCGCCTGCAAGGCGGGACCGACCGGATGGCCGAACGAGACATGGGCGACGCAGCCCTTGCCGAAGAACGAACTCTCGCGCCGCGAGGTCCGGTCGACGAACTGGTCCACCATGACGAAGAGGCCGGGATAGAGCTCGGACTTGTAGGAGCCGCAGGCCGAGAGCGAGACGAGATCGGTGACGCCGGCGCGCTTCAGCACGTCGATATTGGCGCGGTAGTTGATCCCGGAGGGCGGGATCGCATGGCCGCGGCCGTGGCGCGGCAGGAAGACGATCTCCGTCTGGCCGATCCGCCCGCGCCGCGGCACGTCCGAGGGCTCGCCCCAGGGGCTTGATATCGCCTCCTCGCGCCTGTCGGTCAGGCCCGGCAGATCGTAGATGCCCGATCCGCCGATGATTCCCAGAACGGCCTTGGTCATGTCGCGAATCCTCTGTCCAAGCCCGGCAGGATCAGGCTCTCGTGACGGTTGTGACAAGCCGGCCAGGGCGCGGCAAGCAATAGGCGCTGGCCAAGAAAAAGGCCCCGTTTCCGGGGCCTTTCGCGACGATCGGCGATCTCAGTGCGCCGGGGAGCCGTCGGGCATCCGGGACCAGACCTTCTTCTTGGTGTAGTAGAGCAACGAGCCGAAGACGAGCAGGAACAGCATCACCTGCAGGCCGGTTCGCTTGCGCGCCTCCAGATGCGGCTCGGCCATCCACATCATGAAGGCGGCGACGTCCTTGCCGTACTGATCGACCGTCTCGGGCACCTGCGGCTTGCCGTCGGCCGTCTTGGGGAACTCGACCTGGCCGTCCTGGATCGGCTGCGGCATCGCGATCAGGAAGTTGGGCATGTAGGTGTTGTAGTACTGGCCCGGCAGCAGGGTTACGCCGTCCGGCGGAGGATCCTTGTAGCCGATCATCAGGGCGTGAACGTAGTCGGGACCCTGCTCCTGATACTGCGTGAATATGTCGAAGATGAAGCGCGGGAAGCCGCGCCCATAGGTGCGCGCCTTGGCCAGCACCGAGAGATCGGGCGGATAGGCGCCGCCATTGGCCGCGCGCGCCGCCTGCTCGTTGGCGAAGGGCGCCGGGAAGGCGTCGGCCGGGCGGCCCGGCCTGTCGAACATCTCGCCGGTCTCGTTGGGGCCGTCCTTGACCGTATAGGTCGCGGCCAGCGCGGCGACCTGGCCCGGCGTGAATTCCGGCCCGCCGGGCTGCGACAGGTTGCGGATGCGCATCAGCGACATCGAATGGCAGTTGGCGCAGACCTCCTTGACAATCTTGAAGCCGCGCTGCAGCTGCGCCCGGTCGAATTTGCCGAACGGCCCCGAGAATGACCAGCTCTGGGCCGGGGGAGCGACGCCCCCGCCGGCCGCCAGGGCCGGCGCCGTGGCGACCGCGAGCGCGAGGCCGGTTGCAAGGCCGAGCACGGCCGCACGAAACGAAGAGATGGTCATGGTTTCGTCAGCCCTTGGCGTTGGGTTCTGAAGCGGCGGCCGTGGCCATGCGCGCGCCGGAGCCGCCCTGCATCGCGCCCAGCACGGAATCGGCGATCGAGGTCGGCAGGGTCAGCGGTTTCTCGAACAGGCCGATGACGAACAGGGCCGCGAAGAAGCCGAAATAAAGCGCCGTGAAGATCCGCGAATAGGTGACATAGGGCTCCGCGGCCGGCATCGCGCCGAGATAGCCGAGGATGATGCAGACCACGACGAAGGCCCAGAACAGCACCTTCGCGACCGGGCGGTAGCTCATCGACTTGACCTTGGAGGTGTCGATCCAGGGCAGGAAAGCCAGCACGGCGATGGCGGCGAACATGGCTATGACCCCGCCGAGCTTGTCGGGAATGGCCCGAAGAATGGCGTAGAACGGCAGGAAATACCATTCGGGCACGATCTGCGGCGGCGTTACGGCCGGATTGGCGGGAATGTAGTTGTCGGCATGGCCCATGAAGTTGGGCTGGTAGAAGACGAAATAGGCGAACACGAAGATGAAGCACACCATCGCGAACAGATCCTTGATCGTCGCATAGGGCGTGAACGGAACGGTGTCCTTTTGGACGTTCTTCACCTCGACGCCGGTCGGATTGTTCTGGCCGACATGGTGCAGCGCCCAGACATGGAGGATGACCACGCCGAAGATCATGAACGGCAGCAGATAGTGCAGGGAGAAGAAGCGGTTCAGCGTCGGATTGTCGACCGAGTAGCCGCCCCAGAGGAAGGTCACGATCGTCTCGCCGACCACCGGCAGCGCCGAGAACAGGTTGGTGATGACGGTCGCGCCCCAGAACGACATCTGGCCCCAGGGCAGGACGTAGCCCATGAAGGCGGTCGCCATCATCAGTAGGAAGATCACCACGCCGAGAATCCAGAGCACTTCGCGCGGCGCCTTGTACGATCCGTAATAGAGCCCGCGGAACATGTGGATGTAGACCGCGATGAAGAACATCGAGGCGCCGTTGGAATGCAGGTAGCGCAGCAGCCAGCCATAGTTCACGTCGCGCATGATGCGCTCGACGGAGTTGAACGCCATCTTCGATTCCGGCGTGTAGTGCATCGCCAGGATGATGCCGGTGACGATCTGCGCCACCAGCATGAACATCAGGATGCCGCCGAAGGTCCAGAAGTAGTTGAGGTTCCGCGGGACCGGGTAGGAGACGGCGGAGTCATGCGCGAGCCGCACGATCGGCAGACGCGCGTCGAGCCAGCGCTCGAAGCCGGTCTTGGGATTATAGGAACTGTGGCCGCTCATGATGAATGCCTCAGGGCTGTCTCATCGGGATGGGGAAAGGCGAAGGCAGGCATGCCTCAGCCGATCTTGATCTTGGTGTCCGCCGTGAACGCATAGGGCGGCACCGGCAGGTTGAGCGGCGCCGGGCCCTTGCGGATGCGGCCCGAGGAATCGTAGTGCGAGCCGTGGCAGGGGCAGAACCAGCCGTCGAAATCGCCCCTGGGATCGCCGGGCGAATTGCCGAGCGGAATGCAGCCGAGATGGGTGCAGTTGCCGTAGACGACGAGGAACTGCGCCTTTCCTTCCTTGACGCGGGCCTGGTCGGTCTGCGGATCGGGCAGGGTCGCGACATTGACGGCTCGCGCCTCATCGATCTCCTTCTGCGTGCGGTGACGCACGAAGATCAGCTTGCCGCGCCAGAACAGCTTGATCGCCTGGCCTTCCGCGATCGGCGCGAGATCGACATCCATCGGCGCGCCGGCGGCGATTGTCTGCGCGTCGGGCGCGAGCTGGCTGACCAGCGGCACGATGACGGCGCCGAGGCCGACGACGCCGGCGGCGCCTGTCGCCAGAACCAGGAAGTCGCGCCGCGTGCCTTCGGTCGGCGCCGCGCCTGTCGCTGCCATATTGGTCGGTTGGGCCACGATCCGATCCCCTGCTGTGCCGCAAGCCTTGGAAGGCTTTCAATTCAACTCCAGAGCTCCTGCATAGGAGCAGGCACCGCACGCTGCAATGCGGCGGCGCGTCACTGGCGCGCTCTTTGGCATGCAGTTTGGACGAAGTCTACTATGCCCGCGCCGCATCCGGCATGCAGGAGCCAGGGCGCAAAACGCTGCGGCCAAGCGGTTTTCGGCTCAGGCCGGAACCTTTTCGGGATCCGACGCGGCGATGAAGCCGCCGGACTGGCGCGACCAGAGCCGGGCGTAGAGCCCGCCCCGCGCGACCAGTTCGGCATGGCTGCCGGCATCGACGATGCGGCCCTCGTCGAGCACGATCAGCCGGTCGAGCGCCGCGATCGTCGAGAGCCGGTGCGCGATGGCGATCACGGTCTTGCCCTGCATCAGCGTCGTAAGCTGGTCCTGGATCGTCGCCTCGACCTCCGAATCGAGCGCGGAGGTCGCCTCGTCGAGGATCAGGATCGGCGCGTCCTTGAGCAGCACGCGGGCGATGGCGACGCGCTGGCGCTGGCCGCCCGAGAGCTTCACGCCGCGCTCGCCGACGCGCGAATCGAAGCCCTTGCGGCCCTCCTGGTCCGACAGGCCCTCGACGAAGTCATGCGCCGAGGCCTGGCGCGCCGCGGCCGCGATCTCGGCCTCGCTCGCGCCGATCCGGCCATAGGCGATGTTGTCGCCGATCGAGCGGTGCAGCAGCGAGTTGTCCTGCGTCACCATGCCGATCTGGGCGCGCAGCGAATCCTGCGTCACGCCGGCGATGTCCTGCCCGTCGATCAGGATGCGCCCGCCCTCCAGCGGATAGAGCCGCAGCAGCAGGTTGACGAGCGTCGACTTGCCGGCGCCCGACGGGCCGACGAGGCCGATCTTCTCGCCGGGCCCGATCTCGAGATCGAGCCCCTCGAACAGCCCGGCCTTCTTGCCGTAGTTGAAGCGCACCGCCTCGAACCGGATCGCGCCGTCCTCGACGACCAGCGGACTGGCGTCGGCCGCGTCGGTCAGATCGTGGGGCTTGGCGATCGTCTCCATGCTCTCCTGCACCGAGCCGATGTTCTCGTACAAGCCGCGCACGAGATGGATCAGCCAGGTCGACATCTGGACGAGCCTGAGCACGAGCCCGATCGAGGCCGCGACCGCGCCCGGCGTCATCGACCCCGCGCTCCACAGCCACAGGCAGAGCCAGGCCGTGACCACCACCAGCAGGCTGTTCATCGTCTGCAGGATGACGCTGACGCCGGTTATCAGCCGCGACAGGTCGAGGAAGGAGGCGTTCCAGCGCGTCAGCGAATCGCGCACGGCCGAACGCTCGGCATCGGCGCGGGCGAAGAGCTTGACGGTGAGGATGTTGGTGTAGGCGTCGACGATGCGGCCCGTGGTCGAGGAGCGGCCGAGCGAGTTCGCCTCCGAGCGTTTCCTGGCGCGAGGCACGAAATAGCTGAGCAGCATGACATAGGCCCCGAGCCAGACCAGCACCGGCAGGGCCAGCCAGAGCGAGGTCAAGCCGAAGAACCCGAGCGCGACCGAGACGAAGATCAGCGCGTACCAGAGGTCGTCGATGATCTCGATCGTCGCGCCGCGAATCGACTGCCCGGCCTGGATCACGCGCGAGGACAGCCGGCCGGCGAAGTCGTTCTGGAAATAGCCGAGCGCATGGCCGAGCGTATAGACGTGGTTGCGCCAGCGGATCTGGTTGGTGACCTGCGGCGCCACGACCTGATCGACGATGGCGTGATTGGCGAAATAGATCAGCGGCCGGACCACGACGAGCAGGAAGGCCGCCCCCGCCAGCAGCCAGCCATGATCTCGAAAGATCGTCGCCGGCGACTGGGTCGCGAGCAGGTCGACGAACCAGCCGACCATCAGATACATCGCCGCCTCGATGCCGCTGAAGCCGAGCCCCGTCAGCATGATCAGCGCGAGCCAGCCCTTCACGCCCTTGATGTGATGCCACATGAAGGGCCAGACCCCGCGCGGCGGCGTCTCGCGCTCGTCGAAGGGCGCGAACACGTCGATCTGGCGTTCGAGGGTGCGGAACAGGCTGGAAAACATTCCCGCCGCCCTCCTCCGGATCGGCATCGTGATCTTGCGTCTACCGGCATATGGGGCGGTTTGCCGGGTTTGGCCACACGCTTGACGCATGCCGTCCGACCAGTCGATGACCACGGTCTTACGGTTCCGTCATCGTCGAATGCGCCAGCATGCTTGGCCTCGCCCTCTACCAGCCCGACATCCCGCAGAACGCCGGCACGATGATCCGCATGGCGGCCTGCCTCGGCGTCGCGGTCGAGATCGTCGAGCCGGCCGCCTTCGACGTCTCCGACCGGCACTTTCGCCGCTCCGGCATGGACTATCTCGAACGGGCGGCGGTGACGCGGCACGACTCGTTTGCGGCCTTCGAGGCCTGGCGGCGTGAGGCCGGCCGTCGCCTGATCCTGGCCGAGACGGACGGGGCGACCGCCCATGTCGATTTCGCCTTCCGGGTCGGCGACATCGTCATGGTCGGGCGGGAATCGGCCGGCGTGCCGCCCGAGGTGTACGCGGCGGCCGATGCGGTCGTGCACGTGCCGATGCGGGAGGGCCTGCGCTCGCTCAACGTCGCGGTTGCGGCGGCGCTGGTTCTGGGCGAAGCCTTGCGGCAGGTGGGTGGGTTTTCAGCGCCCTCCGCCTCGCCATCAAAAGAATGACGCAGGGGAGACCGCTGGATGAACGACAAGACGGCCGCGGACGCCGCCCCCGCCGACATGGCCCTCGCCGAGTCGATGAAGCCCCGCGCCCGCGCCTGGTTCGAGACGCTGCGCGACCGCATCTGCGCCGCGCTCGAAGATATCGAGGACGAGGCGGCCGGCCCCTTCGCGCCCGAGGCCGACGCCGCGACGGCGGGACGCTTCGTGCGCACGCCCTGGAGCCGCGCCAACCATGACGGGGCCGAGGGCGGCGGCGGCGTGATGTCGGTGATGAGTGGCCGCGTCTTCGAGAAGGTCGGCGTCCATGTTTCGACCGTCCATGGCGCCTTCCAGCCGGAATTCGCCGGCCAGATTCCGGGCGCGGCCGAAGACCCACGCTTCCACGCCACCGGCATCTCGCTGATCGCCCATCCCTGGAATCCGCATGCGCCGACCGTGCACATGAACACGCGCTTCGTCGTGACGACGAAGCCCTGGTTCGGCGGCGGTGCGGACCTGACGCCGGTGCTGGTCCGGCGGCGCACTCAAGGCGATCCGGACTCGGTCGCCTTCCACGCCGCGATGCGAGAACCCTGCGAGCGCTTCGCGCCGGTCGCCGACTACGACCGCTTCAGGCAATGGTGCGAGGAGTACTTCTTCCTCAAGCACCGCAACGAGCCGCGCGGCATCGGCGGCATCTTCTACGATTACCTCTGGTCGGGCGATCCCGACGGCGAGTTCGCCTTCACCCAGGCCGTCGGCGAGGCCTTCCTCGGCGTCTACCCCCGGATCATGCGCGCCAACATGGCCAAGCCCTGGACCGAGGAGGACCGCTACGAGCAGCAGGTCCGGCGCGGCCGCTATGTCGAGTTCAACCTGCTGCACGACCGCGGCACGATCTTCGGGCTGAGGACCGGCGGCAATGTCGATTCGATCCTGTCCTCGCTGCCGCCGACCGTGCGGTGGCCCTGAGAGGATCAGCCTGACAGGGCGGCGACGGCCCGGTCGACGAAGGCCGTTTGCGCGTCGCATGGCTCCGGACAGCCGGCCTCGATCCAGTCGTGGCGCGCCCGGTCGAGCACCCGCCCGACCAGCGGGCCCGGCGGCACGCCCTGAGCCGTCACGTCGCGCCCGCTTGGCTGGAAGGCCGGCGTCCGCGCCAGATCGGCGATCAGGGCCTGCGTCCGCTCGCTCGTGCCCGGCCCGGCCGATGCGGCCAGCAGGACGAGAGCCCCCGCCACCGCATCCGCCCCAACGCGATGCGCCAGATGGCGCAGGGTCGCCAGCGCCGGTGCGCCGACACGGCCCGCCAGCGCTTCCAGCGCCGCCGCGAGCCGCGAAATCCGGTCGAACTCCTCGTTCGAGAGCCGCAGCCGCTCGCGCAGCCGCGACGCGTCCTCCGTGATGTCCACGGCGAGCGCCGCGAGCCGGAAAGTGGGATAGACCTCGCCCGCATCGTCGCGTCCCGCGATCGCGGCGAAGCGCGCGAGGCGCGGCACGCCGCCGAGCACCGGCATCAGCAGACCGCCGCCGGCCATCTCGGCCAGCGCCTCGGCCGCGCCCCGCGCGACCACGAGCTTTAGCATCTCGGTCCGGACGCGCTCGCGCGACAGACCTTCCAGCCCGGCCCGGCCGGCGATGCAGGCTTTGAGCCCGTCGCAGTGAGGCGCGCCCTCGCCATAGCGGGCATGGAAGCGGAAGAAGCGCAGGATGCGAAGATAATCCTCGGCGATGCGGGCGTTGGCGTCGCCGATGAAGCGGATTCTGCGCGCGGCGAGGTCGTCGAGTCCGCCGCAGAAGTCATGGATCGCGCCGTCGCGGTCGAGCCCGAGCGCGTTGACGGTGAAATCGCGCCGGAGCGCGTCTTGCGCGAAATCGCGGCCGAAGGCGACCTTGGCGCGGCGGCCGTCGGTCTCGATGTCGCGCCTGAGCGTCGTGACCTCGAAGCTCGCGGCCATCCCGACCAGCGTCACCGTGCCGTGCTCGACGCCGGTCGGCACCGGCTTGAAGCCGGCGGCCTTGCCGCGCCGCATCGTCTCGTCGGGCAGGGCCGTGGTGGCGAGGTCGATGTCGCTCGCCGGCTCGCCGAGCAGGAGGTTGCGCACCGCGCCGCCGACGATGCGGGTCTCCTCGCCATCGCCGTTCAGCGCGGCGAGCACGGCCGCCAGCGCGGGCTGACGCAGCAGCGCCTCGATCCGCGCCTGCCGGCTCGTCATCTGAGGCGGCTCCTCATCTGAAGCGACCCGGCACCAGCCGCCCGTCCTCCATATGGGGCGGCTCGTAGGCGCCCTGGTTGCGCGGCGCGATCCAGCCGCCCCAGGCGATCAGCGCGATCACGAAAGCGAGCCCGACGACCGAGAGCCAGAACCAGTGCCGCGCCCAGTGCTCGACGTCGAGCGGATTGCGCCGCTTGACCACGAGATAGCCCGCGAAGATGCAGAAGGGCAGGACGAAGAGCAGAACCTCTTCGATGATCGAGCGCAGCATGCAAATGGCGTCCAGTTCAGATCAGCCGGCCAGCCGCTCATAGAGATTGCGGATCATGCCGGCGGTTGCGCCCCAGATATAGCGATCGCCGAAGGAAATCGCATAGTAGGTCCGCAGCAGTCCCTTCCATTCGCGGCCCTCGCGCTTGTGATTGGCCGGATCGAGCAGGAAATCGAGCGGCGCCTCGAAAGCCTCTTCGACCTCATGGGCGTTGAGCGTCAGCGCGAACGGCGGCTCGACCAAGGCCACGACGGGCACGATGCGGTAGCCGGTGCCGGTCAGATAGGCGTCGAGGAAGCCGAGCGTGCGGACATGGCTCCGCGCCAGCCCGATCTCCTCCTCCGTCTCGCGCAGCGCCGTGACCACAGGCGAGCCGTCGATCGCATCGACGCGCCCGCCCGGAAAGGCGACCTGCGCCGAATGGCTGCGCAACGCCGCCGCGCGCTGCGTCAGCAGCACGGTCGGGCCGCTTTCGCGCAGGATGATCGGGATCAGCACGGCGGCCTGCACCGCCGCGTTCTCGTCGGGCGGAGCCATCGGCTGCGGCTGCATCTCGTGGTCGCCGCGCGGCCGGCTGATCAGGTCTCCCGGCGCGGGCGGCTCAGGCCGCAGCCGCTCCTGCGCCAGCGCCGCGAATTCGGCGGCCGACAGTTTCAACGCCTGCATCAGAGCCCTTCGATCTCGCTTGCCGGAACGGCCGGATAGAACCCGCCCGCGACCGCGACCCCGAACATCGCCTTTCCCTCGACCGCACGCACCTCGCCCAGCGCCAGGAGGTCGTAGGTCAGGGCCCGCGTCAGCCGCGCCCAGAGATTGCGCCGGACCAGCACATAGGGTTTCAGCCCGTCGCTGTCGGCGCGGGCGAATCGCAGGGGATGCTCAGGGCCCGCGCTGACGACATCGTCGACCTGCGTGCGGAAGGCGAGCGAGCGCCCGTCGCCCACCCCGTCCACAGCCATCTCGACGGCCTGGAAGGGCGCGTCCTCGACCATGAGGCCGACCTTCTCGACAGGGGTCACGAGAAAGTAATCGTCGCCCTCGCGCTTCAGGACGGAGGAGAAAAGCCGGACCAGCGCCGGCCGTCCGATCGGCGTGCCGAGATAGAACCAGGTTCCGTCGGCGGCGATGCGCATGTCGAGATCGCCGCAAAACGGCGGATTCCAGCGCTCCACGGGGGGTGGACCGCTCTCTTTTCCGTTGCGCAATGCGCCGAGCAGGCGCTCCATGGCGTTGTCGGGACGGCTCATCGAAATCCCCGTGCGCGCCGACTGCGGCATATTGGTTGCATCGCGTCCTCTGCCTTGAACTCTACATAATCGTGAAGCCGAGTTCCGCGTACCGCAACGTCGGCGCTCTTGAGCCAGCGCGGCGACCGGCCCACACTTAACCGCCCAGAGCCGAACGGGTTCGAGGCGAGCCGGCCCGGATGACGACCGCATGCGGCGGAACGACGACGAGGAGAGCGAGATGGCAGCGCAAGTCTCACCCATGCAAGCCCGCACGGTGGAAGCCAGGGAGCCGATCAATCTCGACAGCGGAATCGTCGAGGCGGCCGAGGCCGCGCTCGGCGCGATCGGCGCGGCCCGCACCGAGATCGGCCGCGTCATCTTCGGCCAGCAGAAGGTCGTCGACCTCTCGCTGATCACGCTGCTCGCGGGCGGCCACGGCCTCCTGGTCGGCGTTCCCGGCCTCGCCAAGACCAGGCTCGTCGAGGCGATGGGCACGGTGCTCGGCCTCGCTGCGAGGCGCGTCCAGTTCACGCCCGACCTGATGCCCTCCGACATCCTCGGCTCCGAGGTGCTCGACGAGAGCGCCGAGGGCAAGCGCCATTTCCGCTTCATCAAGGGGCCTGTCTTCGCCCAGTTGCTTATGGCCGACGAGATCAACCGCGCCTCGCCGCGAACCCAGTCGGCGCTGCTGCAGGCGATGCAGGAGCACCATGTCACCGTCGCCGGCGAGCGCTACGACCTGCCCGCGCCCTTCCATGTGCTCGCGACCCAGAACCCGATCGAGCAGGAAGGCACCTATCCCCTGCCCGAGGCCCAGCTCGACCGCTTCCTGCTCGAGATCGACGTCGCCTATCCCGACCGCGAGGCCGAGCGCCGCATCCTGCTGGAAACCACCGGCGCGTCGGAGCACAAGCCCGCTCCGGCGATGACCGCCGAAACGCTGATGTCGACGCAGCGACTCGTGCGCCGCCTGCCGGTCGGCGAGAACGTTGTCGACGCGATCCTCGATCTCGTCCGCTCGGCCCGTCCGGGCGACGGCGACCCGGCCGTGACCGACAAGCTCGCCTGGGGCCCCGGCCCCCGCGCCAGCCAGTCGCTGACGCTGGCCTGCCGGGCGCGCGCGCTGGTCGAGGGCCGGCTCGCGCCATCGGTCGACGACGTCGCGGCGCTGGCGCTGCCGGTGCTGAAGCACCGCATCGCGCTCACCTTCGCGGCCCGCGCCGATGGCGACACGGTCGAGGGCGTCATCGGCAAGCTCGTGGAACGGCTGGGATAGGGGGCGACAGGCGATGCTGCGCACGCGCGTTCTAGGCCGAGCCGAACGCCAGCCGGCCAAGCCGGTTCTCACCGCCTCGCTCGATCTCGCGGCGCGTCTGCCGCGCCTGATCCTGGAGGCGCGCCGGGTCTCGGCCAGCGTGCACGGCATCCATGGCCGCAGGCGCGCCGGCCCCGGCGAGACCTTCTGGCAGTACCGCCCGCTCGTCACCGGCGAATCCTCCTCGCGCATCGACTGGCGCCGCTCGGCCCGCGACGGCCATCTCTTCGTCCGCGAGCGCGAATGGGAGGCGTCCCACGCGATCTGGCTCTGGATCGACCGCTCCTCCTCGATGGGCTTTTCCTCCACGCTCGCCATGGCCTCCAAGGTCGATCGCGCGCTGGTCTCGGGCTTCGCGCTGGCCGAGACGCTGGTCGACGGCGGCGAGCGCGTCGGCCATCTCGGCCTGACGCGGGCGATGGCCTCCCGCCGCATCGTGGAGCAACTGGCGCAGGCGATCCTGGTCGACGCCAGGGGCGCCGATCTCGACCTGCCGCCAGACGGCCCCCTGCCGAGGCTCGCCGACGCGATCATCATCACCGACGGGCTCTCGCCCGCGGCCTCGCTGGCGCAGCGCATCGCGACGATGTCGTCGAGCGGCGCGCGCGGCCACATCCTGCTGATCGCCGATCCGATCGAGGAGACCTTTCCCTTCACCGGCCAGGCCGAGCTCTTCGATCTGGAGGACGGGCTCTCGCTGCGCGTCGGCGACGCCGGCTCCTGGGGCGTCGAGTACCGCCAGCGGCTGGAAGCCCATCGCGACGCGATCCGCGAGGCCTGCCGCAAGGCCGGCTGGACGCTGACCCTGCACCGCACCGACCGGCCCGCGAGCGAGGGCGTGCTGCGCATCGCCAGCCTGATCGCGACCTCGCGCGGCGGCGGCGGGGGGCGATGAGACCATGCTGAGCTCGCTCCCCCTCGCCTTCTCCGCTCCGCTCGCTCTGGCCGCGCTGGCGCTGCTGCCGGCGCTCTGGCTGATCCTGCGGGTGACGCCGCCGCGCCCCAAACGCATCGACTTCCCGCCGCTCAAGATCATGGCCGACCTCGTCGCCAGGCGCGAACTGCCGGCCCATACGCCGTGGTGGCTGCTCGCCCTGCGCATGGCCGTCGCCGCGCTCGCCATCCTCGCCGTCGCCGGCCCGGTCTGGAATCCGCCGCGCGACGCAGGCCCGCTGCGCGGCCCGATGCTGCTGCTGATCGACAACGGCTTCGGCGCGGGCCCGGACTGGCCCGAGCGCCTCGCCATCGCCGAAGCGCGCGTCTCGGCCGCCGCCCGCGAGGGTCGCCCGGTCGCGCTGCTCGGCCTCGCCGAGGCCCCGGCCGCGATCGCGCTGTCTGAACCCCGCGCCGCGCTCGAACGCCTGCGCGCCTTCGCCCTGCAGCCGCATGCGCCGGACCGCTCCGCCCATCTCGCCCGGATCGAGACCTTCCTGGCCAGCGCGCCCGACGCCGAGATCGTCTGGGTCGCGGACGGCTTGGGCATCGGCGGCGACGAGAGCGCCTTCCTCGCGCGATTGAGACAGGTCGCCGATGCGGGCCGGCTTTCGATCCATACGAGCCCCGCGGACCAGCTCGCTCTGGCCAACCCCGAGAACCTCGCCGGCGCACTGACCGTCAAGGTGCTGCGGCCGAGCCCGGCGGCGGCCGCGACCGGCCAGGTCCGAGCGCTCGACCTGAAGGGCCTGCCGCTCGGCGACGCGCCCTTCGTCTTCGAGGGTTCGGCGCTGGCGACCAGCGCAAGGCTGACCTTGCCGATAGAGGTCCGCAACGCCGTCTCGCGGCTGGAGATCGTGAACGAGCGCTCGTCCGCCGCCGTCGCTTTGCTCGACGACCGGGCCAAGCGCCGCCGCGTCGGCATCGTCTCGGGCGCGACCACCGACACCGCGCAGCCGCTGCTCTCGCCGACCTATTACGTCTCGCGCGCGCTCCAGCCCTTCGCCGAGGTCAGGGAGCCGCGCCCGGGCTCGACCGACCCGGTCGGCGAACTGCTGGCGCAGAACCTCTCCGTGCTGGTGCTCGCCGATATCGGCGCGCTCGACCGCGACACGGCGGCCAGGATCGACGCCTTCATCGCGCGCGGCGGCGTGCTGCTGCGCTTCGCCGGCGCAAGGCTCGCGGCGGCGTCCGACGACCTGACGCCGGTTCGCCTGCGTCGCGGCGGGCGCACCTTGGGCGGCGGCCTGTCCTGGGAGACGCCGCGCAAGCTCGCGCCCTTCACCCGCGAGAGCCCGTTCTTCGGCACGCAGGTCAACGACGACGTCCGCGTCAGCCGCCAGATTCTGGCCGAGCCCGAGGCCGACCTGGCGCGAAAGACCTGGGCGGCGCTGGAGGACGGCACGCCGGTCGTCACCGGCGAGCGGCGCGGCGACGGCATGATCGCGATGATGCACGTCACCGCCGACACGACCTGGTCGAATCTGCCGCTGTCGGGCCTGTTCGTCGAGATGCTGCGCAAGATCGTCGGCCTTGCCGGAACGGGGCCAGCGGCGGACGTGCAAGCAGAGGATGCGCGCGTGGAAACCCTGTCGCCGACCCGCGTGCTCGACGGACGCGGCGCCTTCCGCGCGCCGCCGGCCACCGCCCAGCCCGTCGCGCGCACCTTCACCGGCCGCGCCACGCTCGCCCATCCGCCCGGCATCTACGGCCCGGCCGACGCCTCGCTCGCGGTCAACGCGCTGAGCCCGACCGACACGCTGTCGGCCATCGACCTCGCCGCGCTCGGCGCGCCGATCCTGCCGGTCGACAAGCCGATCGCGCTCGACATCCGCCCGCAACTGCTGGTCTCAGGCCTTTTGCTGCTGATCGCCGATACGCTGGCGACGCTCTGGCTCGGCGGCAGGCTCAACGTCGCGCGCATGCGCCGCCGCGCTGCACCGGCCGCGATCCTGCTCGCCGTCGCGCTGGTGCTCGGCTTCGCTCCGGACACCGCCCGTGCCCAGCCGGCGCCGACCGTCCCGGCGGACCAGAAGCCGCCGATCCCGCGCGAACTCTTCGCGGCGGGCGCGGTGACGCGGCTGGCCTATGTCGTGACCGGCGACCCGAACGTCGACGCCATCTCGAAGGCCGGGATGGCCGGGCTCAACCTCGTGCTCGGCGCGCGCACCGCGCTCGAACCGGGCGAAGCGGTCGGAGTCAATGCCGAGCGCGACGAACTCGCCTTCTTCCCGGTGCTGTACTGGCCGATCGTCGCCGGCCGGCCGATCCCGGCGCCCGAGACGCTGCGCAAGCTGGAAGCTTATATGAAGGGCGGCGGGCTCGTGATCTTCGACACGCGCGATGCGCTCTCCGTCCGGCCCGGCGCCGGCGCGACGCCCGAGGGCGAGCAGTTGCGCCGCATGCTCCAGACGCTCGACATCCCCGAACTTGAGCCGCTGCCGCGCGACCACGTCCTGACCAAGACCTTCTACATCCTCGACAGCCTGATCGGCCGCTACGACACCGGCACGACCTGGGTCGAGATCCTGCCGCCCGCGGGCGAGGACGGCCGTCGCCCGGCGCGCGCCGGCGATAACGTCTCGCCGATCGTGATCACCTCGAACGACCTCGCCTCGGCCTGGGCGGTGGGGCGTCGCGGCGAGGCGATGGTGCCGCTTTCGGGATCCGATCCGCGCCAGCGCGAGATGGCGCTCAGGGCCGGCGTCAACCTCGTAATGTATGCGCTGACCGGCAACTACAAGGCTGACCAGGTTCATGTCCCGGCCCTGCTGGAACGTCTGGGGCAGTGATGCTGCGCTTCATCGTCATGAACGCGCCCTTCCCCTCATGGTCGGGCTTGTCCCGACCATCCACGTCTTCGTTCGTCGAGCGCCGCGACGAAGACCTGGATGCTCGCCACAAGGGCGAGCATGACGGAGACGGCGGAGTCATGGTCAGTGGCCCGGCAGCCAAGGCCACAAATCGGATCGTACGCTGATGTGGAGCCTCTCCTTCGCGCCGCTCGTCCCGCTGCCGCTGCTGATCGGGCTGGCCGCCCTGGCTGCGCTGGCGGCCGGCGCGGCGATCGTGCTGGCGGGCGGGAGCGCCGTGCTGCGCGCGCTGGCGCTGGCCGTGCTGACGATCACGCTGGCCGACCCGTCGCTCGTCTTCGAGGATCGCGAGCCGGTCAAGGATGTCGTCTCCGTCGTCGTCGACCGCTCGGCCTCGAACCGGCTCGCCGATCGCGGCCAGCAGGCTCAGGCCGCGCAGGCCGAGGTCGAGCGGCAGTTGCGCGGCCTCACCAATGTCGAGCCGCGCATCGTCGAGGTCCGCGACGCGCAGGGCTCCGGCGACGGCACGCGGCTGTTCGAGGCCTTGGCCGCGAGCCTCTCCGACGTACCCTCCGAGCGGGTCGCGGGCGCGATCGTCATCACGGACGGGCTCGCCCATGACGCGCCGGCCAATGCGGAGGCGCTCGGCCTGCGCGCGCCGCTGCATGTGCTGACGACCGGGCGCGAGCGCGAGATCGACCGCCGCATCGTGCTGGTCGATTCGCCGCGCTTCGGCATCGTCGGCAAGGACCAGTCGGTGCGCCTGCGCGTGCTCGAGAAGGGTGGGCCGGGCCGCGCCGGGCTCATCATCCGCCGCGACGGAGAGGTCATCGCGCGCCGCGAGGTCACGGCCGGCGAGATCGTGCAGGTGCCGGTCAGGATCGACCGCGGCGGGCCGAACGTGATCGAGATCGAGGCCGCTCCGCTCGACAACGAACTGACGCTCGCCAACAACCGCGCCGTCATCACCATCGAGGGCGTGCGCGACAAGCTCCGCGTGCTGCTGGTGTCCGGCGAGCCGCATCCCGGCGAGCGCACCTGGCGCAACCTGCTCAAGGCCGACGCCAATGTCGACCTGGTGCATTTCACCATCCTGCGCCCGCCGGAGAAGCAGGACGGCACGCCGATCAACGAGCTCTCGCTGATCGCCTTCCCGACGCGCGAGCTGTTCCAGGTCAAGATCAAGGAATTCGACCTGATCATCTTCGACCGCTACGCCAACCAGTCGATCCTGCCGCTGCTCTATTTCGACAACATCGTGCGCTATGTTCGCGAGGGCGGCGCGCTGCTCGTCGCGGCGGGGCCGGAATATGCCGGCTCGCAGTCGCTCTCGCGTACGCCGCTCGGCCAGATCCTGCCGGCCCAGCCCGACGGCACCGTGGTCGACGAGGCCTATCGCGCCCGCGTCAGCGAGCTCGGCAAACGTCATCCCGTCACCCGCGACCTGCCGGGCTCCGAGGTCGAGCCGCCGCGCTGGGGCGAATGGCTGCGCATGGTCGGCGCGCGCGCCCGCACCGGCTCGCCCGTGATGACAGGCCCCGGCGACCGCCCGCTGCTGATGCTGGCGCGCGAGCAGAAGGGCCGCGTCGCGCTCTTGCTCTCCGACCATGCCTGGCTCTGGGCCCGCGGCTTCCGCGATGGCGGCCCGCATCTCGACCTGCTGCGCCGGCTTGGTCACTGGCTGATGAAGGAGCCCGATCTCGAGGAGGAGGCGCTGCGCGCCAGCGCCCGCAACGGCGTCATCGAGGTCGAGCGCCAGACGCTGTCGGACAATCCCGGCCCCGTCACCATCACCGGCCCAGGCGGCGCCTCGCGCTCGGTGCCGCTGGAGCCCGGCCGGCCCGGCCTGTTCACCGCCCGCATCCCGAGCGGCGAATTCGGCCTGCACCGCGTCTCGGGCGACAACCTGACCGCCTTCGCCAGCCTCGGGCCGGAAAACCCGCGCGAGCTGATGGAGGTCGTCAGCAGCCCGACGCAGCTTGCGGCGCTGGCCGAGGCGACCGGCGGCTCCTCGCGCCGCATCGGTCAGGAGACAGGCTCGGCCGTCAACGTGCCGCGCATCGTGCCGGTTCGCGCCGGAACCGGCTTTGCCGGCGCGGACTGGATCGGCCTCAGGATCAGCGATTCCGGCATCGTGCGCGGGGTGCGGATCTCGCCGCTGTTCATCGGGCTGCTCGGCCTGGCGCTGCTCTTCGGCGCGCTCGTCGCCGGCTGGCTCGGCGAGAGCGGGCGCAGGTTCAAGCGGACGGGCGAGACGGGCTGAGGGCACGCTCCGCCCAAAATCGTCATGGTCGGCCTTGTGGCGAGCATGACGGCAATGCTTTGGGGGCTCGCTACCTGATCGCCGTCACCGCGCCGTTGCGCTGGGCCAGCACGCCCTCGACCAGCTCCAGCGCCAGGAACCGCGCCGGATCGGCCGGCCCCGGCAGCACGAGCTGGCCCGGCGGGATCATCCCAAAGCCGAAGCGGGCGTAATAGGGCGCGTCGCCGACCAGCAGGATCAGCGCGTGTCCCGCCTCCCGGGCCGAGTCGATCGAGCGGGTCATCAGCGCGGCCCCGATGCCCTTGCCCTCGAAGGCGGGGTCGACCGTCAGCGGGCCCAGCATCAGCGCCCGCCCGTCGCCGGCCAGCACCGGCGTCACCCGGACCGAGCCGACCAGGAAGGTGCCGACATGGGCGGCATAGCTCAGGCCGGCCTCCGGCGGCACGCCCTCGCGCAGGCGAAAGGCCGTGCGGGCGAAGCGCCCCGGCCCGAAGGCGCGCTCATGCAGCCGCTCGATCGCGGCAGCGTCGACGGGAAGTTCGTGGCGGATGGTCAGCGGCAGAGACGTCATGACGGGCAAGAACCTGCGACGGGAGCACGAGGGCATGGCCGCGCGGCGGCATGCCGGAGGAGCGCGTGTCAGCGCGCCGGTCGTCGCAGGGTGGAAGGGACGTGCCCGTCGGTCATGGCGGCGGGCTGTAGCAGGACAAAGGACGGTCGTCCATCGCGATCGCGATCGCGGCTATTGCCTTGCCCGCCCGGCCGGATTGCCGTCAACTCGCGGGACATGGCGGGCGCGCCCTGCCCCGATGACAGGCCGGCTATCCTTCGGGACGACGCGGCCCTGCCGAAATGACCAAAGGAGGATACCCATGGCGAGGCATTTTCGCGCGGTTTGCGCACTCCTTATCCTCACCGGCCCGGTCGCCGCGCTGGCCCAGCCGGCTCCCCCCCGCGACGAGTTCTTCTGGCTGGGCGAGATCAACAAGGCGACCGCCGTGATCAACAGCAGCGAGGGCCTGCTCGACCCCGCGCTGGCCCCCAGGCTCGCCGCCGGCATCGCGAAGGTGATCGAGGCCGGCAACCGGGCGGGCGGCAAGCGACCTTCCACCGTGATCAGCTTCGAGCCGCTCCTGATCGAGGCCGCCGGCGTCGAGGTGACGCTGTTGCATGCCGGCCGGTCGAGCCAAGACATGCATGCGACCTATCGCGCCGCGATCCTGCGCGACGGCCTGCTCGACCTCGCCGACCAGCTCAACCGGACGAGCCGGACCATGGTCGACCTGGCCGGCCGGCACGCCGCAACCATCGTTCCGAACTACACCAACGGCGTCGCGGCGCAGCCCAACAGCTACGGCCATTACCTGCTCGGCCATGCCGCCGGGCTCGACCGGGACGCGCAACGCATCCGCGAGGCCTATGCCCGGATCGACCGCTCGCCGATGGGCACCACCGTCCTGAACGGCACGAGCTGGCCGCTGAACCGCGCCCGCATGGCCGATTACCTCGGCTTCGCCGCGCAGGTCGACAACGCCTATGACGCCGCGCAGATTTCCTCGGTCGACCTGCCGGTCGAGACGGCCGCGATCGTCACCGGCATCGCGCTGCATGTCGGCAGTTTTGTCGAGGACGTGATGGCCCAGTACAGCCAGTCGCGGCCCTGGATGCTGCTGCAGGAGGGCGGCGGCAATACCTATGTCTCCAGCGCCATGCCGCAGAAGCGCAATCCCGGCCTGCTGAACAGCACGCGCGAGGAGGCCTCGACCGCGATCACGCTCGCCATGGGCCCGGCGATCAGGGCCCACAACCTCCCGCCCGGCATGTCCGATGCCAAGGATGCCAGAACCAATGCCGCGCTCGTCGCCAGCGCGATCAAGACCCTGCAGGGGCTGGACAGGGTCCTGAAGGGCCTCGTGGTCAGCCCCGAGCGTGCGCTGGAAGAGCTGAACAGCGACTGGACCGCGTCGCAGGAGCTGGCCGACGTGCTGATGCGAAAGTACAAGCTGCCCTTCCGCGTCGGCCACCATTTCGCCTCCAACATCGTCGACTTCGCCAAGGACAACAATATCAAGCCGAGCGACTTCCCCTACGCACAGGCGCAGGCGATCTTCCGCAAGGCCGTGGCCGGGACGGACCAAGGCGAGCTGCCGATGAGCGAGGCCGAGTTCCGCGCCGCGCTCGACCCCGTCGCGATCGTCAGGAACCGCGCCACGGCCGGCGGTCCGCAGCCGGCCGAGATGGAGCGCATGCTGAAGGCGGCGCAGGGCAGGCTCGCGGAGCAGGAAGACTGGATCAAGGCGAGGCGCGAGCGCATCTCCGGCTCGCTGGCCAGGCTGAACGCGGACTTTTCCGACCTGGTGAAGAGCGCGAACTAGGGAGGCGCGGCCTACCAGTCGGCGGGAGGCCGTGCGCCGCCGGCAATCTCCGCCAGCCGCCTTCGCGTCCCCGCCGTCGTCCCCTCCGGCAACGCGTCCAATGCGAACCACCCCGCCTCCGCGATCTCGCGGTCCGGCTGCTTGACGCTCCCGACCGCGAAGGCCCGCACGACGAAGACGGCGACATGGTCGCGCCGCGACAGCGCCCGGTTGAAGAACAGGCCGTGCAGGACCGGTTCGCCCGTAAGCCGGATGCAGGCCTCCTCGCGCAATTCCTTGGCGAGCGCGTCGAGCAGCGTCTCGCCGACCTCGACGCCGCCGCCCGGCAGGTGCCAGCCCGGCGTGTAGGTATGACGCACCAGGAAAACGCGGCCGGCCTCGTCGAATATGGCGGCGCGCACGCCGAGCGTCATGCCGCGAACCAGCCGGAAATACAGGTGCAGGACGCGCCCGAAGGCGCGGCGCAGCCCTCTGAGCGGGCGATCGCGCCGATTTTCGCCCTCGAAAGGCCGATTCTGGCTCACGGCTGCGCTGAATCCCAAGAAACCGTTAATTATCTATGCATAAGACGCATAACAGAGGCCCATTTCAAGTTCCGTTACGTCACAAACGCGCCGCAAAGCAGGCAGAAAACATGATTTCACCGCTGGGGACTACCGTCATGCTGCTCACCTTCATCATCGCTCGCCTTCGCGCCAAGCCGGCCTATGTCTGGCGTCCGGCGCTGACGCTGACCGATTCGCGCATCGTCTCCGAGCTGACCGGCGCCGCCAACTGAGGCGTTTGGGCTTGAAGCCTGCGTCGTTGCCGGCACCCTTGCACGCTTGACGGCGCGGGGGCGCAAGGGCAAGCGCTAGGCCGTGTTCAAGCTCGCGCATCTGTCCGATCCGCATCTCGGCCCGCTCGCGGGCTTCTCGCTGCACCAGTTGCTGGGCAAGCGCGCGACCGGCTATGTCAACTGGCGCCGCAAGCGTCGCCATGCCCATGACATGGAGATCCTGGCGCTGATCGTCGCGGACATCCGCGCGCAGACGCCGGATCATATCGCCTGCACAGGCGACGTCGCCCATATCGGCCTGCCGAACGAGTTCAAGACCGCCGTCGCCTTCCTCGACACGCTGGGCGCGCGCGACAGCGTCAGCTTCGTGCCGGGCAATCACGACGCCTATGCCCGCTCCTCGCTGAAGGCGCTGGCGTCCCATCTCGGCCCCTGGTGCCGCAGCGACGACGCCGCGATCGGCTATCCCTGGTATCGCCGCCGCGGCGGGGTCGCGCTGATCGGCCTCAACACCGGCCTCCCGACCATGCCCCTGATGGCGACGGGCAAGGTCGGCCGCGAGCAGACGGCCAGGGCGGAGGCGCTGCTGAACCGGGCGCGCGAGGACGGCCTGATCCGCGTCATCCTGATCCACCACCCGCCCTATGTCGGCGGGGCGCGGCGCTCGCGCGAAATGGTCGACGCCGAGGCGTTCGAGGCGATGCTGGCGCGCACCGGCGCCGACCTCGTGCTGCACGGCCACAACCACACCTTCTCGCTGGCCTGGCGCAAGGGACTGGGCCGCGACGTGCCGATCGTCGGCGTGCCGTCCTGCTCGATCGGCCCGCGCGGCCATGGCGAGATGGCGACCTGGCACCTGTTCCGGATCGAGGGCGACGCGTCCGCGCCCCGGATCAGCGTCGAGCAGCGCGGCTTCGAGCTCGACGGCTCGGTGATCATGCGCCAGCAGATCGCGCTCCACGCCAAGCCGGTGTGACTCCACTGCCCCTCATGCTCGTCCCTGTGGCGAGCACCCCGTCTTGGCCGCAGCGCGCGACGGCGAAAGACGTGGATGGTCGGGACAAGCCCGGCCATGACGGCTTAAGACGCTCAGATGCAGCGCCCGCCATCCACCGCCAGCACGGACCCCGTGATCATCTCCGCCTCGTCGGAACACAGAAACAGCGCCGCATTGGCGATGTCCTGCGGGGTCGAGAGCCGGCCCCATGGGATCGTCGCCTTGAACTGCGCCCGCTTTTGCGGCGTGTCCTCGCCCATGAAGGTCGCAAGCAGCGGCGTCTCGCCGGCGACGGGCGCGATCGCGTTGACGCGGATGCGCTCGGGCGCGAGCTCGACCGCCATCGACTTGGAGAGCAGGTTTGCCGCTCCCTTGGAGCCGTTGTACCAGGTCAGGCCCGGGCGCGGCCGGATGCCGGCGGTCGAGCCGATGTTGAGGATGACGCCGCCGCCATGCTCGCGGAAATGCGGCACGGTCGCCTTCGCCATCAGGAAGATCGACTTCACGTTGACGTCGAAGACGCGGTCGAACTCTTCTTCCGAGATGTCGAGCATCGGCTGGTTGCGGTGGCTGACGCCGGCATTGTTGACGACGATGTCGAGCTTGCCGAACTTCGCCAGCACCCGCGCCACCGCCTTGTCGACGCTCTTGCCCCTGCCGACGTCGCAGGCGACCGCGAAGGCCTTGCGGCCGATCGATCGCGCCGCTTCCTTGGCCTTGTCGCCGTTGATGTCGAGCACCGCGACGCGCGCGCCCTCGCGCACGAAGGTCTCGGCGATGCCGAGCCCGAACCCCTGCGCGCCCCCGGTGATCAGCGCCGTCTTGCCCTTGAGTCTCATCGAGTGTCCTCGGTCTTTTGTTGTGGCCGGGACTTTGCGGAGATTTGGCGGCGGCAACAAATGCGTTTTCGCGATCGGGTTGAGAGGGAAAAGGTATGGCGGGCTGCGTCGCTTCCGCGCTGGAAGACCCCCTCTCCCGGAGGGAGAGGGGTTTGTCGCACCCGACTCCCGAAACGGCTACGCCCCGATCTCCTCGCTGAGCATCTCCAGTTCCAACCAGCGCTCCTCGGCCTGCCCGATCTCGCGCGTCACCTCTTCCAGCCGCGCCGTGGCCTTGGCGAAGAGTTTTGGGTCGCGCGTGTAGAGATCGCCCGAGAGCGCGGCATTGAGCCTCGCGGCCTCGGCCTGCAACACCTCGATGCGCTTGGGCAGCGTCTCCAGCGCATGCTTCTCGTTGAAGGAGAGCTTGCGTTTGCCGACCGGAGCCGGCGTGGCGGAGAAGGTCGTCTCCACCGCCTGCCTGCCGGCCGCCGCGCGCACCTTCGCGCCGACGCCGCGTCCGCGCTGCGCCAGCATGTCGGAATAGCCGCCGGCGAATTCAGTCCAGACGCCGTCGCCGTCCGAGATTAGCGTGGCGGAGACGACGCGGTCGAGGAAGTCGCGGTCGTGGCTGACCAGCAGCACCGTGCCCTGATACTCCGCCAGCAGTTCCTGCAACAGGTCGAGCGTCTCCAGGTCGAGATCGTTGGTCGGCTCGTCGAGCACCAGCAGGTTCGAGGGCTTGGCCAGCGCGCGCGCCAGCATCAGCCGGCCGCGCTCGCCGCCCGACAGCGCGCCGACGGCGGTGCGCCGCTGCAAGGGCTGGAACAGGAAGTCCTTCATATAGGCGATGACGTGCCGCGGCGTGTCGCCGACCATGACCTGGTCGGAGCCGCCGCCGGTCAGCGCGTCGCCGAGCGGCGTCGCCGGGTCGAGGCTTTCGCGGCGCTGGTCGAGCGTCACCATCTCCAGCGCGACGCCGAGCCTGACCTTGCCGGAATCCGGCGCGAGCGCGCCGGTCAACAGGTTGATCAGCGTGGTCTTTCCGGCGCCGTTGGGGCCGACGATGCCGATCCGGTCTCCGCGCGCGACGCGCAGCGACAGGTTCTTGACGACGACGTTTCTACCGAACGCCTTGGCGACATCGACCGCCTCGATGACGAGCTTGCCCGAAGTCTGGGCCTCGCTCGCCTCCAGCCTGACCTGACCGACGGCGGCTTTCGCGCTGCGGCGCTGGGCCCGCAGCGCATGCAACTCGCCGAGCCGGCGCTGGTTGCGGGTGCGGCGCGCGCTGACGCCGTAGCGCAGCCAGTCCTCCTCGCGGGCGATCTTGCGGTCGAGCTTGTGGCGGTCGAGCTCCTCCTGCGCCAGCACCTCGTCGCGCCAGGCCTCGAACTCGCCGAAACCCTTGTCCATGCGCCTTGTCAGGCCGCGATCGAGCCAGATCGTGGCGCGCGACAGCGACGTCAGGAAGCGCCTGTCGTGGCTGATCAGCACCATTGCCGAGCGCAGCGATTTCAGCTCCTGCTCCAGCCATTCGATCACGGGCAGGTCGAGATGGTTGGTCGGCTCGTCGAGCAGCAAGATGTCGGGCTCGGGCGCCAGCACGCGCGCCAGCGCGGCGCGGCGCGATTCGCCGCCCGACATGGTGGCGGGGTCTTCCTGGCCGGTGAGGCCGAGTTCCGAGACGAGATATTGCGCGCGATAGGCGTCGTCGCCCGGCCCGAGACCGGCCTCGACATAGGCGAGCGAGGTCCTGTAGCCGGTGAAGTCCGGCTCCTGCGGCAGATACTGGATGGTCGAGCCCGGCTGCAGGAAGCGCTCGGCCCTGTCGGGCTCGACGAGGCCCGCCGCGATCTTGAGCAGCGTCGACTTGCCCGAGCCGTTGCGCCCGACCAGGCAGACGCGCTCGCCGGCGGAGACCGCGATCTCGGCCGCTTCCAGCAGCGGCTGTCCGCCGAAGGTGAGCGCGACGTCGCGCAGATGGAGCAAGGGGGCCATGATCGATCCTGATCGGGAAGCGATCCGGATAAAGCAAACGCGCGCGCGGCGTAACCCCGCGCCGCGGCGCGGCATCGGCTTGCGCGAGGCGCGGATCTTGCCTCAGATGCGACGGATCAGGTCAGGACGAGCCTTCATGCGCGCCGCGAAGCAGCCCCGCACCGCCCGCCCCGGCGACAATGGCGGCCCGCCGCTCGACGAACCCAGGCCGCATCTGTCCGAGACCGGCAAGGGCGAGATCGGCCATTATTTCGACTGGCGCTTCGCCTCGCGCCGGGCCTGGCGCAAGGGTGGGCCTGAGATCGCGCTGCGCCGGCTGGAACGCGCCGAGACGCTCGGCCTGACCTATGAGGAATACACCCTCGAAGTGCTGGAGCGCGGCCGGCATGTCGGGACGGCGGAGGCTCCGGCGATCAAGGCGAGGCGGCCGGAGCGCCGCGCCGCAGGCGGCATCGTCGGGCAGTCGCTCAAGGGGAAGAGGCTTCGTTGATCAGGCGACCCAGAGCCGCTCGGGGTCGTCGAGCCCGAAGCGCGCCGGCGCGGCCGCGATCGCCGCCAGCCCCTGCTCGGCCGCGTCGTGGGCGGTGACGACGTGGAGCGAAAACAGCGCCGCCAGATCCTCCATCGGCGGCTTGCCGCAGAACACGGCATGGATCGTCGCGACGTCGGCGAGCGGCAAGAGGCGAGGCACGATGCCGCCTGCGATATAGACCCCGCCCGTCGCCTTGAAGACGAGGGCGAGATCGCCCGCGACCCGCGCCAGCAGCCGCCAGAAGCAGACCACCGCCATCAAGGCGGCCGGGTCGCTGTCGAGCGCGAGCCTGGTGATGTCGGCGGCGCTGACATCGGCCTCCAGCATGCCCGACTGGCTCGCCACCGCGCGGTGGAAGCGCACCAGCCCGTCGCCGCTGAGCAGATGCTCGACCGTGAGGCGCGGCAGGCCGGCCGCGAGCGCGGGCCAGATCTTCTCCTCGGTCGGGTCTTCGGGACCCACCCCGATATGGCCGGATTCGCTCGGCACCAGCACGCCGCGCCCGCCGCGCTGGATGAGCGCGGACGTTCCGAAACCGGTGCCGGGACCCATGACGAGGCGCAAGGCGTGCGGCTCCGGCTTGCCGGGCACCAGCGTCTTCAGATCGCCCTCGCCGAGCACGGCGAGCGAGGCGGCCAGCGCCTCGAAGTCGTTGACCAGGAGTCCCTGCTCCAGCCCGAGCGCCTTCGCGATCCGCGGCCCGTCGAAATGCCAGCTCGCATTGGTCAGTTGCGCGCTGCGGCCCTGCATCGGGCCGGCGACCGCGAGCACCGCCGAGCGCGGCCGCCGCGACAGCGTCGAGAGCACGCTGTCGAGCGCCGATTCCGGCGTCGGATGCGAGCCGGTGCCGATCTTCGCCAGCGGCTCGTGGGGCGCTGAGGCCTCGGGCACCAGCGACAGGCGGCAATTGGTGCCGCCGATATCGGCGACGAGAACCGGATAGACGAAGGCGCCCATCAGGCCATGTCCAGCGGATCGGCCGCGCGCCGGTCGGTCCGGCGATAGTCCGAGAACCAGCCGAGCCCTTCCAGCGTGCCGGCCCGCGGTCGGTATTCGCAGCCGACGAACCCGTCATAGCCGAGCCCGTCGAGCTCGGCGAAGAGCGCGGGATAGTCCGGTCCCGAGGCGTCGGGTTCGTGGCGCCCGTTCGCGCGGGCGATCTGGACATGGCCGACCAGCGGATAGAGCGCCTTCAGCTTGCCGGAGACGTCGCCATGGATCAGTTCGCAATGGTACATGTCGAATTGCAGCTTGACGTTCGGCCGCCCGGCCTCGCGGACATAATCGGCGGCCTTGTCAAAATCGTCGAGGAAGTAGCCCGGCATGTCCTTGCCGTTGATCGGCTCCAGCAAAAGGTCGATGCCGTGCCCGGCGAGCGCGTCGGCGGCATAGGCGATCGAGTCCCGGTAGGTCTTCTGCGCGGCCGCGCTCTTGGCGTCGACCAGCCCGGCCATCATGTGCAGCCGCCTGACGCCGGTCTCCTGCGCATAGGCCAGCGCCGTCTCGACGCCCTTCCGAAACTCTTCCTCGCGGCCGGGGATGGCGGCGATGCCGCGCTCGCCCCTGGCGAAATCGCCCGGCGGCAGGTTGAACAGCGCCTGCTCCAGCTCCCCGCCGGCCAGCGCCAGCCCGACCTGCTGGGGCGTGTGCTCATAGGGAAAGAGGAATTCGACGGCGTCGAAGCCGGCATCCGCCGCCGCCTTGAAGCGGTCGAGGAAGTCCCATTCGGCGAACATCATCGAGAGATTGGCGGCAAAGCGCGGCATGTCGGCCTCAAGGCGGAATCGGGTGGGCGAGGCTGGCGCGAAGCGCCGGCGGCGTCATGGGGCAACGCGGCGGCCGGGGGTGCGTTCCGGAACGCCGTCATTGGAACCCTACTTCTTCTCCACCTTGACCGGCGGGTTCGGATCCTTCGAGAAGTTGCGAAAGACCATGTCGGGGGAGGACGTGTTGTGACGCGAATGGGTGGTGCGGCCCATCCAGATGTCGGTCGCCTTGCCGCCGGTGAACGGCATCAGCGGCTCCTCGCGCCAGCCCTTGGCGCCGGGTTCGCGGATGGCGATGCGGGCGACGTCGTTGTTGAACTCGGTGACGTACATCGAGCGCAGGGCCAGGAAGCCCTTGCCGCCGGTCACCGGCCGGTCGAGCACGGCGTCGAGCACCATGCGGTTCTCGTCGACGCTGTCGAGCTTCAGCGTGGCGGCCGAGCCGTCCTTGAAGTTCAGCTTGAACGAGGTCGTCTTCGGGTCGAACTCGATCTCGCGGATATTGACGACCGGGCGCGCGCCGTCCTGCTCGATCGGCCCGAACAGGAAGGACGAGCCGTAGGAGGAGAAGCCGAGATGCTGCGGCGGCATCGGCCGCGCGCGCCAGTAGCCGTCCTGCGGATAGACCACCAGCACCTCGTAGGACTTGTCCTTGCCGAGCTTCCAGAGCTGCACGAGATGCAGCCCCTTCTCGACCCGATCCCCGACCTTGAAGGTGGTGTCGGCCGGGCGCCAGAAGGTCGGAAAGGTGTAGCCGACGAGCCAGTACTCGATGCTCTCGTAGAAGGTGACCCGGCGCGGCGGCACGGGGGCCGCGAAGGCCGGGTCGCCGGTCATGTCGCAGGCGGTCCAGTCGGCGTCCCAGTTGTCCTTCACCAACCCCGCGATATAGGCGGGATGGGCCGCCTCGATCTGGAAGCGCCGCACCTCCGGCGAAATCGTCTTGATCGTGACGTTGTCCTTCTCGGCGCAGAGCACCGGCTCGGATTCGTTGCGGACCTCCACGGCCACGTCGCTGGCGGCGAAGGCGGGGAAGGCCAGCAGGTTCAGGCCGATGAGGAGCGGGCGAAGCATCGAATGCATGATCAGTCCTGATGAGAGGAAGCGGCGCGCTTGCGCAGTGCGAGATGGCTCATGCCATAGCAAACGCGTCGAACATTAGGTATGCCGCAGGCATGAGCAAACTGCTAGAAAAGGCCCTGGCCGCGACCGACAAGCCGCCGCCCGAGATGCAGGACGAACTCGCACGCATGATCCTCGCCTTCACTGGCGAGAAAAATGAAGTGCATGAGCTGTCGGACGAAGAACTCGCGGCGCTCGACGAAGCAGAACGCAGCGGGTTCGCGTCGGATGAGGAAGTCGCGGCGCTCTGGACGAAAGCAGCTTCGTGAAGCCGCGCTTCAGGAGCGCGGCGCAGACCGATATCGAACGGATTTTCGACTATCTCGACGAACAGTCGCCGCGGGCGCGCCAGAATGTCGAAGCGCGTCTCAAGATCGCGCTCGAACTCCTTCCGGGCTCTCCTTTCGCAGGAAGCACGACGACAAGGCCCGGTGTCAGGCGCATGGTCGTGACGCACGATCCCTATGCGATCTTCTATCGGCTGTCGGGCGATGCCACCGTCGTAGTCTCGGCCAGGCATACGGCGCGGCGCCCCTCCCGGCGATGACGCGATAAATCTCACCGCGCCAGCACCGCATATACATCACCCGAATTCGCCTCGTGCGGCAGCCCCCGCAGATACTCCCCCATAGCCTCGGCGCCGGCGTCCTCCGCCAGTTCGAAGCGCTGGCTCTCGCCCAACGCGACGTTGAAGCGGTAGGGCCCGAGCGTCTCGAGGATGGCGAGGCAGGCTTCCGCGACCTCGCGCTGGATCGTGGTGAACTCGAAGGAGATCACCGGGATCGGCCGCGTCAGCCCGGCCAGCACATGCGCCTCGAAACCCTCGACGTCGATCTTGACGAAGTCCGGCAGGCCAAACAGCGCGACCAGCGCATCGAGCGTCGTGCACGCGACGACGACCTCGCTGTCCCAGACCTGATCCTGCCAGCCATCCGAACCCCGCGCCGCCGCGACGAAGGCGTCCGACGCGGTCGAGACGGTCGGGTTTTCGCTGTTGATCCTGAGCGTCACAGCCCCTTCGCGATCGCCGCAGGCGGCCTGAAACAGCGAGACCAGCGGGTCGCGGCCGTGGATCAGGCGAATGGCCCGCGCCGGTCCAGGCTGCGGCTCCAGCGCCACGACGCGCGCGCCGAGCCGCCGGAAGGACGAGATGCGGTCGCCGACATGCGAGCCGATGTCGAAGGCGAGATCGCCGGGCTTCAGGAAGCGGCCGTAAAGCGCGTCCATCGCGGCGTTGCGCGCGGCGTCGCCGTGATAGACCCGCAAGCTGCGCGACAGCGCCCTGGCGGTGCCTTTTGGATAGGCGACCGGGTCGCTCATGCCCGCGTCCCGACGCCGATCGCCCGCAGCACCGCCGGCGGATCGAAATCCTCCGGGATTCCACAGAGGCCCTTGTCGGCGAACTGGCGCCCGACGCCCGGCAGCGCGGTCAGCATGGCGAAGGGGATCGCCAGCAGATAGCCCGCCGTCAGCGGCAGCGACCAGAGCAGCGCGGTCGGCGAGAGCCAGAGCAGCGTGCCGAAGATGTAGAGCCCGAACAGGAGATGCGGCCACAGCCCGGCGAAGGCCGTGGCGAAGGAGAGCGCATGCGCATCGCGCGACTGGCCGTTCCAGCCGATCTTCGCGCGCCCGAAGGCGAGGCCGATCATGAAGATCGTGGTGCGGAAGGACGAGACCGCGCCCTGCAGGAACGCGAACACCACCTCGATCAGCGAGGAGGCGACGAAGCGTCTTGTGCCGCCATGGCGTCGCGTTCCGCCCCGCGTAAGCAGGATATCGGCGAAGCCCGCGAGCTTGGGCGAGAGATACATCGAGAAGAACAGCACGTAGAGGAAGGCCGCCAGATCCGACGGGTAGTCCGCGATGCCGGCGTCCTCGATCACCTTGACCGGCAGCAGCGCGATCATCAACGTCCAGGCCGGCAGGCCGAGAAACATCAGGATCGCCCAGACGAGCTGGAAGCGGCTCATCGCCTTCAGACCCGGCAGGTCGAGCAGCTTGAGATATTGCAGGTTGCCGAGGCACCAGCGCAGGTCGCGCTTGGCGAATTCGAGCATGGTCGGCGGGTTTTCCTCCCAGCTTCCCGTCTCGGCCGGCAGGACGCGGACCTCGTAGCCGGCGCGGCGCATCAGCGTCGCCTCGACCTGGTCGTGGCTCATCACCGCGCCGCCGAGAGGCGCCCCCCCCGGCAGCACGGGGAGATGGCATTCGTCGCGGAAGGGCGCGATGCGGACGCAGGCATTGTGACCCCAGAACGGGCCGCATTCGCCGATCCACCAGGCCGAGCCCATGGTGTAGGGCCGCATGCCGTGGCGCATGCCGAACTGGAAGATGCGCGCGAAGGCCGAGCGGCTCGGCATGCCGACGACGAGGCTCTGCAGGATGCCGAGCTTCGGATGCGCCTGCATCATCCGGGTCAGCTTCACGATCGCCTCGCCCGACATCACGCTGTCGGCGTCGAGCGGCAGCATCACCTCGTAGCGGTCGCCCCAGCGCTCGCAGAACTCGCGGACATTGCCGGCCTTGAAGCCGGCATTGTCGCCGCGGCGGCGATAGGTCAGCCGTGCGGCCTCGCCCAGTTCGCGCGACCACTCCGCCGCCAGCACCTCCTCCGCGGCCGCCACGGTGGGATCGTTGGTGTCCGACAGCACGAAATAGTCGAACCAGGCGCCCTCGCCCGTCGCATCGACGCTGTCCTTGACGACGCGCAGCCGGGCGAAGGCCCGGCCTGGATCCTCGTTGCGCAGCGTCATCAGGATCGCGGTGCGGATCGCGATCGGCGTTTCGACATCGCCCTCGGCCGCGAAGGGCGCCACCTGCTCCATGCCGTCCTCGGCGCCATGCAGCAGCCAGAGCCCGATCGCCGCGTTCCAGAAGCCGAGCACCGTCCAGGGCGCGCCGAACAGGAATGCGACGAAGATCGCGATGTCGGCGACGGTCCAGCCGCCCGCTCCGAGCACGCGCGACAGGCCGAAGAGCAGCGCGCCGAGCGTGACGAGGTTCAGCGCCAGCACGAGCCAGCGCCTTGCGCTCAGCGTCGCGCTCGCCTGGACGCCGGCCGGCGTCAGGCCCCGTCGCTCGCCCTCTTGCGCGCCCGGCTGGAACGTGGTCGGAGCGGGACGCTGGTTCATGGCGGTTTCCGTCATGCGATCGGGCGGGATGGAGATCGGCGGGAGATGGCCGAGGAACGTCAATGAGCAAGCAGCTAAAGCCGGCAGGCGCCGGTGGCGCAAGGCCGCGGGCGACCGCGCTCTGGTATGTGGGCGAGCGTGAATGCGCCCTGAACGCCGTGACGCTGCAAGAGCCCGGCCCGGACGACTGCCTCATACGCACCCTCTGGAGCGGGGTCAGCCGTGGCACCGAGCGCCTCGTTTTCGAGGGGCGCGTGCCCAAGAGCGAGCGCGAGCGCATGCGCGCGCCGTTCCAGCAGGGCGATTTCCCGTTTCCGGTGAAATACGGTTATTGCGCCGTCGGCCGCGTCGAGGCCGGGCCGGTCGACATGCTGGGCAGGACGGTGTTCTGCCTGCATCCGCATCAGGATGTCTTCGTCGCGCCGTGCGACCGCCTGACGCTCGTGCCGGACGCCCTGCCGGCGCGCCGGGCGGTTCTGGCCGCCAATATGGAAACGGCGCTGAACGCGCACTGGGACGCGGGCTCCGGCCCGGCCGACCGGATCGTGGTCGTCGGCGGCGGCGTGCTCGGCCTGCTCGTCGCCTGGATCGCGGCGCGGCTGCCGGGCGCGGAGGTGACGCTGCTCGATGTCGATCCGGGCCGGGCGGCCGCGGCGAGCCATCTCGGCCTGCGCTTCGCGCTGCCGCCTGACGCGCCCGGCGATGCCGATCTCGTCTTCCACGCCAGCGCCAGCGCGCCGGGGCTCGCGACCGCGATCGCCTGCGCCGGCTTCGAGGCCCGCATCGTCGAGCTGAGCTGGTATGGCGAGGGCGTGGTCCCGGCCCCGCTCGGCGGCGCGTTCCATGCGAAGCGCTTGCAGCTCGTCTCCTCGCAAGTCGGGCAGATCGCCCCCTCGCGCCGGCCGCGCTGGGACTATGCCCGTCGCGTCCAGACGGCGCTTGCGCTGCTGGCGGGGGACGACAGGCTCGATGATCTGATCACGCAGGAGATCGCTTTCGCCGATGCCGCAACTGCGCTGCCCCAGCTCTTCTCACCGCATTGGCGCGGCCTGACCGCCGTGCTGCGCTATTGACCTGATGCGGCGGACTTGGCCAAGACAGCGCTCGACCCGGCCGCCGCCGGCGCGCAGGAGCCGTCAGCCCATGTTTTCCGTCGAAGTCCGCGACCGCATCATGATCGGCCATTCGCTGCCCGATCCGTTCTTCGGCCCCGCGCAGAACATGCATGGCGCGACCTTCGTCGTCGATGTCGCCTTCTTCCGGGAGGAACTGACTCGCCAGAACGTCGTGGTCGATATCGGAGCCGCGCTCGATGTGCTGGCAGAGGCGCTGAAGCCGCTGAAGTACCAGAACCTCGACACGATGCCGCGGTTCGCGGGCGTGCTCACGACCACGGAATTCCTCTGCAAATATGTCTTCGATGCGATGGCTCATGCGGCGAAGTCCGGCGCGCTCGGCGCGGACGGGGCGGGTCTGGCGAAAATCCGCGTGACGCTGCACGAGACCGATCTGGCGCGGGCATCCTATGAGGGCGCGCTCGCGTGAGCGGGATCGTCTTCGCGATTCCAGGCGACCTCGCGCTGCCGACCGGCGGCTACGGCTATGACCGCCGGCTGCTGGCGGAGTGGCAGGCGGCCGGCGTGCCGGCGCGCCATCTGCCCCTGCCCGGCTCCTTTCCCGATCCGACCCCCGACGATCTCGCCGAGGCCGGGCGCGCGATCCTGTCGCAACCCTTCGACAGCGCGCTGCTGATCGACGGGCTCGCCTATGGCGCGTTTCCCGAAAGCATCGCGGCGGGGCTCGCCGGCCGCGTCGTCGCGCTGGTCCACCACCCGCTCGGGCTCGAGACGGGCCTCTCGCCCGAGCGCGCCGCCTCGCTGCTGGCCGGCGAGGCGGCGGCGCTGCGCCATGCCGCCGCCGTCATCGTCACCAGCCCGCTGACCAAGCGCCTGCTCGTCGCCGATTTCGGCGTCGACGAGGCGCGCGTCACGGTCGCGGTCCCCGGCGTCGACGAGGCCGCTCGGGCCAAAGGCGGCGGCGGACGTTCGCTCTCGCTGCTCGCCGTCGGCTCGCTGACGCCGCGCAAGGGCTATGACGTGCTGGTCGCCGCGCTTGCGCGGATTCGGGACAGGGACTGGCGGCTGACGATCGTCGGAGCCGACGATCGCGCGCCTGCGACAGCCATGGCGCTGCGGACGCGGATCGCCGAGGCCGGCCTCGGCGACAGGATCGCGCTCGCGGGCGCTGTCTCCGACGCCGCGCTGGCCAAGGCCTATGACCGCGCCGATCTCTTCGTCATGCCCTCGCTGTTCGAGGGCTATGGCATGGTGCTGACCGAGGCGCTGGCGCGCGGGCTGCCGATCCTGTGCACCACCGGCGGGGCCGCCGCCGAAACCGTGCCCGACGCCGCCGCCGTCAAGGTTCCGCCCGGCGACGCCGACGCCCTTGCCAAAGGCCTGGCGAGGCTGATTGATGACGCGGCGCTGCGGACATGCCTCGGCGAGGGCGCATGGGCCGCGGCGGCAACCCTGCCGTGCTGGCGCGACACGGCGGCGATCGTCGCCGAAACCTGCCGGAAGGTGATGTGATGGGCGGTTTCTCCCCCGATTGGCTGGCCTTGCGCGAGCCTTTCGATCATGCGGCGCGCAATCCGCAGCTCTTGGCGGCGGTCGGCGCGCATTTTTCGGCCAGGCCCTCGATCACCGTGATCGATCTCGGCTGCGGTGCCGGCTCGAACCTGCGCGGAGCGTTTTCCGCCTTGCCGCAGCGCCAGCACTGGACGCTGGTCGACTACGACGAGCGCCTGCTCGCCGTGGCGCGCGAGCGCCTGACGGTCTGGGCGGACGAGGCGCGCGAGCAGGGCGAGGAGCTGGTGCTGTCGAAGGCCGGCAAATCGCTCACCGTCGATTTCCGCCAGGCCGATCTCGACAAGGATCTCGAATGGGTGCTGGGCTGGCAGCCCGATCTTGTCACGGCGGCGGCGCTGTTCGACCTCGCCTCGAAACGCTGGATCGAGCGTTTCGTCGCGGCGCTCGCGGGCCAGCGCCTGCCGCTCTACACCGTGCTGACCTATGACGGCCGCGAGAAATGGAAGCCGCCGCACCCCGCCGACGCGCGCATGCTCGCCGCCTTCAGGCATCACCAGCACACCGACAAGGGGTTCGGCCCGGCCGCCGGCCCCGAGGCGACCGACATCATGGCGGAGGCCTTCCGCAAGACCGGCTTCGCGGTCTCGACCGGCGAGAGCCCCTGGCTGATCGAGGACGGCGCGGGCGCTTTCGCCAACGCGCTGGCGCAGGGCATCGTCGAGGCGGTGCGGGAGACCGGCCATCTCGACGCCGGCACGATCGCCGATTGGCTGGCCGCCCGGCGGCGATCGGCCTCCGCCCTGGTCGGCCATCACGACCTCTGGGCGCGCCCGGTCTGAGCACGGCGTCCCATGCCAGATCTCTCTCGATGGGACCGGCGCAATCGCCATGACGGCACGAAGAGACCGAAGGGCCGTCCCGTCACTCGCGCTTCGGCAGCATCCGCCGCAGCACCCCGTCCTTGAGGATCAGGTGGTGGTGCAGAGCGGCCCCGATATGCACCAGCGCCAGCGCCCCGATCAGCAATCCGAGCCAGCCATGCAGCGCCAGCACCCGCTTGGCCGCGTCCTCGTTCGGCGCGGCCAGCGCCGGCAGGTCGAACAGGCCGAAGATGCCGAGAGAAGGGTAGAGCGAGACGCCGATCCAGCCGAGCAGCGGCACGATCAGCAGCAGGCCGTAGAGCAGCCAGTGGACGAGGTGCGAGGCCGCCTTCCGCCACGGGGCCAGGCCCGGCTCGTCGGGCGGCGCGCCGTGCAGCAGCCGGTAGGCCAGCCGCCCCGCCATCACCCAGAGCAGCAGGAAGCCGAGCAGCTTGTGGCTGCTGAAGAGCGCGTTCGTCATCCCGTCCCAGACGTCCATCGTGTTGCCGCGATAGACCATGGCGATGCCGAGCGGGACCATCACCAGGACGCCGGCGGCGACCGCCCAATGGAAACGGCGCGAGACCGGGCTGTAGACCCGCTCCGTCGCGACCGCGGTCGTCATCCGGTCATGGTCCTGCATTGCGGTCTTCCCCTTGCGGCGCACGCCTGCCGGTTTCGCAAGGTCCGGCTCTGGTCGCGACCATTCATCTCGCGTTCAACGTGTCATTCCTATACGGGCCGAGGCAACAGATTGGATGGCTGCCGCCTCGGAGCCAATGCGAAGAACCGGATCGCGGTTCCATCCGCGACTGGAACAGTTCCTCCGGCGACACGTTTGGTCCTGGCGGCAGCCACGCCTACATCCGGCGCGACAATCCGACCGTATGAGCTACATTCCTCCGCCGGCTCCCGGCGCAATCTGACGGACACTGCAATGCCTAAGTCGCGTACGCTGTTCGGACGCCCGGACCAGACCAGACTTGTGACGGTCGATCGCGCGCTGGCGGAATTTCGCGCCGGCCGCCCCGTGCTGCTCCGCGACGGCGACAGGCTCGCACTGGCGATGTCGGCCGAACTGGCCGACGCGGAATTGGCCCTCCGCCTCGGCGAGATCGCGGCCGGCCGCGCCCATCTCATCCTGAGCGCCGCGAGGCTGCGCCGCATCGGTGCGAAAGGCCGCGGCGAGACCGGAATTTTCGCTATGCCCGTCATGGACTTGGCCCGTATCGAGATGCTGGCGCTGAAGACGGACGGCAGGATGGACGCGCCGATCGCGCCTGCCTCCGAGATCGACAACGCCGCGCTCGAACTGGCGAGGCTCTCGCTCGTCCTGCCGGCCGTCGTGCTGACGCCCGTCACGGCCGAGACCGTGGCCGCAGAGCCGCTGATCGAGGTCGGGGTCGAGGCGATCAACGCCTATCGCGCCGCCCAGGTCGCCTCGCTCGCCGTCGTCGGCCGCGCGCCCGTTCCGCTGGAGGGCGCGCCGGAGACCGAATTCGTCGTCTTCCGCGGCGGCGAGGGCCTGCGCGATCAGGTCGCCATCATCGTCGGCAGCCCCGATCTGGCCGACGCGGTGCCGGTGCGCCTGCATTCGGCCTGCCTGACCGGCGACCTGTTCGGCTCGCTGAAATGTGATTGCGGCGACCAGTTGCGCGAGACCGTGCAGTGGATGGCCCAGAACGAGGGCGGCATCCTGCTCTATCTCGACCAGGAGGGACGCGGCAACGGCATCTCCAACAAGATGCGCGCCTACAGGCTGCAGAGCCAGGGCTGGGACACCTACGACGCCGACGAGGTGCTCGGCTTCGATCTCGACCAGCGCCATTTCGATTTCGCCGCCGCGATGCTGAAGCAGCTCGGCGTCAGCCGCGTCACGGCGCTGACCAACAACCCGATCAAGGTCGGCGCGATCAAGGCCGCCGGGCTCGAGGTCGCGGCCACGCAGGCCGTCCTCGGCCGGCCGAACGTCCACAATGTCCGCTACCTCGCCTCCAAGCGGGACCGGGCCGGCCATGCCATCGACATGGACGCGCTGATGGCGCGCGCCGCGCCGAAGGATTGACGTCGGCCGATTGATGGTGGCCGATTGATACCTGGCCCGGCTTCGGGCACAGCCGGCGGATGTCAGCGCCCGTGACCCGCGAGGATCGACCGCTTCCGAAGCGCTGGCCCCTGGCCGGCGTTTTCGCGATCGTGTTCGCCGCCTGGTTCCTGCTCTCCTGGCCCTGGCTCTCGGGCGTCGTCACCATCCCCTGGGACGCCAAGGCGCATTTCCACCCGCAGCTCCAATTCCTCGCCAGCACCTGGCGCAAGGGCCTTTCGCCGTTCTGGGCGCCGTTCGTCTTCGCCGGCCAGCCCCAGATCGCCGATCCGCAATCGCTGATCTTCTCGCCGTCCTTCGCGCTGATCGCGGCGCTGAACCCGGCGCCGGATTTCCGCTGGAGCGACGGCGCGGTGCTGGGCACGCTGCTCGCAGGCGCCTTCGCCATCGTCGTGCTGTTCCGCGACCGCGACTGGCACCCGGCCGGCGCGGTCGTCGCCGCGCTCTGCTTCGCCTTCGGCGCGGCGGCGGCCTGGCGCATCCAGCATGTCGGACAGGTGCTGAGCCTCGGCTACTTCGCGATCACGCTGGTGCTGGTGGCTCGCGCGCTGGAGCGCGGCTCGCTGCTCTACGGCTTCGTGGCGGGCGTTTTCGCCGGTTTCATGGTGCTGGGGCGCGATCAGGTCGCCCTTCTCGGCGTCTATGTGCTGGCCGGGCTCGTCATCGCCGCGATCGCAATGGCGCAGCGGCCCTGGCGCGCGCTGAAGGGCAGCCTGCCGCCGCTGATCGCCGGCGGCATGGGCGCGGTCCTCGTCGCGACCGTGCCGATCCTGCTGACGGCCTTCTTCGCCGGGGAATCGAACCGGCCCGCGATCGACCTCATCGAGGCCGGCAAGGGCTCGTTGCATCCCGCCGCCCTGCTGACCGGCCTCTTCGCCAATCTCTATGGCGCGGCCGGGCCGCTCGACGATTTCTGGGGCGCGCCGAGCCCGGCCTGGGAGGCGCGCTTTGGCCCGCTCCAGCTCTATCTCGCACGCAATATGAGCCAGCTCTATCTCGGCCTCATGCCGATGCTGCTGATCATCGGCTTGGGCATCGTGCGCGGCGCGCTGCTGCGGCGCGAGATCGTCGCGCTGAGCATGGCCGCGCTGGTCGTGCTCGTCTTCGCGCTCGGGCGCTACACGCCGGGCTTCCGGCTGTTGTTCGAACTGCCAGGCATCTCGTTCTATCGCCGCCCGGCCGACGCGCTCTTCATCCTCGGCGCGCTGCTGGCGCTGCTCGCCGGCTATCTGACCCATCTCGTGATGACCGACACCGCCCCGCCGATGCGGCGCGGGCACTGGCTCGTCTCAGGCCTGCTGCTGGCCGGCGCGCTCGGCCTCGCGCTCTGGCTCGCCATGACGGTCGGCCGTCTGCCTGTCGCGGCGCTGCCGCTGCTGACCGCGCTGCTCTGCGGCGTCCTCGCCGCCGGCTCCCTCGTCGCCGCGCGCGGCCTGAGCCTGCAGGGCTCGCCTCGCGCCGCGGCGATCGTGCTCGCCGCGATGCTGACGGTCGATCTTTCGGTCAATAACGGCCCGAGCGAATCCACCGCCCTGCCCGCGCAGGTGTACGACGTGCTGCGCGCCGACAGCGAGAACGAAACCATCGCGCTGCTGAAGCGCGAGACGGCGCGCACGGCCGGCCCCGACCGGCGCGACCGCATCGAGCTTGCCGGCATCGATTTCCACTGGCCAAACGCCAGCCTCATTCACGAACTCGACAACACGCTGGGCTACAACCCGCTCAGGCTCGGCCTCTACAGCAAGGCGACCGGGGCGCAGGACCATGTCGCCCTGCCCGACCAGCGCAAGTTCTCACCGCTGATGCCGGGCTATCGCTCGCTGCTCGCCGACATGCTGGGGCTGCGTTTCATCGCGACCGGCGTTCCCGCCGAGCAGATCGACAAGGCGCTGAAACCGGGTGATCTCGTCCAGATCGCCCGGACCAAGGACGCCTATGTCTACGAGAACCCGCGCGCCCTGCCGCGCGTGCTGCTGCTGACGAGCGCCAGCAAGGCCGATTTCGATGCCATCCTCGCGAGCGGTCAGTGGCCGCAGGGCTTCGACCCGCGCCAGACCGTGCTGCTCGACCGCGAGCCGCCGCCTTTGCCGACCGGCCCGGCGCAGCCTGGCTCCGTGCGCATCGCGGACTACGGCACGACCGAGGTGACGCTCTCGGTCGACGCCCCGCGCGGCGGGTTCGTCGTGCTCAACGATGTCTGGCATCATTGGTGGCAGGTCGAGATCGACGGCAGGCCGGCCGAACTGCTCCGGGCCAACGTGCTGTTCCGGGCCGTGGTCGTGCCGCCGGGACGCTCGACCGTGCGCTTCGTGTTCAAGCCCCTGGAGGGGCTTTACGCCGATATCGGCAAGTGGCTGAAGGAGCCGCGCGCCGCCGCGCCTGACTGACGAGACCCGGTCCTACACTCGAATCGAACTCCAGAAATGCAAGGATGATCGAGGTGTCGCCGCCGCAGGCGGGGCTGTGGTCGCCGCCCTCGGCGATCGCCGTCACCGCCGCCTCCTTCGTCACGCGGCGCTGGCCGGCCGATTCAGGCGGCGACGCTGATGGTCGGCGGCATGGCGCTGTCGGCGCTCGGCGTCGCCATGCTCGGCAGCCTGAGCGCCGCGCTCCATCGCGGCGGCATGGCCGATGTCGCATTGCCCGGCGTGCCGCCGCGACGCGAGCCGCCCTCGCCGCGCCCGGCGGCGCGCTCGCCGTCACGGCAAGCTCGCGCCCGACCAGCCACGGCCTTGCTGGCGCAGGCGCGCGAGGCCTTCATAACCGGCTTGCGGGCCGTGGCCGCGCTTTCGATCTTGAGGATGGTGTTCTGCATCGCCATGACGCTGGGCGTGCTGCGCGACGTCAGGGCGAAGGGCGGGCACTGACCGGCGGCGCTCAATCCAGCCGCTGGTTGTCGACGAACCAGATCTTGCCGCGATAGCGGATCTCGGACGCGCCCTCGCCGGCATCCTCGTCCACGACGACGACCCGGGTCCTGGCCGCGATGCGCAGCGGGCAGTTCCTGTTCGCCCGCGCGCCTCGGGCCGAGAGGGACGCCTGGCCGTATTCGCGCCATGCCGCCCAACTCGTGCAGGCATAGGCATCGCGGCTGACCGTCGTCGCGCGCTCGGCGGATGTCGCCGGGGTTGCCGCGAGCAGCGCGAGCGTGGCCAAGGCAGCTTTCGGCAGGTGTGACATCGCAGCGCCTCCTTGCGGCCGGCTATCTGCCGGACCGTCCAGACGCGCCGATGATCGCCGCTTCGCCGCCGTTTGCCAATCAGGCCAACGCCGCCATCGCCGCGACCGGCTGCACCGGCAGCCCGGCCAGCAGTTTCGCGACGCCCTCCGGATCGACCGCGCCGTCGCGGATCGTCTCGTCGCGGTGGATGCCGCCGGCGATGAACAGGCTGTCGAAGCCCATCAGCCGCGCCCCGGCGAGATCGGTGCGGACCGCATCGCCGATCACCAGGACCTTCGCCGGATCGACCGGGTGGCCGCCACGCGTTGCGCGCGCCGCATCCAGCGCGAGGTCATAGGCCGGTCGATAGGGCTTGCCGGCCCAGGCGACCGCGCCGCCGAGTTCCTCGTAGATCGTCGCCAGCGCGCCGGCGCAGGGCAGCAGGCGCTCGCCGACATGGACGACGAGATCGGGATTGCCGCAGATGAAGGGCACGCCCCGGCCCGCGAAACGCTCCAGAAGCGGCCGGTACTGCTCCGGCGTCTCGGTCTTGTAGTCGTTGAGTTCGGTCGCGACGACGAGGTCGGCCTCGCCCTCGCCGACGAGCTCGATATCGACCCCGGTGAAGATGGCGCGATCCTCCTGCCAGCCGATATGAAAGACCTTGCGGTGATGGCTCTCGGCGATCAGCGCCTTGGTGACGTCGCCGGAGGTGACCAGCCGGTCCCAGCAGTCGCGCGGCACGCGCTTCCGGTCGATCACCTCCGCGACCTGCCCGGAGGGGCCGGGCGCGTTGGAGAGCAGCACGACGGCCCCGCCCTTTTCGCGGAACCGAGTCAGCGCGGCGCAGGCCGGCTCCAGCGCCCACAAGCCGTCATGGACGACGCCCCAGACATCGCTGATCAGCACATCGTAGCGGGCGAGCAGCGTGCCCGCCTCGGTCAGGATCGGAACGCTCATCAGTTCGCTTTCTGCGATTCCAGGGCGATGCGCGCCTCGACCTCGGCACGGCGCGGCACCGGCGCGACCGCGCCATAGCCTTCGGTCGAGAGCGCGGCGGCGACATTGGCGTAGGCTCCCGCCGCGAAGGCGTCGCCGGTGCGGATGTATTCGGCCAGGAACGCCCCGTCATAGCAGTCGCCGGCCCCGGTCGCGTCGATGCAGTCGACCGCGATCGGAACCAGGCGCTCGCGCCGTTCCGGCGTCGCCACCAGCGAGCCCTCATGGCCGAGCGTCAGCGCCACGACCTTCGCCCCCATGCGCAGATAGACGTCGGCGATGGCGTCGGCGTCGTCGAGCCCGGTCAGGAGTTTCGCGTCGTCGAGGCCCGGCAGCACGATGTCGGACATGGCGCAGGCGGCGTGGACGATCGCCCGCGCTCGCGTCAGCGGCCAGAGCTTGAGGCGAAGATTGGTGTCGTAGGCCGTCAGCGCGCCGGTCTCGCGGGCGAGCCCGAAAGCCTCGAAGACGGCGTCGGCGGCGCCGGCCGAGATCGCCTGGCTGATGCCCGAAGCCTGGATGATCCTCGCCGAGGCGATCGCTTCGCGCGGGAGGTCGCGCGGGCCGTAGAGGCTCGCCGCCGAGCCGGCCCGCAGATAGGAGAAGACGTGGCCGTCGGGGCCGTGATCGACGAAATAGAGCCCGGTCGGCGCGGATCGGTGCGTCGAGACATGGGCGTCGTCGACGCCCTCGCGCGCCCAGAGTTCGCGGATCGAGCGGCCGGCCCTGTCGTCGCCGAGCGCGCCGGCATAGGCCACGCGCACGCCTTGCCGCGCCGCCGCGACGGCGCAGTTCGAGGTGTCGCCGCCATGGCCGAACTGGAAGGCGCCGGCCTCGGCCCGGGTCGCGTTGAACTCGCCCAGCGGCTCGCCGATGCAGAGCAAATCGATTGAAGTCTCGGTCACGGGCGGGCCTTGATCATGGAACCTTGCGACATCGCGGCGGCGGGAGGCCTTCCTAGACCATGCGGCGCCGCCGAGGAAAGCGGCTTTCCGCCGACCCGGCGTCTACTCGGCCGCTTCCTGCACCGGCGGCAGCGTCATCAGGCGCTCGGCGATCCTGGCGATCTCGCCGCGCAGCGCCGCGTTGTCGGCGCTGCCCCGGCCGGAGCCGCCGGCCTTGCGCCGCTGCGCCAGTTCGCGCTTGAGCTTCGTGCGTTCGGCCTGCGACTGCGCGAGTTCGTCCCGCAGGGTCGCGACCTCGGCCAGCACGTCCTCGATCCGCGGCGCATCCGTCGAAAGGCCCGCGGCCTGCATTTCCAGCGCCTCGATGCGCGCATGAGACAGCTCGAGCGCGGTATTGGCCGAGCCGAGCGCGGCCCTGGCCTCGGCGAGCGCCTGTTCGCGCGCGCTCACGCGGGCGGACAGCTCGTCGCGCTTGCCTTCGAGGACGAGGATCTGGGTGCGGCTCTCGACCTGGCCGACGCGCAGCGCGTCACGTTCGGATCGCAGTTTGGACAGCTCGGCCTCGCGCTCGGCGAGCAGCGCCTCGATGCGCCCGAGCGTCGCCCGCTCCTCGCCGAGTTCGGCGCTGCGGGCGGCGAGGTCGGCGCCGGTGCCGGTCAGCGAGGTTCGCGTCTCCGCGAGCGACGCCTCGAGGCTCGCGATATCGGCGACGCGCCTGTCGAGCAGGCCTTGCGTCGCGGCATGGCCGGCGGCCTCCGTGGCCAATGTCGCGCGCGTGCCGGCGAGGTCGTCGCGGGTCGCGGCGAGGTCGGCTTTCAGCCCGGCGATGTCGGCGTCCCGCGCCGCAAGCTCGCCTTCGAGCCGGGCGATCTTCATGTCGCGCCGACCGAGCTCCTGCATCGCGCCGGCCCTGGCGGCGAAACCGCGCTCGGCCTTCTGTTCGACCTCGCGGGCGCGCAAGGCGAGCTCGGCGCGCAGATGATCGCGATCGGCGGCGATCTCGGCCAGCGAGAGCGGGAACGCCGCCTCGGCGCGCTTGCGCGCCAGCCTGTCGGCGCGCCGCGCGAGCGACGGCAACGCCGCCAGCGTCAGCAGGCTGGCGCACAGGAAGCCCAGCGTCACGAGCATGACGGCTTCGATCAAGTCGGGCGGCTCCACATTTGACGGATTGCGAAGCAAAACCTTGCCATGACGACGCCGTCATGGCCAGCGTCGCGGCAACGCCGGCCCGTCAGAAGGGGTTCCAGGTCGCCTGCGGCGTGAACTTCAGATAGCCGAGATTGACGCCGAGCCGCCAGCCGACGCCGGTACGGATCGGCACCATCATCACGCCTTCGGCCGCCAGCGCGGTGAAGCCGAAGCCGCCGATGAAATAGGCCGAGCCGTCGACGCCGACGAAGCGCTGGTAGAGCGCGTCGACCGATGGCAGGTTGTAGACCAGAACCATGGTGCGCGCGCCCTCGCCGCCGAAGTCGAAGCCGACCGAAGGGCCCTGCCAGAACACCTTGCGGTCGCCGGCGTTGCGGGTGAACAGGGTGCCCTCGCCATAGCGCAGGCCGCCGACGAAGGCGCCCGAGGCCTCCTGGCCGAGGATGTAGCCGTTCGGCTCGCCCCAGCGCCGCACCGCCTCCTCGACCGTCAGCGCAAGCCCGCGCGAGACGTTGCCGAAGAACTGGTGGCCGGAGGAGACGAGCTCGTTCTGCGAGAAGGAGCGCGGGTTCTCGTTCGCGGAGGCATAGCGCGACTGCTGCGCCAGGGCGGGGAGGGTGACGGCGCTCGCGGCGAGCATCAGGCCACCGAGCAGAAGGTTGCGGCGGGTCTGTTTCATCGAAAAATCTCCGGGCGGAACGCCAGATCGGGTGAACAGGGCCGGGCCGGAAAGAACAATGGTTTCCGGGACGGGCGGAGCCTGCTTGAGCCGGGCGTCGCCCGGCTCGGCCCCGACTTCACGCATGACGCCAAACTGGAACGCCAAACGCCTGAACGCATCATTTCGGTAACCAATCTGATACCCGGCAAGTGTATCCAACCCGTGAAGATTTCGGCCCGGAAGGCCGCGGATCGCAGAATGCGAGGATTTGCCGCGATGAAGGCTGCAGCATGGCGGAGGCGGGTTGGGATTGCGGTCGCGGCCTTCATGGCGGCCGGGTTGCCCGGCGTCGCGGCCAAGACCAGGACCGCGCCCGAGCCGCTGCTGGCGACTGCCGGCATTCCGACCGGCCTGCCCGACTTGCCCGCGCTGAGCGAGACGATGCAGCGCGACCTGCGCTCGGGCCTGGCGCTGAACGGGTTCGATCCCGTCGCCTATCGCAGCGAGGGCCGCGCCACGCCGGGGCTGGCGCGCTACGAGCTGACGCATCGCGGCGTCGCCTGGCGCTTCGTCTCCGCCGCCAATCGCGAGGCCTTCCGCGACGCGCCGGCCCTCTACGAACCGGCCTTCGCCGGGTTCGACGGGCTCGGCGTCTCGGAGGGCCGCGCCATCGAGACCGACCCGATGCAGTTCGCGGTCATCGGCGAGCGGCTCGTCCTGTTCCGCACGCCGGAGAATCGCCAGGCCTTCATGGCGCGCGCGGCCGCGATGGCGCAGGCCGATGCGCGCTGGCGCGACGTCTACGAGACGATCGCGCGCTGATCCTGGGCCGGCAGCGCCGCAAGCGCGCGTTGCGCCAGAGCGAGGCTGCCGGCGGCGATGAAGGACGGATTGCGGAACTGCCTTTCGCTGCGGCCATAGCGCGGCACGGCTCCATCCAGCGTGAGCACGACGCCGCCCGCCGCCCGCAGGATCGCGTCGCCCGCCGCGATGTCCCACTCCATGGTCTGGCCGCAGCGGATGTGCAGATCGGCCTCGCCCGAGGCGATCAGCCCGAACTTCACCGCCGACGAGACCGGGATGCGGGCGCTGGCCCCGGCCGCCCCGGTCAGCCTCTCGCTCAGCGCATCGCCATGGAAGCGGCTGATCAGCGCGACCGGACCTTCCGCCGGCTCGGGCCGCACGCCGATCCGGGCGGGCTCCCCGAGCGCGGCGCCGAGGGGGTCGAGCCGCTGCGCGAAGGCGTGCTCGCCGCCGTACCAGAGCCGCCCGAGCCGGGGAGCCGCGATCGCGCCCGCGACCGGGCGGCCGTCGCTGACGATCGCGATCGCGACGCAGTAGCTCTCGCCGGCGGCGAGGAACTCGCGCGTGCCGTCGAGCGGGTCGAGCAGGACGAAGACCGGGCCGGGCGCGACGACCTCGGCGCTCTCCTCGCTGATCACGGGGAAGTCCGGCAGGAGCCGCGCCAGCGCCGCCTTGGCCGCCTTGTCCGCGGCGAGATCGGCCGAGCAGACCGGCGAGCCGTCGGGCTTCAGCCTCACATCGCGCCCCGTCCGCATCGAGAGCAGGACGGACGCGCTGGTCCGCGCGGCCTCGGCCAGCCGGCGGGCCAGCCCGTCGCGGTCGGCCAGCGGATCTCCGGGCGCGATCATGGCGTCGTCGCCCGCCAGGATTGGCGCGCGCCGCGAAACAGGGTTAACCACATGCAAACCAAGATGGCACCATATCGTCATCAGACGATCTCTCGCCAGCCGAGAGCGCCCGCACCGCCGATCCAGGACATGAAGCCATGACCGCCATCTCGCTCGAGCCGCTCGACCTGGCCGCGCTCCTCTGCAGCCGCGTCTGTCATGACGTGATCAGCCCGGTTGGCGCCATTGTCAACGCGCTGGAGGTGCTCGAGGAGGACGATCCCTCGATGCGCGACTTCGCGCTCGACCTGATCAAGAAGAGCGCGCGCAACGCCTCGGCCAGGCTCCAGTTCGCCCGCCTCGCCTTCGGGGCGGCGGGATCGGCCGGCGCGATGATCGATCTCGGCGATGCCGGCAACGTCGCCAACGGCTTTCTCAACGACGAGAAGCTCTCGCTCGACTGGGAGGCGCCCCGCGCGCTGCTGCCGAAGAACCAGGTCAAGCTGCTCCTGAACCTGCTGGTGCTCGCGACGCAGGCGATCCCGCGCGGCGGCAAGCTCGTCTCGCGCGCCACCGTCGAGGGCGAGCAGGGCAGCTTCACGATCACCGCGACGGGCTCGCATGCGCGCATTCCCGCCCATGTCGAGGAGCTGCTGGCCGGCCGTTCCGAGACCGGCGCGATCGACGCCCACGCCGTCCAGCCGCTCTATGCCGGCATGGTCGCGCGCGCCGCGGGGATGGCGATCTCTTTCGCGATCGAGGCCGAGACCGTGACGATCCGCGCGGAAAAGGCGTGAAGGAGCCCGCCGAAGGCGTGCAAATCCTTGCGCTTCCGCGTCGATCTCAACCGATCATAAACCCTTCTGCTGCTTAGATCATCACAGCGTGTTGCGTGGGTGATGGTCTCCGGCATGGACGATTTGCTGCAAGAGTTCCTGAGCGAGACCGGCGAGAACCTCGACACGGTCGATCGCGAACTCGTCCGCTTCGAGCAGGACCCCAACGACAGCGATATCCTGCGCAACATTTTCCGGCTCGTGCACACCGTCAAGGGCACATGCGGCTTCATCGGCCTGCCCCGGCTGGAGGCCCTGACGCATGCCGCGGAATCCGTCATCGGCCAGTTCCGCGACGGCGCCGTCGTCAGCGCCATGGCCGTCACCGCCATTCTGGAGACGATCGACCGGGTCAAGGAGATCCTGGCCGAACTCGCCGAGAAGGGGACCGAGCCCGAGGGCAGCGACGAGACCCTGATCGCCGAACTGCGCGCGCTCGCCGACAAGGCGAGGTCCGAACTCGCCGAAGCCGCGCCTGCCGCTGCAGCGGGGGACGACCCGGTCGCCGCCTATCTCGCCCGACATGGCGGCGCGATGACGGAGGACGGGCTCGATCTCGTCTTCCGCAGCGCGCCCGGGCCCGAACGCGGCGCCGATGGCCGCATCGCGACGGCCGCCGCGCACCGCCCCGACCACGACGCCGTGGCGCCCGCGGCCGGGGACGATTCCGGCCCCCGCGAAAGCCGCGCGGTCGCTCCCAGCACGCTGCGCGTCAATGTCGACACGATCGAGCATCTGATGACGATGGTCTCGGAGCTGGTGCTGACCCGCAACCAGCTCCTCGATATTTCGCGCCGGCAGGAGGACGCCGCCCTCAAGGCGCCGCTGCAGCGCCTCTCCCTGATCACCGCCGAACTGCAGGACGGGGTGATGAAGACCCGGATGCAGCCGATCGGCAACGCCTGGTCGAAGCTGCCGCGCATCGTGCGCGATCTCAGCACCGAACTCGGCAAGCGCATCGAGCTGGTGCTCGACGGCGGCGACACCGAACTCGACCGGCAGATCCTCGACCTGATCAAGGATCCGCTCATCCACATGGTGCGCAACTGCGCCGACCATGCGATCGAGACGCCGGAAGAGCGCAAGGCGGCCGGCAAGACCGAGCACGGCACGATCCGCGTCGCCGCCTTCCACGAGGGCGGCTCGGTGACGATCTCCGTCGCCGATGACGGCCGCGGTCTTGATATTGCGCTTATCCGCCGCAAGGCGCTCCAGCGCGGGCTCGCGACCGAGGCCGAGCTGGAGCGGATGTCGGACGTCGCCATCGGCAACTTCATCTTCCATCCCGGCTTCTCGACGACCGAGCACGTGACCGCGGTGTCCGGCCGCGGCGTCGGCATGGACGTCGTCAAGTCGAACGTCGACCAGATCGGCGGGCGCATCGACGTCGCCAGCGTGTCGGGCCAGGGCGCGACGCTGACGATCAAGATTCCGCTGACGCTGGCGATCGTCTCGGCCCTGATCGTCGCGGTCGGCGAGCAGCGCTTCGCGATCCCGCAGATCGTCGTGCGCGAACTCGTCAGGGTGAAGGCCGGCGCCGACCATCGCGTCGAGCAGATCAACGGCGCGCCCGTGCTGCGCCTGCGCGAGCGTCTGCTGCCGATCATCTCGCTGGCCGGCGTGCTCGGCGGACCGGCCACGGCCATGGACGACGGTTTCATCGTGGTGACCCAGATCGGCGGGCGTCAGTTCGGCATCCTCGTCGACAGCGTCTTCCACACCGAGGAAATCGTTGTGAAGCCGATGTCGACCAAGCTGCGTCACATTCCGATCTTCTCCGGCAACACCATCCTCGGCGACGGCGCCGTCGTGCTGATCGTCGATCCCAACGGCATCGCCCGCCAGGTCGGCGCGGTGAACTCCGGCGAGGCGCCGCGCGGCGAGGCGCAAGGTCTGGTCGCGGCGCCGGCCGGCGAACGCACCACCATGCTGGTGTTCCGCGCCGGCCCCGACAGCCTCAAGGCCGTGCCGCTCTCGCTCGTCACCAGGCTCGAGGAGATCGAGGCGAGCGCGTTCCAGCCGAGCAGCGGCCGCATCCTGCTGCATTACCGCAACCGCCTGATGCCGATCGTTCCGGTCGGCGAGGCGCAGATCCGCGGCGAGGGTCTGCAGCCGCTCGTGATCATCTCCGAGGGCGAGCTGACCATGGGGCTGGCGGTCGACGCCATCGTCGACATCGTCGAGGAGGCGCTCGACGTCGAGCTGCAATCGACCCTCGACCGCAGCGTCATCGGCTCGGCCATGATCCGCGGCCGCGCCACCGAGATCATCGATCTGGCGCACTACCTGCCGCTGGGCGACCCGAACTGGCTGCATGGCCGCCGCAGCGAGGCCGGGATCGCGACGCCTGCCCAGGTGCTGCTGATCGAGCCGTCCGATTTCCTGCGCGAGATGCTGAGCCCCGTGCTCAGGGCCTCGGGTCAGCGCGTCGCCCTCGCCGCCGATTTCGACGCCGCCCGCCGGCACATGGCGGCCGGCGCGATGAGCGCCGTGCTGATCGACCTCGACCGCGATCCGGAGGCGGCCTTCGCCTTCGCGCAGGCGCTGCGGGAGGGCGAGAACGGGGCGAGCTTGCGGATTCTCGGGACGACGACGATGGCGACGCCCGATCTCCATGTCCGCGCCGCCCATGCCCGGCTCGACGAGATCGTGGCGAAGTTCGACCGGCGCGCGCTGCTGAACGAACTGGCCGAGCGCCGCACCAGCATGAGGCAGGCGGCATGAGCGCGCATGAGATGGTCCATAAAAGCGGATCGGCGGCTGCCGCCGGCTTCGGCGATTCGCTCGACTACGTCACCGTCACGGTCGGCGAGCAGGTGCTCGGCCTGCCGATCGGGCGCGTCCACGACGTCTTCATCGCGACGCGGATCACGCCGGTTCCGAGCGCGCCGCGCGAGATCGTCGGCCTGCTCAACCTGCGCGGCCGGGTCGTCACCGCGATCTGCATGCGCAAGCGACTCGGCCGGTTCGTCGATCTGGCGAACCATTGCGACGAGAAGTGCGAGCTCGTCGCGGTCGGCATCGACCATGGCGGCGAGGCCTATGCGCTGATCGTCGACGCCGTCGGCGAGGTGATGCGTCTCGACCAGTCCACCTTCGAGCCCGTGCCGGTGCATCTCGACCGGAGCTGGGCGGCGCTCGCCGCCGGCGTCCACCGGCTCGACGACCGCCTGCTCGTCGTCCTCGACGTCGACGCCGTCCTGAAAATCGACCTTCCCGCGGCGGCGTGACGCCGCCTTCGAGCGATCTGGAGAACGATCATGAAATACTGTCTCGTCGTCGATGACTCCGCGGTGATCCGCAAGGTCGCCCGCCGCATTCTCGAAGGCCTGCAGTTCCGCATCGCCGAGGCCGAGGACGGCGCGCGCGCCATCGACGCCTGCAAGGGCGAGATGCCGGACGCCGTGCTGCTCGACTGGAACATGCCGATCATGGACGGCTACGACTTTTTGCGCACGCTGCGCCAGATGCCCGGCGGCAGGCGCCCCAAGGTCGTGTTCTGCACCACCGAGAACGACATCGCCCATATCGCGCGCGCCATGCATGCCGGCGCCGACGAATACATCATGAAGCCGTTCGACAAGGAGATCGTCGCCTCCAAGTTCCATCAGGTCGGGCTGCTCTGATCGCGGGGGCGTGCGCCAGCGATTTCGCCTGCCCCCGCCGCTCCGGACGCGCCACGCATGATCAGGTTCTCACAAGCCCACGGCGCGGCGGCGCAGCGACCCAAGACGGTCGTGATCGCCGATGATTCCGTCGTGGTGCGTGGCCTGTTCGCGCGCTGGCTCGGCGAAAGCGGGCAGTTCCACGTCGTCGCCGTCGCCGGCGACGGAGAGACGGCGGTCGCCCATGCCGGCCGCTTCCAGCCCGACGTGATGGTGCTCGATCTGAACATGCCGGGCATGGACGGCATCGCCGCCCTGCCGCAGATCCTGAAGCAGAGCCCGCGCACCGGCGTCCTGCTCGCCACGACCCTGACCGAACGCAACGCCCGGATCGCGCTCGAATGCATGACCAAGGGCGCGATGGACGTCGTCTCCAAGCCAGACAGCCGCAGCGGCATGACGATGTCGCTCGATTTCCGCAGCGAGTTCCTGCTGAAGCTCGGCAACATCGCCCAGACCCCGATCTCGCCCGGCGCCCTGCCGCCGGAACTCGATCTCGACTGTCCGCTCGTCGGCCCGGTCAACCTGAAGCCGCTGGTCTCGGTGATGCCGCGCTATCTGATGATCGGCGCCTCGACGGGCGGCCCCCGCGCCGTGACGAAGGTGCTGGGCGATCTCGGCCCGGCGCTGCAGGATCTCACGACGCTGGTCGTGCAGCACATGCCGCCGGTCTTCACCGCCTCCTTCGCCGAACAGGTCGCGGCCCAGATCGGCGTGCCGACGCGCGAGCCCTATGACGGCGAGCGGCTCGCGCGCGGCACGATCTATGTGGCGCCTGGCGGCCGCCATCTCGGCATCGAGCGCAAGCTCGGCCATATCGTCGCGAGCATCTCCGACGCGCCGCCGGTCCGCTTCTGCCGGCCTGCCGTCGACGTGCTGTTCAACGAGGCGGCGCGCCATCTCGGCCCCGCCGCGATCGGCCTCGTTCTCACCGGCATGGGCAGCGACGGCACCGAGGGCGCGGGCGCGCTGCGCCGCGCCGGCGCGGCCGTGATCGCGCAGGACGAGCTCTCCAGCACGATCTGGGGCATGCCGGGTTCGGTCGTCCGCGCCCGGCATGCCAGCGCGGTGATCCCGCTCGACTCGATCGGACCGGCCATCCGGAGCCTGCTCCGCGAAGGCCAGTCATGATGACGCAGGCCGATTTCGATTTCCTGCGCGCCCTGCTGCATCTGCGCTCGGGGCTCTCGCTCAGCGAGGAGAAACGCTATCTCGCCGAAAGCCGGCTCGGCATCCTGTGCCGCCGCAGCGGCATCGACGGGCTCGGCGCGCTCGTCCAGAAGCTGCGCCACAACGCCGATCCGACCCTGGAGAGCGCCGTCGTCGAGGCGATGACGACGAACGAGACGCTGTTCTTCCGCGACCGCTCGCCCTTCGACCTGTTCCGCGACGTGATCCTGCCGGAGAAGCTCGCCGCCAACGCCGCCAGCCGGTCCCTGCGGATCTGGTGCGCGGCGGTCTCGACCGGCCAGGAAGCCTATTCGCTGGCGATGATCCTCGACGAGGCGGCGCAGCGCCTGGCCGGCTGGCGTATCGAGATCCTCGGCACCGACATCTCGACCGAGGTGCTGGAGCGCGCGCGCCAGGGCGCCTACAGCCAGTTCGAGGTCCAGCGCGGCCTGCCGATCCAGATGCTGCTGCGCTATTTCCGGCAGGACGGCGACAAATGGCAGGTCAACGACCGCATCCGCGCCATGGTCGAGCTCAAGCCGCACAATCTGCTCGAACCCAACGCCCATTTCGGCCAGTTCGACGTGATCTTCTGCCGCAACGTGCTGATCTATTTCGACGTCGCGACCAAGGCGAAGGTGATGGCGGCGCTGGCGCAGCGGCTGGCGCGCGACGGCGCCTTCGTGCTCGGCGCGGCGGAGACCGTGATCGGCATCACCACCACGATCGTGCCCGATCGCGAGCATCGCGGCCTCTACCGCGAAAGCGGCTCGGCCAAGGCCCAGACGGCGAGTCTCGGCCTGCCCTTCGACCGGACGCGCTCGCTCGCGGCGGCGGCCGGCCGGCGGTTCTGAGACCTGTCGGCCCGACCATCCGATTCGGCAGACGATCGATTCGGCGGAGTTGGCCGCGCAAGGCGTCTCGAGCAGCGCCGCCACAAACAAAAACCCCGCCTCTCGGCGGGGTCCCCGTCAGCCTGTCGTTTACATCCGACGATCAGGCCTCAAACCTTGTGCCGGTCGATGATGACGGCAGCATGACGCTCGGCCCGCGCTCAGGCCGGGATGCGCTCGTCGACCTCGGTCGGCTCGCGCAGCACATAGCCGCGACCCCAGACCGTCTCGATGTAGTTCTTGCCGTCCGACGCGTTGGCCAGCTTCTTGCGCAGCTTGCAGATGAAGACGTCGATGATCTTGAGTTCGGGCTCGTCCATGCCGCCATACAGATGGTTGAGGAACATCTCCTTGGTCAGGGTCGTGCCCTTGCGGAGCGAGAGCAGCTCCAGCATCTGGTATTCCTTGCCGGTGAGGTGGACGCGGGCGGCGTCGACTTCCACGGTCTTGGTGTCGAGGTTGACGATCAGGTCGCCGGTCGTGATCACCGACTGGGCATGGCCCTTCGAGCGGCGCACGATGGCGTGGATGCGGGCGACGAGCTCGTCCTTATGGAACGGCTTGGTCAGGTAGTCGTCGGCGCCGAAGCCCAGGCCCTTGACCTTGTCCTCGATGCCGGCGAGGCCGGACAGGATCAGGATCGGCGTCTTGACCTTGGCGACCCGGAGCGAGCGCAGAACCTCGTAGCCCGACATGTCGGGCAGGTTCAGGTCGAGCAGGATGATGTCGTAGTCGTAGAGCTTGCCGAGATCGACGCCCTCTTCGCCGAGATCCGTCGTATAGACGTTGAAACTCTCGGATTTGAGCATGAGCTCGATGCTTTGGGCGGTTGCGCTATCGTCCTCGATCAGCAGAACCCGCATGTCACGTCCCCAATTCAGCCCCGAGGCAAGCTGCCCGCGCTTATCGTCAGAACCCCCGCGGCTCAGGACGACGACGTGCTTGCCCGATGAAACGCCACGCGACACGCTATGGGGAAATGGTTAACAAACCATGATTCCCCAGCGCAAGCGCTTCTTGGATGAAGGGGTGCGATCCTTGTGGAGGTGAGTCGAATTTGACACGGATCGTCTTGGCCTTCGCCCGCGAAATCGCCTTTCGCGAAGTCCGCTTCGAGAAACCGGGGCAAATCACCCCGCGACGCGCAGCAGCCTCGAAACACAGTGTTAATCAGACGACTTAACGAAAGGTTTACGGCCACACTTATGAACAGCCCCTTGCGCACCCAGGACAAGCTCGGTTCGCTCGCCGCCGCCATCGACGCGCTGGACGGGCTGACGATCTATGGCCGCGTCACCGCGGTGCGGGGGCTGCTGGTCGAGATCTCGGGGCCGATCGGCGCGATGAGTTTGGGCGGGCGCATCGAGATCGACATCGGCCAGGGCGCGCGCGTGCCCTGCGAGGTGATCGGCTTCTCTGGCGAGAAGGCGCTGGTGATGCCTTATGGCGGCCTCGACGGCGTGCGCCGCGGCTGTCCGGCCTATGTCGACAAGGCCCAGACCGGCGTCAGGCCGACCGATGCCTGGCTCGGCCGCGTCGTCGACGCGCTCGGCCGCCCGGTCGACGGCGGCCCGGCCCTGCCGCAGGGCGAGCAGCTCTTTCCCTATCGCGCCGACCCGCCGCCGGCCCATTCGCGCCGCCGCGTCGGCCACCCTCTCGATCTCGGCGTGCGCGGGATGAACGCCTTCCTGACCTGCTGCCTCGGCCAGCGCATGGGCATCTTCGCCGGCTCCGGCGTCGGCAAGTCGGTGCTGCTCTCGATGCTGGCGCGCTATGCCCGTGCCGACGTCAACATCATCGGCCTCGTCGGCGAGCGCGGCCGCGAGGTCCAGGAGTTCCTCCAGGACGATCTCGGCCCCGAGGGGCTGGCGCGCTCGGTCGTCGTCGTCGCGACCTCCGACGAGCCGGCGCTGATGCGCAAGCAGGCGGCGCTGACGACGCTGGCGCTGGCCGAATATTTCCGCGACCAGGGCCTGCAGGTGATGTGCCTGATGGATTCGGTGACCCGCTTCGCCATGGCGATGCGCGAGATCGGGCTCGCCGCCGGCGAACCGCCGACGACCAAGGGCTATACGCCCACCGTCTTCGCCGAACTGCCGCGCCTGCTCGAACGCGCCGGCCCCGGCATCGGAGACGGCGCGATCACCGGGCTGTTCACCGTGCTGGTCGATGGCGGCGACCATGACGAGCCGGTGGCCGACGCCGTGCGCGGCATTCTCGACGGCCATATCGTGATGGAGCGCTCCATCGCCGAGCGTGGGCGCTATCCCGCGATCAACATCCTGAAATCGGTCTCGCGGACCATGCCGAAAGCCTGCGACCCGGCCTTCTACCCGGTCGTGCAGAAGGCCCGCGCCACGCTCGCGACCTATGCCGACATGGAGGAGTTGATCCGGCTCGGCGCCTATCGCCAGGGCGCCTCGGCGGAAGTCGACGAGGCGATCCGCCTCAACCCTGCGCTTGAGGCCTTCCTGAAGCAGGCCAAGGACGAGGCGACCTCGCTGCCGGACAGCTATCGGCGGCTGGCGGAGATCATGGGCGGGTGACGCCGCGCCGGGGTTGCCGATGCGGCCCTTCACATGCGAGGTCGGGGGATGTCGCTCACATCCCTCAAGTCTTTCGCAGGCAGGCTTCGTGGCTGGCGGCCCGGCGCCATCGTGACGCTCGATCATATTCGGCGCTACCCGCGCCATGCGCTCGAACGCGCCTGCCGCGCGACGGCGCAGCCCTGTTATCTCGGCAACGAGATGGCGCTCGGGCGGGTTCTCGGGCGCTACAAGGCCTTTTTCGACACCTCCGATCGCGGCTTTGCTTCCCATCTGCTGCTCGACGGCTTCTGGGAGATCGAGCTGACGCGGTTCATCGCGAAACGGCTGCGCCCAGGCATGGTGGCCGTCGATGTCGGGGCCAATTTCGGCTATTACTCGCTGCTCATGGCCGATCTGGTCGGCCCGGACGGCTATCTCGTCGCGATCGAACCCAATCCCCGCGCAGCGCGGATGGTGACCCGGTCGCTGGAGCTCAACGGCTTCGCCGGCCGCAGCGCGGTTCTGACGGCCGCCGCCGGCGCTGAAGCCGGCGAGGCCTTTCTGTTCGTCCCGGAAGGCGAGCCGAAGAACGCCAGGGTCGTCGCGACGCAGGGCGTGGTTGCCGAGCCGGAGCGGCAGGCGACGCCGGTGGTCGCGCTCGACGAGCTCCTGGCGCGGCACACGCGCGTCGATTTCCTGAAGATCGACACCGAAGGATCGGAGGAGCAGGTGATCGTCGGGCTCAGCCGCGTGATCGAGCGCTTCAGCCCGGAGATCGTGCTGGAATTCAATCCGGGCCGCTGCCGGGATCCGGCCGGCTTTCTGACCCGGCTGAAGGCCAGCTATCCCGTGCTCAGGGTCATCGACGCGGATGGCGTCGACGCCCCCGCCGCCGACGCGATGCTGCTCGACCAGAACGACGAGGAGGATCGCCTGATCTTTTTGAGCAACACCGGAAGCTGACCGGCGCGGTCCGCGACGAAACACTATAGCCGCCGGACCAGCAGGGCGAGCGCGGACAGCGCCAGCACTTGCAGCACGGCCGACCCTATCAGCGTGAAATCCGTGCCGCCCCGCTCGATGCCGGCGGCATAGAGCAGTGGCGCCGCGGCGAAGATCAGGTTCTGCGGCACGGTCAGTCGGCCCGACATCACCGCATAGCCGCGCTGGCCGAACAGCATCAATGGCAGCGTCGCGCGCGCGATCGAGAGCACGCCCGCGCCCGCCGAATAGAGCAGCACGAAGGCCGTGCCGATGAGCGCCGAGCCATGCGCCATGAGCGGCAGCAGGCAGGCGCCCGCGCCGAGCAGCAGCGCGAACAGGCTCAGCCGCTCGAGCCTGACCTTGTGGCCGGCCACCACCTCGATCATCCGGGCCGCGATCGTCGCCGGGCCCGTCAGGCTCGCGATCGCCACCGCCGAGGCGAGCGGCAGGCCGGACGCCTCGAACAGCCCGATGAAATGCAATGGCAGGCCCCAGGAGACGAGCCCGCTGAGACAGAAGCAGGTCGCGAGCAGCACGAAGGCGGCGCGGCGCTCGGGTTGCGGCACGCGCCCGTTCAGCCTGAGCGCGGCGGCCGCATCCTGAGCCGGCGCGAGCGGCCTGCGGTGACGCGGGATGGCGAGATGGATCGGCAGGGCGACGAAGACATGCAGCGCCGCGAAGACGATGCAGGCGCCGCGCCAGCCGAGCCAGTCGGATAGAGCCGCCGAGAGCGGCCAGAACAGGCTCGCGGACATCCCGCCCACCAGCATCATGATCCCGATCACGCGACGCGCGCGCTCGTCCATGATCTGGGCGACGGTGACGCTGCCCATGTTCGCCAGCGCCATGGCGTGGCCGACGCCGATGACGCACCAGCCCGCAAGATAGCTCATCGGCCCCTGCGCCGCGGCGAGGCACAGGAAACCGGCCCCGCAGATCAGCGCGCCGAGGCTCATCAGCCCGCGCGTGCCGTGCCGCTCGGCGTATCGCCCGAGCCCCGGCGCCAGCATCGCGCCGATCACCAGCAGCAGCGTGATGCCGCCGAAGACGAACTGGATCGAGAGGCCGAGATCGCGCGCGAAGGAGGCCGCCAGCACCGAGGGCGTCCAGTAGTTCGAGCCCCAGCCGATCACCCGCGTCAGCGACAGGCCGGCGATCAGCCAGGCATGCTCGGGCAGAGGTCTGAGGGCGGGCAAGACGGCAGGATCCGGAATCGGCCAGGAAGGCGGCGCGCGAGCAGGAAGGCGGCGCGCGAGCCGAGATCGATATCAATTTGCGTCAGGCGGTGTCAGCAGGCCTCGCGCCAATGCGACATGCGTGCAAGGCAGCCGGTTTCGGTAAGGAAAGGTCAACCTCCTTGGGCCATGCTGGGCTGTCTCGCGGATGAAAAGTCCGGTCGTGCGTCGAGGGGTCGGCGCGCCGCCATGCGTAACCAGGAGTTGGACACGACATGAAGTCGCGAGAGACCCTTTTGCGTCTCAAACGCTTCCAGGTCGACGAAAAGCGTCGCCGGGTAAGCCAGATCGAGATGATGATCGCCGAGTTTCACCGCATGGCGACCGATCTGGATCGCGAGATCCAGAGCGAGGAGACCCGCGCCGGGATCTCCGACCCCGGCCATTTCGCCTATCCGACCTATGCCAAGGCCGCGCTCGCGCGCCGCGACAACCTGCGCCAGTCCGCCGACAACCTGAAGGGCCAGCTCGACGAGGCCAAGGCCGAATTGCAGGACGCCTTCGAGGACATGAAGAAGGTCGAGATCCTCGACGACCGCGAGCGCGCCTCGGAACGGGCGGCGGACGCGGCGCGCGACCAGGCGATGATGGACTCGATCGGCCTGCGGGCGCGCGCGAGCGCCTGACGCTATGCGATCACCGGATGATGCGGCGCGCAATCGCGCGGCATCTGGCCGGAGAGCCTGGGATCGTCGTCGACCTCGACGCCGCGCTTGAAGGCCTCGAAACCCGAGCGCTGGTAGAATTCCGGCGCGCTCGGATGGTCGAGCGTGCAGGTATGGACCCAGAAGCGCGAGATCGGCCGCGCCCACGCCGTCTCCAGCGCCCGGTTCATCAGCCAGCGGCCGGCGCCCTTGCCGATCACGCTCCCGTCGAGCCCGAAAAAGGCGAGTTCGCCCTCGCCCGCGACGCGGAAATCCAGTTCGAGCAGGCCGACGTCGCGGCCCTCGCTGCGGGCGACGAAGCACGAGACATCCCGGTCGGCCAGGATCGCCTGCGTATGGGCCGGCGGCCTGACCAGCCGGCTGAACCACATCCAGCGCTCGCCGAGCTTGCGATAGATCGCGAGATAACGCCCGGTGTCGGCCGCGCGCAGCGGCTCCAGCGAGAGCGCTTCCGTGCCGGGCGGATCGGCCTTGGCCGGCGGGGCGGCGAACATCTCCAGCGAGGTCACGATCGCGGCGATCTTGCCCGGCGGCAGGTCGGTGGCGCCGGTCAGGCTGATGGAGATCGTCTCGGGCATGGTCGGCCTTTGTCCTGCGGCTGTCTCGACGCCGCGATCATGACACGATCGCGGCGGAGAACTCACGCCAAGATGTCTCATCGAGCGCGTCACGGGAGCAGATCGATCCGGGCCGCCTGGTTGCGCCTCGCGGCCGCGCTGGCGGTGATGCTGCTCGCCGTGCTGCCGCATGCGACGCTCGCCGCGAGCGGCGGTCACACGGCTCCGGCGGCGGGTTCGTCCCAGCAAGGCAAGAGCGGTCACGACGCCGCGATGCCGGCCGGCGAGCCCCGCCACGAGGGAACCAAGCCCAAGGCCGCGAGCCACGGCGCCATGCCGTCCTGCTGCATCCTCGGCTGCGGGCTGATCGCCTCGTCACCGGCCTTGGCTGAACACATCGTCATGGCGCGCTGGGCGGTCCTTGCACCGGCTCGGGCCGAGTATGGCGACGGCCTGCCGCCAGAGCCGGCCGAGCGCCCGCCGCGAGAGCGCGGCCCCCTCGGCTCGCCATAACGCATCATCGCATCCGGTTTCGAGCGAGCGAGCACAGGCAGCGCCGTGCCCGCGCCGATTCCGATTCAAAGAGGACAATCCAATGACCATCATCACCAAAGCGGGCCTCGCGGTCCTGTTCGCGGCTTCCCTCGGTCTCGGCGGCGTCTCGCTCGCCCAGCAGCAGCATGGCGGCCATGGCGCCGCCGCCGGCGCGGACAAGGACACGCCCGCGACCACGGCCTTCAAGGCCGCCATCGCGACGATGCACAAGGACATGGACATCGCCTTCAGCGGCAATGTCGATGCCGACTTCGTGCGCGGCATGATTCCGCACCATCAGGGCGCGATCGCGATGGCGCGCGTCATGCTCGCCAATGGCAAGGATCCCGAGCTGCTCAAGCTCGCGACCGGCATCGTCGCGGACCAGGAAAAGGAGATCGCCGCGATGCAGGCCTGGCTGAAGGCCAACGGCCAATAGCGGCACGATCGATCCCGGCAGGCGGCGCCCGCGCCGCTTGCCCTCCCCTGCGCCCGCTGGCAGAGAGGACGCAGGGGTCCCCCACGCATTTCCCGCATGCGCGGGCCGCTTCCGCCGCATAGCTAAAGCCTGTCCCTGCTCCAGCCCGCCGGTCCCATGAAAAAATACCTCGACTATCTCTGGCCGCTGATCGGGCTCGTCGCGGTCGTCTGGTCGGTCGATCTGCTCTGGAACAAGCTGAAGGCGGAGGCGCTGACCAACGACGCCGTCAGCGCGCGGCTCGAACAGGCGGGGCTCTGGGAGGCCATCGGGATCGTCGCCTCCGGCATAGGGCAGAAGATCGCGCTCATCCCGGGCGAGGCCTTCCTCCATGCCGGCCTCGCCACGCTCGTCGCCTATGGCGCGCTCGCCTGGTACGACCGCATCGCCCTGCTGCATCTGCGCAGGGAAAAGGGCATCTCCTGGGCCTATATCTCGCTCTGCTCTTTCGTCACCTACGCGCTGTCGCACAATATCGGCGCCTCGGTGTTCTCGGGCGGCATGGTGCGCTACCGCGCCTACACCGCGAAGGGCCTGACCGCGGCCGAGGTCGCGGTGCTGGTGGCGCTCTGCTCCTTCACCTTCGCCTTCGGCACGATCCTGCTGCTCGGCCTCGTCCTGGTGGTCGAGCCGGAGATCCTGCGCCCGCTCGCAAGACTTTCGTCCAGATTCGCCATCGGCGACGGCGCGGCCACGCTGATCGGCTACGGCCTGCTCGGCCTCTGCGCGCTCTACACGACCGGGGCCTGGCTCAAGTTCAGGCCGTTGAAGATCGGCAAGTTCGAGCTGATCTATCCGCGCCTGCCGATCGTCGTCCGGCAATATCTCGCCGCGCCGGTGGAACTGGCCGGCGCGGCCGGCATCATCTATTTCGCCCTGCCGGACCAGGGCAACCCGGGCTTCCTGATCGTGCTCGGCGCGTTCCTGCTCTCGTTCTCCGCCGGCCTCCTGAGCCAGGTGCCGGGCGGCGTCGGCGTGATGGAGGCGGTCTTCCTCGCCGTGACGCCAGGCGTGCCGGCGCCGGCCGTCTTCGCCGCGCTCCTGGTCTGGCGGATGTTCTACCTGATCATCCCGCTGGTGATCTCGCTGCCGGTGGTGCTGCTGTTCGAGCGCATGCAGCTGCGAAAGGCCGCCCACGCCGCCGCCGTAGCGCAGGCGCAAGCCAAGGCCGAGACGATCCTGCCCCCTACCTCCTGAGCGCGATCGCCGCCGCCCCGAACATCAGCAGCGCGCCGAATCCTTCCGCCCAGCCGAAGGGTTCGCCGAGCATGACGACGCCGGCGCTCACCGCGATCGCCGGACTGACGAAGGCGTAGAGTCCGGCGCGGAACGCGCCCCAGTCGCGCAGCAGCCTGAGATAGATGGTGAAGCCCATCAGCGACCCGCCGACGACCAGAACGGCAAGCGCAGGCCAGACCGGCCATGTTCCGAGCGCGCGCAGATCGGCAAGGCTCACGGGCTCCAGCACAAGCGAGATGACCGTGAGGCCGGCCGCGCCGATGACGGTCTGCCAGCCGGCGAGCGTCAGCGTCGGCATGGCCGGCGCGATGGCGCGCGTCAGCACCGCGCCGACGCAATAGAGCAGCGTCCCGAAGGCGACCGAGGCCAGCCCCCAGATTTCGAGCGGCGAGCCCGACGCGGCGCTCGCGCCGGCGCGCAGCCGCGTCGCGAACAGGAAGCCGAGCCCGACCGCGCCGAGGCCGATCGCCAGCACGCGCCGGCCGCTGATGGGATGGCCCTCGATGAGGCGGCTCGCCAGCAGCGACCAGACCGGGATCGTCGCGAGATTGACGACGGCCGCCAACCCGCTCGGCGCCTGCGCCGTGCCCCAGAACAGGAAGGCGTAGTTGCCGGTATTGACGAGAAGCGCCGTCAGCAGCAGCCGCGAGCGCGTCGCGGCCGGCACCTCGAGCATGTCGCGCCCGGCCCAGAGCAGCATCAGAATGCCGGCGATCCAGAACCGCGCCCCTGCCAGGAAGATCGGCGGCACATGGCCCGACGCGATCTTCACCGGAAGGAAGGTCAGGCCCCAGACCAGGCACATGATCGCGAAGAAGACGGTGTTGCGGGACATCGGGTGGGCTTAGCGGCTTATGCGCTGGCCAGCCAATGCGGCAGCGGCATGCTGGCATGGGCCGCTTGCAGGGCGTGGGCGCGACATGCCGCTTCTGATAAGCTCGACCACTCAACTGGCGATCAGGTTCGATGATCAACCATCGCGACATACGCTGCCGATATGGCAAACGATCAGGCCTATCGCGAGGCCTATGAGGCGCTCGGGCCTGAATTCACTCTCCTCACCGCGCTCGTCGAGGCAAGGTCACGCGAAGCCGATGCAGGCCGAGTTCGCCAGCCGTATGCGGACCGCTGAAAACGCCATCAGCCGCCTTGAAAGCCGACGCGCCAAGCCCTCGACGCGCACGCTGGAGCGTTATGCTGACGCGACCGGCCATAGGGCTGGGCATTCGGCTGGAGCCAGTCCGATCCTCAAGCCGCTCACACGCTCCCGACCGTCTTGAGCCGCACGCGCGGATGGATTTCCGCCTGCGAGAGCACCGGCGTCTCGCGGCGGAAGCGTTCGACGATCTGGCGCACGAAGGGTCGCGCCAGGCCGGAGGTGACGAGCGCCGGCATCTCGCCGATGCGGGCCGCCTCCTCGAACTTGTCGCGGACGTGATGCACGAACTCCTGCAGCCGCGAGGGCTGCATGGCGAGATGGCGCTCCTCGCCCTGGCCGATGATCGACTCGGCGAAGATGCTCTCCCAGGCCGGCGACATCGTGATGATCGGCAGGGAGCCCTGCCCGTTCGAGAACTGGGCGCAGATCTGGCGGGCGAGCCGCATGCGGACGTGCTCGGCGATCTCGCGCGGGTTCTTCATGCCGCCGGCGACCTCGGCGATGCCCTCGACGATGGTGGCGAGGTCGCGGATGGAGACGCGTTCCGCCAGCAGGAGCTGCAGCACGCGCTGGATCCCGGTGGTCGAGATCAGGCTCGGCACGATCTCCTTGATCAGCTCGGCATGGTCCTTCGGCAGCTCGCGCAGCAGTTTCTGGACCTCGCCATGCGAGAGCAGCTCCGGCATGTGCGACTTCAGCACCTCGGTCAGATGCGTCGAGATCACGGTCGCGGCGTCGACCACCGTGAACCCGCGCAGTTGCGCCTCGTCCTGCAGCGCCGCGTCGATCCAGGTCGCGGGCAGGCCGAAGGTCGGCTCCAGCACGTTGTGGCCGGGCAGGTTCACCGAGCCGCCCATCGGGTCCATCGCCATGTACTGGCCGGCATAGACGACGCCCTGGCCGGCATCGATCTCCTTGATCTTGATGAAGTAGTGGTTCGCCTCGAGCTGGACGTTGTCGACGATGCGCACGGCCGGCATGACGAAGCCGAGTTCGGCCGCGAGCTGACGCCGCAGCGCCTTGACCTGGTCGGTGAGGCGGTCCTGCCCGCCCGGCGCGTTGACCAGCGGCAAAAGCCCGTAGCCGATCTCGATCTTGAGCTCGTCGAGCTTGAGCAGGTCGTTGAGGGTCTCTTCCTTCGGCGTGCCGTCGGCGGCGAGCGGCGAGGCCGCCTGCGCGGTCGCGGCCGCCTCGATTTCCTTCGCCTTGGCGATCTTGCCGAAATGGCGCGCGAGCCAGGCCGAGCCGCCGGCGAGCGCGAGGAAGGGCAGCATCGGGATGCCCGGCAGGATCGCGATCAGCAGCATCACGGCGGCCGACATGCCGAGCGCCTTCGGATAACCCGAGAGCTGCTTGCCGAGCGCCTTGTCGGCGGCGCCGCGCACGCCCGATTTCGAGACCAGAAGGCCCGCCGCCGTCGAGACGATCAGGGCCGGGATCTGGCTGACGAGGCCGTCGCCGACGGTGAGCTGGGTATAGACCCTGGCCGCGTCGCCAAAGCTCATACCCTGCTGCGCGACGCCGATGATGATGCCGCCGAGCACGTTGATGAAGGTGATCAGCAGGCCGGCGATGGCGTCGCCGCGCACGAATTTGGAGGCGCCGTCCATCGAGCCGAAGAAGTTCGCCTCGTCCTCCAGCGCCTTGCGGCGCTGCTTGGCGACGTCCTGATCGATCAGCCCGGCCGAGAGATCGGCGTCGATCGCCATCTGCTTGCCCGGCAGCGCGTCGAGCGCGAACCGCGCCGCGACCTCGGCGATGCGGCCCGAACCCTTTGTGATGACGACGAAGTTCACGATGAGCAGGATGGTGAAGACGACCACCCCGATCACGAAATTCCCGCCCATCACGAAATTGCCGAAGGCCTCGATGACATGGCCGGCCGCCGCGGTGCCCTCGTGGCCCTTGGAGAGGATCAGGCGCGTCGAGGCGAGGTTGAGCGCCAGCCGCAGCATGGTGACGATGAGCAGCACCGTCGGGAAGGCCGAGAACTCCAGCGGCTCCTCGATGAAAAGCGCCGTCATCAGCACCAGCACCGAGAGGATGATCGAGAGCGCCAGCAGCAGATCGAGCAGCGTGGCCGGCAGCGGGAAGATCAGCACCACGAGGATGCCCATCACGCCGATCGCCAGGAACAGATCCGGACGGTTGAGGAGTTTCCCCATCGCGCCGCGTGTCGGCAGGGTGAAGCCGCCCGTCCCTGCCGTCACATCGGTCATCGATCAGCCCGCTCCATGCCTCGGCCCACGCGCACAGGGCGGGACCCGGCAATTCTTGCCGGGCTTATGGTGAACGAGTGGTTAAGCCGCCCGAAAAATCCCGTCCGGAACCTTTCCCTGAACGGACTGTTATCGAATGGCCGCGTTGTGGCCGCATTCGGCCGCGCAACTTGTCCCGGGTCGACAATACTGGTTTTTCCGGACCGCATTATTTGGAGGAAGACGTGGATAGACGTTCTTTTGTGATGAGCCTTTTCGGCGGCCTCGCGGCCGCGGGCCTGGGCGGCGGCGCGATCGCGCAGGCCGCGACCGGCAAGCCCGGGTTTGCTCCGACGCCGCCGGCGAGCGACCAGATCGACGCCGCCGCCAAAGCCGCCCTCGACAGGGCCGACGCGGACTTCAGCCAGGTCGTGGTGCGCGAGCGCGTGGTTCGCCGTCGCGGCCCCTATGGTCGTCGATCCGTCGTCGTGCGCCGCCGCGTGATCGTGCGCCGGCCGCGCCGCGTCTATCGCCGTCGCGTGATCGTGCGCCGTCGCGTGATCGTGCGCTGAGGCTGACGAGATGTCCGGAAGGCGGCGCTCCCGCGCCGCCTTTCTCATATGACGAGGCCGGCCGGCGGCCCGCACGGCATCATGGGAGGAGACCGGCATGCCAGCGCCGGACAAGACCGCGGGGGACGTCATCGCCACCGACATCCCGGCACGGCTCGACCGGCTGCCATGGCGCCGCTTCCACACGCTCGTCGTCGTCGCGCTCGGCGTGACCTGGATCCTCGACGGGCTCGAGGTGACGCTCGCCGGCTCGGTCTCGGGCGCGCTCAAGGAGAGCCCGACCCTACGCTTCACCAACACCGAGGTCGGCATGGCCGGCGCGGCCTATCTCGCGGGCGCCGTGCTGGGCGCTCTGTTCTTCGGCTGGCTGACCGACCGTCTCGGCCGCAAGAAGCTCTTCAACATCACCCTCTTCGTCTATCTCGCGGCCACCGCGGCCACCGCCTTTTCCTGGAACCTCTGGAGCTTCCTGCTCTTCCGCTTCCTGACCGGCATGGGCATCGGCGGCGAATACACCGCGATCAACTCCGCCATCCAGGAACTGGTGCCGCCGCGGGTGCGCGGCTGGGTCGATCTCGTCATCAACGGCTCGTTCTGGATTGGGGCTGCGCTGGGCGCCGTCGGCGCGGTCGTGCTGCTGAACCCGGCCGTCGCCGGTCCGGATCTCGGCTGGCGGCTCGCCTTCTTCATCGGCGCGGCGCTCGGCCTGATCATCCTCGTGCTGCGGCAATGGATTCCGGAGAGCCCGCGCTGGCTGATCAGCCAGGGCCGGACTACGGAAGCGGAAGCGATCGTCGCCGGGATCGAAGCGCGGGCCGGCGCGACGCCGCCGTCCGGACCGCTGCCGCTGACCCATCTGCGCCCGCGCGCCGCGACGCCGCTCGGAGAGGTCTTCCAGGCGCTGTTCGTGACCTACCGGCCGCGCGCGCTGGTCGGGCTGGCGCTGATGGTCTCGCAGGCGTTCTTCTACAACGCGATCTTCTTCACCTACGCGCTGATCCTGACCGATTTCTACAAGGTGCCCTCGCAGGCGATCGGCTGGTTCATCCTGCCCTTCGCCGCCGGCAATTTCCTCGGTCCCCTGATCCTCGGCCGCTTCTTCGACAGCATCGGCCGCCGCGCCATGATCACCGCGACCTATGCGCTGTCGGGCCTGCTGTTGACCGGCACGGGCTACCTGTTCTGGCGCGACGCGCTGACGGCTTCGCAGCTCACGGCCTGCTGGAGCGTGGTGTTCTTCTTCGCGTCCGCCGCGGCGAGTTCGGCCTATCTCACCGTCAGCGAGACCTTCCCGGTCGAGATGCGGGCGCTCGCCATCGCCGCCTTCTACGCCGTCGGCACCGGCGCGGGCGGCGTCGCCGGCCCCTGGCTCTTCGGCATCCTGATCGACACCGGCTCGCGCGGCAGCGTCTTCGGCGGCTACCTGTTCGGCGCGGCGCTGATGCTGGGTGCCGCCTTCATCGCCGCGCGCTTCGCCATCCGGGCCGAGCGGCAGCCTCTGGAAGCGGTCGCACGGCCGCTGAACGCGGTCGCGGCCGCAACCCGATCAGGCGCTTAGGGATATGCGGAGATTTTCGCGCGAGCGGGTCACAATCGTCGAAAATGCGTTATCGTTCATCGCCATGTTCGGCTGTGGATGCGGGCGCGAAACAGTGGTGGAAACCAGTCCTGGAGGAAATCGTGGATAGACGCTCATTCATCATGACCCTGATCGGCGGCATGGCGGCCGCGAGCCTCGGCGGCGGCGCCGTCGCGGAAGCCGCGCAGCCGGTCGAGCCCGGCGCCGGCCCCCTGCCGGAGCCCGCGAAGGCCGACGACCAGCTCGCCGCCGACACGAAGGAGGCCCTCGACAAGACCGAGGCCGACTTCAGCCAGTATTACTACTACCGCCGCCGGCCGCGCTATTATCGCCGCCCGGTCGTCGTCTATCGCCGCCCGCGCTACTACGCCCGGCCGCGCTATTATGGCCGTCCCCGCTATTATGGCCGTCCCCTCTATCGCCGCTGGTGATCGGCCGAGGCGTGATGTCGAACCGAATGTCCGCGACGGCGCGGAGCGGATGATTTCTTGGACGATGTCATGCCGCCATATGAGGCCATCAAAAAAGGCCCGGCCCCGCATAAGCGGGGCCGGGCCTCATATTGGGAACGGCAGACCTGCTGATCAGAGCTTGCCGCCATTCGCTATACATGCGTTGATCGTTTTGGTCGCGCCTTTCATCGGTTGTCCTTTCTTGAGACCCTGGCTTTTCCGCACCTGAGAAACGCATGATTTGCGGATGGCCTCCGGACTGTTCTGAGCCGCGGCCGGAAAGTAAGATACGGTCCCGGCAGTCAAACCGAGAGTGAGTCCCAATACTACCGCATACCTTTTCATCTTCGCCTCTTACTTTCGATTAGAACATCGCTAACCTGCCCTCAACGCTTGCGAGAGTCCAGCGAAAAGCGAAAAGCGCGAGCTGACCAGTAAAGCAGCCGGAATGTGTCGGACCGGGTCAGGCCGCGCTGATGCGCGCCTGGCCTGGCTCCGCGACGACGATCCCCGCCGCGCCGTATTCGCTCAGCTTGTTGCGCAGTGTCCGGATCGAGATGCCGAGGATCCTGGCCGCATGGGTGCGGTTGCCGAGACAATGGTCGAGCGTGTCGAGGATCAGGTCGCGCTCGACATCCGACACCGTGCGGCCGACCAGGCCGCGCGTCACCGCCTCCGCCGTCTGCGCCACGCGCGAGGCCACATCGCGGCCGGCCGCCGGGCCGAGCGTCTCGCCCTCCGGCGTCATCATGGCGTCCGCGCCGATCTCGACGCCCTGCGCCAGCAGTACCGCGCGGTGCACCGTGTTCTCCAGTTCGCGGACATTGCCGCGCCAGGAATTGGTGAGCAGGAGCTTGCGCGCCTCGGCCGCGACGGGCCGCAGCGGCATCCCGTTGAGCTCGGCGTATTTCTTGGCGAAATGGTCGGCCAGCGCCAGGATGTCGCCGGGCCGCTCGCGCAGCGCCGGCAGGCGCAGATGGACCACGTTGAGCCGGTAGAACAGATCCTCGCGGAACGAGCCCTCGCGCACCGCCTCGCTCAGGTTTCGGTTCGAGGTCGCGATGATGCGCAGGTCGACCTTGACCGGCGTCGTGCCGCCGACCCGGTCGATCATCCGCTCCTGCAGGGCGCGCAGCAGCTTGGCCTGCAGGCGCACCTCCATCTCGGAAATCTCGTCGAGCAGCAGCGTGCCGCCGCTCGCCTCCTCGAACTTGCCGATGCGCCGCGCGATCGCGCCGGTGAAGGCGCCCTTCTCATGGCCGAACAGCTCCGATTCGAGCAGGTTGTCGGGGATCGCGGCGCAGTTGACCGCGACGAAGGGCTTGTCCTTGCGCAGCGACTTCTGATGCAGGTGCCGGGCGATGACCTCCTTGCCGGTGCCGCTTTCGCCGGTGACGAGCACGGGCGCGTCCGATCGGGCGATCTGCGCGGCGAGCGCCACGACCCGCTCCATGGCGGGATCGCGCCAGATCAGGCTCGACTGATCGGCGGCGACGGCCTGCAGGACGGCCGCGATCAGGTCGGGATCGGGCGGCAGCGGCACGTATTCGCGCGCGCCGGCCTGGATCGCGGCCACCGCCGCGCGCGCATCGGTCGAGGTGCCGCAGGCGACGATCGGCGTGCGGATGCGTTCGGCCTCCAGCGCCGCGACGTAGTGCGCGATCGGCTGGGCGACGTCGATCATCAGGAGATCGGCGCCCTTCGCGCGCAGCACGGCGAGCGTCTGGTCGAGGCTTTCGGTATGGGTGACGGCTGCCCCTTGCGAGACCGCGATGCGGGCCGCCGCGATGAGCTGTCCCTTGAGACCTCCGACGATGACGAGGCGCATGGTTCAGGTCTTTCCGCTTGAGATGTCGAAAGGCTGCCCGGTCATCCCCGGTCGGCCTTGATGATTTCGGTCATGGTCACGCCGAGCCGGTCCTCGACGACGACGACCTCGCCGCGCGCCACAAGCCGCTCGTTGACGAAGATGTCGATCGCCTCGCCGACGCGCCGGTCGAGCTCGATCACCGCGCCCGGCACGATCTGGAGCAGGTCGCCGACCGCGATCCTGGACGAGCCGAGCACCGCCGAGACGGTGACGGGCACGTCGAAGACCTGTTCGAGATCTTCGGCCGTCTTGACCGGGACTGGACCCGAGCGCACGCCCGAGCCCTGGTCGTGATCGAAGGAGAGGTCCGCGGGGTTGAGCGGCGGCAGGTTGAGATCGGTGTCGGAGCTCATCGCTTGTCCTTACTCGGCAATGCCGCGGAACCGGCCCGCCCCGAAAGCGCTCTCGACCGCCTGGTCGATGAGATGTCCCAGCCGCGCCTGATCGACGACGAAGCCGCCATCGGCCCATTCGATGCGCCCGTCGCCGGGGCCGATATCGGGCTCGCTCAGCACGACGAGCTTGCCGGCGAAGCCGGTCTCGCGCGTCAGCCGCGCCAGCATCGCCTCGACGGTCTCGATCGAGGCCTCGTCGACCCGGACGACGAGATGCGGCGCGAGCCTGGCGTGGCCGAGGCATTCGCGCACGGCGTTCTCGAGCCCGGCCATCGGCTTGTCGGCCAGCGCCGCGCCCGCCAGCCGCCGCGCCGCGCTGATCGCGACATGGGCGGCCTGCCATTCGACATCGTCGAGGCGCGCCTGGTCCTGCGAGGCCAGCCGCTCCACCGATTGCACGAGGCGGGCGACCAGACCGTTGAGCTGGTCCTGCGACTCGGCGCGCGCCTGGGCGAGTCCGGCCTGGAAGCCCTCGCTGCGGGCCTGGGCGATGTCGGCCTCGCCGGCGGCGCGGCGGTTGCCCTCGCGGAAATCGGTGCCGAACATGAACTTCGTCGCGGGCGCCATCTCAGTACACCAACTCGTCTTCGGCATTGCCCTTGGACAGGACGATCTCGCCCTTGTCGGCGAGGTCCTTGGTCAGGGCGACCATCTTGGTCTGCGCCTCGTCGACCTCCTTGAGGCGAAGCGGGCCGAGCCCCGCCATATCGTCCTGCATGTTCTTGGCTGCGCGCTGCGACATGGCGGCGAAGAAGAAGGCGCGCATGTCCTCGCTCGCACCCTTGAGCGCGCGCGCCAGCGTGTCCTTGTCGACCCCGCGCATCAGCGTCTGCAGGCCCGCAGGATCGAGCTTCGACAAATCCTCGAAGGTGAACATCAGGGCGCGGATGCGCTCGGCCGCCTCCTGGTTCGAGGCGTCGAGCGCCGACAGGAAGCGGATCTCGGTCTGGCGGTCGAAACCGTTGAAGATCTCGGCCATCATCTCGTGGGGATCGCGGCGACGGGTCTGGGTCAGCGTCGCGACGAACTCGGTGCGCAGCGTGTTCTCGATGTGATCGAGCGCCTCCTTCTGCACCGATTCCATCCGCAGCATGCGGCTGACGACCTCGATCGACAGGTCGTTGGGCAGATGACGCAGCACGTTGGCGGCATGCTCGGCCCTGATCTTCGACAGCACCACCGCGATGGTCTGCGGGTATTCGTTCTTGAGGAAGTTCGCCAGCACGACCGCGTCGATATTGCCGAGCTTCTGCCACATGTTGCGGCCGGCAGGACCCCGGATTTCCTCCATGATCAGCGCGACCTGGTCGGTCGGCAGGATCTTCTCCAGCAGCGAGATCGTCCGGTCGAAGGAGCCCGTCACCGCGCCCGCGCTCGACAGCTTTCCGACGAAGTCCAGCATCAGCCGTTCGACCTCGTCGGCGTCGACGGTGCCGAGTTCCGCCATGGCGCGGGTGATGATGCGGATCTCTTCGTCGTCGAACTCCGGCCAGATCGCCTTGCCATGCTCCTCGCCGAGCACGAGCAGGATCACCGCGGCGCGCTGCGGGCCGGTCATCTCCGCGATCGTGGTGACGCCGCGATAGCCCGACTCGGCGTCCCGGCCCTGATTGCGCGTCGCGACTGAGAGTTCGGCGGCCATGGCTCAGGTCCCGCTCACGCCGGTGCTTTTTCGTGGATCCAGCCGCGCAGCACCGCGACCGAATCGGCCGGATTCTGCGCGACCAGCCCGCCGATCTTCTCGACCGACTGCGCCTTGAGCTGTCCTTTGATCTGGGCGACGGCGAGCATGCGCTCGGACGGCGCATCCGCGCTCAGCTGGGCGATTTCGGCCGCGCTGGCGCCGCCGCCACCGCTGACGGAGGGAAAGCCGGCCGGATCGCCCGTGCCGCGCTCCTCGATCAGGACGCGGCCCTCGCGCATGAAGGACGGCATCGCGCGCGTCGTCACCTCGGCCGCCAGGATCTGCTTCAGCAGCGGCCGCACCACCACCATCAGCACGATCAGGGTGAGAAGCGAGATGACGCCGAGTTCGGCGAAGCGGACCATGTCCTCCTTGGTGAAGGAGAGCAGGCGCTGCATCAGGCTCTGCTCGACGAGATCGGTGACGGCCGGCGGCGCCTCGGCGAAACGCAGATTGACGACCTCGACCTTGTCGCCGCGGCCCTCGTCGAAGCCCATCGCGGTGCGCACGAGCTGGCCGATGCGCTCCAGCTCCTCGGATGGGCGGGGCGCGTAGTTCAACTCGCCGGCGGGCGTGCGCGTATAGGCGCCGTCGACCAGCACGGCGACCGAGAGCCTCTTGATCCGGCCGCCCTCGAGGACCTCGGTGCGGGTCGTGCGCGAGATCTCGTAATTGACGACCTCCTCGTTCTTGTTGGAGGCGTCCTTGGGCGGCGTGCCGCTGCCCGCGCCGCCCTGCGCGCCCGGCAGCTCGTTGCCGACCGTGACCGCGCCGTTCGCCTCGGTGGTCGTGGAGGCCTCGGTGCGGTTCTGGCTGGAGCGGACGACCCTGCTCTCGGGATCGAAGGTTTCCGAGCGGCTCTCGATGCGGTTCGTGTCCAGCGTCGCCGAAACCTGCACGCGGGCCCGGCCAAGGCCGACGATGCTGGCGACGATGTCCTCGACCTGCTGCTTGATGCGCTTCTCGATCGACTGCTGGCGCTCCTCGGTGCCGAGCCCCGCCATGCCCTCCTCGGTCTGCGCGCCATTGGCCAGCAGCCGGCCGCGCTCGTCGACGATCGAGACGCGCTCGGCCTTGAGGCCGTCCACGGCGGAAGCGACGAGGTGGCGCACGGCGCGGACCTGGGTCGCGTCGAGCTCGCCGGCAAGCTTGAGAACGATCGAGGCGCGCGGCGGCTCGCGGTCGCGCTCGAAGAGGCGCTTCTCGGGGATGACGAGGTGAACGCGCGCGGCCTGGACCCGGCTGATCGAGCGGATGGTGCGCGAAAGCTCGCCCTCCAGCGCGCGCAGATGGTTGATGTTCTGCACGAAGGAGGTCGAGGAGAAGGCGTCGCCCTTGTCGAAGATCTCGTAGCCGACGCCGCCGCCGGCCGGGATGCCCTTGCTGGCGAGATCGAGCCGCAGGCGCGGCACCACGGTCTTGTCGACCAGGATGGTCTGGCCGTCGCCGCGCAGCTCGTATTTGATGCCGCGCGTGTCGAGATCCTTCAGGATCGCGCTGACGTCCTGATTCGACAGGTCGGAGAACAGCACGCTCATCGACGGCTTCGACATCTGCAGCATGACGAAGCCGAAGAAGCCCACCAGGGCGAGCGTCACCGCCAGCATGGCCGCCAGCCGGGCCGCTCCGAACTTACTGAACTGTTCGATGATGCCGTTCACGCCGCCATCCGTTCCATAAGACCCGCCGCGCCGCGCCGAGGGGCGGTTCACTAGGCAAGTTTTTCCCAGTGCGTGGTTAGCGCCGGGTTAACGAATTCGGAATTGCGCGCAATCAGGCGCCGAAACGCAAAAAAGGCGCCGGTCGGATCGACCGGCGCCTTGCTGGCGCAACGATGGGGACGGCTGTTACTGCCGGTAGTGCTGGATTCGGGTCGTGCGCAGGCCGGCGAGGCCATGCTGGTCGATCGACATCTGCCAGCTCAGGAATTCATCGACCGTCAGGGTATAGCGCTGGCAGGCCTCTTCCAGGCTGAGCAGGCCGCCCCGGACGGCCGCGACCACCTCGGCCTTGCGCCGGATGACCCAGCGGCGCGTGTTCATCGGCGGCAGATCGGCGATCGTCAGCGGACTTCCGTCCGGCCCGATCACGTATTTCACCCGCGGTCGCAAAGGCTCGGTCATGACACACTCACACAACTCAACAGAGCTACTGGAGGTGAGCATAGGGGCGCGGCTTTAAGAATTGGCTAAAACGAATCGCATGGCTGTCTGCATCGGCCTCAGGCGCCCGATTGCGGACGGACCACGGTCTTGACCTTGTCGATCGCGACGCTGATGCCTCCGATCTTCAGGAACGGCGTCGAGCCCGAGAGATCGACGCCGTCGACCACGCCCTTGATCTCGGTCTTGGCCGTCACCGCCGCGCCCGAGACATCCCTGGCGTCGATCGTGATCGAATACTCGCCGTCGGCCGCCCTGGTGCCGACCGAGGTGGCGCCGTCCCAACGATAGGTCTGGTCGCCGGCGGCCAGCGTCACGGAGGGATAGCTCTGCACCACGGCGCCGCTGGCGTTCTTGATCGTGATATTGGCAGTCGCGCCGCGCGGCGCATTGACCTTCCATTCCGCCGCACCGCCCTTGAGCTGCGCCGCCGCGCCATCGGCGGTGATGGTCGAGCCGATGAAGCCGACCGCATTGGTCGTGGTCGTCGCCTTGCTCAACGTCAAGAGCGTGCTCAGCGTGTCGTTGGTCTTGAGCTGCTGCTCGACGCCGGCGAACTGCACGAGTTGCGCCGTGAACTGGTTGGTGTCGAGCGGATCGAGCGGGCTCTGGTTCTTGAGCTGCGTCGTCAGCAGGGTCAGGAACTGGTCGAAGTTGTTCGCGATCGAGGTCGAGGTGCCCGAAAGGGTCGAACTGCTCGTGCTCGCGCCCGCGGTCGTGCTGTTCTGAAAGCCTGCGACGTTGCTCGTGCTGGATGCGGTGCTGGATACGGCCATGATGGGGCTCCTGCCCGTCAGATGCTGAGATCGACGCCGCCGAGCCTGAGCAGGCGACGGGCGGGCGCGGGTTGCGCGGAAATCGCGATATCGTCGCCGCCATCCTTGTCGGCGGGCGGGCGGGCGCGGCGCGGCGTCTCGCCGTCCTGCCGGTTCTGGCGGAACCCGGACTGGTCGGACGGATCGCGCAGGGTGATGTCGACGCCGGCGTCGGACGGCTTCAGCCCGGCCTGCTCGAAGGCTCGCTCCAGCGTGCGCGCGTCGCGCTGGAGCATGTTCAGCGTCTCGACCCGGTCGACGACGAGCCGGGCGGTGACCTCGCCCTTGTCTGAAATCTCGAGATTGACGTCGATGCGGCCGAGCTCGGCCGGATCGAGCCTGATGTCGAAGCGCCTCGAGCCGGCGAGCGCCTGCAGGCCGATCTCCAGCGGCACGACACGGATCGGCGTCGCCGGTCCGCTCGGCTGGGCCTGCGCTCCGGTCGCCGGGCCTTGCGCGCCTTCGGTCGTGGCGGGGATGACGATGGCGGTCTCGGCCCGGGCGGCGCGCGTCTGCGTCAGGAAGGACAGGTCGACCGGCGCCTGCGGCGCTTGCGGCACGTCGACCGGCCTGCCCTCGGCGGGAGCCGGCTTGGCGGCCTGGGCGCCGTCCTTGCCCTTGGCCGCGGCGGCGACGATCTCGCCGAATTTGGCCTCGGGCTTGGCGGCCGTCTCGGCGGTGGCCGCGTTCGCTGCGATGGCGGGCGAAGCGTCCCCGATGCGGTCGAGGCCGCGCGGCGACGCAGGCTGGCCGAAAATCGTGCTCGCCTTGACGGCCGCGGTCGTCTCCGGCGCGGCGTCGTTACCCTTGGCCTTGTCCGTCGCCTCGGTTGCGGCCGGCGAGGCGACGGCGGTCGCCGCGAGCAGGATGGCGGCATCGAGCAGCGGAACGGTCTTCGGTGTTGCGACCGGCGCGGGCTGCGCCTCGACCGCGACGACGGCGTTCGGATCGTTCTTGCCGGCTTCGGGCGCGGCCGCGTCGGATGCAACGGCGGCATCGGCTTCGGTCTTGACAGAGCCTTCGGCCGGAGCGGCGGCAACCTCGGCGGCCGCCCCCTCGATCGCGGCAGCGAACGTCGCCAGGGCGCCGATCTCCGGCTTGGCTGCGGTCTCCGCCTTGGGGCCCGGGCTTTCGACGTCAGAGCCTGTCGCCTTGCCTTCGGTCGTCGTCGCGTCGGTCTTCGAGACCTTGTCGTCCTTGGCCGGCTTGTCGACCTTGTCGGTCTTGTCGGTCGCCCCCGCCTCGGCCTGGTCGGGAGACGCCGTCTCGTCCTTGCGGCGCGTCTCGCCAGGCTGGCGCGTGTCGTCGGGCTTCTGTGTTTCGTCCGAGCGGGCGCGCGGCTTGTCGTCGCTCGCGCGCCTTGTCTGCGGCACGGGCGCCGGCTCCGGCAGCGTGAACGCCTCGCTCGGGCGGGCGCGATCGGACTGCTGCCGCTCGCGCCGGATCGGCGTCGGATCGAGGGTGGCGGAGGCGAGCGGGGCAGACTGGACCGACATCATGCAATTCCGGAACGCGGGCAAAACGGCGCGCTCACGTGGCGAGCAAGTCTCGAGCCAGCGACGGACCCTCATGAATTCAAGCGCTTGACCGGCATTCGACCATGCCCCGGCCGGCAAGAACGACCCCCTTGCCCGGCCGCCCGGCAGGATTTGCCGATGCCGGCTGGCAGCATGGCGGCAAAGCCGGTATAGAGCCCGCATCCCGCGCATATCGGCAAACAGACCTCCGGATGACCGCAACCCTCAACTCGCTCGACATCGCCAAGCCGCCATCGGCGACGCGCGTCGTCGCGGCGATGTCGGGCGGCGTCGATTCCTCGGTGGTGGCGGCGCTTCTGAAGCGCGAGGGCTATGACGTCGTCGGCGTGACGCTGCAGCTCTATGACCACGGCGCGGCCGTGCACCGCGCCGGCGCCTGCTGCGCCGGGCAGGACATCCACGATGCGCGCCGGGTCGCCGAGGCGATCGGCATTCCCCATTACGTGCTCGACTATGAGAGCCGCTTCCGGGACGCCGTGATCGAGCGCTTCGCCGAGAGCTATCTCGCCGGCGAGACACCGATCCCCTGCGTCGAGTGCAACCGCACGGTGAAATTCCGCGACCTGCTCGGCCTCGCCCGGGAGCTCGGCGCGGACGCGCTCGCGACCGGCCACTACGTCGTGAGCAAGCCGCTGGCGAACGGCCGGCGCGGCCTCTACCGCGCCGCCGATCCGGCTCGCGACCAGAGCTATTTCCTCCATGCGACGACGCAGGCGCAACTCGATCTGCTGCGCTTCCCGCTCGGCCATATCGAGAAGAGCCAGACGCGCGCGCTCGCGGCCGAGCTCGGTCTTGCAATCGCCGACAAGCCCGACAGTCAGGATATCTGCTTCGTACCGAACGGCCGCTATGCCGAGGTGATCGAACGGCTGAAGCCCGGCGCCTCGCGGCCCGGCGAGATCGTCCATCTCGACGGCCGCGTGCTCGGCCGCCATGACGGCGTGCTGCGCTACACCGTCGGCCAGCGCAAGGGGTTGGGCGTCAGTACGCCGGAGCCACTCTATGTGCTGCGCCTCGATGCCGATGCGGCCCGCGTCGTCGTCGGCCCGCGCGAGGCGCTCGCCGTGCGCGAGGTCAGGCTGCGCGACGTCAACTGGCTCGGCGACGACGCTCTCGACGATCTCCCGGACGCCGGGCTCGAGGTGGCGGTCCGGGTGCGCTCGACCCGCGCCCCGCGCGAGGCCAGGCTCTTCCGCGACGCCGACGGAATGCGCATCGAACTCGCAGGCGACGAGGAGGGCGTCTCGCCCGGCCAGGCCTGCGTGATCTATGCCGACGCGGCGCCCGGCGCGCGCGTGCTGGGCGGCGGCGCCATCCTGCGCCCGGCGTCGCGGACCGACGCCTCTCGCGCCGAGCCGGCGCTCGCCCCTCTCTGACGCACATCACTTAAGCCCGAGAGCCCTGATGCCGGTTACCTACGATCTCGCTGGCCAGAAGCGCGTTTATGCCAACTGGGCGAAGTTCTACGACCGTATCTATCAGGGCGTGCTCGCAAGGTCGCAGCGCGAGGCGGTCGCCGCCGCCTGCGCCTGCGGCGACGACATCCTCGAGATCGGCGTCGGCACCGGGCTGACGCTGCCCTATTTCACCAACGGCACACGCGTGCTCGGCGCCGACATCTCGCTCGACATGCTGAAGATCGCGAGCCGGAAGGTGGTCGCGCTGGGCCTCGCCCATGTCCGCGGCCTGATGGTGATGGACGCCTGCCGGCTCGGCTTCGAGGCCGAGCGTTTCGACGCGGTCACGGCGCAGTTCGTCATCACGCTGGTCCCGGACCCCGAGCAGGCGCTGGCCGAGATGGACCGCGTGCTGAAGCCCGGCGGCGAGATCGTCATCTCCAGCCGCCTCGTCGACGATAGCGGGCCGATGGCGACGTTCTGGGCGGCGGTCGCACCGCTCGCCAAGGCGATCGGCTGGAGCTCCGACTTCAAGGTCTCGCGCCTGACCGGCTGGGCGGCCGCGACCGGACGCTACGAGACGGTCCATGTCGGGCGCGGCTACTTCAAGGTTGTGCGGCTGAAGAAGCTCGCCTCGGCCTGAGCGCCGGGCGCGACGCGGCCTCAGGCTTGACGAGCGCGCGCCGCTCCCCCTATACCGCGCGCTCACGACGGATCGCCGGGCTTGGGCGCTTCCGATTGTTGGGCGGGGTAGCTCAGCTGGTTAGAGCAGCGGAATCATAATCCGCGTGTCGGGGGTTCAAGTCCCTCTCCCGCTACCAACAATCTCGATCGCGGCCCGGTCATGGGCTCCCCTGCCGGAGCATGGGCAGGCATTGGACGACCAGCCGCTTCCCGCACGCATCCTCGTCACCGGCGCCGCCGGTTTCGTCGGCTTTCATGTCTCCGAGGCGCTGCTCGCGCGCGGCGTCGAAGTTCTCGGCATCGACAACCTGACGCCCTATTATGATCCGGCGCTGAAACAGGCCCGGCTCGACCGGCTGACGCCGCGCAACGGCTTTTCCTTCGCGCCGCTCGACATCGCGGACCATGACGGGCTGCTTGCGGCCTTCGCCGAGTTCAGACCGGAGGTGGTGATCCATCTCGCCGCGCAGGCCGGCGTGCGCTACTCGCTCAACAATCCGCGCGCCTATGCCCATTCCAATCTCGACGGCTTCCTGTCGGTGCTGGAAGCCTGCCGTCGCCACCCGGTCGCGCATCTGGTCTATGCGTCGTCGAGCTCGGTCTACGGCGCCAACGCCAGGGTTCCGTTCAGCGAGCATGACGGGGCCGACCACCCGGTGTCGCTCTATGCCGCGACCAAGCGCGCCAACGAACTGATGGCGCACAGCTACTCCCATCTCTACGGCATCCCGGCGACGGCCTTGCGCTTCTTCACGGTCTACGGACCGTGGGGCCGGCCCGACATGGCCTATTTCAAGTTCACCAAGGCGATCCTCGAAGGCCAGCCGATCGACGTCTACGCCGAAGCCGAGATGAGCCGCGACTTCACTTATGTCGACGATGTCAGCGAGGCGATCGTCCGGCTTGCCGGCCGGCCGCCACGGCCCGGGCCACACGGCGAGCGAACCGCGCCCGATCCCGCCAGCGCCTCGGCGCCATGGCGCATCTTCAACATCGGCAATCACACCCCGGTCAGGCTCGACCGCTTCATCGCGGTGATCGAGGCCGCCTGCGGCAGGCCGGCGGTCAAGCGGCATCTGCCGATGCAGGCGGGCGACGTGCGCGCGACCTATGCCGATGTCGCCGACCTGACGGCGGCGGCCGATTTCCGCCCCGACACTCCGATCGAGACCGGTATCGCGCGCTTCGTGGCGTGGTATCGCGAGTTTTACGGCGTCGGCGCAGGCTAAAACGGCGGCGTCAGCCCGCCACGACCTGCCGCGAGAATTGCGCGACCGACTGGTCGAGGCGGCGGGCCGAGGCATCGACGCCGGCTGCGGCGTCGGACACCTGCAGGCTGTTCTCCATCGTCCTGGCCGTATCGGTGGCGACGAGATCGATCGCGGCGGCGACCTGCTCGGCCTCGCCGACCGCCCGCCCGAGCGCGGCCAGCATCGTGCCGATCGCGGCGCTCTGCTGGTCGACCGCGACGACGATGCCGCCGGCCGCCGCGACGATCGCCTCGGTCGAGCCGCCGATGTTCATCACGGCGCTGAGCGAGCGCTCGGCCGCGCTGCGCACCTCCTCGATGCCGCGCGCGATCTCGCCCGTGGCCGCGCCGGTGCGCGCCGCCAGGCTCTTGACCTCGTTGGCGACCACGGCGAAGCCGCGACCGGCCGGGCCGGCGCGGGCCGCCTCGATCGTCGCGTTCAAGGCCAGGAGGTTGGTCTGGGCCGCGATCTCGCTGATCAGGTTCGAGACCTGACCGATATCGCGCACGGCGTCGGTGAGCTCGTTCTTGATCGCGATCGAGGCCTGAACGTCGGCGGCGGCCGCCTGGACGAGGCTCGTGGTCTGCTCGGCTTCGCGCCGGATCAGCAAAATGGTGTCGGTCAGGCCGCGCGAGTTGGCCTCGACCGAGGCGATATCGGTCCTGGCGGAGCCCATCTTGGTGAGCACGCCGGCGAGATTGGTCTGCGAGCTGCGCGCGATCGTCCTGAGCTGCTCGGCCGCGCCGTTCATCCGCGCGACCGACTGCGAGACGGAGCCCAGGATGACGCCGACCTCCGAGCGGAAGCCGTCGGCCTGCGTCTCGACATCCTCGCGGCGCTTTTCCTCCTGGCGGGCCTGCGCCTGAGCCTCGGAACCCAGCGACTGGGCGCTGATCGTCGCCTGCACGCGGTCGCGCACGAGCTGGGCCATGTTGCGCAGCGAGATCAGCATCACCCAGCCGAAAATGGCCTGGAACAGCAGGTTCTCCACGGCATGATCGAGCGACGCGAAGAGCAGCTGGACGATGCGGCCGATGAAGATCAGCCCGGCGAAGACCAGAGCCGCCGACGGCATGCTCGCCATGGAGAAGGTGCCGGCGCAGACGAGGCCCGCCAGGGTGCTCGCGATCAGCACCTCCATCTGCGGCGCCGAGCCGGGGTTGATGACGATCGGCATGATCACCCATGGCAGGGCCAGCACGCCGGAATCGATCAGGATGCGATCGACGAACTTCGGCGGCGGCGCCTTGTCGCGCTGCCTGGCCCGCGCCTTCCGCATCCGCATCGTGCCGAGCAGGCCGGTCGCGCCGACATAGGCCGCCCAGGCCAGCGGAAACCAGAGCCAGCCATGATAGATCGCGACGCCGGCGATGGCGAAGGCCGAGAGCACGTTCGAGACCAGGATCGGCGGCAGCACCCGGACGAACATGTCCGCTTGGGCCGTCCGCAGATGCGCCGCGAGATCGGGAGCCAGCACCGTCATGCCGAGCCGGCGGTTCACCCAGGCGTCGTAGCGAGACAGCAGGCTATCGGCCGGCGTCGTCAGGTTGCCCGGATTCGTCATGCCCTGAGTCAAGCCCGTTTCCAGATCTTACGGCCGGGAACGATGCGCGAGCCGCGTTACGCGGCGGTTAACGCTGCATGCAGCACACGGTTTTACGACCAGCCTGGCCGCCATCTGGCGAATTCGGCCTTCGTCTCGGCATTGGCCGGATAGAGTCCGAAGATGCCCTGCCCGCCGCGCACCCGCTCGGCGACGAAGTCCTCATAGGCCGTCTGCTCATAGGCCTCCTCGGCGACCTCGTTGGCGATGTGCGCCGGCACGCAGCAGACGCCCTCCCCGTCGCCAACCATGATGTCGCCGGGATAGACGGCGACGTCGCCGCACGCGATCGGCGCGTTGAGGTCGAGCGCATGATGGCGGATCAGGTTGGTCGGCGCGCTCGGGCGCTGATGATAGGCCGGGATCGCCAGCGCCGCGATTTCCGGCGAGTCGCGAAAGCCGCCATCGGTGACGATGCCGGCGACGCCGCGCTGCATCAGCCGCGTCACCAGGATGCCGCCGGCCGAGGCAGCGCGCGCATCCTTGCGCGAGTCGATCACCATGACATGTCCGGCCGGACAGTCCTCGACCGCGCGGCGCTGCGGGTGCTGCGTGCCCTCGAACATGCCGAGATGGTCGAGATCCTCCCGCGCCGGGATGTAGCGCAGCGTGAAGGCCTCGCCGACCATGCTCTCGCCCTTCAGGCTGAGCGGCCGCACATCCTGGACGAAGACGTTGCGGAAGCCGCGCTTGAACAGGGCGGTTGTCAGCGTCGCGGTCGAGACGCGCTTGAGCTTGGTGCGGTTTTCGTCGGTGAGGGTGGTCGTCATTCGCGGATCGATCCTGGCTCGTCGCTCATAAAGAAGACCACCGTCATCCTGGACAGGCGGCGAAGCCGCGCCGATCCGGGATCAATCGTAGGGAGCGACGGCGCTCTGTGATGGAACCCCGGGACTTCGCTTCGCGAAGCCCGGGATGACGGAAATGGCGCGGCTGAGCGATCATTCGATCTTCACATTCGCCTTCTGCGCCACCTCGGCCCAGCGCTTCGTCTCGGCCGCGATATGGGCGGTGAACTCGGCTTGCGAGGAGCCGACCGGATCGACGCCGAGCTTCTTGAGCTGATCGATGACGGCGGGCTCCTTCATGATCGCCTGCACCTCGGTCGAGAGCCTGGCGACGATCTCCTTGGGCACGCCCGACGGCGCGAAGAAGCCGTGCCAGGACGCCGCCTCGTAGCCGGGGATGAACTCGGCAACCGTCGGCAGGTCCTTGGCCACGGCGAGCCGCTGCGCGGTCGCGGTGGCGAGCGCCCTGATCTTGCCGGCCTCGACATGCGGCCAGGCAATGGTGATGTTGTCGAAGGAAAGCTGGATCTGGCCCGACAGCAGATCCTGCGTCACCTGCCCGCTCGAGCGATACGGCACATGCGCCATGTCGGTTCCGGTCGCGACCTTGAACAGCTCGGCCGCCATATGGGTCGAGGTGCCTGCGCCCGACGAGCCGAAGGAGTATTTGCCGGGGTTCTTCTTCAGCAGGTCGATCAGCTCCGGCACCGTCTTGGCCGGCAGGTCGATATTGACCATCAGGATGTTGGGGACGCTGGCGACCTGCGAGATCGGCGAAAAATCCTTGATGTGGTCGAAGGGCAGCCTGGAATAGACCGCCGGGTTGATCGCGTGGGTCGAGACCGTGCCCATGGTCAGCATCGTGCCGTCCTGCGGCCCGCGCGCCACGGCCGCGACGCCGGTGTTGCCGCCGGCGCCGGGCCTGTTCTCGACGATGAACCTGCCGTTCAGCCTGGCGCCGAGGCGCTCGGCGAGGATTCGGCCGAGCAGGTCGGTGGTGCCGCCGGCCGCGAAGGGCACGACGATCGTCACCACCTTCGAGCCCGGATAGTCGGCCTGCGCGAAGGCAGGCGCGCCCAGCATGGCCATCCCGCCCGCGACCAGCGTCGTCCTGCGTGTCATCGTCCCGATCATCGTCGTGCTTCCTCCGCTTGCGCCCGTCTGCTGGCGGGCCTTGTCCATTCGTCTAGCACAGGATTCCGATTTTGAAATCTGAAATTTCAGACTTGCGCGCAATGGCCTCTTGTGGTGAAAGGTCCCGGCATGGATGCTGCCCCGGCAGCGCCGCGCCGGCCAAGGCGCGTCGCTGCAACAGCATCGGATATGAACCCGCATGAACGCCCTGAGCCCGATCGAGCCCGTCGCGCCCCATCTGCTGCGCTCCCTGCGCGAGCATGTGCATGAGCGCCTGCGCCGTGCGATCGTGGCCGGGCGCTTTCGCAATGGCGAGCGCCTGAACGAGCGCCAGTTGGCCGAGATGCTCGGCGTCAGCACGACGCCGGTCAAGGACGCGATCCGCAGGCTCGAGAGCGAAGGCCTCGTCCGCACCGAGGCGAGGCGCGGGGTCTTCGTCGAGTTCTCGCCGCAGCAGGCGCTGGAAATGGCGCTCGGGCGCGCCGCGCTCGAAAGCGTCATGACCCATATCGCCGCCAACCGCATCACCGAGGCCGAGATCGCCGAGCTCTCCGGGCTGATCGACGACATGGCCCATGCCACGGCGCACAGCGCGCTCGAAGACCTCGTCACCCTGAACGAGGCCTATCACGGCACGATCCACCGGATCTCCGGATGCCCCTATCTGGAGCGCCGGCTCGACGGGCAGCGCATGTACGACCATGCTCAGCGCATCGCTCTCCTGTCGGAGCCGGCCGAGCGCGGCCAGGGCTTCGACGAGCACAGCGGAATCTTCCAGGCTTTGAGGGCCCGCGACGCCGGGCTGAGCGAGCAGAGAATGCGCCGCCACATCGTCCGTTCGGCGAAAGCCCATGTCCGGCAGGTGTTCGGCGCCGACGCGGAAGGACTGGCCTATGACGAATGACAGGGTGAGGGTCGCGCTGCGCGGCATCTCGGGCGTGCATGTCACGGCCTGGAAGACCGACGGCGAGGCCGACTGGGCCCTGACCGGCAGGATCGTCGCAGGCATCGCCGCGGCCGGCATCCACAACATCGTCTCGGCCGGCAACACCGGCGAATTCTACCCGATGACGACCGACGAGGTGGTGCGCAGCCATGCCGTCGCGGCCGAAGCGGCGGGCGGCAGGGCGCTCGTCACCGCCGGCATCGGACGCTCGCTGCGCGAGGCGATCGCGACCGGCAGGCTCGCCGCCAGGGCCGGCTGCGACGCAATCATGGTGCACCATCCGCTCGACCCCTTCGCCGCGCCGCAATCCCAGGCCGACTACATCGTCGCGATCGCCGAGGCGCTTGATCTGCCGCTCGTCGCCTATATCCGCTCCGACGCGATCGGCTTGAAGGACCTGCTCCGCGTCGCGACGCATCCGAACGTCGCCGGGGTGAAATTCGCCGCGACCAACATGATGCAGCTCGCCGAATGCGTCCGCGCCACGCAAGGGACCTCGGCCAACTGGATCTGCGGCCTGGCCGAAGGCTGGGCCGCGCCGTTCTACGCGCTCGGCGCGCGCGGCTTCACCTCCGGGCTGATCAATGTCGCACCCGAGCGCTCGCTGGCTGTCTGGCGCGCTCTGGAGGCCGGCGACTATGCGGCGGCCCGCGCGGAGGTCGACGCCATCGCCGGCTTCGAGACGCTGCGGACGAAATACGGCAACGGCGCGAATGTGACCGTGGTCAAGGAAGCGCTGGGCATGCTCGGCACCAATGTCGGCCCGGTGCGGCTACCGGGACTGCCGGAGCTCAACGCGGCCGAGCGGGCGGAATTGCGGACGATCGTCTCCGGCTGGAGCGCGATGCGCGTCGCGGCTGAGTAGCGCTCTGCGATCTGCTCTCCCGGCATGGTCGGCCTTGTGCCGACCATCCACGTCTTCATCCGCCGAGCGCTACGCCCAGGACGTGGATGCTCGCCACAAGGGCGGGCATGACGGAGTGGGACACCAACGTCACAATAAAACCACCCGAGGAAGCTCGATGACCCGCCCCCGCAAGACGCCCGACACGCTGCGCTCGAAGCGTTGGTTCGGCGCGAGCGACCTGCGCTCCTTCGGACATCGCTCGCGTGCGCTGCAGATGGGGCTCGGCCATGACGAGTTCATGGGCAAGCCGGTGATCGGCATCCTCAACACCTGGTCCGAGATCAACCCCTGCCACATCCATCTGCGCGACCGGGCCGAGGCGGTGAAGCGCGCCGTCTGGGCGGCGGGCGGCTTTCCGGTCGAGATCCCGGTGATGTCGGCCTCCGAGCAGTACCAGAAGCCGACGACGATGCTCTATCGCAACTTCCTGGCGATGGAGGCCGAGGAATCGATCCGCTCCCACCCGCTCGACGGCGCGGTGCTGCTGGGCGGCTGCGACAAGTCCACGCCGGCGCTGATCATGGGCGCGTGCAGCGCCGGCCTGCCCTTCATCTACGTTCCGGCCGGGCCGATGCTGCGCGGCAACTGGGCCGGCAAGGTGCTGGGCTCGGGCGCCGACGTCTGGAAATACTGGGCCGAGAAGGAGGCCGGCAACATCACCGACGGCCAGTGGAAGGACATGGAGAGCGGCATCGCCCGCTCGCACGGCACCTGCATGGTGATGGGCACGGCCGCGACCATGATGAGCCATGCCGAGGTTCTGGGCCTGACCCTGCCCGGCGCCTCCGCCATCCCGGCCGCCGACGCCGCCCATCCGCGCATGGCGGCCGCCGCCGGCAAGCGCATCGTCGAGATGGTCTGGGAAGACCTGACGCCGGACCGCATCCTGACGCGGAAGAGCTTCGAGAACGCGCTGACGGTGCACATGGCGGTGGCAGGCTCGACCAACGCCATCATCCACCTCATCGCCATGGCCGGCCGCGCCGGCGTGCGGCTGACGCCGGACGATTTCGACGCGTTTTCGCGCACCGTGCCGGTCATCGCGAACCTGCGCCCCTCGGGTGCGTTCCTGATGGAGGACTTCTTCTACGCCGGCGGGCTCCCCGCGCTGCTGAAACAGCTCGAGAGCAAGCTCCACGCCGATGCGATGACCGTGACAGGCAAGCCGCTCTCGGAAACCATCGCGCTCGCCACCGTCTATGACGACGACGTCATCCGCCCGCTCGACCGGGCGGTCTCGACCGCCAACGGGCTCGCCGTGCTGAAGGGCAACATCGCGCCCGACGGCTGCGTCATCAAGCCGTCCGCCGCCGAACCGCGGCTGCTCAGGCATTCCGGCCCGGCGCTGGTCTTCGAGGATTACGACGCCATGATGCGGGCGGTGAACGACGAGGCGCTCGACGTCACGAAAGACCACATCATGGTGCTGAAGAACTGCGGCCCCGTGGGCGGGCCGGGCATGCCGGAATGGGGCATGATGCCGATCCCGAAAAAGCTCCTGAAGCAGGGCGTGCGCGACATGCTGCGCATCTCGGATGCGCGCATGTCGGGCACCAGCTACGGCGCCTGCGTGCTCCATGTCGCGCCGGAGGCCTATGTCAAAGGTCCGCTCGCGGCGGTCAGGACCGGCGACATCATCAGCGTCGATGTCGAGGCGCGCAGCATCTCGGCCGATCTCAGCGACGCCGAGATCACCGAGCGTCTCAAGACGTGGACGCCGCCCGACCGCGACTATCCGCGCGGCTGGGGCAAGATGTCGGCGGCCCATATCCGCCAGGCCGACAAGGGCTGCGACTTCGACTATCTCGAAGGCACGGCGAAGATCCACGAGCCGGAGATCCACTGATCCGGCAATGCCCATGGGGAAGGCCGGCGGGTAGATCCCCGCCCCCCGCACCCTGACCGATAATGCCTCGCAGACGGCGCGCACCCCGCGTGCCCAACCCGCGAGGCCCCATGACCGACACGCCAAGGCTGACCCTGCCCCTGCTCGCCGCCGGCCAGGCGCAGAAGCACGTCACCCATAACGACGCGCTGACCCGTCTCGACGCGCTCGTCCATCTCGCGGTCCAGAGCCGCGGCCAGACGACGCCGCCATCCTCGCCCGGCGCGCTTGCGGCCTATGTCGTTCCGGCCGGCGGCACGGGCGTCTTCGCCGGCCGCACGGACCAGCTCGCCATCTTCGAGGATGGCGGCTGGACCTTCCTCGCCCCGCGCGCCGGCTGGCAGGCCTGGATCGAGGACGAAGCCGAGCATCATGTCTGGACCGGCGCGCAATGGCGGCGCTCGCAGCCGAGCAGCGCCATCGGCGCGAGCCTCTGGGGCGTCAACATGGCCGCCAGCACGACCAACCGGCTGGCCGTGTCCTCGGCCGCGACGCTGCTCAGCCATGCCGGCGGCGACCATCGCCTGGCGCTGAACAAGGCCGCCGCCGCCAACACCGCGAGCCTCGTCCTGCAGGACGGCTTCTCCGGACGCGCCGAGATCGGGCTGGCCGGCGACGACAATCTCCACGTGAAGGTCAGCCCGGATGGCACGGCCTGGACCGAAGCGCTGACGATCGACCGCGCGACCGGCCTCGTCGCACTGCCGGCCTCGCCCTGGGCCCGCGAGGCGGGCCGGCAGAACCTGCTGATCAACGGCGACATGCAGGTCAACCAGCGCGCCTTCGCCGGGGGCGCGCTCGCGGCCGGCCTCTACGGCTTCGACCGCTGGAAGGCCGATACCGGCGGCGCGAACCTGTCGCGCAGCGGCTTCGACCTGACCCTGACCTCCGGCGCCATCGTCCAGCCGGTCGAACCGGCGCTGTGGGGCGTCTCGTCCTTCGCCTCGACGCCGCTGACGCTTTCGGTCGAGAACCTGACGGGAGGCAATCTGGCGGTCGGCATCGGCAGCGTGAGCGGCACGATCACGCCGGGCAGCGGCCGCCGCTCCGTCACCCTGACGCCGGCGGCCGGCGACGCCGGGACGCTCGCCGTCCGGCTGGCGCCGGCGTCGGGCGCGGTCGGTTTCCGCCGGGTCAAGCTCGAATCGGGAACCTCCGCGAGCCCGTGGGAGCCACAGTCGCTGTCGGATCAGACGCGGCTGTGCCAGCGCTATTACTGGGCGCCCGAGGCCGGCATTTTCTGCGACGCCTATCAGGCGGCCAACTGCTCTTCCAGCATCTATCTGACCTTGCCTGCCCGGATGCGGACGACGCCGACGGTGGCCTTCGCCATCACCGAGGAAGGCAATGCGATCGGCGGCGCCGCGCGCGGCATTTTCGCCATCTCGGCCCAGGTCGCCTATGCGACGATGGCGGCGGCCACGACCGGACGCGTCAGCGTGCGCTTCGCCAACATCTCTTTCTCGGCGGAATTGTAAGCGCGCAGGCTACTCGACGACCGGCTTGCGCGCCTTCAGCAGGGCGAGCAGGCCCTCGTCGCGGCGCGCCTCCAATTGGGCGATCGTCAGGCCTCCCGCCTCCTCGGCCACGCCCGCGACGATCCGGTGCTTGACCCGCTCGTCGAGCGCGGGCTGGCCGAGCGAGGCCCAGCGCCGCTCCTGGCTCGCCCCGAGATGGGCGAGATAGCCGGCGATGCCGCCCTCCCCGCCGCCGAGATGATAGGTCATGTGCGGCCCCATCAACGCCCAGCGCAGACCCGGACCGTTGCAGAGCGCGGCGTCGATCTCGGCGACGCTGGCGACGCCCTGTTCGACCAGATGGACCGCCTCGCGATAGAGCGCCGAGGCGAGCCGGTTGGCGATATGGCCGGGCATCTCGCGCGCCAGCACCACCGGCCGCCGGCCGAGGCTGCGATAGAAGGCGCGGGCGCGCGCCACGACATCGGCATCCGCTCCCACGATCTCGACCAGCGGCACGAGATGGGGCGGGTTGAAGGGATGGGCGACGATGATGCGGGCCGGCGTCGCGCAATCGGCGACGATCGCGCTGCGCAGCATCGCCGAGGTGCTGCTGGCGATGATCGCGTCGGGCGCGGCCAGCGCATCGATCTCGCGCAGCAGGGCCCGCTTCACGGCCTCGTTCTCGGGGCCGTTCTCCTGCACGAACTGCGCGCCCGCCAGAGCCTCGGTGAGACTCGTCGTGACATCGAACTGGCCCGTCGTGTCGAGGCCGAGCTGGTCGAGTTGCGCCCGGGCTCTGGAAACATAGTCGCGGAACTTCGGCTCCGCCCCCGGCTCGGGATCGTAGGCCGCGACGTTCAGGCCATGCGCCATGACGAGCGCGGCCCAGCTCGCGCCGATCAGGCCCGCGCCGACGATGGCGACGCGCGTGATGTCCGTCGTCATCGCCGCCTCATTCGGGCTCCAGCCCCGTCGCCCTGATCAGCTCGCTCCAGTTCTTCGTCTCGCTGTCGATCAGCGCGGCCGCGTCGGCCGGCGTGCCGGGCTTGTGCGTCACGCCCCGCGGCTTCATCCCTGCGTGAGGGGGCGCGGCGGGGGCGAGCGACAGCGCGGCGAGCGCGCCGGTCAGGGCGTGGCGTCTCGGCATGGGCGTCTCCTCCGGTTGATCCGGCCGCGCCGGATGGGCGTCAGCAGAAATCGAAATCGCAGCCTTCGTCGGCCTGCAGCACGGTGGTCAGGTAAAGCCCGCGATAGCCGCGCGAGGCCTCGATGAGATGGGCCGGCGCCCGCCACTCGGCCTTGCGGCGTTCGAGCTCGGCCTCCTCGACCAGAAGCTCGATCCGCCGCGCCGGCACGTCGAGGCTGATCCGGTCGCCGTCGCGCACCAGCCCGAGCGGCCCGCCGACCGCCGATTCCGGCGTGATGTGCAAGACGATCGTGCCGAAGGCCGTGCCGCTCATGCGCGCGTCCGAGATCCGGACCATGTCCTTGACGCCGGCCCGCGCCAGCTTCTTCGGGATCGGCAGGTAGCCGGCCTCGGGCATGCCCGGCGCGCCCTTCGGGCCGGCATTGCGCAGCACCAGCACGTCGTCGGCGCTGACGTCGAGCGTCGGATCGTCCATCCGCCGCACCATGTCCTCGACCGAATCGAACACCACGGCCCGGCCGGCATGGGTCAGCAGCGCCGGCGAGGCGGCCGAATGCTTGATCACCGCGCCGCCGGGCGCGAGGTTGCCGCGCAGCACCGCCATGCCGCCGGTCTGCTTCAGCGGGGCGGATGCGCTCCGGATGATCGTCTGGCCCGGCGCCTCCTCGGCGGCCTCCGCGATCTCGCCGATGGTCAGACCGGAGATCGTCATCGCCTCGAGATCGAGATGGCCGCGCAGTTCCCTCATGAGCTTCGGCATGCCGCCGGCCCAGTGGAAATGCTCCATGTAATGGTCGCCGGAGGGCTTCAGGTCGATCAGCACCGGCACCTCGCGGCCGATCGCGTCGAACTCATCCAGGTCGATCGCCATGCCGGCCCGGCGCGCGATCGCCGAGAGATGCACCAGTCCGTTGGTCGAGCCGCCGATCGCCTGCAGCACCACCATCGCATTGCGGAAGGCGGCCCTGGTCAGAAGCTCGCTCGGCCTCGGGCCGCCCTTGGCCAGCGCCACCGCCCGCCTGCCGCTCGCCTCGGCGGCGCGGATGCGGTCGGCATGGGTCGCCGGGATCGTGCCCGAGCCCGGCAGCGCGATGCCGAGCGCCTCGACGAGGCACCCCATCGTGCTCGCCGTGCCCATCACCATGCAGGTGCCCTGCGTCGGCGCGAGCCGCCCGCTCAGCACCTCGATCTCGGCCTCGTCGATCCGGCCGGCGCGATGCTCGCCCCAGAGCCTGCGGCAGTCGGTGCAGGCGCCGAGCGCCTCGCCCTTGTGATGGCCGATCAGCATCGGCCCGGTGATGAGCTGGATCGCCGGCGCGTCGGCGGAGACCGCGCCCATGAGCTGCGCCGGCACGGTCTTGTCGCAGCCGCCGATCAGCACGACCGCGTCAATCGGCTGGGCCCGGATCATCTCCTCGGTGTCGATCGCCATCAGGTTGCGCAGGAACATCGAGGTCGGGTTCGAGAACGACTCGTGGATCGAGACCGTCGGGAACTCCATCGGCAGCCCGCCGGCCAGCATGACCCCGCGCTTGGCCGCCTCGATCAGGCGCGGGACGTTGCCATGGCAGGGGTTGAAGTCGCTGAAGGTGTTGGTCAGGCCGATGATCGGGCGGTCGAGCGCATCGTCGGAGAAGCCCGCCGCCTTGATGAAGGCCTTGCGCAGGAACAGCGAGAAGCCGGGGTCGCCATAGCTGGCGAGATTGCGGCGCAGGCCGCGCTGAGAGGCGTTCTTGTCGTCGTCAGCGGTCATCGCGCGAGCAGACCGGCCGTGATCGGCCTTGTCAACGCGACCGGGCTCAATCCGCGTAGACGCTTTTCACAAGGGCGTTGATCGCCGCGATCTCGGGCAGCGCGTCGCCGTTGCGGGCCTTGAGATGCCCCTCGTGCCAGTACCAGTCGTCGAAGCCGACATTGAGCCGCTTGTAACCTGCCTCCGCCAGCAGCGTGCGCATCTGCTCGCGGCGCGGCTCGACGAAGTTGTGCTCGATGGTGAAGAGCGCGATGGCGTGGCGGGCGAGATCGATCGTGCGCAGGATGTCGAGTTCCGAGCCCTCCGTGTCGAGCGAGACGTAGTCGAAGCCCGAACCGCCCCGCCCGTCGGCTGCGTCCATTTCGTTAAACGTTATCGTCGAGACCGTGATCAGCCCGTTCTCGCTGATCGCCCGCCGGCGGTGCTCGGCGTAACCGTCGGCCTCGGCATATTCGGCCAGCGCGCCGATCTCCTGCGAGGCGACGAAGGAGAGCAACTGCCCGCCCTCGCGATGGACCGCCTTCTCCAGGCAGGTCGCCTTGCGGCTCGCCTTCAGTCTGGCGAACAGCAGCGGATTGGGCTCGACCAGCACGCCGCTCCAGCCATGGTCGCGCTCGAGGAAGCAGGTGTTGGAGTGCAGCACGCCGTCGAAGGCGCCGATCTCGGCGAAACGCCCGCCGCGCCGCCCGACGCACATCGCCAGCACCCAGCGCTCCTGCTCGATCTGCGAGTTGGTCGGCGTCTCGAAGGCGTCCCGCCAGGACAGACGGGGAGAGGATGGCGATGTCGGCATGAGGCGTCGGGGTTTCCGCTCGGGCGGCCGGGCGCCGCGCAGCGATTGGTAGCCCAGCCGCGCATTGGAGGGAAACCGCCGCGCCTCGCTCAGACCCCGCGCCCCGCCGGCACGGCCAGCGCCGAGCGCTCGCGGGCGATGTGGAGGCCGTGCTTCGGCGCGCCCGCCAGCTCGCCGTCGCGCACCACGACCTGGCCGCGCAGGATCGTCGTCACCGGCCAGCCCTTCACCGCGATCCCCTCATAGGGTGTGTAGTCGGCGCCGTGATGCAGCAGCGACTGGCTGATCGTCACCTCGCGCTCCGGGTCCCAGATCGCGATGTCGGCGTCCATGCCGATCGCGATCGAGCCTTTCTTCGTCAGCCCGTAGGTCCTGGCGTGGTTGGTCGAGGACAGCGCCACGAACTGGTTCAGCGAGATCCTGCCCTTGCCGACTCCCTCCGAGAACAGGATCGGCAGCCGCGTCTCGACGCCGGGGATGCCGTTCGGCACCCAGCGGAACGAGGTGCGTCCCTTCGGCGTCAGCTTGCCGGCCGGATCGTCGTAGCGGAACGGGCAATGGTCGGAGGAGAACAGGCTGAAGACACCGCGTTCGAGCCCCTCCCAGCACGCGGCCTGGCTGGCGGTGTCGCGCGGCGGCGGCGAGCAGACATATTTCGCGCCCTCCATGTTGAGCCCGTCCATGTCCGTCTCGGTCAGCACCAGATATTGCGGGCAGGTCTCGCCATAGACCTTGAGGCCGCGCGAGCGGGCGCGCGCGATCTCCTCCATCGCCTCGCGGTTCGAGACATGAACGATCATCACCGGCACGTCGACGAGTTCGGCCAGCGAGATCGCCCGGTGCGTCGCCTCGCGCTCGACCGGGATCGGCCGGGAGGCGCCGTGGAATTTCGGCGCGATCTGGCCGCCGCGCTCGAGCCGGTCGGTCAGGAAGCGGATCGCGTCGTAGTTCTCGGCATGGACCATGACGAGCGCGCCGGTCTCGCGCGCGACCGACATCACCTCGAGCATCTGCCGGTCGTTCAGCGCCAGCCCCTCATAGGTCATGAAGACCTTGAAGGAGGTGTAGCCGTCTTCGATCAGCGCCGGCAGATCCTGACCCAGCACCTGCTCGGTCGGGTCGGAGATGACGAGGTGGAAGGCGACGTCGACATGGCACTGGCCTTCCGCCAGGCCGTGATAGGCCTTCACCGTCTCGCGCAGGCTCGCGCCCTTCTCCTGCAAACAGAACGGCATTACCGTGGTGTTGCCGCCGAACGCGGCCGAGAGCGTGCCCGAGGCGAAGTCGTCGGCCATGACGATTCCCTCGCCGCTCGGCTGGGCGATGTGGACATGGCTGTCGATGCCGCCCGGCAGCACGAGTTTTCCGCTGGCGTCGATCGTCTCCGCCGCCTGCCCGAGATCGTGGCCTAGCGCGACGATCACACCGTCACGGATGCCGATGTCGCAGGAAAACGTATCCGACGCGGTCGCGATCGTGCCGCCCGCGATGATCAGGTCGTAAGCCATAAGTCGTCCCGAAATCGGCGCGGGCCATGCGGCCGCGCCAGCCAAGTTCAAAGGAAGCCCGCCATGCAATCGTCGCGCCGCTCAGGCGAAGCGGCGCGGCCTCAGGCCGGCATGGAACCAGGAGATCATCGAATAGATGTCATAGGTCGGCAGCCCGGTCTCCTCCCGCACCGCCGCCGCGTAGGGCGGCATGTTGGTGCATTCGAGCACGATCGCCCCGACATCGGGATGCTTCGCCACCAACGCGAGCGCGGCGTCGACCACGTCCTGCCGGGCGAGGCCGACATCCATGTCGTCCTTCTCGGCCCTGATCAGAACGCGGAAGAACTCGCGGCCATGCTCGGTGCCGGCGACCGGCGTATCGAGCGGCACGCCCGCGCCAGCCAGATGCGCCGGCGTCAGACTGCCGGCCGAGACAGTGACGATGCCGACGCGTTTGGCCTGCGGCAGCGTCGCCTGCACCCACGGCGCCTGCATCAAAGCGGAGGTCGCCACCGGCACGCCGAGCGCCGCCGAAAGCTCCTGCTGGAACAGCGCGAGAAACCCGCAATTGGTGGTGATCGCCTCGGCTCCGAGCCTGATCAGCTCCTGCCCGGCTGCAATGAAATCCGGCAGCAGGCCCTGCGCGCCCTTCATCACGACGCGGTCGGGGCTCGCGCCCGAGACGACGCGGTAGAGCACCGGGAACGGCCAGGTCGTCGCATTGCCCATGTCGCCCGGAATGCGCGGAAACCGCGCCTCCAGCATCAGGATGCCGAGCGGCGCGCCATAGATCGCCTTGCCGCCGCGCGCGATCTGGCCGCCTGTCGTCATGACATCCCGCTCATGAAGCACTGGCTGGGGCGGGAGGATTCGAACCTCCGAATGGCGGTACCAAAAACCGCTGCCTTACCACTTGGCGACGCCCCACCGGAGCGCGCCTTCTAGAATGCGGCGCGGGCTTGCGCAACCGCGCGGCAAGACCCTGGCGAGAAATCGCCCGGCCGTCCCGCCCGGGCTGTTGCATCGCAAGGCGGCGCTGGCTATAAGCCCGCCATCACATGATCGGAGTGTAGCGCAGTCTGGTAGCGCACTACGTTCGGGACGTAGGGGTCGCAGGTTCAAATCCTGCCACTCCGACCAGTGATCCCAAGACAAGGCCGTTCCCGACCGCCTTTCGCCTCGCATATGCGCTTGCATCCCGCGCCCCATGCCGGCTGGCAGCCGCCCGTCCGCTCGTGTAAGAGCGTGCCTCGATCAGGAGCGCCGCCGACCATGAAACGCCTTATGATTGTCCTCGGCCTGTTCGCCGTCTCGGTCGCGCTCGCGGGCTGCGACAAATGCGGCGACCCGGTGAAGTTCTTCTCGACCACCCCGGCCAGGGCCTGCGGCGACACCAGACCGGCCGGCTGAGCACGGCCGGACGAGCCGCAACGAAAAAGGCCGGGGCGGGAGCCCCGGCCTTTTTCGATTCGCGTCGGGGCGGACGATCAGCCGCGCCTGGCGATCGCCGACCAGCCCGCGCCGACGAGGCAGGCCGCCAGCGCCACCTTGAGCGCATCGCCGATCAGGAAGGGCTGCACGCCGAAGAGGAAGGCCTTGTCGAGGCCGAGGCCGGTGGCGCCGCTCGCCATCTGCGCGCCGAGCGCGAGCCAGAGGAAGCCCGCCGTCATCATCACGATCTCGGCCAGCACGAGTCCGCCGGCCAGACGCGGCCAGGACGCGCCGCGCCGCGCCGCCCAGCCGGCGATCGCGGCCATCGCCACGAAGCCGATCAGGAAGCCGCCGGTCGGGCCCATCAGATAGGCGAGGCCGGGCGCGACGGGCGGGGTGTTGGTGAAGACCGGCAGGCCGGCGAGGCCGTAGGCGATGTAGAGCATGACCGTCGCCGCGCCGAGGCGCGAGCCATAGGCCGCGCCGATCGAGAGCACGGCCAGCGTCTGCAGCGTCATCGGCACCGGCCAGAACGGCACCTTGATCTTGGCGGCCAGCACCATGAGCAGGCTGCCGGCGACCGCGAGCGCGATGGTGCGGACCAGCGTGGCGCGCGCGCCGGAGGCTGCCGGAAGCGCCGCATGAACGAGCGTCGGGGCGTGCAGGGGAAAGCTCTCGGCCATGGGTCTGTCGTCCTGTTGATCGGGGCCGCGCTTTGCGGCCGTCGCATTCCGTCTATAGGAAATGCCGCAACGACCCACAAGCCGCCGTCCCGGTGCGCGGACGGGAGGCGCGAACCATGCGCCTTTAGCCTGACGATCGGACGATGATGAGCGACGAGATCGAGTTCGACCGGACCGCCGCCCCCGCATGCGAGGTGGCCGAGCTCTCTCCGCTGGTCCGGCGGCTGATCGCCGGCAATGCCGGGCCGATGACCTTCACCGGCACCTGCACCTACATCGTCGGGCGCGGTCGCGTCGCGGTCGTCGATCCCGGCCCCGACGACCTCGGCCACATCACCCGGCTGCTGGCCGCGCTCGGCGAGGAGACGGTCAGCGACATCGTCGTGACCCACACCCATCGCGACCATTCGCCGGCCGCCGCCGCGCTCAAGGCCGCGACCGGCGCGCGCCTCTCCGGCTGCGGCCCGCACCGGCCGGCACGCGAGCTCGCGCTCGGCGAGCTCAACCCGCTCGACGCCGCCGCCGACAAGGACTACGCGCCCGATCTCGAAATGCAGCATGGCGACACCATCGCCGGGCGCGGCTGGACCCTGCAGGCGGTGGCGACGCCCGGCCACACCGCCAACCACCTCGCCTTCACCCTGGCCGAGGAGCAGAGCCTGTTCTCGGGCGACCACGTCATGGCCTGGTCGACCTCGGTGATCGCCCCGCCGGACGGCTCGATGGCCGACTACATGGCCTCGATCGAGCGCCTGCGCGGCATGGAGCATGCGCGTTATTGGCCCGGCCATGGCGGCCCGGTCGAGGAGCCGCAGCGCTTCCTGCGCGGGCTGGCGCAGCACCGCCGCCAGCGCGAGGCCGCGATCCTGAGCCGTCTCGCGGCCGGCGACGAAACGATTCCCGAGATGGTTCCGCCGATCTATCAGGGCCTTCCCGCGACGCTGCACGGCGCGGCCTCGCTCTCGGTTCTGGCGCAGCTCGAGGACCTCGTCCTGCGCGGCGTCGTCGCCTGCGACGACCCGCTGCCGCAGCTCGCGAGCCGCTATCGCAGGATCTGAGTTCAGCGCGCCTCGACCAGCAGGTCGACCTCGTTGGCGAAGGCGGCGATCCGGGCGGCGTTGGCGCCGAAATCATGGCTGCCGATGCGCGAGGCCGAGCGGATGTCGATGCGGCTGCCGTCGGCGCGCGGCCGCACCCGGATGGTGATGTCGTCGGAGAAGCGCAGGATCCGCGTGCGCGCCACGGCCTCGATCCGGCCGGCCCCGCTGCGTCCGCCGGGCCTGGCCGATTCCAGCACCTGCCAGCCCCGGTTGACCGCGGCCTTGCGGGCGATCTCGAAGGCGATCTCGGCCGGCAGCTCGAGCACGATCGGCGCCACCTTCGGATAGGCCTGGCGCTGCGCCCGCCGCCGCTCGGCGGCTACGTCCGGCGGCACGCGGCCCTTGCGCGCGTCGAGCGCGACCCGAGAGCGGCTGAAGGCCGGCGGATCGTCGATATCGGTCGAGACGTCGTTGAGGCGCGGCAGCGTGACGAACTTGAAGACGGCGTAGGCCGCGGGCGCCAGCAGCACGAGCGAGAGGAGAAATGCCTGCGCCGCCATGCCGACCCCCCGATGCCCCGATTGCCAGATCCGCAAGAACGCCGCGACCGAAAGCAGCAGCGCGACGAGGACGAAGCCATAGGCCCCGACGATCGGCGCCAGCCCCTGCTCGCTCGGCTCGCCCATGCGGAAGGCCAACAACGCGACGCCGAGCACCGCGAGCGAGAACCAGGCCAGCCGCCGGCTCCACGAGGCGGCGCTCGAGACAGGCTCCTCGAAGACGAGACGGCGATGCATGGCCTTTGGTGACGCGTGGAGGGGGCGAAGGCAAGGGCGTCGGAAGGAAGGCCTGAGCGTCCCCTCACACCCCCGGAAAGCGATAATCCCGGAATTGCTCCCGCAGCGTCGTCTTCTGGATCTTGCCTGTCGCGGTGTGCGGGATGGCGTCGACCAGCACGACGTCGTCGGGCAGCCACCATTTCGCGATCCTGCCCTCCATGAAGGCGAGCATCGCCGCCTTGTCGGGCGCACGTCCAGGCTTAGGCACGATCACCAGCAGCGGCCGCTCGTCCCATTTCGGATGGACGACGCCGATCACCGCCGCCTCCGCGACATCCGGATGGCCGACGGCGAGGTTCTCCAGGTCGATCGAGGAGATCCACTCCCCGCCCGACTTGATCACGTCCTTGGAGCGGTCGGTGACCTGGAAATAGCCGTGCGCGTCGATCGTGCCGACATCGCCGGTGTCGAAGAAGCCATGCTCGTAGAGGATATTCTCGTCCTCGCGCCGGAAATAGGCTTTCGAGACGGCGGGGCCGCGCACCTTGAGCCGGCCGAAGGTCGCGCCGTCCCAGGGCAGGTCCTCGCCGGCGTCGTCGGTCAGGCGGAACTCGACGGTGAAGGGCGGGTGGCCCTGCTTCGTCTTGAGGTCGAGCAGGGCGTCGCCGTCGAGATCGGCATAGGGCGGCTTGACCGAGCAGAACGAGCCGACCGGGCTCATCTCGGTCATGCCCCAGGCATGGGAGACGGTGACGCCGTATGTGCGCTCGAAGGCCTCGGTCATGGCGCGCGGGCAGGCCGAGCCGCCGATCATGACGCGCTTCAGCGTCGAGAGCCCCTGCCCCGTCGCCTCCAGCTGCTGCAGCAGGCCGAGCCAGACGGTCGGCACGGCGGCGGTCATGGTGACGCCCTCGCCCTCCAGCAGCTCCAGCAGCGACGGCCCGTCGAGCTTGGCGCCGGGCAGCACGAGCTTCGCCCCCGTCATCGGCGCGGAATAGGCCAGCGACCAGCTGTTGGCATGAAACAGCGGCACCACCGGCAGCACCGTGTCGCGCGAGGACAGAGCGAGATAGTCCGGCGCGGCGCAGGCCAGCGCATGCAGCACGTTGGAGCGGTGCGAATAGAGCACGCCCTTGGGGCCGCCGGTCGTGCCCGAGGTGTAGCACAGCCCGGCGGCGGTGTTCTCGTCGAGCGCCGCCCAGGCGAAATCCTCGTCCGCCCCGGCGATCCAGTCCTCATAGGCGACCGCGCCCTTCAGCGTTGTGTCGGGCATATGGCAGGCGTCGGTCAGGAGGACATGGCGCTCGACCGAGGGCAGCTTGTCCTGCAATTGCTCGGCGAGCTTGACGAAGGTCAGGTCGAGGAAGAGCAGCCTGTCCTCGGCATGGTTCATGATCCAGGCGATCTGGTCCGGGAACAGGCGCGGATTGACCGTATGGGTGATCGCGCCGACGCCGGTGATGCCGTACCAGAGTTCGAGATGGCGCTCGCTGTTCCAGGCCAGCGTCGCGATCCGGTCGCCCTGCTTGACGCCCGCCTCGGAAAGCCGGCGCGCGACCCTGAGCGCGCGCTGCCTGATCCGTGCATAGGTCGTGCGCCTGAGCGTGCCGTCCTCGACCGCCCGGCTGACGACCTCGCGCCCGCCATGCTGGATCGCGGCGTGGTCGATGATCCGGTGCAGCAGCAGGGGCCAGTCCTGCATCAAGCCGAGCATGGGCGTCTCTCCATAATGCAAGTCCTGTTTTTCTTGCTGCATGTTTGCAGCCTGTCCAGGCTTCCGCCAGTCAATTGCGCTCCAACCCGGATTTAGCAGTTGCCACTTACATGAGGCTTTGATACCCACAGTTGGACCTTTCGGCGGTCAACTTGGTGGATTAGATGGCCTCTTCGGCGCGTAAAATGAGCTTGGCCGATTGGACCGCGAAGCGCTTCGAGGCCAACCAGCTTTTTACGCCCTCGACCCCGATCAATGTAGCCGAGCTTTTCGCCGGTCGGCAGGATCAAATGATGCGCATCGTCGATGCCGTCGGCGAGCGCGGACGTCACGTCATTCTCTACGGCGAACGTGGCGTCGGAAAAACATCGATCGCACAGATCATAAGATATCTGATTCCGACGGATCTAAATCGCATTCGATTCTGCCGGATCCAATGTTTTCCAACTGATACCTTCCAATCGCTCGCCCGGAAGATATTCAAAGAGATCCGCTTTTCCGCAGACTTGGGTGATGGGCAAACGGTTTATGACGTAGCGCAGCTTTATCCCGATGCGATCGGGCCTGATGATTTTGTTCGCGAAATATCTGTTTTCAATGAAAACGATATTCCGATATTTGTCATCGACGAATTCAATGAAATCGCCGACGCGGAAACTGCGATTTTGATCGCCAATACGATCAAGGCCCTGTCAGATTCCGGCAGCATTTCGACTCTAGTGATTGTTGGCGTCGCCGACAACGTTCAGCAACTCATTTCCAGCCATGAATCGATCGAACGCTGCACGGAAGAAATTCTTATGCCACGGATGGACAATGCCGAACTGCGTGAGGTGATCGAAAAACGCATACAGCAACTCGGCATGACGATCACCGGCGATGCTAAATGGAAGATCATCAACTTGTCGAAAGGATTGCCGCAGTTCGTCCACGGGTTGGGAAAGCAGGCAGCTTTCGAGGCGATCAAGGCCCGCCGCCTTGCCATCGATGAAGCGGACGCGGATGCCGCGATCGAGAATTTGCTCGCCGGCTCCGATCAGACATTCAAGGACTCCTACGGCTTGGCGACCCGTAGCAATCAGCCCGGAAACCTTTTCCGCCAAGTCCTAACCGCCTGCGCTTTGGCGAAAACCGATGAGAACGGCTATTTTGCCCCTGTTTCTGTCAGGGAGCCGCTCTCGGGAATCATCGGGCGCCCGATGCAAATCGCCAATTTTCAGAGCCATTTGAAGGAATTCACGGAAGATCGGCGCGGGAATATTCTGCAAAGGATCGGCGAAGAGCGGTCTTATCGCTTCCGGTTTCGCCACCCGGCCATGCAGCCTTATGTTCTTATGCGTGGCATCCGTGATGCGATCGTCAATGACGATGCCAAAAAAGCGCTCTCGTCTCCCGAACAACCTGACTTGTTCATCAATTGAGACTCTCGCCACCCCTGTTTCAGAAGGCAATCTCTTGGATATCGAGAGTCAGAAGAAACGCCCCGAGCCGGTCGAACCGGACCGCGTTTGGTTCCGCTTCATGCGCCTTCACGCGAGGCTGCTGGCGCAGATGACCCTGCGCATCCGGGAGCTCGGCCTGTCGATCCCGCAATTCGACCTGCTCTCGACGCTGACCGAGCGCGAGGGCATCAGCCAGAGCGAACTCGCCGAGCGGCTCTACGTCACCAAGGGCAATGTCTCCGGTCTCGTCGACCGGCTGGTCCAGGCGGGCCTTGTCGAACGCCGCGCCATCGCCGGCGACCGGCGCTCCTATGCGATGCATCTGACGCCGGAGGGCCGCCGCCTCGCCGAGGCCGGCATCAGGACGCAGCGCGATTTCGTCGCCGAGACGCTGGGCAAGCTGCCGGGCGAGGATCTGGCCGAGCTCGACCGGCTGGTCGTCGCCTGGCGCGAGACCACCCGCGCGGCCGAGGCCGGCTGAGCTGGCGATGTTCGCCGGGCTCGCTTTCGCCGGCGGCGGCAACCGCTGCTACTGGCAAGGCGGCTTTCACGAGACCGTCGCGCCCCGCATCGGCCTTGCGCCGCGGCGATCGGTCGGGGCCAGCGCCGGCGCCTTCGCCATGCTCTATACCGCGCTCGGCCTCGGCCCGAGCGTGCGCGAGCAGGTCTGGGACGCTTGCAAGGGGTTGCGCTCGGACATCGACTGGGCCGGCTTTCGCGGCGGCGGCCGTCTCTTCCCGGTCGGCGCCATGTATCGCCAACTGCTCGGCGAGATGTTTACAGCCGCGCGCCTCGCCGAGTTGAAGGCGAAAAGCGATTTCCTGATCGCGGTCTCGCGGCCGCCGCGCTTCTGGCCGTTGTCGCTCGCCGCCGCGCTCGGCATCGCCGCCTACCAGATCGAGAAGCGCCTGCTGCGCCCGGTCCATCCGACGGCCGGACGCAGGCTCGGATTCGCTCCGGAGCTGGTGCGCGTCGCCGACTGCGCCACGACCGACGACCTCGTCGCCGCGCTGATGGCGAGCGCCGCCGTGCCGCCCTTCATGCCGGCCGGACTGATCGGCGAACGCGCCGCGCTCGACGGCGGCCTCGTCGACAGCGCCCCGGCCTGGGCGCTGGCGGAGATGGAGGCGCAAGGGCTGCCGACGCTGGTGCTGCTGACGCGGCCTTTCGCGGAGGTGCCGGCGGTCCCGAACCGAACCTATGCCCGGCCCTCGCGGACGATCCCCGTGACCCAGTTCAGCATCCGCGACTGGGAGGGCATGCGCTTCGCCTATGAGCTCGGCGTGAGCGACGGCGAGGGTTTTCTGCGCGCGCTCGACCGGCGCGGCGGAACGCCGGCGCGGACGCCGCGGCAGGAAACCGCCTGATGGCCGAGCCGATCGACCTCACCGCGTCTGCGACGCAACTGCGCGAAGGCCTGCAGTCCCGGCGCTTCGGCGCAAGCGAACTGCTGGAGGCGAGCCTCGCTCGCATCGACGCGCTGAACCCTGCGCTGAACGCCGTCGTCGCGCAGGACCGCGACGCGGCGCGGGTCATGGCGAAGGCGTCCGACGAGCGGCTGGCAAACGGGGCGGCGCGTGCGCTGGAAGGCCTGCCTGTCACGATCAAGGATGCCTTCGACGTCGCCGGCCTCCCGTCCTCGGGCGGTCTGCCGGCCTATCGCGAGCGCCTGCCCGAGCAGGACGCCGCCGCCGTGGCGCGGCTCAGGGCGGCGGGCGTCGTCATCCTCGGCAAGACCAACGTCCCGGTCTTCTCCGGCGATTTCCAGAGCTACAACCCGGCCCATGGCGTGACCAGCAATCCGTGGGACGTCGCCCATTCGCCGGGCGGCTCCTCTGGCGGGGCCTGCGTCGCGGTCGCGACCGGGATGGCCGCCTTCGATCTCGGCTCCGATCTCGGCGGCTCGATCCGCTGGCCGGCCCATGCCTGCGGCGTCTTCGGCCTGAAGACGGGCTGGGGGCTGGTCTCGAGCTGGGGCGTGATCCCGCCGCCGCCCGAGCGCCGCACGCCGCGCAACGCCGACCTGCTGGTCGCGGGTCCGATCGCGCGCAATGCGGCCGATCTCGACCTGATCCTTCCCGTGCTCGCCGGCCCGCGCGACCCGAGTCTCGCCGGCGCGGCCCTGCCGCCGCCGCGCCGCACGGATGCGCGCGGTCTGCGGATCGCGCTCTGGGCGGACGACGCCTTCGCTCCCGTCGATGCCGAGGTGGCGGAGGGCGTGCGCGAGGCCGGGCGCAGACTCGCGGCGGCAGGCGCGATCGTCGACGTGACGGCGCGTCCGAGCCTGCGCTTTTCCGAGGCCTTCGAGGTCTATGCGCTGCTCAACCACGCCGTCGTCGCCTATGGCCTGCCGCCGAAGGTGCGCGCCCGCATCCAGGCTCAGGGCGCGAAATACGCGCGCGGCGATCTCTCGCATCAGGCTCTGCAGGCGCGCGGCGCCGGCATGACGCCGAGCCTCTACCAGGAGATCGGCCAGCGCCGGCTGACGCTGAAGCGGCAATGGGCCCGCTTCTTCCAGAGCTTCGACGTGCTGCTTTGCCCGCCCGCGCCCGTCGCCGCGATCCCGCACGACCATGGCCCGGACATCCACGCCCGGCGGCTCAGGGTGAACGGCGCGGAGCGGCCCTATCTCGACTTTCTGCTCTGGGCCTCGCTCGCGACGGGGGCCGACCTGCCGGCTCTCTCGGCTCCGGTCGGGCTGTCGCAGACCGGCCTGCCGCTCGGCGTTCAGATCGTCGCGCCCGCCGGCGAGGACCGCATGGCGATCGCGGTCGGCGGAATGCTGGAACAGGCCGGCTGCGGCTACCGCGCCCCGCCGATGGTTGCAGGTTAAGCCGCGACCTTGATCTTCTCGATCGTCGCGCGCCCGCTTGCGCCCTGCTTCAGCACCAGCCGCTCGTCAGCCGCGACCGGGCCGAGTTGCACGTCGCTGTCGGGCATCACCGCCGTCGCCAGCTTGTTGACGAAGACGATCACCGGCTGGCGGCTCGCCGCCGCCCAGCGCTTGAACTGGCCGTAATAGGGCTCCTTGCGCCATGAGGCGGCCGCGCCCGGATCGACCTGCGCGAAGAGCCAGCGCGTCGTCGGGTCCATCGTCAGCACGAAGCGGCTCTTCTCCGGCTTCCAGTCGGGGCCGAGGAAATCCTGCGTCATCCACAGGCAGAAGAAGGCGCGGCAATGCCGCGGCCGGGTCTCGTGGATGCCGCAGCCGCGCCCGGGCTGGCAATGCCGGCACCAGGTCCCGGCCGGGCTCTCGACCGCCGGCACGTCGTAGACCTTGCAGCACAGCGTGCAGGTGCCGCAATCGCGGCCGCCGGCCGGCCGGTTCACCATGGTGGCGGGGTCGATCATCATCCCTCTCGAACGCGCCGCACCATGGCGACGGGAATAGGCTCTGGCAAGCTCTTGCGGCCCTCTCACGTCGTTGCGAGCGCGGCGAAGCAATCCAGTGGTTTGCGCACGCCGCTGGATCGCTTCGCTTGGCTCGCAATGACGGCAGGGCATAAGGCTCGCCTGCGCCAGACTCTGCAGCGATCTGCGTGAAAATCGCTCAGCGCTTGCGCGGAAGGGGGTCTATGCTCGCATAAGCGATCCATAAAAGACCGGGAGCCATCCGATGCTGTCCAACCTTGCCGTCCGCGACATCGAGACCCTGGTCCATCCCTATACCAATCTCGCGACCCATCGCGAGACCGGCCCGCTGGTGCTGGAGCGCGGCGAGGGCATCACGGTCTACGACAGCGCGGGCAAGGACTACATCGAGGCGATGGCGGGGCTCTGGTGCACCTCGCTCGGCTACTCCAACCAGGAACTGGTCGAGACCGCCTACGAGCAGATGAAGAAGCTGCCCTTCACCCACATCTTCTCCGGCCGCAGCCACGATCCGGCGATCGAGCTGGCCGAGAAGCTGAAGGAGATCGCGCCCGTGCCGATCTCGAAGGTGTTCTACGGCGCGTCGGGATCGGACGCCAACGACACCCAGGTCAAGCTGGTCTGGTACATGAACAACGCGCTCGGCCGGCCGCGGAAGAAGAAGATCATCGCGCGGCTCAAGGGCTATCACGGCGTCACGGTGGCCTCGGCCTCGCTGACCGGCCTGCCCAACAACCATATCGACTTCGACCTGCCGCTGCCCGGCATCCTGCACACCTCCTGCCCGCACCACTACCGCTTCGCCGAGCCGGGCGAGACCGAGCAGGACTTCTCCTCGCGCATGGCGGCCGAGCTGGAGGAGATGATTCTCCGCGAGGGCCCGGATACCGTCGCCGCCTTCATCGCCGAGCCGGTGATGGGCGCCGGCGGCGCGATCACGCCTCCGGACGGCTATTTCGAGAAGATCAACGCGGTCCTGGCGAAATACGACGTTCTCTTCATCGCCGACGAGGTCATCACCGGCTTCGGCCGCACCGGAAACATGTTCGGCGCCACGACCTATGGGCTCGCCGCCGACACGCTGTCCTGCGCCAAGGCGATCACCTCGGCTTATTTTCCGCTCAGCGCGGTGATGATCAACGAGGCCGTCTACGAGGTGCTGGTCGACCAGAGCCGCAAGATCGGCGTCTTCGGCCACGGCAACACCTATGCCGGCCACCCGGTCGGTTGCGCCGTCGCGGTCAAGACGCTGGAGATCTACCAGCGCGACAGGATCGTCGAGCATGTCCGCGATGTCGCCCCGACCTTCCTGCGCTGCCTCAACAGGCTGGCCGAGCATCCGCTCGTCGGCGAGGCGCGCGGCGTGGGCCTGATCGGCGGCATCGAGCTGGTCAGGGACAAGCTGACCAAGACCCCGTTCGAGGTGAAGAAGGGCGTCGGCGCGAAGTCGGTCGTCTTCGCGCAGGGCGAGGGCCTGATCACCCGCGCCATGGGCGACCGCGTCGCCTTCTGCCCGCCGCTGATCATCAGGCACGCCGAGGTCGAGGAGATGTTCGCCCGCTACGAGCGCGCGCTGAACAAGACCCTCGACTGGGCCAGGGCCGAAGGCCTGCTGGCGGCGTGAGCCGTCCTTCAGGGTGCGAACCGCTCCAGAAAAAAGCACCGTCGTCCCGGAGCTCCGCTTCGCCGCGCCCGGGATGACGGGGAGGGTCGGCGGCGTTTACGATTGTGGCGGCCGGAAACATCCGCGCACGAATTGCCTTGAAGACTCCCGATTCACGCCGCGCCACTGGCGGCTTTGGTTGCAAGGATGCGATCGTCGGCGGCCAGGAACCGCCGGCATCTTGCAGTCCAATGAAGTCAGGAGCCATGATAAATCCCAGCCCGCGTCGCCCGACGCAACCTTTCGCGAGTTCCCCCGATGTCCCGGCGACGGAAGCCCAGACCCCGCGCTTCCGCCCCATCGGACTACGAGCCGTGGCCGCGGGAACAAGATACGCATCGAAGGCGTTGCGGGAGCGTGACGACGAGCGGCGGACCGCGACTCCCGGCCTTCCGCGGGACGACTTTGGCGAGTGATGATCGTCTGAGTTTCTTCGAGACCCTCCATGCTTGACCGGCGCGGAGTCCTTGGGACTCTCGCCGGTCTTTTTTTGTCCGGCTTCGGTCTCGGCAGCGCCTACGCCTTCGGATGGGCGCCGCAGCATCACCAGGTCACGCGCTATCGCATCGCGCCGGGCAACTGGCCGGCGGGCCGGCGCCTGCGCGTCGCGGTGATCGCCGACCTGCATGTCGGGGGGCCTCACATGCCGGTCTCCCGCGTCGCGCGGATCGTCGCGGAGACCAATGCGCTCGAACCCGACCTGACGCTGCTGCTCGGCGATTTCATCGCCAGCCGCCCGCCGGAACTCTACGATCCGCCGATGGCGGAATGGGCCGCCGCGCTCGCCGACTTGCGAGCGCGCGACGGCGTCTTCGCCATCCTCGGCAATCACGACTGGTGGCATGACGAGGCCGCGCTCGCGGCGCGGCGCGGTCCGACGCAGGTCGGCCGCGCTCTGCAGGCGGCGGGGTTGCGATTGCTGGAAAACGAGGCGCTGCATCTGGAGACGGCCGCCGGGCCGCTCTGGCTGGCGGGTCTCGGCGACCAGATCGCCTTCGAGACGCCGCGGCGCGGCCGCGGGCGGGGCATCGACGACCTGCCCGGCACGCTCGCCCAGATCGCGGACGACGGCGCGCCGGTCATCATGATGGCGCATGAGCCCGACGCCTTCGCGCGGATGCCGGGGCGCGTTTCGCTGACCCTGTCGGGCCATACCCATGGCGGGCAGATCAGGCTGTTCGGCTGGTCGCCGGTCGTGCCGTCGCGTTACGGCAACCGCTACGCCTACGGCCATGTCCGCGAGCGCGGACGCGACCTCGTCGTCTCGGGCGGGCTCGGCACGAGCAAGGCGCCGATCCGCTTCGGCGTGCCGCCGGAGATCGTTCTGATCGAATTGGGGTGAGACGTAACCGCCCTTGCCGTCAGGGGTTGTTCAGACCACCACGACCTTCGTGCCCTTGGGCGCCCGGTTGAACAGGTCTATCACGTCGATATTGCGCATCCGGATGCAGCCCGAGGAGGCCGCGCGACCGATCGTCTCGGGCTCGTTGGTGCCGTGGATGCGATAGAGCGTGTCCTTGCCGCCCTGGTAGAGATAGAGCGCGCGTGCGCCGAGCGGATTCTGCGGGCCGCCTTCCATGCCGCGGGCGAACGGCTTCAGATGAGGCCAGCGCGCGAGCATCTCGGCCGGCGGCGTCCAGCGCGGCCACTCTGCCTTGCGCTGGATCACGGCTTCGCCGGTCCAGCCGTAGGCCTCGTCGCCGGTGGCGACGCCATAGCGGATCGCTTTCTTGTTGGGCAGGACATAATAGAGATATTTCTCGCGGGTATCGATCAGGATCGTCCCCGGAGCCTGCCCGGTCGGGTCGGTGATCTCATAAGGCAGATACGTGATCTCAGGCTCGAACTTCGGCACCAGCGCGATGTATTCGGCATCACGCTCCGAAAGCGACGGCGCGTTCACGGCCTTGTACTGGCAGGCGCCGAGCAGGCTCGAAAGGGCCAGCACGAGGACGATGGACTGCTTCATCTGTTTTCACCAGCGCCGGGTCGGGGCGCCCTTTATGATGAATCCCGGGTTAATGCTTCGTGTCCGCGAACCAGGACCAAAGGATTTCATCGGAGCGAAGCGATACGGATTTCCTAGGCCCGAAACCAGTATGGCGCAATCCGGCTGGCTTTATGGCGGCTGATTTGCGCAGAACCCGGGTCACCGTGGCAATCGCGCCACGCGACCATGGTTTGGACATCCGTTTAGACCAGGAATGAGGCAAGCCCATCGTGACGACGCTCCTGATCACCCACCCGGCGAGCCTCGCCCATGCCACGCCGCCCGGCCACCCCGAACGCGCCGACCGCCTCCGTGCCGTCGAACAGGCGCTGGAGGACGAGCGATTCGCGGCGCTCTGCCGCATCGAGGCGCCGCTCGGCACGCTCGAGCAGGTCGCGCTCTGCCATCCCCGCGCCTTCGCGGACTCGCTGGTCGCCGCCGCGCCGAAATCCGGCCTCGTGCAGGTCGATGCCGATACGCTGATGTCGGCCGGCACCATCGAGGCGGCGCTGCGCGGCGTCGGCGGCGCGATCCATGCCGTCGACGAGGTGGTGAGCGGGCGCGCCGCCAACGCCTTCAGCGCCATGCGCCCGCCCGGCCACCATGCCGAGAGCACGAAAGCCATGGGCTTCTGCTTCTTCAACAGCGCGGCGATCGCCGCCCGCCACGCGCAGAAGGTTCATGGCGTGGAGCGCGTCGCGGTGATCGACTGGGACGTTCACCATGGCAACGGCACGCAGGAGATCTTCTGGGACGACGAGACCGTGCTCTACGCCTCGACCCATGAGATGCCGCTCTACCCCGGCACGGGAGCCCCCTCCGAGCGCGGCCGGCACGGCACCATCGCCAATGCGCCCTTGCGCGCCGGCGACGGCTCCGACGAGTTCCGCGACGCTTTCGGGAGCGCGCTTCTGCCCCGCATCGAAGCCTTCGCGCCCGATCTGATCGTGATCTCGGCCGGCTTCGACGCGCATTGGCGCGATCCGCTCGCCAACATCAACCTGAAGGAGCCCGACTTCGCCTGGGCGACGCAGAAGCTGATGGCGCTCGCGGACAGGCACGCCAAGGGCCGCGTGGTCTCGGTGCTGGAGGGCGGCTACGATCTCGAGGGGTTGGCGAAATCGGCGGCCGCGCATGTGCAGGCGCTGATGCGGGGGTAGATTCCGTCACTCCAGCGGCTCGCTCCCGGCGATCTCGATGCCGAAGCCGCTCAAGCCGACGAAGGAGCGTGGCGAGGAGGCCAGGTTGACGATCGAGCCGACGCCGAGATCGCGCAGGATCTGCGCGCCCAGGCCAACCTCGCGCCATTGCTGCGAGCGAGCTGCGTCCGAGCCGTCCTCGACGCTCTTGATCGGCACGCCGGCCGAGCCGTCGCGCAGATAGATCAGCACGCCCTTGCCGTCCTTCTGGAAACGCTTCAGCGCGCACTGGATCGCGGCGCCGCCGCCGAGCACGTCGGCGACGACGTCGGCGCGGTGCAGGCGCGCCGGCACCTTCTCGCCGTTCCCGAGCTTGCCCATGACGAAGGCGAAATGCTGCGTGTCCTCGAAGGGCGTGATGTAGACATGGCCGGTCATCTCGCCATAGGCCGTCCTGACCGGGAAGGAATGCACGCGCTCGACCAGTTTTTCGCGCGCCTGGCGATAGGCGATCAGATCGGCGACCGTGATCTGCCGAAGGCCGTGCTTCTGGGCGAAGGCCGCGATCTGCGGCCCCTTCATCACCGTGCCGTCGTCGTTGGCGAGTTCGCAGATCACGCCGACCGGCGGCAATTCGGCGAGCTTGCACAGATCGACCGCGGCCTCGGTATGGCCCGAGCGCATCAGCACGCCGCCATCCTTGGCGATCAGCGGAAAGACATGGCCGGGCCGGACGAAATCGGCCGCGCCCATATTGCCGTTGGCGAGCGCGCGCACCGTGTTGCAGCGCTGCTCGGCCGAGATGCCGGTGGTCAGCCCGTGCTTGACGTCGACGGTGACGGTGAAGGCGGTGCCGAGCGGGGCGTCGTTCGACGAGACCATCGGATCGAGCCTGAGCCGCCTCGCCTCGGCCGAGGTCAGCGGCGCGCAGACGATGCCGCAGGTGTTGCGGATGATGAAGGCCATCTTCTCCGGCGTGCACAGCGAGGCGGCGACGATCAGGTCGCCTTCGTTCTCGCGGTCGTCGTCGTCGGTGACGATGACGATCTCGCCGCGCGCGAACGCCTCGATGGTCGCGGTGACGTTGCCGGCGTTGGCGTGGACGGACATTGCGGGCTCCTTCGACCGGCTGAGGCCGAGAAAATCATTGGGCGTGACGGACCCGCCGGTGGCAGCGGCGATGCGCTCGGCGCTCTCGCGCGAAATCCAGGCGGAGTGGTCGTTGCAGAGCGCGGTGACGCTGGCCGGCGACAGGCCGACCTGCCGCGCGAAGGCGCTGCGGCCGGTCTTGGTCTGTCGGAGCCAGGCGTCGAGCTTCATGGTGCGAAGCTAGTGCGGCGGCGCTTCAGTTGCAATGAAAGAGCTCTAGATTTTCAACAATGCTGAAAATCCTGATTTCGTGCCGCAGTCTTTGGTTTTTGGCATGTCCACTACAGCATGTAGGGTGCTCTTATCCCCGGATCATCGGGCGAAAAATCTTTGCTGTTGCGGGTCACGAACAGACGCCCGGTGATCTGCGCCGTGGCCCATATGGCCGCCTCGGGCAGCTTGATGCGATGCGCGCGCCGCAACGCCACCGCACGGCCCGCGATCGCGTCGTCGAGAGCGATGACTTCGAAGCCTTCGAGGAAACGCCGGGTCGGCTCGACCAGATCGGCGCTGGCTCCGACCATCACCTCCATCCAGGTGATGATGCTGACGGCGCGGCTTTTGAAGCGCTCGATTTCCTCGCGAGCCTGCGGAACGGCGTTCAAATGGTCGATCAGGATATTGGTGTCGAACAGCGCGCCTACCATTCGCCGCGCGCCTTCTCCTGATAGGCCAAGCCGTCGACCTTGCGCCAACCCCACAGCCCGAAGCCGTCCTCGACCTGTTCGCGATGATGCTGCTGGAGATAAGTGTCGATCGCGGCCCTGATCAGGGCCGCGCGCGACTTCCGCTCCCGCTTGGCGATGGCGTCGAGAGCTTCGACTTGAGCATCCGTCATATCGATCAGGGCCCGCATCCCGCACTCCCATGATATGCATCATGCATATCATATAGCGCAACCTGCGTCACTCCTGAAAGGGCCACCTCGGCTCCACCACACCCACCTGCGCGCGATGGCGCAAGAACTGGTCCGCCAGCACGCAGGCCACCATCGCCTCGCCGACCGGCACGGCGCGGATGCCGACGCAGGGGTCGTGGCGACCCTTGGTGAACATCTCCGCCTCGCCGCCGGTGCGCGTCACGGTCGCGCGCGTCGACAGGATCGAGGAGGTCGGCTTGACCGCGAAGCGCGCCACGATCGGCTGGCCGGTCGAGATGCCGCCGAGAATGCCGCCGGCATGATTCGACAGGAACAGCGGCGCGCCGTCGTTGCCGGCCCGCATCTCGTCGGCGTTCGCCTCGCCCGAGAGTTCGGCCGCGCCGAAACCCTCGCCGATCTCGACGCCCTTCACGGCGTTTATGCCCATCAGCGCCGCCGCGATCTCGGCGTCGAGCTTGCCGTAGACCGGCGCGCCCAGCCCCGCCGGCACGCCCTCGGCGACGATCTCCAGCACCGCGCCGATCGAGGAGCCGGATTTGCGGATGCCGTCGAGATAACCCTCGAACAGGACGGCCGCCTTGGCGTCGGGGCAGAAGAACGGGTTGCGGCCGACCTCGTCCCAGTCCCAGTTTCCGCGATCGATCCTGTGCGGCCCCATCTGCACCAGCGCGCCGCGCACGACCATGCCGGGCACGACCTTGCGCGCGATCGCGCCGGCCGCGACCCGCATCGCCGTCTCGCGCGCCGAGGAACGCCCGCCGCCGCGATAGTCGCGGATGCCGTATTTCACGTCATAGGTGAAATCGGCATGGCCCGGCCGATAGGTGTCCTTGATGTCGGAATAGTCCTTCGAGCGCTGGTCGACATTGTCGATCACCAGCCCGATCGAGGTCCCGGTCGTGACCTGCATGCCGTCGCTGTCGCGCGCGAAGACGCCGGAGAGGATGCGGATATGGTCCGGCTCCTGCCGCTGCGTGGTGAAGCGCGACTGGCCGGGCCGACGCCGGTCGAGCCCGACCTGGATGTCGGCCTCGCTCAGCGGGATCAGCGGCGGGCAGCCGTCGACGACGCAGCCGATCGCTGGCCCATGGCTTTCGCCGAAGGTGGTGACGCGGAAGAGATGGCCGAAGGAGTTGTGGGACATGGGGAGGCCTGAGGCATCGGATCGGCCCTCTTACAGTGTTCAATATGCAAGGGAAAGCGCCTCTGCGGCTGATGGGGCAGCCCACCGTGTGAGCCAATCGAAACGATAGATCGTCACTAAATCATTCGACGATCGTAATACGATATGGTTCATAAAGGGCATCCCCAGGTACAAGGAGTAAGTCATGACCAAACGTATTCTCGTCGTCTTCACATTCCGCCCAGTCGATCTCCTGCTGCAAGAAGGTGGTTCGCAGGCTTGGGCGCTGAAGCCGGCCAATGCCCGTCGTTGCTCCTACCTTGTTTGCACAAGAAATCGCTTTCAGGATGGAGCCGGACCAGAGGAACACGGAGCGGCGTTCCTGGTCGGGAGAATCAGCAGCGTCGAGGCGTCGCCCGAAAATCCCGTACGCTTCATGGTCTACTTCAGCGAATACGCATTGCTCGATCCTCAGCCGGTTGTTTGGCCTGGGGCACGGAACCCAGTATGGTACGTCAATGATTTTGCGGAGCTGCAGATCAATGAGAACCAGCTGGATTGGCGGCCGATGCCAAGCCGGGACGGCAAGTCCGATTCGAACGAACACAAAGCGTTTGGCGAAGCCGTGAGACTGACGATCGCAGAGGCAAAGGCCGGATTGGCCTTGTCGTTCGGTCTAAGTCCCGACAACATCGAGATCACGATCCGGGGCTAAGCGCGATCCTGTTGCACCGTTATGCCTGAAAGATGCGGTCGCCGAACACACGGGCGACCGCATTTTGTCTGGCTACGAACTAACGGCAACACGCATCTTGATATGTGTCGCAACCGGAGGCAAATTATGATCTATAATCTGGTCAGGAGCGCGCTATGAGATCCGTTAGCCTCGCGCACGCCAAAACCCATTTCAGCGCCTTGGTTGACGACGCCGAAGCTGGTGAAAGCGTTACGATCACACGCCACGGCAAGCCGGTGGCGCGGCTAGTTCCTATGCAGACATTGGAACCGATTCGCGCGTCCGAGTTACGCGCGCTTACCGACAGAATGACGTTCCAAACCGAGAATGGCGGTGATTTCGTTCGCCGCATGCGTGACGAGGATCGATTTTGAGACTTTACGTCGATACTTCGATCCTTGTGACAGCCTTGACGCGTGAGGATGAATCTCACGCGATGCAGATCTGGCTTGAGGAGCAATCCGGAAATCTCTTGCATATCAGCGAGTGGGTTCAGACTGAGTTCTCGGCCGCCTTATCGATGAAGCTGCGCTCCAATCAGATCGAACTCGTGGAGCGGTCGGAGGCGCTGTTGACCTTCAAGCGCCTTATCGAACGCTCATTTTTGACATTGCCTGTTTCGACCGTCCACTTTCGAATGGCGTCGAGTTTTGCGGACGACTACCCCACAGGGCTTCGTGCAGCCGACGCGCTGCATCTCGCGGTATCGTCGGAAGCCCATCTGTCGCTTTGCACGCGCGACAAGAAAATGACCGAGGCGGCCGCCAAACTCGGCATAAGTACCCGGCTCCTCTGACGCCGGCCTCAATGCCCCGCCGCCGGCACCGCCGGCGCGCCCTCCCAGCGCGTGTTCGCCGGCAGGTTCTCGCCCTTCATGATCACGGTCAGCAGGCCGATCTGGGCGTAATCGCCGACATGGGTGTCGTAGAGCACCGTCGCCGCCGCGCCGACGCAGACGCCGCGGCCGAGCCGTACGCGGCCGGTCTTCATCACACGGTCCTCGTAGAGATGCGTCTGCAGCGCCGAATGCGCGTTGATCTGGCAGAAGTCGCCGACGGTGACGCAGTCGAACTCGGTGATGTCGGTCATGTCCATCCATACGCCGCGGCCGAACTTCGCGCCGAACAGGCGCAGGAACCAGGGCAGGAACGGCGTGCCGCGCAGATATTCGAACAGCACCTTGCCGCCGAGGCCCGAATAGAGAACCGCGACGGATTCGGTGCGCATCGCCCACCAGGACCACATCGGCTTCATCACCGGCCGGTAGACGCCCATGGTGAGCCATTTATAGGCGACGCAGATCAGCGCCTGCGTCGCCGCGATCAGGATCGCGACGCCGATGAAGGAGAGCACGAGGCCGCTCCAGTCGCCCTCGTTGATCTTCCGCTGCAGCACGAGATCGACCGACAGCGTGCCGAAGGTGATGAACAGCATCGCCGGGAAGGAGGTGTGCAGCGCCTCGAAACCGGCGCGCGCGAGTTGCTTGCCGAGCGAGGGCTGGTAGGTCCAGTTCGCGCCGAGATCGACCTTCTGCCGCGTCGGCAGCCTGATCGGCGGCGAGCCGAACCAGGTGTCGCCGACCGACATCAGCTCGTTGGCGGGCGGTTTCGACTTGATGCCGATAAGCACCCGGTCTGGAATATTCGCGCCGGGCGGCACCACGGCGTCGTTGCCAACGAAGACCTGGTCGCCGGTGCGGGTCATGTCGAGGCGCATGTAGCCGCGCCGCATATCCTCGTCGCCGAAGACGACCTCGTCGGCGATGAAGTTTCCGGCGCCGATGCCGGTGATGTCGTAACGGCCCGACAGATTGGTCGAGATCTCGGCGCCCTTGCCGATCTTCGCGCCCATCATCCGGTACCAGGCTCGCATGTAGATCGTCGCGAACAGCGAGGACAGCGTCTCCAGCGTGACCTCGGTGGCGAGGCCGACGGTCCATTTGCGGGCGTAGAAGGCCGAGTGGATCGAGTAGGTGCCGGAGCTGACGCGCGGCAGGATGGCCCAGCGGAAGGCCGCCATCAGGAACACGGTCAGCGTGATCAGGCCAATCGCGGTCGGCCAGGTCAGGATCGGCAGGTACCAGAGGTAGCTGATGTCGGACCAGGTCGCGACCCAGTCGTCGATCTGGTCGAACAGCCAGAAGGCCGGGAAGATCGGCAGAAGGCTGATCGGCGGCAGCACGAACAGCATCGCGATGTAGAACGCCGTCATCGCGGCGCGACGGCGCGGACTGGCCTCGGCGCGCGGCGGCAGCGCGGCGAGATCGACCGTGCCGACCTTGCGGCCGGGCGAGCCGTCCCAGTTCTCGGCCGCACCGACGATCTCGCCCGGCGCGATCGTGGTCAGGTCGGCGATCTCGGCGTTGTCGCCGACCACGCAGCCATGGCCGAACACGACCGAGGCTCCCGCGGAGACGTCCTTGCCGATGGTGATCCTGCCGAGGATCAGCTTGTCGCCCTGGGCCTCGCCATTGGCGAAGGTCGTCTTGGAACCGAAGGACGCGCCGTCGCCGAGCTCGATCAGGTCGACCGCGCCGGCCTCGTAATCGGAGATGATGACGTCGCGCCCGACTTTCGCGCCGAGCAGCCGCCAGTAGAACCGCATCATCGGCGTGCCCTGCAGCCATTTGATGTGGACGAGGCCCGCGACGCGCGAGGCGAACCACCAGCGGAAATAATACACGCCCCAGAGCGGGTAGACGCCGGGCTTCGTGCGCCCGAGCACGATCCATTTCAGCGCGACCGAGATGAGCCCGGTGACGATGGTGATCGCGACATAGACGCCCAGCAGCGCGAAAACCTGCGTCGGCAGCGACAGATCCTCGCCCGAGATCAGCATATAGGTGACGAAGATGCCGAGCCATTGCGTCGTCGACAGGCCGATGATCACCGGCAGCGCCGCCGCCTGGGCGAGCCCGCACAGGAAACGGCGCAGGAAGGGCGGCGGCGTGAAGGATAGGTCTTCCGCGACCGCCGCGCCGCGCTCGTCGAGCAGCGCCGCCATGCCGCGCAGGGTGCGCGCGCCATAAACGTCCTGCAGCGTGATGCCGGCATAGGCCTGCGTCTCCCGCACGATCGAGATGAAGCGCGCCGCCAGCAGCGAATGGCCGCCGAGATCGACGAAGAAATCAGCCTCCAGCGGCAGGGTCTGCGCGCCGAGCACGCGCTTGGCGGCCTCCAGCAGAGCGACCTCGGTCGCGTTGCGCGGCGGCTCCTGCTCGCCCTCGGCCTCCGGCGCCGTGAGCGGCGCGGCCTTCAGCATCTTGCGGTCGACCTTGCCGGAGACCATGCGCGGCAGCGAGCCGACGGCCTCGAAATGCGCCGGCACCATATAGGGCGGCAGCTTCTCGCGCAGCGCCGCCCGCAGCGCCGCGCCGTCGACGCCGACGCCGGGCTCCGGCACGACGAAGGCGACGAGCCGCTCGATCTCGTTGTCCGTGCGCAGCACCACGGCCGCCTGCCCGACGCCGGGCTCGTCGGACAGCTTGGTCTCGATCTCGCCGAGCTCGACGCGGAAGCCGCGGATCTTGATCTGGTCGTCGATGCGGCCGTGGAAGACGATGTTGCCGGCCTCGTTCAAGCTGACGGCGTCGCCCGAACGGTAGAGGACGGGATCGTCGATGCCGCCGAACGGGTTGGCGATGAACTTCTCGGCCGTCAACTCGGGGCGGCCGTGATAGCCCTTCGCGACGCCCGGCCCGCCGATCAGCAATTCGCCCTGCTGTCCGGGACCCGCGAGCCGCGTCTCCTCGTCGACGATATAGGCGGTGTAGTTGGCGATCGGCCGGCCGATGGTCACCGTCTCGCCGGGCGTCACCTCGGCGGCGGTCGCGACCACGGTCGCCTCGGTCGGGCCGTAGCTGTTCAGGATGCGTCGGCCGGGCCTCGACCATTTCTGCACGATCGCCGGCGGCAGCGCCTCGCCGCCCAGGATGATCAGCTTGAGCGAGGGGACGTCGGCGGGCAGGATGCCGAGCAGCGTCGGCACCGTGTCGATCATCGTGACGCCGTATCGGGTCAGCAGCGCCGGCAGCTTCTCGGCGTCTCCCATCATCTCCGGCGAGGCGACGAACAGCGTCGCCCCGACGAGATAGGGCGTCCAGATCTCCTCCATCGACAGGTCGAAGGCGACGGACGCGCCCTGGAAGACCACGTCGTCGGGACCGAGATCGTAGAGCGCGTTCCCGGCCCGCAGGAAATGGCAGATGTTGCGGTGGCTGATGACGATCGCCTTGGGCGTGCCGGTCGAGCCCGAGGTGTAGATCAGATAGGCCGGATGGTCCTTGGTGAGGCCGGGCGCGCGGGCGGGCACGGCGACGCCGTCATCGGCGGCCTCGAGCGCCTCGGGCGTCCAGAGCGTGCGCCCGGTCGCGGTCGCGCGCGCATGCCAGCCGATGCAGGTCACGAGGCCCTTGGCGTGCGCGTCGTCGAGGCAGGTCGCGATGCGCTCGACCGGGGCCTCCGCGTCGAACGGTATCCAGGCCGCGCCGGCCCGCGTGATCGCGATCTGCGCGATCAGGAGCGGGATGCCGCGCGGCATCCACAGGCCCACCATGTCCCCGGGCCCGATCCCCGCCAGCACCAGCGCGCGCGCCTGACGGCCGGCGGCCGCCCAGACCGCCTCGTAGCCGAGCGACCGCGAAGCGTCGGTCAGCGCCGGATGCGCGGGCCGCTCGGCGGCCGTCGCGGCGAAAATCTCGCCCAGCACCTCGTCGCGCAGCAGATCGGGACGCTTCTCGCCGGCCAGCATGGCGAGCGGCTTCGCGCCGAGCCCAGACGAATCGCCCGGGAGGATGCTGATGTCGTTCATCGTGCCCCGCTGCGCTTCGGCCCAGGCGGATCGGTCGGGAGGCGCGGCCTGCGCCCGTCTCCGGCCGTCCAGCCTGAAAGACTGTGGCGCACCTTCCTGAAAATCCGGATCGCCGCGTCTCCCGATGCGTCTTTCCGGCCTTGCCCCCCGGCCGAGCCTGCCGCCGCGGCACGGCGCCCTGCTAGCATGGGACTGGTGCAAAAGCACGGCTGAACCATGGATGAATGGCTGCGGCTTTTCGGCATAAGTCAGAAACTTAGGCCCACTCCGCCTTGTTCCGTTCGACCACCAGGATCTTGCCCTGCCAGATCTCGACCAGCGCGGCCTTCCGCGGCGAGACTGCTCCGCACAGGGCCAGCACGGCGCGCGCCACGCCGCCATGGCTGACCACGACCGTCTCGCGCGCGAGCCCTTCCAGCACGGGCCTGATCCGCTCGGCCAGCATGGCGTAGCTCTCGCCGTTCGGCGGCACGAAGCCCCATTTGTCGCGCATCCGGGCCTGCGACTGCTCGGGCTCGGCCTTGCGCATCTCGCGCCAGGTGAAGCCCTCCCATGAGCCGAAGGTCAGCTCGCGCAGGCGCTCGTCGGTGCGGTAGTCGTCCGGCGGCAGGCCGAGCGCGCCGCGCATGAGCGCCATGGTCTGGCGGGCGCGGTGCATCGGCGAGGCGAGAAAATCGACCGCGGCGAGATCGGCGACGAGCGCGCGCACGCGGCCGGCGGCCTCCACCGCCTGGCTGCGCCCGAGCGCGTTGAGCGGGATGTCCTGTCCGCCCTGCAGCCGCCCCTCGCGATTCCAGTCAGTCTCGCCATGGCGGACGAGGATGAGGCGATGCGCGAGGACGAGCGGAACCATGCCGGGCTCATGCACGCTGACGCACGGCGCGTCAAAGTCCGCCGCTGGCGGTGCGCCATGCGCCACAGCCATGCCGGCCCGCGCGCTTTCTGTTGGCCTGCCGGTCGCGGGCGTATAGAGGAGGCGCTCCGTTCCCGCGGATCGACACCATGCCCCCGGCTCTCACCCTGCCCGATGGTCGCAGGCTCGTCCTCGAGACGACACCGCTGCTGATGGGCGTGGTCAACATCACGCCCGATTCGTTCTCCGACGGCGGCACGCTGAAGAACGCGAGCGAGGCCATCGCCCATGGCCGCAAGCTCGTCGCCGACGGCGCGGACATCATCGATGTCGGCGGCGAATCGACCAGGCCCGGCCACGCCCCGCTCGATGCCGACACCGAACTCGCCCGCGTCCTGCCGGTGATCGAGGGGCTCGTCGCGCGCGGCGACACGCCGGTCTCGATCGACACCTGGAAGGCCGAGGTCGCGGCTGCCGCGCTCGAGGCCGGCGCGTCCATCGTCAACGACGTCTGGGGCGCGCAGCGCGATCCCGCCATCGCCGCGGTCGCCGCACGCCACGGCGCGCCGATCATCCTGATGCACAACCGCGAGACGACCGATCCCGCGCTCGACATCCTCGCCGACGTGCTCGCCTTCCTCGAACGCTCGATCGCGATCGCGCTCGAGGCCGGCGTGACGCGCGCGCAGATCGTGGTCGATCCCGGCATCGGCCTGTTCGGCAAGACGCCGGAGCAGTCGCTGACGCTGATCCGCGACCTCGCGCGGCTCGGCGAACTCGGCTGCCCAGTCCTGCTCGGGGCCTCGCGCAAATCGGTGATCGGCGTCGTCACCGGCCAGTCGGTGCCGGCCGAGCGCGTCGCCGGCAGCATCGCGGCGCATCTTTTCGGGGCGTCGCAAGGCGCGGCCATCATCCGGGCCCATGACGTCGCCGAGCATGCGCAGGCGATCAAGGTCTGGGCGGCCTTGACCCGACAGCCGGAGCCGACCCCGTGAGCGAAACCGGCAGCATCCTGATCGAGAGGCTCGACATCTACGCCTATCATGGCTGCTTCTCGGAGGAGGAGCGGCTCGGCCAGCGCTTCACCCTCGATATCGCGCTCCGGACCGACATCCGCGCCTCGGCGATCAGCGATTCGATCACCGATACGGTCGACTACGGCAAGGTCGTCGCGGTGGTGACGGAGGCCTTCACGGGGAGCCGCTTCAACCTGCTGGAGGCGGCGGCGCGCGCCGTGGCGCTCGCGATCCTGTCGGGCTTTCCGGCCGTCAGCCGCGTCGAGATCACCCTGCGCAAGCCCGCCCCGCCGATCCCGGCGACGCTGGCCGCCGTCGGCGTCAGACTGGATTTCCGGCGTGAGGACTGAGGCGGCGCTCGGCCTGGGCGGCAATCTCGGCGATCCCGTGGCGGCGTTCGCGACGGCGCTGCGCACGCTCGACGGCAATCCCGGGATCGGCGTGCTGAAGCTGTCGAGCGTCTGGCGCACCGCGCCCTGGGGCAAGCTCGACCAGCCCGAATTCCTCAACATGGCGGCGCTGGTCGAGACGAGCCTTCCGCCGCGCGCCCTTCTCGCCTTCTGCCTCGATCTGGAGCGCCAGGCCGGCCGCGAGCGCCGCGAGCGCTGGGGCCCGCGCACGCTCGACATCGACATCTTGAGCTATGGCGTCGAGGCGATCGACGAGGCCGGCCTGCGACTGCCCCATCCGCGCATCGCCGAGCGGGCATTCGTGCTGGCCCCGCTGGCGGAGATCGCGCCGGGGATGAAGGTCGGAGGGCGGGCCATCTCGAAACGATGGGCATCGAGCGAGCCGGCCGGCGTGACGCGCGATGCGTCAGCGACCGAGCGACTTGTAAACATGCTCCCGCCGATACCCTCTACGTCATCCCGGACAAGCGGCGCAGGCGCGCCGATCCGGGATCCCTCCTAGAACACCGCCATCGCCCTATGATGGATCCCGGGTCCGCGCTTCGCTTGCCCGGGATGACGGCGCGTTTCCATGACAGGCGAGTTGGTCCAGATCGAAGGCGCCCCGCTCACTCGCCCTTGTCGAGCGTGATGTCCGGCGCGGTCGGCACCTTCATGCCGACGACATGATAACCGGCGTCGACATGCGTCACCTCGCCGGTGACGCCGCGCGACATGTCCGAGACGAGATAGACCGCCGTCTGGCCGACTTCCTCGATCGTGACCGTGCGGCGCAGGGGCGAATTGTACTCGTTCCACTTCAGGATGTAGCGGAAATCGCCGATGCCGGAGGCGGCCAGCGTCTTGATCGGCCCGGCCGAGATCGCGTTGACGCGGATTTTCGACGGCCCGAGATCGGCGGCGAGATATTTCACGCTCGCCTCCAGCGCCGCCTTCGCGACGCCCATGACGTTGTAATGCGGCATCCATTTCTCGGCGCCGTAATAGGTCAGCGTCAGCAGCGAGCCGCCATCGCTCATCAGCTTCTCGGCGCGCTGCGTGACGGCCGTGAAGGAATAGCACGAGATCAGCAGCGACTTGGTGAAATTCGCTTCGCTGGTCTCGACATAGCGCCCGGTCAGTTCGTCCTTGTCGGAGAAGGCGATGCAGTGGACGACGAAGTCGAGCCTGCCCCAGAGCTTCTCGACCTCGGCGAAGACGGCGTCGATCGAGGCCGCGTCTGTCACGTCGCAATGGCCGACGACATGGCCGCCGAGCTCCTTGGCCAGCGGCTCGACGCGCTTCTTCAGCGCATCGCCCTGATAGGTGAAGGCGAGTTCCGCCCCGGCGTCGGCGGCGGCCTTGGCGATGCCCCAGGCGATCGAGCGGTTGTTGGCGACGCCCATCACGAGGCCGCGCTTGCCCCTGAGAAGGTTGGCGGTCGGGGCGGCGGAGCTGGCGTCAGGCATCGGAGACCCTGGAACGAAACGAAACGGAGCGGTCTCTTAGAACAGGATGGCGGAAAGGGGAAACCGATTTGACGGCGAAGCGTCAGGCGGTGCGCGCCTTCATCAGCGCCGTCAGTTCCTCGTCGCTCGCCGGCATCTCGATGTCGATCGCGACGAAGAGGTCGCCCGCCTCGCCTTTCTCGCCCTTCAGCCCCTTGCCGCGCAGACGGAAGGATTTCGTGGTGCCGGTCAGCGGCGGGACCGTCATCTCGACCGCGCCGGTCAGCGTCGGCACATGGATCGGCCCGCCCAGTACCGCGACGCTGAGCGGCACGGCCACGCGGGTGCGCAGATCGCGGCCCTCGATCGCGAAACGCGGATCGGGCCTGATCCGGATCGTCATCATCACGTCGCCGGCCTCGCCACCGAAGGGCGAGGGCTGGCCGAGTCCGCGCAGGCGCATCACCTTGCCGTCGGAGACGTTCTCGGGGATCGTCACCTCGACCTCGCGCCCGCCCGGCAGCCGGACGCGGCGCGAGGATCCGTTGGCGGCCTCGGCAAGCGTCACGTCGAGGGTGAAGCTCTGGTCGGCCGGCTTCTGCGGCTCGGGCCGGACCCGGCCGCGCCTCGCGGCGTCGCCGAAGAGCGAGCCGAAGACGTCGGACGGGTCGAAGCCGGGCTCCGGCCCGCCGCGTCCGAAAGGCTGGCCGCCGCCCTGCCCGAAATTGAACTCGAAGCCGCCGGCGCGCCCGCCGCGCCCCGCGCCCATGCCCTCGAAGCCGGCGAATTTCGGCTTGCCCTCGGCGTCGATCTCGCCGCGGTCGAACTGCTTGCGCTTGGCCTCGTCGCCGACGACCTCATAGGCCGTGTTCAATTCGGAGAAGCGGTCCTGCGCCTTCGGGTCGTCGCGGTTGCGGTCGGGATGCAGTTCCTTGGCGCGCCTGCGATACGCCTTCTTGATCTCGGCGTCGCTGGCGGCGCGGGCGACGCCCAGGACCTGATACGGGTCGCGCATTCATGAACCCCAAAACTGCGGCGCGCCGGCCCGAGGCCTCAGCGGCCGGGCACGAGGCACGCCAGATATCTCGCTAGGACGCTATCTGGGAAGGCTGTGGCGCGAATGCAACATCGCGGCCGGGCAAGGCTTGCAATTTCTGCGTGGCGCTGACGCATGTCGGTTTCGCACGGGAACAGTCCCGTCATCCCGGGCTTTCCCCGCGATCCATCGCGGAGAAGCGACGGTCCCCTGCGCCGGATCCCGGATCGGCGCGGCTGCGCGGCTTGTCCGGGATGACGCAGGCATGTCCGGGCGGAAGCGGAGACGGCTCAAGCCGCCCCTTTCAAGGGCTGCGTCTCCTTGACCATCCAGTCGCCGCCGGTCGGCCGGCAGGCCTTGCCCTGCAGCCGCGTCAGCCTCGTCTGCAGATGCACGCTGGCGATGAAGCCGCGGCAGATCTCGTCTGCGCTGACATAGGGCCCGCCGACCGGCGTGAAGGCGCCCTTGATGCCGCTCTGCGGATTGTCCCAGGACACCACCGCGCCATTGCCCTGCGGATCGAGCGCGACCGACAACGCGCCCTCGGCCCGGCGCATGTCCTCGGGGCCGAGATCGGCCGCTAGCGAGGCCAGCGCGCCCGGACGCGCAGGGCTGCGGGCCGGCAGCACCGAGGAGGTGGTGAGGACATCGTCCTCGGCCTTGGACGACAGCCCGAGAATCGGGAACGAGACCGAGCAGCCGGCGCTGGCGAGGCCGAGGACCATCGCCCCTCCGAGGCAAATCGCGCGCAGGGGTGACTTGCGTCGCGGAAGGCTTTGGATCGCCCCGAGCGCTCGCCTATATAGATGTACTGCAAGTCCCAGGATCACGGATCGCGCTCGCCCGACGCCGTCTTCAACACCAAGGATTAAACACGTGGATCGGTTAACGAGCGGTGACTTCACCGAGGTCGAGGAACCCTTCGCGTTGTTCGAGGACTGGCTCGAGGAGGCCGGCCGCTCCGAGCCGAACGACCCCAACGGCATGGCGCTCTCCACGGTCGACGCCGACGGCCTGCCGAATGTCCGCATGGTTCTGCTCAAGGGCCACGACGCGGACGGCTTCGTCTTCTACACCAACACCGAGAGCCAGAAGGGCGAGGAGCTGCTCGGCCAGGGCAAGGCGGCCGTCCTGTTCCACTGGAAGAGCCTGCGCCGGCAGGTCCGGATCCGCGGGCCGGTGACGCAGGTCGGCGACGCCGAGGCCGACGCCTATTTCAGGTCGCGCCCGCGCGACAGCCGGATCGGCGCCTGGGCCTCGCAACAGTCGCGACCGCTGGAAAGCCGCTTCGCGCTGGAGAAGGCGGTCGCATACCATGCCGCGCGCTTCGGCCTCGGCGAGATTCCCCGCCCGCCGCACTGGACGGGTTTCAGGATCGCGCCGGTTTCCATCGAGTTCTGGCGCGACGGCGCGTTCCGTCTGCATGATCGCGTCGTCTTCCGCAGAGCCTCGGCCGCCGGGCCCTGGACGCGGACGCGGCTCTACCCTTGAGGACCACAGCGCCATGGCGATGCCCAAATTCGACTTCCCCAAGACCGAGGCCGGCAAGCGGCCGGTCATGCTGCTGACCGGCGCGAGCCGCGGCATCGGCCATGCCACGGTGATGCAGTTCGCCATGGCGGGCTGGCGCATCCTGTCCTGCTCGCGCCAGGCCTTTTCCGACAAATGCCCCTGGCCGTCCGGGGCCGACGATCATGTCCAGATCGATCTCGGCGACCCCGAGGACACGATGCGCGGCATCGCCGAGATCAAGAAGCGGCTCGCCGTGGAGGGCGGCAAGCTCAACGCGCTGGTCAACAACGCCGGCATCTCGCCGAAGGGACCGAAGGGCTCGCGGCTGGGCGCGGCGACGACCTCCTTCAACGACTGGCACAAGGTCTTCCAGGTCAATTTCTTCGCACCGATCATGCTGGCGCGCGGCCTGCTCGACGAACTGACCGCCGCCAAGGGCACGATCGTCAACGTCACCTCGATCGCGGGCTCGCGCGTCCATCCCTTCGCGGGAGCGGCCTATGCCACCTCCAAGGCCGCGCTCGCCAGCCTCACCCGCGAGATGGCGGCCGATTTCGGCCCGCTCGGCGTGCGGGTGAACTCGATCTCGCCCGGCGAGATCGATACCGCGATCCTCTCGCCCGGCACCGAGAAGATCGTCGCGACGCTGCCGCTCGGCCGGCTCGGCCAGACGGCCGAGGTCGCCAAGGCGATCCATTTCCTCTGTACCGACGCCTCGAGCTACGTCACCGGAGCCGAACTCCATATCAATGGCGGGCAGCACGTGTGAGCGCGGGCGGGCGCATCATCCCCTTTCCGACGCCGGGCAAGGCGGCGCCGCGCCCCGTGCTCGCGGCCTCGGTCGCGGTCTTCCGCGACGGCAAGGTGCTGCTCGCGACGCGCACCAAGCCGCCGGCCGACCGGCTCTGGTCGCTGCCGGGCGGCAAGGTCGAGGCCGGCGAGACGCTGGAAGACGCGGCGCTGCGCGAGCTCGAGGAGGAGGTCGGCGTCACGGCGCGGATTATCGGCTTCAACCGTCATGTCGAGATCTTCGGCCGCGATGCGCAAGGCGCGGTGACGCATCATTTCGTCGTCGCGAGCTTCGTCGGGCAATGGCTGACGGGCGAGGCGAAGCCCGGTCCGGAGGCAGGCGCGGTGATGTGGGCCGACCCGCTCAGGCTGGGCGGCCTGCCGACGACGCGCGAACTCGGCGACGTGCTGCGCCGCGCCGCCGCCATCGTCGCCGAGGCGGCGGATCGGCCATGAGGCGCGGCGTCCGCATCGCGATCGTCCTGCTCGCGGGTGTGACGGCCGCCGGCCCGGTGCTGGCCCAGGCGCAGCGCCCGCCCGGGGCGAGCCGCCCGGCGGCGCCGGCGGAGCCCGCCCCGCCGCCAGAGCCGCCGCCTCCGCCCTATGAGCCGCAGCTTCTGAAGCTCGCCGAGATCATCGGCTCGCTCTCCTATCTGCGCACGCTTTGCGCCGCGCGCGAGGCGCAGGACTGGCGAAACCGCATGGCGGCGCTGATCGAGGCCGAAGGGCGCACCATCCAGCGCCGGGAGCGCCTGACCAGCGCCTATAACCGGGGCTTCCGCGCCTATGCGGCGACGCACCGGCTCTGCACCGAGGGCAGCCAGGAGGCCTCCGCCCGGCTCGCCGTCGAAGGCGAGCGCCTCGCCACAACGCTGGCCGGCCGCTACGGCGGGTAGTTCTTGGCCGAACCAACCGGAATCTTCGCCAAAACTCTCCCGACCGCGTTAACCTTTCTTAAAGGCGGCGGTGGCGGCGGCGGGGTCGGCCCGGTATGCTCGCCATGCTGACGAACGCGACTCGAGGCCCGGCGGGGCTTGAGGCAGTCTCGGTCGGCGCGACCATGCCTCGGAGTATCGAAGCCGCGATGTCCAGCTACTCCGACGAAATGCCGCTCGAAGGCGCGCTCAGCGAGGAGCGCTCCGATGCGCGCCGCGTCGCCTATGGCTATGTCGAGGACGCCTTCGCCGAAGCAGAGGCCGACGGGCTCGATTCCGACGCACTCGCCCATGCCGCGCTCTTCGCCGCCTTCCGGACATTGGTCGAGACCTATGGCGAGGAGGCGACCGCCGTCTTCGCCGAGGCCCTGCCCGGCAGGATCCGCGGCGGCGCCTTCACCGCCGGCACGCGTCACTGAGCGTTCGCGGCCGCCCGCTCGGTCTGTTCGCGCCTCCGCATCAACGCCCGCTCGCGCTCGTTCTTCGTCAGTGACACCGCTAGCGCGAAGGCCTCGGCCGCTTCGCCATGCCGCCCGAGCTTGGCGAGGAAATCGCCACGCACGCTGGGCAGCAGATGGTAACGCCTGAGCGCGGGCTCTTCAGCCAAAGCCTCGACCAGGACGAGTCCCGCCGCCGGCCCTCGCGCCATCGAGACCGCTACGGCCCGGTTGAGCTCGACGATTGGCGAGGGCGTCACCTTGGCCAGCACGGCATAGAGCCCCGCGATCCGGTTCCAATCCGTCTCCTCGGCGCTGCGCGCGCCGGCATGACAGGCCGCCAGAGCCGCCTGCAGCAGATAGGGTCCGGGCGGCTGGCCAAGGCCCTGACCCCGTGCCAGCGCCTTTAGCCCGCGCCCGATCAGCAGCTGGTCCCACAGCCCGCGGTTCTGGTCGAGCAGCAGGATCGGCTCGCCATCGGGGCCGGTGCGCGCCCGCAGCCGCGAGGCCTGCAACTCCATCAGCGCGACGAGCCCGTGCACCTCCGGCTCGCCGGGGCTGAGTTCGGCGAGGATGCGACCGAGCCGCATCGCCTCCGCGCAGAGTTCCGGGCGGACCCAGTCATTGCCGCTGGTTGCGGCATATCCCTCATTGAAGATCAGGTAGACAACCTCCAGCACCGAGGCGAGCCGGGCCGCGAGCTCCAGCCCATGCGGCGTCTCGAACGGCACACGCGCCTCGGACAGCGCCTTCTTGGCCCGCACGAGGCGCTGCGCCATGGTCGGCTCCGGCACCAGGAAGGCGCGCGCGATCTCCTCCGTGGTCAGGCCGCCGACCAGCCGCAGCGTCAGGGCGAGGCGCGCCTCGACCGCGAGCACGGGATGGCAGGCGGTGAAGATCAGCCGCAGCAGGTCGTCGCCGACATCGTCGTCGAGCGCTGAGTCGAGGTCGGGCGTTCCGGCTGCGTCCGTCTCGATTGCATGGCCGAGTTCGTCCTGCTTGCGGACGATGAGCTGCTCGCGGCGGACCAGGTCGATGGCGCGGCGCCTGCCCGCCTGCATCAGCCAGGCGCCAGGATTGCGCGGCACGCCCTCGATGGGCCATTGCGCCAGCGCCGCGACCAGCGCGTCCTGCGCCAGCTCCTCGGCCCGGCCGATGTCACGCACCACGCGCGTCAGCCCCGCGATCAGGCGGGGCTGTTCGATCCGGAAGACCGCCTCGATGGCGCGATGTGCAGCGCTGGCCGACATGGCCGGCGATACACACCATCGGCGGCCCCGCTGGCAAGCGGTTCAGTTCAGCCCTGACCGCCGGCCTCGCTCCTGAGCCGCTCCCACGCCGCCGCGTCCTCGGGCGTCACCACCTCACCGAAATCGGCGAGATCGGCGACCGAACGGATTTCGATCTCGGACGGGCCCGGCATCGGGTTGGGGCAGCGTTTGACCCAGGAAATCGCCTCGTCGAGCGAGGCGCATTCCCATAGCCAATAGCCCGCGACAAGCTCCTTGGTCTCCGCGAAGGGCCCGTCGACGACGTGCCGGCTCGCGCCGTCGAACTGCACGCGCGCACCCTTGGCGCTCGGCGTCAGACCGTCGCCGCCCTTCATGATGCCGGCTTTCACCAGCTCCCCGTTATAGGCCATCATCGCGTCGAGCAGCTCGCGGGTCGGCAGCGCGCCCGCTTCGCTGTCCTTGGTCGCCTTGACCATCACCATGAAACGCATCGGTCTTCTCCAGCCGTTCGAATTGGGATTCTGGATTGGCCGCGATCAGCCCTTCTGATTGGCGGCGGATTCGGCACGCAGACGCTCTTCCTGCTCGCGCAGTTCCGGCGTCATCGCCTCGCCGAAATCCTCCATCTCGAAGACCTGGCGGATTTCGATCTCGGTGCCGCCGTCGAAGGGTGCGCGCTTGAACCATGCGATCGCCTCGTCGCGCGACTTGACGTCGATCAGCCAGAAGCCGGCGAGCAGCTCCTTGGTTTCGGCGAAGGGGCCGTCGGTAAGAATGCGCTCCTTGCCGTCGAATTTGAGCCGCACGCCCTTGGACGAAGGATGCAACCCCTCGCCCGCCAGCATCACGCCGGCCTTGACGAGCTCCTCGTTGAAGGCGCCCATCGCCCCCAGCAGCGCCTCCTCCGGCATCACGCCAGCTTCCGAATCCGCGCTTGCCTTGACCAGAACCATGAAACGCATCGTTTCTCTCCTCGAGCCCATTGTGGCGAGACCGGCCGGCGCGGCGCGCCTTTTGTCCGGTCTGTGAACCCACGTCGAACGAGGGAGCGCGGAATCGACAGTGCCTCTGAAAAAAATTCAACCCGGCAGAAATTCGATCCGGAATCACCGCGATCGTAAGCAGTCACACGAACGGCGGCAGCAGCGGGCGGCCTTCGTCGACGAGCAATTGCCGGCTCGCGTCCAGCACCATGCCGAGCGCGCGGTCGGCGTCCATGACGCCTTGCAGCGGGACATAACAGTCGCTGCCCAGCGCCCAGTCGGGCTGGAACAGGGGCGGCGCGGCGTAGTGGGCCTCGAACTCGTGCCTGCGCTCGATGAGCACGGTGCTGAGTTCATGATCGATGTGCCCGTTCATGGGCAGCAGGGCGGGGATAAGCGCATCGCAGGCCGCGGGCGTGATCAGATAGGCGAACGTCCCGTTGAAGAAGTAGATCCGCGCCAGCCCCAAACCGTGCGGCGGCTCGGCCATGCCGTTCATGATGCTGCCGCCGAGAAAGACGAGGCCGGTCGCGGCCGGGGCGGCCCCGACGACGTCACGGAAGCGGTTCGTATCGAAACCCGCGGCCGGGTGGGCGTCGTCCTCGAAGACGAGCAGCCGCGGCAGTTTGTTGGCGATCATCCAGCGCCAGGTGGCGAGGTGCGACAGGAAACATCCGATCGCGGGGCGCGTGAGCGAGAAATGACTCCGCGGAGCGGCTTCGATCCGCTCGGCCGGCTGGCGAAGGAGCGGCCCGATCGCCTCCAGCGACAGCCGGGCGCCCTCGATCGCCGGCACCTTGATCAGCTTGTGCAGCCCGATCGCGGCCATGCGGTTCGAGATGGCGTTCCACTTGTCCGTTCGGTGCGAGAGATTGATCACGGCGACGGGCAGATCGACGCCGACCGCCTGCGCGCTGTCCCCATCGAACGCGATGTCCGGTTCGGGGACGAACCGGAGCATATGATCGATGTCTTGTTCGGTGCGAATCGGCCGACAGCCCTCTTGCGATCTTCGTCGGCGGATATCTCAGCGCGGATGACCGCGCCCTGTCACCGGAAAAAGAACGAGATGTATTCGCCTTTCTGGATCACTTCGAATTTGCGGCCCGCGATGGCCGAGAACAGGGTCGCGCTGCTGCCCTGTCCCGGGAACAGCCAGTCATGCGTCTCCGCGATGAGCAGATCGGTGTGATCGAGCCAGCCCGTGTTCGAGCGGAACAGGGCGTCCTCCCCGCCCTCGATGTCGACCTTGACGATGAGATTGCGCGCCGCGCCATGGCGTCGCATCAGGCCGTCGATGGTGACGGTGGCGATCGCGCCTTGCGTGCCTTGGGCCTCCCGCACCCGATAGGCGAACTTTTCGGCCTGGGGGTCCACCAGTTCGACGCCGGTTTCCCGGTCGAACACGGCGGCTTCGACGATCTCGATCATCGGGTTGGCTTGCGTGTTCCTGCGCGCCAGCGCCGCATTGTCGCGCGCGGGCTCGATGCCGACGATCCGCGCCGCCGGCAGGTGCGATGCGAAGTACAGTGTGCTCAGCCCGATATTGGCGCCGCAATCGACCACCAGCGGGGTCGCGCCGGCGGCGATCGACCGTTCATAGGCTGCGCGGATCCACGCGAATTGCGGGGCGGTGCTGATGTTGAACTCTTCGGAATGGAAGATCTGCTCGAGCACCGCCCCGTCGCTGGCGCCATCGCGGATCCAGACCGGACCGATGCCGTCGACGTCGATGCGCCGTAACGCCGGAGAGATGTCGGTCATGGGCTTGCTCCTCGGGCCCGGGTCGGCGCGACCCCGACGCCTTTAGCCGGTCTTCGTCGCCATGGCCGCCGCCGAGAATGCCGCAGTCGCCGGCCTGCGCGACCGCCCTGGTCAGCCTGGCGTCCGCGACGATGTCCATCGCCGCCAGCATGACGGCATGCGCGACACCGAGCAGGCGGCTGGACAGGCTCATGGCAAGCTCGCGGAAAGGATGATTGGACGCCGCAGGCTAATCCACTCGATCGTTCCGAAAAAATGAAATATCATGATGCCACGCATCTGCATGAGAGAACGCGCTGAGCAAGCGCGACGGCGGCATGACCGGAACAGAATCATGGACGTGACCGAACTTTCGACCTTCCTCGCCGTGGCGCGGGCCGGCGCGATCACCGCCGCCGCGCGCGAGCTCAACACAGTGCAGTCCAACGTCACCGCCCGCATCCGCACGCTGGAGGACGAGATCGGCCTGCCGCTGTTCGAGCGGCGGAGCCGCGGCATGGCCCTGACCGGGGCCGGCCAGCGCCTGCTGCCCTATGCCGAGCGCGTGCTCTCGCTGCTACGCGAGGCGCGGCAGGCTGCGCGCGAGGACGGCGCGGCGCAAGGACCGCTCGGCATCGGCGCGATGGAGACGACCGCCGCGATCCGCCTGCCGCCGCTGCTGGCGGCCTTCCACCAGGCCTGCCCGGCGGTGCGCCTCAGCGTGCAGGCCGGCCCGACCGCGCAGCTGGTCGAGGCCGTTCTGCGCCGCGAGATCGACGGCGCCTTCGTCGCCGGGCCTGTCCAGCATGGCGAACTGACGGCGCTTCCCGCCTTCAGCGAGGAGCTTGGCCTCGTCACGCAAAGCGCGATCCGCGACGGCGATCTGGCGACCGCGCTCGGTCGGGAGGGCCTGACCATCCTGACCTTCCGGCAGGGCTGCAGCTATCGCCAGCGCCTCGAGCAGGTGCTCGCCCGCTTCGGCCAGCCGAACTACGCCCGGCTCGAATTCGGCACGCTCGACGGCATTCTGGGCTGCGTCGCAGCCGGCGTCGGCATCACGCTGATGCCGCGCGCCGTGATCGCCCAGGCCGCCCAGCGCGACGCCTTGCGCTGGCACGGGCTCGACGGCGAGGGCGGCGAGGCGACGACGCTCTTCGTGCGCCGCCGCGACGCCTATGAGAGCGAGGCGATGCGGCGGTTCGTGGGGTTGTTGGGGGAGGGTGTGGCTGGGGTGGCGAAAGCGGGGAAGGGTCGGGCTGGGGCGCGGCGCGCGGCGGCCGTGGGTTAGTCGCGGCTGTGGCAGGGCGTGTGGTGGCGGGGTAGATTCGTTCGCTTGCCAGCCAAACATATTACTTCGCGACCACGCTGGCTTGGTGGAGTACATGTATAATCCAGACAGCATGGACCAGAATCATGGCTGACACGACGATCGAGTGGACCGACGCGACTTGGAACCCGGTCGCAGGCTGCTCCGTCTTAACTGCAGGCTGCACAAACTGCTACGCGATGCGTATGGCCGCGCGCCTCGAAGCGATGGGCGTCGAAAAGTACAAGGGTCTGACACGGTCGAGCGGCGGACGTCGCGTATGGACCGGCCGGCTCCATCTAGATCAAACCGCGCTCGATATCCCGAAGAAGTGGCGCAAGCCAAGGCGAATCTTCGTCAACAGCATGTCTGACCTCTTTCACGAGGACGTGCCGACGGAGTTCATCCTGCAAGTCTGGCAAGCGATGGCAGGCGCTCCTCAGCACACATTCCAAATCCTCACAAAGCGGCCCGATCGAATGGCGACCGTACTCAGCGACAGTGAATTTCGAATTTTATCCAATGTCTGGCTCGGTGCCAGCGTAGAGGACAATCGGGTTTTAGAACGACTGAACGATCTTCGGAGAGTACCGGCAGCGGTACGTTTCGTTTCGTTCGAGCCGCTGATCGGGTCAGTTGCTGGCGCTGACCTTAGAAACATCGCTTGGGCAATTGTTGGCGGCGAAAGCGGCCCTCGTGCGCGCTCGATGAACACAGAATGGGTCGATGAGATTGAAGGTGCTTGCAGGCGTAGCGGCACGGCGTTCTTCTTCAAGCAGTGGGGCGGCGTGCAGAAGAAGAAGTCTGGCAGAACCTATCGTGGTCGCGAATGGGACGAACTACCAGAATTAAGAATATGACGCGCGATCCGGGTGCCAACCGCTACAGCCTTTGGCGCAGGATTGGCCATTGCGAAGAAGAGCGACGCCAGTGGAGCGCCACGAGGGTTGTAGATGCGGCTCGGAGGTAGAACGACGCCTTTGAAGATCGATTGTAAGCGCAGCTTGACATAGGCCTCAATGGCATCGACATCGGCCGTGCGCACCCGTGCATCTTCATCCTCCATCAGCCCGAACATGTCGGTCGGCTTCTGGATCGGCTGATACCAGGATTGCTCCCAATCCGTCGTTCCGAGAACGGAGTTGAGCATTGCCCGCTTGGTCGCATCAATGCGAAATGGGTCGCGAGCAGCTTGTCGATAGAGGCCCATCAGCGGGAAAAAGCACCACATATCGATGGCCTGTGTTGCCGCTACCGCCTCGATGGTCTGCCAATTCACCTCCATCCCGTAAGGATCGAGGAATAGAAGCCCGCGCATGCCCTTCGGCATGGATTGTGAGCCGTGCCATGGCAGGCCACGGCAGAGCTTCTGCACAACATCGTTTGCATCTCCCCGTGCCATCTTCACCTGCTGCTCCGGATAATTCTTCTGAAGACGTTCAAGAGCAGCAAAGCGTCCGGCGTCCTTTTCGATCAGCACCATAACTTCGAACGGTGGCTTCGTTTCGAAAGCGAGGCGCGCTGATCCATCTACCGTCACGATTTCTGGCTCGGCACCGGGCTCCGCAAAAAGCGGGAGAGTCGGCCGGGTCTCGACGCGATCGCCCGAACCAGCGAACGCGTCAATGTACGCGAGGACGAAGCCCTGATCTTTCAGTGCCTTCGTATAGGTCCGCATGTATTGGCTGAGCTTTCTCAGCTTTTCGTCAGTATGACGCCCGCCAAAGCGATGCTGTTCATCGCGCGACATGCCTCGACCTTCTCCTGTGCCTAGCACTACGCTAGGTCAATCAGATTTAGGCACGCACGGTTTGCATTTACAAGAGTTGAGCCCATCGCCCCTACCCCCTTTCCAGCGCCTCAACGAACCGCGCCGGTTCGCCCTGGCTCGGCGTCGTCAGCTCGCCCTCCCACATCACCTTGCGCCCACGCACGAAGGTTCCAACCGGCCAGCCGGTCACCGTCACCCCATCATAAGGCGTCCAGCCGCATTTCGAGGCGATCCAGTCGTTCGTGATCGTCTGCCGGCGCTTCAGATCGACGATGGTGAAATCGGCGTCGTAGCCGGCGGCGATGCGGCCCTTGCCTTCCAGCCCGAAGATGCGCTGCGGGCCGGCGCTGGAGAGATCGACGAAGCGCTCCAGCGAAAGCCGGCCGGCGTTCACATGGTCGAGCATCACCGGCACCAAAGTCTGCACGCCCGGCATGCCGGAATGGCTCTCGGGGTACGGGTGGCGCTTCTCCTCATGCGTATGCGGCGCATGGTCGGAGCCGAGCACGTCGACGATGCCCTGCTCCACGCCCCACCAGATCACCCTGCGGTGGCTCTCGTCGCGCAGGGGCGGGTTCATCTGGGCGTAGGTTCCCAGCCGCTCGTAGCAGTCCGGCGCGACCAGCGTCAGGTGGTTGGGCAGCGCCTCGACGGTCGCGACGTCCTTGTGGTCGCGCAGGAATTCCATCTCCTCGCCGGTCGAGATGTGCAGGATATGGACGCGCGCCCCGGTTTCGCGCGCGATCCTGACCAGCCGCCTGGTGCAGGTCAGCGCGACCTCCGGCGAGCGCCAGACCGGATGGCTCGACGGATCGCCCTTCACCCGGAGCGGCATGCGCTCGCGCAGCATCATCTCGTCCTCGGAATGGAAGGCGGCGCGCCGGCGCGTGTGCTTCAGGATCTCCGAAACGCCGGCGTCGTCCTCGACCAGAAGGTTCCCGGTCGACGAGCCCATGAAGACCTTGACGCCGGCCGCGCCCGGCAGCCGTTCCAGCTCGGGAATGTCGGCGACGTTCTCATGCGTGCCGCCGACCCAGAAGGCGAAGTCGCAATGCATCCGGCGCCGACCGCGCCGGACCTTGTCGGCGAGCGCGGCCTCGCTCGTCGTCTGGGGATTGGTGTTGGGCATCTCGAAGACGCAGGTGACGCCGCCGAGCACGGCCGCGCGCGAGCCGGATTCGAGGTCCTCCTTGTGGTCGAGCCCCGGCTCGCGGAAATGCACCTGTGAATCGATCACGCCGGGCAGGATATGCAGGCCCGTGCAGTCGACCATCTCGCCGGCCGAGGCGCGGGAAAGATCGCCGAGCGCGACGATCTTGCCGCCCGTGACACCGAGGTCGCGCGCGACGCGACCGTCCTGGTTCACCACGGTGCCGCCCTTGAGGATGACGTCGTAGGTCTGGGGCATGGCGGTCTCCGGGTTGAGCGGGGGCTTGAGAGCGCCTAACTATCGGCCATGCCCGCGTTTGCAAAACGCAAACGGCCATTGCGCTCGCAATGACGGGAAACAACAGCAGGAACGAACTCGCCATGACCGCGGTGCAGTTGATCGATCGCGGCGTCATCCGCGTCACGGGCGAGGATGCAAGCCCCTTCCTGCAGGGCCTGCTGACCTGCGACATCGACAAGGTTATGCCGGGCCAGGCCGGCTACGGCGCGCTGCTGACGCCGCAGGGCAAGATCATCGCCGATTGTCTCGTCGTCGCGGTCCCGGCGGAGGATGGCGGCGGCTTCCTGCTCGACGCTCCGCTATTGCAGACGCAGGACCTGATGAAGCGGCTGAAGCTCTACAGGCTGCGCGCCAGGATCGCGCTCGACGACCTGACCGAGGCCAGCACGGTGATCGCGGCCATGGAGGGCGGCGCGCTGCCCGAGGATGCCGGCCTGGTCTACGCCGATCCGCGCCTGCCCGCGCTCGGCGACCGCGCCGTCACCGACCGCGCCGGCGTCGCCGAGATCGCATGCCGCGACGCCGGGGCCTGGCAGGCCCGCCGCATCGCGCTCGGCGTGCCGGATGGCGGCAAGGATTTCACTTACGGCGACGCCTTCCCGCACGAGGCGCTGCTCGACCAGCTCAACGGCGTCTCGTTCAAAAAGGGCTGCTATGTCGGGCAGGAGGTCGTCTCCCGCATGCAGCATCGCGGTACGGCCCGCACCCGCATCGTCCCGATCGTCTTCGACGAGAGGCTGATCCCGGAAAGCGGCGTCGAGGCCACCGCCGGCGGCAAGATGCTGGGAACGGTCGGCTCCTGCGCGAAGGGGCGCGGCCTCGCCATGCTCAGGCTCGACCGCGTCGCGGACGCGATCGCGGCCGGCGAGCGGCTCGATGCCGGCGGTCTCGCCTTCACGCTGGCGAAGCCGGAGTTCATCCGCTTCCCCTTCCCCGGCGAGCCCGGTTTCGGGGCCGCCGCATGACCGGCCGCGCCGCCGTCGAGGGGCCTGACGGAAAATTCCGCTGCGTCTGGCCGGGAACCGATCCGCTCTATCTCGCCTATCACGACACCGAATGGGGCGTGCCGGAATATGATTCGCGCGCGCTGTTCGAGAAACTGATCCTCGACGGCTTCCAGGCCGGGCTGTCCTGGATCACCATCCTGCGCAAGCGCGACGCGTTTCGCGCCGGCTTCGCGCAGTTCGAGCCCGAGGCGATGGCGCGCTTCACCGAGGCCGACGTCCAGCGCCTGCTGCAGGACGCCGGCATCATCCGCCATCGCGGCAAGATCGAGGGCGCGATCAGGAGCGCGCGGGCCTATCTCAGGATCGGCGAGCGCGAGCCCTTCGCCGATTTCCTCTGGAAGCATCTCGACGGCCGTAGTCTCCAGAACGCCTTCCGCACCCATGAGGAGGTGCCGACGCAGACGCCCGTGTCGGTCGCGATGGGCAAGGAACTGAAGGCCGCCGGCTTCACCTTCTGCGGCCCGACTATCGTCTACGCCTTCATGGAGGCCTGCGGGCTGGTCAACGACCACCTCGCCGGCTGCTTCCGCCGCGAGGAATGCGCCGCGCTGGCCCGCGACAGCCGCGCGGCCGCCTGCGCATGACGAAGCCGCCGCCCGCTCCCCGCGCCTGGCAGCGCATGCTGTCGGGCCGCCGGCTCGATCTGCTCGACCCCTCCCCGCTCGACATCGAGATCGCCGACATCGCCCACGGGCTCGCCCGCGTCGCGCGCTGGAACGGCCAGACCAGGGGCCCGCATTCCTTCTCCGTCGCGCAGCATTCGCTGCTGGTCGAGGCGATCGCCGATCACCTGAACCCGGACTGGAGCGCCCCCTGGCGGCTGATGGCGCTGCTGCACGACGCGCCCGAATACGTCATCGGCGACATGATCTCGCCCTTCAAGGTGGTGATGGGCGACGCCTACAAGGCGGTCGAGACGCGGCTGCTGGCTGCGATCCATCTGCGCCATGGCCTGCCCGCCGTGACGCCGGCCGTCCTCAAGCGCAGGATCAAGGATGCCGACAGGATCGCGGCGTTTCTGGAGGCGACCGAACTCGCAGGCTTCGGACGCGAAGAGGCGCTGCGCCATTTCGGCCGGCCGCGGGCGCTGCCGCGCGCGGTCGTGGCGCTGCTGGAGCCGCTTTCGACCGAAGCCGCGCAGACGCGATTCCTGGCGCGCTTCGCCGAGCTTGGCGGCGTCTGACGCTCACGCCGATCGTTTCCCTCACGGAACAACTGCTCTCGCATTCCACACGCTTCCGACGGCAATCGCATCAGTCCATATTGAGGGCCAGCCAGTGAGGCAGAGAACGCCGGGAGCAAACCCATGTCCGCAGTCGAGAAGCCGTCGCGGAATCTTCCCAAGGGCGTCGTGATCAAAGGCGCGATGGGCGATCGTTTCGACGAGATCCTCACCCCCGCCGCGCTCGCCTTCGTCGCCGACCTGCAGCGCCGCTTCAACGAGACGCGCAAGCGCCTGCTTTCGCTGCGCGCCGAGCGCCAGAAGCGCTTCGACGCCGGCGAGACCCCGGATTTCCTGGCCGAGACCAGGCATATCCGCGAGGGCGACTGGACCGTCGCGCCGATCCCGGCCGACCTGCAGGACCGCCGCGTCGAGATCACCGGCCCGGTCGACCGCAAGATGATCGTCAACGCGCTGAACTGCGGCGCGAAGGTCTTCATGGCAGATTTCGAGGACGCCTCCTCGCCGGTCTGGACCAACATGATCGAGGGCCAGCTCAACCTGAAGGACCGCTGGGCCGGCAAGATCGACTTCACCGACGCGACCACCGGCAAGGCCTATGCGCTGAAGCCCAACCCCGCCGTGCTGATCATCCGCCCGCGCGGCTGGCACCTGCCCGAGCGCCATATCGAGATCGACGGCGAGGCCGCATCCGGCTCGCTGGTCGATTTCGGGCTCTATCTCTTCCACAACGCCAGGGCCGCGCTCAGTGCCGGCTCCGGTCCCTATTTCTACCTGCCCAAGCTCGAGAGCCATCTCGAGGCCAGGCTCTGGAACGACGTCTTCGTCGCGGCCCAGAACGCGCTCGGTCTCAAGGTCGGCACGATCAGGGCGACCGTGCTGATCGAGACCCTGCCGGCCGCCTTCGAGATGGACGAGATCCTGTTCGAGCTGAAGGACCACATGGCCGGGCTGAACTGCGGCCGCTGGGACTACATCTTCTCCTTCATCAAGAAGCTCGCCCGCAACGCCGACTACGTCCTGCCCGACCGCTCGCAGGTCGTGATGACCAAGGCCTTCCTGCGCGCCTATTCGCTGCTGCTGATCAAGACGTGCCACCGCCGCGGCGCCTTCGCCATGGGCGGCATGGCGGCGCAGATCCCGGTCAAGAACAATCCGGAGGCCAATGCGGCGGCCTTCGCCAAGGTCAGGGCCGACAAGGAGCGCGAGGCCGGCGACGGCCATGACGGCACCTGGGTCGCCCATCCCGACCTCGTCCCCGTCGCGATGGAGGTGTTCGACAGGCTGATGCCGCGGAAGAACCAGCTCGACAAGGCCCGCGCCGACGTCTCGGTGACCGCGGAGGACCTGCTCGAGGTCCATCAGGGCACGCGCTCGGAGGAAGGCTTCCGCGAGAACATCCGCGTCGGCGTGCAGTATCTCGAAGCCTGGCTGCGCGGCCGCGGCGCGGTGCCGATCTACAACATGATGGAGGACGCCGCGACCGCCGAGATCAGCCGCGCCCAGATCTGGCAGTTCGTCGCCTATGGCGTCGAGGTCGACGGCGGCACGAAGGTGACGCCCGAGCTGTTCAGGCGCTGCCTGACCGAGGAAACGGAGCGCGTGAAAAGCGAACTCGGCGCGGAAGCCTATGACAAGGGCCGCTTCCCCGAGGCGATCGAGCTGTTCTCAACCCTGTCGCTGGCTCCGCAGTTCGAGGAGTTTTTGACCGTGCCGGCTTATGGGAAGTTGTGAGCGGGAATCAAAGTTATATTTGGAGTCACAGCGGCGACCTCCCCTTCGCCATCGACAGCCACGACGTGCCGGGCAAGCCGGCGCGAAACGAGCCGGCCCATATCCATCACGACCTGCAATATCTCTTCCTCGCAGATCCGGCCCCGCCGCTGGTCGCGCGGATCGGGGAGGTCCATGCCGCCGCCTGGAAGCCGGTGGCGGAACTGGCCGGGATCGCGCCGGTCGCGGCGCGGCGGCTTGCGGCGCTGGAGCCGGTTGTGGCTCGGGAACCACATGCCGCGTCATAGCGGAGCGGGCGTCGCAACGGCCCTCGACCGCGCCGCCGGCCCCGCGCAATATCGGGCATCCACCGCGCTCGCGACGATCCGTTAACCATCTTCGTTCACGATCGAAACGAAAGGACGACGCGGTCGACATCAAATTTCATTATTGCAAATCATTCGCATTTTCATAAGATCGGCACGTCGTGCTGGGGAACTCGTTATGTCTCATGTTTCGCGCGGCCTGAGCGCCGCCCTTCTCGCCGGCTGCGGCGTGCTCGCGGCCTCCGCCGTCTCCGCCGCCGACCTGCCGTCGCGCAAGGGCCTGGCCGCGCTCCCGCCGCCGCCCTCGGTCTGCTCCGAGAGCGAGGGCATCCCGATCGACGCCTTCGGCTTCACCACCGGCTCGGACGTCGCCGACAAGGGCTCGTTCAGCCCAAGCATGACCTATTTCGGCAATTTCGGCGTCCGCGGCGGTCGGTTCGCCGGCCATCTCGGCCAGCTGCAGGGCTCCTATGGCCTGCTGCCCTGCCTCGAGGTCGGCCCCTATCTGCTCGGCGGTTATTCCGACGCCTCGATCGGCGGCTTCGACGTCGATTCGCGCGGCTGGGGCGCGGGCGTCGAGACCAAATACAAGATCCTCGGCCGCGACGTGCACGGCATCGGCCTGACGCTGGTGATCGACCCGAGCGTCACCCGCACCGACCCGTCCCTCGGTGGCCCCTTCACCGGCTACAACACCGGCTTCCGCATCTTCGCCGACAAGACGCTGATCCCCGGCAAGCTCCATGCGGCGCTGAACGTCTCGCACGACCTGACCTGGACCGGGCCATCGCCTTACGCCCGCTCCTCGACCTTCTCGGTCGGCGGCTCGCTGGCTTATCAGGTCGTCGAGGGGGTCTATCTCTCGGGCGAGGTCCGCCACCAGCGCCGCTACAACGATCTCGGGCTCAGTAACCAGGCCGGCTACGCCACCTTCGCGGGTCCCGGCGTCTATTGGCAGGCGACCAGGCAGCTCGCGCTTTCCGCCGCCTACAACGTCCAGCTCACCGGCAAGGCCAAGGGCCAGCCGGGCGATCTCGACCTGAGCAATTTCAGCCAGCATCTGGTGAAGGTGAAGGCGGCGTATAGTTTCTGAAGACGGGCTTTCCCGTCACGGCCGGGCTTGTCCCGAGCCTCCATGTCTTCGCGCGTCGCGCTTTGCGTCCAGGACGTGGATGCTCGGCGCAAGGTCGAGCATGACGGATGACATGGATGTCGCAAACGCAGCCCGTCGCGCCGCATCGCGCGTTGACAAGCCCCGTGCCAGCCGGCCCTAGATAGGATCCGGCCGGCTGCGCTTCGCTCACGGCCGGGAGCCGTCAGCGAGGACCTGGGACCATGAAGACACGCGCCGCCGTCGCCTGGGAGGCGGGCAAGCCGCTGACCGTCGAGACCATCGAGATCGGCGGGCCGAAGGCCGGCGAGGTGCTGGTCGAGGTCATGGCGACGGGCATCTGCCATACCGACGCCTACACGCTGTCGGGCATGGATTCGGAGGGCAAGTTCCCGGCGATCCTCGGCCATGAGGGCGCGGGCATCGTGCGCGAGGTCGGCGCGGGCGTGACCACTCTGAAGCCCGGCGACCACGTCATCCCGCTCTATACGCCGGAATGCCGGGCCTGCAAAAGCTGCCTGTCGCGGCGCACGAATCTCTGCACCGCGATCCGCGCCACGCAAGGGCAGGGCCTGATGCCGGACGGCACCTCGCGCTTCTCCTGCGACAGCGGCGAGGTCTTCCATTACATGGGCTGCTCGACCTTCGCGAACTTCACCGTGCTGCCCGAGATCGCGCTGGCGAAGGTCCGCGAGGACGCGCCTTTCGACAAGATCTGCTATATCGGCTGCGGCGTGACGACCGGCATCGGCGCGGTGATCTACACGGCGAAGGTCTGGCCGGGCGCGAATGTCGTCGTCTTCGGGCTCGGCGGCATCGGGCTGAACGTGATCCAGGGCGCGCGCATGGTCGGCGCCGACAAGATCATCGGCGTCGACATCAATCCGGCCAAGCGGGAGATGGCGCGCAAGTTCGGCATGACCGACTTCGTCAACCCCAAGGAAATCGGCAACGACAAGGTCGTGCAGGCGATCGTCGACCTGACCGGCGGCGGCGCGGACTTCTCCTTCGACGCCACCGGCAACACCAACGTCATGCGTCAGGCGCTGGAATGCTGCCATCGCGGCTGGGGCGAATCGATCATCATCGGCGTCGCCGAGGCCGGCAAGGAGATCGCGACGCGTCCCTTCCAGCTCGTCACCGGCCGGGTCTGGAAGGGCACGGCCTTCGGCGGCGCGCGCGGGCGCACCGACGTGCCGAGGATCGTCGACTGGTACATGGAGGGCAAGATCAACATCGACGACCTGATCACCCACAAGCTCGCCCTCGACGAGATCAACCACGGCTTCGACCTGATGCACGAGGGCAAGTCGATCAGGAGCGTGGTGGTGTATTGAGCGCCCTTGTCATTCCGGGGCGACGCGCAGCGTCGAACCCGGAACCCACGACCGGGCGAGCGGTTGCGATGCCGCTAAAGTCAGCTCCCTGGTCACTTCGCCTTGTTGTCGCCAGCAGGTTGCACCAAGTCGTGGGTTCCGGGTTCTTCGCTGCGCGAAGCCCCGGAATGACAAGGGTTGCGGCCGAAAGGATATCGCATGGACCTCCTCTCTTCCTCAAAAGCCTTCGGCGGCTCGCAGCGGGTCTATCGCCATCAGAGCGAGACCTGCGCCTGTCCGATGACCTTCGCAATCTTCCTGCCGCCGCAGAGCGAGGAGAGGCCGGTTCCGGTGCTGTGGTATCTTTCGGGCCTGACCTGCTCGCACCAGAACGTCATGGACAAGGGCGAATACCGGGCGGCGGCGGCCGCCTACGGCATCGCCATCATCTGCCCGGACACCTCGCCGCGCGGCGACGATGTGCCGGACGAGCCGGAGAACTGGCAGTTCGGCTCGGGCGCCGGCTTCTATCTCGACGCCACCGAGGCCCCCTATGCGAAGAACTACCGCATGGAGAGCTATGTCCGAGACGAGCTGCCGGCGCTGGTCTCGCAAGCCTTTCCGCTCGACATGGGCCGGCAGGGCATTTTCGGACATTCGATGGGCGGCCATGGCGCGATCACGCTCGCGCTGAAGAACCCGCAGCGCTACGCCTCGGTCTCGGCGTTCGCGCCGATCAGCCAACCCTCGACCGCGGGCTGGTCGCGGCCGTCGTTCGAAAAATATCTCGGCCCCGACGAGGCGAGCTGGCGTCCATACGATTCGACGCTGCTGATCGCCGACGGCCATCGCGTCTCCGATCTGCTGGTCGACCAGGGCGCCGCCGACGGCTTTCTGGAGGAGGGCCTGCGCCCGCAGCTCCTGGAGGTCGCCTGCGCCACGGCCGGCATCCCGCTGACGCTGACGATGCGCGAGGGCTATGACCACTCCTACAGCTTCGTCTCGACCTTCATGGCCCAGCACATCGCCTGGCATGCGCAGCGGCTGGTGAAGAACTGACCCTCGTCATTGCCAGCGAAGCAATCCAAGGGTAGCGGTGCTCCCGGTCCATCTGGGATCGCTGCGCCCGTGATGACAGGGTGTGGTTTTCGGAACCGCGTGATGACGGCGGGGTAAATCTCACACCACCGCCGTCATGCCGCCATCGACCATCAGCAGATGGCCGTTGACGTAGTCGGACGCCGCCGAGGACAGGAAGATCGCAGCACCCACAAGCTCCCTGGTCTCGCCCCAGCGTCCGGCCGGCGTGCGGCTCGCGACCCAGGCGGTGAAGGCCTCGTCCGCCAGCAGCGCCGTGTTGATCTCGGTCGCGAAGTAGCCCGGCCCGATCGCGTTGATCTGGATGTTGTGCTTGCCGAGCTCGGCGGCGAGCCCGCGCGTCATCAGCTTCACCGCGCCCTTGCTGGCGGTGTAGGGCACGATCGTCGCCCGGCCGAGCTCGCTCATCACCGAGCCGATATTGACGACCTTGCCACGCTTGCGCGGCACCATGCGCTTGGTCACCGCCTGCGTGACGTAGAAGACCGAATGCAGGTTGGTCGCCATGAGCTGATGCCAGTCGGCGGCCGGGAACTCGGTGAAGGCGCCGCGCTTCTGCATGCCGGCATTGTTGATCAGGATGTCGATCGGGCCCGCTTGCGCCTCGACGCTCGCCACGCCCGCCTCGACGGCCGCCTGGTCGGTGACGTCGAAGGCCGAAATCGAGACGTTGCGGCCGGCCGCCGCGATCGCCTTCCGCGCGACCTCCAGCTTGCCTCCGTCGCGGCCGTTCAGCACGACATGCGCGCCGGCCTGCGACAGGCCCTCGGCGATGGCGAGGCCGATGCCCTGCCCCGAGCCCGTGACCAGGGCGACCTTGCCTTCGAGGCTGAACAGGGAGAGCGACATCGGCGTTTCCTCGTTTATGTCTCGCCGGGCAGTTTGGGTTTGCCTCGGCGGGGTCGGTTTCGCTAAGCATCATTCAATCGATTAGACAACCGCAAGGCGATCGCGTCCGCCGAGCCTTGCGCCGGGAGAACCGCCATGCGCGCCGTCGTCATCCATGCCGAGAAGGATCTGCGCGTCGAGGAGACGAGCGCCCCCGAACTCGGCCCGCAGGACGTCCGCGTGCGGATCGAGGCCGGCGGCATCTGCGGCTCCGACCTGCATTACTACCTGCATGGCGGCTTCGGCGCGATCCGCGTCCGCGAGCCGATGATTCTGGGCCACGAGATCGCCGGCACGGTCGAGGCGGTCGGTGGCGAAGTTTCGCGCGTGAAAACTGGCGACCGCGTCGCGGTCAATCCGAGCCGCTCCTGCGGATGCTGCCGCTATTGCCAAAGCGGACAGCAGCAGCATTGCACCGACATGCTGTTCTACGGCTCGGCGATGCGCTTTCCCCATGTCCAGGGCGGCTTCCGCGACATCCTCGTCGTCGAGGAGCGTCAGGCGGTGAAGGTCGCGGACGGCGTCAGCGCCGCGATGGCCGCCTTCGCCGAGCCGCTCTCGGTCTGCCTCCACGCCGCCAAACGCGCCGGGCCGCTGCTCGGCAGGCGCGTGCTGGTGACGGGTTCCGGCCCGATCGGCATACTCGCCATGGTCGCGGCCAAGGCGGCCGGCGCGGCCGAGATCGTCGCGACCGACGTGGTCGACGGGCCGCTGCCGACCGCGCTGACCATGGGCGCGAGCGCGACGATCAACGTCATGGCCGAGCCCGAGCGGCTGAAAGGCGAATACGGCGCCGAGAAAGGCGCTTTCGACGTGATGTTCGAGGCCTCGGGCAATCAGCATGCGCTGACCGGCGCCTTCGATGTGGTTCGGCCGGGCGGCGTCATCGTGCAGATCGGTGTCGGCGGCCAGTTCACCCTGCCGATGAACGTGCTCGTCGCCAAGGAGTTCGAGCTGCGCGGCTCGTTCCGCTTCCACGAGGAGTTCGACTGGGCGGTGGCGATGATCGGCTCTGGAAGCATCGACCTGTCGCCGCTGCTGACGGCCTCGATCCCGGTCGAGCGCGCGGTCGAGGCGTTCGATCTGGCGGCCGACAAGAGCAAGGCGATGAAGGTGCAGCTTGCGTTCGGCTGACCACCATCGTCAGAACAACCCCTCGATCCGCCCCTGGGCATCGATATGGATGCGCTCGGCCGCCGGCTCGCGCGGCAGGCCGGGCATGGTCATGATGTCCCCGCAGATCGCCACGACGAAGCCCGCGCCGGCCGAGAGCCTGAGCTCCCGGACATTGACGGTGTGGCCGCTCGGCGCACCGCGCAGGGTCGGATCGGCCGAGAACGAATACTGCGTCTTCGCCACGCAGATCGGCAGCGCGCCATGGCCGGCGGCCTCCAGTTCGGCGAAGCGGGCGCTGACCTTCGCGTCGGCCGCGATGCCGGCCGCGCCGTAGATCTCGCGCGCGATCGTGCCGAGTTTTTCGCGCAGCGGCATGGCGTCGGGATAGAGCGGCGCGAAATCGGCCTCGCCGCCCTCGGCCAGCGCCACGACCTTGTGCGCCAGTTCCTCCGCGCCTGCGCCGCCATCGGCCCAATGCCGGCAGATCACCGCCTCGACGCCGAGATGGTTGCGGCAGAAGCTCGCGATCAGCGCATGCTCGGCGGCGGTGTCGCTGGTGAAGTTGTTGATCGCCACGATCGGCGGCACGCCGAACTTGCGGATGTTCTCGACATGGCGGGCGAGGTTGGCGAGGCCGGCCTCCAGAGCCGGCAGGTTTTCGGTTCCGAGCGCGTCCTTCGCCAGCCCGCCATGCATCTTGAGCGCGCGGACGGTGGCGACGATGACGGCGGCCGCCGGCTTCAGGCCGGCCTTGCGGCACTTGATGTCGAAGAATTTCTCCGCGCCGAGATCGGCCCCGAAGCCGGCTTCGGTGACGACATAGTCGGCTAATCTGAGCGCGGCCTTTGTCGCGATCACCGAATTGCAGCCATGGGCGATGTTGGCGAAGGGGCCGCCATGGACGAAGGCCGGCGTGCCCTCCAGCGTCTGCACCAGGTTCGGCATCACCGCGTCCTTGAGCAGCACGCTCATCGCGCCCGTCGCCTTGAGGTCGGCGGCGCTCACCGGGCGCTTGTCGCGGGTCCGGCCGACGACGATCCTGCCGAGCCGCTCCTCCAGATCGGTCAGATCCCTGGCCAGGCAGAAGATCGCCATCACCTCCGACGCCACGGTGATGTCGAAGCCATCCTCGCGCGGAAAGCCGTTGCTTGCCCCGCCGAGCGAGGAGACGGTCGACCGCAGCGCCCTGTCGTTCATGTCCATCACGCGACGCCAGGCGATGTGGCGCGTGTCGAGGCCGAGCGAATTACCCCAGTAGACATGGTTGTCGACCAGCGCCGCGAGCAGGTTGTGGGCCGAGGTGATGGCATGGAAATCGCCGGTGAAGTGCAGGTTGATCTGCTCCATCGGCACGATCTGGGCATGGCCGCCGCCGGCCGCGCCGCCCTTGACCCCGAAACTGGGGCCCAGCGAAGGTTCGCGCAGGGCGATCATGGTGCGCTTGCCGATGCGCTTGAGGCCGTCGCCAAGGCCGACCGTCGTCGTCGTCTTGCCCTCGCCGGCCGGCGTCGGGTTGATCGCGGTGACGAGGATCAGCCGGCCCTCGGGTTTCTCGGCGAAGCCGGGGATGGCCGTGGTATCGACCTTGGCGATGTGCTTGCCGTAGGGGTTCAGGGCTTCGGTGGCGATGCCGGCCTGCTCGGCAATGGCGGCGATCGGCTGAAGCGTCGCCGCGCGCGCGATCTCGATATCGGTCGGCATTCCGGTTCCTCGGCGGCGCTTTGGCTCGAGGCCCGCGCGGATTCGTTGCCGCGACCTTGCCGCGAAAGCCGCCTCGCCGGCAATCGTTTCCGCGCATGGCCGCCGGACCGGCCCGTCTCGCCGCGCAATGGCGACTTCGGAACGCGGCCTAACCGGCCATCCCGGCACGCAATTGACGCAACGAAAAAGGCCCCCGCCGAAGCGGGGGCCTGATCGCGGCGCCGAGACGCCAGGTCTCGGCGAGATGCAAATCTCAGAAGGTGTTGAAGCGGTAGTTCAGGCCCGCGCGCACGATGTGGCCATCGTTCTCGAAGCGCGAAACATACGATCCGGCGGCCAGACCGAAGTTCTGCTGGTTGACGCCGACCTTCTTGGTGCCGAGGTCGTAATAGAGGTATTCGGCCTTGATCGAGAGGTTGTTGGTGATCGCGTATTCGACGCCGGCGCCGACGGTGTAGCCGAGCTCGATATCGCTGCTGCGGCCGATATAGTCGACCTGCGTCGGGATGGCGGCGTTGAAGAACGTCGCGCGGTTCGAGACGTCGCCATAGGCGAGACCGCCGGTGGCGTAGACCAGGAAGCGGTCGATCGCGTAGCCGGCCTTCAGGCGGACGGTGCCGAGATAGTCCATCTCCTGCGCGAAGACGGAGTTGGCGCCGCTGGTGCCGACGCGCGAGGTGCGCGAATTGATGTCGGTGTACTGGATGTCCGCCTCGACGCCGAGGACGAGAGCGCCCATCTGGTAGTTGTAGCCGACCTGCGCGCCGCCGACGAAGCCGACTTCATCGTTGCCGATCGACGACGGACGGCGCTCGGCCAGCACGTTGCCGATGGTGAAGGCGGTGTTGCCCTCGGTGCGGATTTTGTTGTCGGTGAAGACGGCGCCGGCGTTCACGCCGACATAGAAGCCGGTCCAGGTGAAGATCGGGGCGACGGGGGCGTACACCGGGCCCTTGCGCGACGGCAGGTCGGCCGCGAAGGCGGTGCCGCCGAGAGCAACGAGCGCCAGGGTGGCGAGGATACCTTTGGTCATGGGAACTCCGAAGAACTGCTGGCGCTTGTCAGCCGGTGATTGTCGCTGGCTCTTGCATGACGCAGCGCGACCGGAGGCGCTATCGCTTTCGTGCAACACCCGAGCCCAAATACGTCAAATTCGAGGGATTTCGTCAGATCACAGGGGCGTGATCAGCGACTGAAACGCCGTTTTTGGGCTGTAATCCTAATATTCATTAAGTTTCTGCCCTGTTGAACCGCCGCGATTTCGTTATGATTTGGCTCGCGCCCGCGAGGGTGCGGGCGGCTTATGTTTAACGAAATCTTGCCTTGCGCCTGCCCTGCCGAATCGGGCGCCAGTGGAATCGGGACCCATGACCATGTCTAGCAACGATCCGGACCGAAGACGGCTGATCGCCAGCCTGTCGGCCGCCGGATTCGCCGCGCTGGCCCTGCCGCAGGGCGCGCAGGCGCAGGCCGCGGCGCTGCCGCTGACGCCGTCCTGCGGCGCGCCGGCCCAAGCCACCCGGCGGCAGACCGAGGGGCCCTACTTCACCCCGGCCTCGCCGGCCAAGGCCGATCTGCGCGGCGACGGACCGGGCGAACTGCTGGTTCTCTCCGGCTTCGTCCTGACCAGGTCATGCAAGCCGGTGCCCGGCGCCCTGCTCGATCTCTGGCACGCCGACAGCGCCGGCGCGTACGACAATGCCGGCTTTCGCTTCCGCGGCCACCAGTTCAGCGATGACCGGGGCCGCTACCAGTTCATCACCCGGATGCCCGGGCTCTATCCCGGCCGGACGCGGCATTTCCACGTCAAGGTCGGGGCCGGCAACGGGCCGGTGCTGACGACGCAGCTCTATTTTCCCGACGAGGCGGCGAACGTCCGCGACGGCATTTTCGACCGCAGCCTGCTGATGCGGCTGAGCCCGGCCGAGGGCGGCAGGCTCGGCCGCTTCGATTTCGTGATCGCCGCCTGAGACGAGGCGTCGGGCGACGTCCGGCTTGAGGTTCGGGCGAGGAGATGGGCGTTTTGCGGAAACAGGATCCGCCTGGTTCGTCGTCGAGCTCCGTCTTGAAGGCGAAGCCGGCCTTCGGCGCGACAGCGCGCCGCGCCGCCGGCCGCGCCGAGATCTCGTCGAGATGGCGCTTCACGCAAATCCGCATCCGTCTCGCCGCGGTCCCGTGGCTGTGCTATCGCGCGCTGCCCCCTGCCGCGACGCTTTGAGGACCGACCATGCCGACCCGCCCCGTGATGCTGATGATCCTCGATGGCTGGGGCTGGCGCGAGGATGTGGAGAACAACGCGGTCAGGCTGGCGCATACGCCGCATTTCGACCGGCTCTGGGCATCGTCCCCGCATGCCCTCCTGAAGACGTCCGGGCTCGATGTCGGCCTGCCGGAAGGCCAGATGGGCAATTCCGAGGTCGGCCACCTCAATCTCGGCGCCGGCCGCGTCGTGATGCAGGACCTGCCCCGGATCAATGCCGCGATCACCGAGGGCTCGATCGCGACCATCGTCGCCGCGTCCGGCCTGATCGACAAACTGGCCGGCAGCGGCGGCGTCTGCCATCTGATGGGGCTGGTCTCGCCCGGCGGCGTGCATGCGCATCAGGACCACGCGCTGGCGCTGGCGCGGGTGCTGGCGGAGGCGGGCATCCCGGTCGCGGCGCACGTCTTCACCGACGGGCGCGATACGCCGCCGCGATCGGCCGCCGGCTACCTCGCCGCCTTCGAGGCCGGTCTTGCGCACGGGGCGCGCATCGCCACCGTCAGCGGACGCTATTTCGCGATGGACCGCGACCATCGCTGGGAGCGCGTCGAGCAGGCCTGGGCCGCGATCGCGCTGGGCGAGGGCCGGCCCTTCGCCGATGCGCGGGCGGCCATCGCCGACGCCTATGCCGACGGCGTCACCGACGAGTTCATCAAGCCTGCCGTGATCGGCGGCTATGCCGGCATTCGCGACGGCGACGCCGTGCTGAGCTTCAATTTCCGTTCCGACCGCATCCGCGAAATCCTCGCGCCGCTGCTGGAGCCGGACTTCGCCGGTTTCCCGCGTCCGCGCCTGCCGAAGCTGGTCTCCGCCGTCAGCATGACCTCCTATGGCAACGAACTCGATGCGCTGATGCCGCAACTCTTCGCGCCTCAGAGCCTGGCCCATGGCCTCGGCGAGACCGTCGCCAGCGCCGGCATGCGCCAGATCAGGCTGGCCGAAACCGAGAAATACCCGCACGTCACCTATTTCTTCAACGGCGGCGAGGAAATCCCGAATCCCGACGAGGAGCGCGTCATGGCGCCCTCCCCCAAGGTCGCGACCTATGACCTCAAACCCGAGATGTCGGCGCGCGAGCTGACCGACAAGGCCGTCGAGGCGATCGCGTCCGGCCGCTTCGACCTGATCGTGCTGAATTTCGCCAATCCCGACATGGTCGGCCATACCGGCGTGCTTTCTGCCGCGATCGCGGCCTGCGAGACCGTCGATGCCGGACTGGGGCGGATCGCGGCGGCGATCGAGCAGGCCGGCGGCGCGCTCTTCGTCACGGCGGACCATGGCAACGCCGAGCTGATGGTCGATCCGGTCACCGGCGCGCCGCACACCGCCCACACCACCAGTCCCGTCCCGGCGATGCTGATCGGCGGCCACGCGGGGGCGCTGGCCGACGGCCGGCTCGCCGATGTCGCGCCGACCCTGCTGGCCTTGCTGGGCGTGATGCAGCCGGCCGAGATGACCGGACGCTCGCTATTGCGCTGAGCCGGAACGGAAAACGGCGCGGACCGAGGCCCGCGCCGCCTGTCTCTGGATCGATTTCGACGATCAGTACTTGCGGACCATGGGGGGAGCAGGCGTATAGGGGACCGGGCGCTCGACCGGGCCGCAGCACTCCGGCTCGCCGAAGTTCCAGCGCATGCCGATCTTGATGTCGTGGCTTTCGATATCCTTGGCCTTCAGCGGCGCGTAGTTCTGCGCGATGAAGGCGTTCTGGATGCGGCCCGACTGGCCTTCGCCGAGGTTCAGGTAGCGGTAGCCGATCTCGAGGGTGAGATTCTTGTTCACCTCGTAGCCGAGGCCGGCCATCAGCGCCCAGGCCACGCCCGACTTGTCGCCCTTGCCCGCGGTGCCGAGCGTCGCCGAGGACGGACCGCCGGCGAAGACGATGCCCTGGTCGGTCAGGCCGCTGATCGTGTTGCTGGCATAGCCGATACCGGCGCCGATATAGGGCGTCAGGCAGTTCCAGGTGCCGAGATCGATATAGCCGTTGAACAGCGCGACCATCGAGGACAGGTTGCCCTTGTAGGTGTTGGTCTGCTGCACGATGCCGAAGCCGTTATTGTATGTCAGATAATCGCTGACGCCGATCGAGGAGGCGCCGCGATATTCGAAGGTGCCGTCGAGGCGGAACCAGTTGTTGAAGCGATAGCCGATGCCGGCGCCGGCGAAGACGGACTGGTTCTCGGTTTCGCCCTTGAACGTGCCGCCGGCGTTGCGAACGTCGATCTGCTCGTATTTCCTGACCTTGAGCTGGCCGACGCCGATGTCGCCGCGCAGATAGACGCCGCTCGAGATCGAACCCTTCAGCCCGACCGATTCATAGGCAGGCGGCGGAGGCGGAGGCGGCGGCGGCGGAGCCTGCCGATAGACCAGGTCGCCGCCCGCCTGGGCGCCGCCGACGAAGCTGACGGCCATGGCGCCCGCCAGCGCGTAGAGTTTCAGGCTGCCCATGGCAGTGTCCTTCGCATATGCGCGGCGCAAGAGACGCAGCCCGCGCGAGTTACCGACCAGAAGGACGATGCCAGTGATTTCTTAAACGAGGCTTAACCTTAGGAGTTAACCTCAAGAAAGTCTGAAGGGCGCCACTATACTGACCGAGGCGTTAACATCGGCGGGTCGCCCGACTCGTCATTGCGAGCAAGGCGAAGCAATCCGAAGGGCGTGGAGCGCATCCCCCACGATTGCCTCGCCGCCGCGCTCCTCGCGATGACGGGGCCGATGCCGTCGAAATCAGGCCGCAGCCTTCGTCACCGCGTCGACCACGTCGTCGACGGCGCGCTCGACCAGGTCGCGGTCGTCGCCCTCGGCCATGACGCGGATCACCGGCTCGGTGCCCGAGGGACGGATGACGAGGCGGCCGGCCTCGCCCAGCATCTGCCTGGCGGCCTCGATCGCGTTGACGACCGGCTGTTCCTTGAGCGGCTGGCCCTGCTTGTAGCGCACGTTCTTCAGGATCTGCGGCAGCGGCTCGAAGCAGTGACAGACCTCGGAGACGGGCCTGTCCTGCCGCTTCACCACCGCGAGCAACTGCAGCGCCGCGACCAGCCCGTCCCCGGTCGTGGCGTAGTCGGACAGGATGATATGGCCGGACTGCTCGCCGCCGAGATTGAAGCCGTGCGCGCGCATGTGCTCCAGCACATAGCGGTCTCCGACGGCGGTGCGCGCGAGGCTGAGGCCGAGGCCCGCGAGATAGCGCTCCAGGCCGAGATTGGACATCACCGTCGCGACGACGCCGGGCTGCGAGAGCCGTCCGTCCTCCTGCCAGGAGCGCGCGATCACCGCCATGAGTTGGTCGCCGTCGACGACCTGGCCCTGCTCGTCGACGATCAGCACGCGGTCGGCGTCGCCGTCGAGCGCGATGCCGACATCGGCGCGCAGTTCCCGCACCTTCCGCGCCAACGCCTCGGGATGGGTCGAGCCGACATCCTTGTTGATGTTGAAGCCGTCGGGCTCGACGCCGATCGCGATCACCTCGGCGCCGAGCTCCCAGAGCGCCTCGGGCGCGACCTTGTAGGCTGCGCCATTGGCGCAATCGACGACGATGCGCAGCCCCTCCAGGCTCATGTTGCGCGGCAGGGTGCGCTTGGCAAACTCGATATAGCGGGCATGGACCGAATCGATGCGCTTGGCCCGGCCGAGCGTCGGCGAGGTCGAGAGCCTCGCCGACAGGTCGGAATCGAGCAGCGCCGAGATCTCAGCCTCGACATCGTCGTTGAGTTTGTAGCCGTCGGGACCGAACAGCTTGATGCCGTTATCCTCATAGGGGTTGTGCGAGGCCGAGATCATCACGCCGAGATCGGCGCGCATCGAACGCGTCAGCATCGCGACGGCCGGCGTCGGCATCGGGCCGAGCAGCATCACGTCCATGCCGACCGAGGTGAATCCGGCGACCATGGCGTATTCGATCATGTAGCCGGAAAGCCGCGTATCCTTGCCGATCACGACGCGGTGGCGATGCTCGCCACGACGGAAGGCGATGCCGGTGGCCTGGCCGACCTTGAGAGCGAGGTCCGGCGTGATGATGCCGTTGGCGCGGCCGCGAATGCCGTCGGTTCCGAAATATTTGCGTGTCATGGTCCAGCGCCCGATGAGCCTGACCTCGAGGCTCGAATGAGGCATCTTCTATAGCCGCAAAAGGTTTTCGCCTCGTCACGTTTTGTGACGGTTTCTATCCGGCGGATCGGCATTCGCCGGCATGGTGAATGGTGTTCCGCCCACCCCGCAACGAGAAAGGGGCGGCCGGCGGGCCGCCCCTGCGTTCGTTCCCGGCCAAGGCGTCAGGCCTGCGGCTGCGGCTCCAGCGGCGCGTCTGGCTCGCCGCGCTTGCGGCCGCGGCCGGCGCTCGGCACGGCCGAACCGCGCGGCGTATGCGGCGTATCGGCGTCGTCGCGCACCGGACGCTTGCCGGCGATCAGGTCGCGGATCTCGTCGCCGGTCAGCGTCTCGAATTCGAGCAGCGCCTCGGCGACGGCGACGAACTGGTCGTGATGCTCGGTCAGGATCGCGGTCGCGTCGAGATAGCCCTGGTGAACCAGCTTGCGCACCTCGGCATCGATCTTCTGCGCGGTCGCCTCGGACAGGTTCTGCGTCCGGCCCATCGACATGCCGAGGAAGACCTCCTCCTGGTTGTCGCCATAGGCGACCATGCCGAGCTCCTTGGAATAGCCCATCTGCGTGACCATGGCCTTGGCCATCTTGGTCGCCTGCTGGATGTCGCCGGTCGCGCCCGAGGTGACGTTCTCCATGCCGAAGGTCATCTCCTCGGCCACGCGCCCGCCCATGGCGACGGCGAGCTGGGAGGTGAACTCCTTGAACTTCATCGAGTAGCGGTCGCCCTCCGGCAGGAACTTGACCATGCCGAGCGCGCGGCCGCGCGGGATGATCGTCGCCTTGTGGACCGGGATGCCGGCCGGGACATACAAGCCGACGATCGCGTGGCCGGCCTCGTGATAGGCGGTCAGCTTCTTCTCTTCCTCCGACATAGCCATGGATTTGCGCTCGGCGCCCATCATGACCTTGTCCTTGGCATCCTCGAACTCGCCATGGGTGACCATGCGCTTGCCGCGACGGGCCGCGAGCAGCGCCGCCTCGTTGACGAGATTCATCAGGTCGGCGCCGGAGAAGCCGGGCGTGCCGCGGGCCAGGATCTTGAGGTCGACGTCCGGCGCCATCGGCACCTTGCGGACATGGACGCGCAGGATCTTTTCGCGCCCGGCGACATCGGGGTTCGGCACCACGATCTGACGGTCGAAGCGGCCCGGACGCAGCAGCGCCGGATCGAGCACGTCGGGACGGTTGGTCGCGGCGATGATGATGACGCCCTCGTTCGGCTCGAAGCCGTCCATCTCGACCAGGAGCTGGTTCAGCGTCTGCTCGCGCTCGTCATTGCCGCCGCCGAGGCCCGCGCCGCGATGGCGTCCGACGGCGTCGATCTCGTCGATGAAGATGATGCAGGGCGCGTTCTTCTTGGCCTGCTCGAACATGTCGCGGACGCGGCTCGCGCCGACGCCGACGAACATCTCGACGAAGTCCGAGCCGGAAATGGTGAAGAACGGCACGTTCGCCTCGCCGGCCACGGCGCGCGCGGTCAGGGTCTTGCCGGTGCCGGGAGGTCCGACCAGCAGCACCCCGCGCGGGATGCGCCCGCCGAGCCGCTGGAACTTCTGCGGATCGCGCAGGAATTCGACGATCTCCTGCAGGTCTTCCTTGGCCTCGTCGATGCCGGCGACGTCCTCGAAGGTGACGCGACCATGCGCCTCGGTCAGGAGCTTGGCCTTCGATTTGCCGAAGCCCATCGCCCTGCCCGCCCCGTTCTGCATCTGGCGGGACATGAAGATCCACAAGCCGATGAAGATGACGAAGGGCAGTGAATTGACCAGCAGCGCCATGAACCACGGCGTGCCCTCGGAGGGAGGACGGGCCGCGACCTGCACGCCCTTCTGCGCCATCGACCTCAGCCAGGCCGCATCGGCGTAGGGTGCGTTGGTGACGAAGCTGCGCCCGTCCGAGAAGGTGCCGGTGATCTCCTGTCCGCCCACCACGATGCTGGCGATGCGCCCGGCCTCGCCCTCGTTGATGAGCTGGCTGTAGGGGATGTCGTTCGTGCTTGCGCGTTGGCTCGGAGACTGGAACAGCGTGACGAGCGCCAGCACCAGCAGGAAGATCACCACCCAGAGGGCGAAATTACGGAAATTCGGATTCATCACCAGTCCGATCGGGCCAGCCGGAAATGCCGGAGCGGCCAAGGGTTTGTAGAAAGCAATCTAGGTGCGGCGGGCCTCCTTGCCAAGGGAAACAGGCCGCATCGTCACGCTTTAGGCCACAGGAGTGTGAACGCCGCGTCGCCGCGTCCTCTCCCGGCGAATCGTCAGCACGCCGGAACGCGAGAGAACCAGCACGCACCCCGATAATGTCCGGGTGATGGCGCGGCCCTCGCGCATGGCCGACAGCAATGCCTCGGCGCAGCTCTCCAGCCGTTCCAGCCGCGCCGGACCGGGCGCCGCGACCTCCGCGACGGCTGCCGCGAGCACCCGCAATGCCAGCTCCTCCGGCTCGTCGGTGAGCCGCGCGAAGGCGAGGCGAAAGGCCGCCGCGGCCGTCGCCGGAAAGGCGAGGCCGTGCCGCAGCCGGCTCGCCCGCTCGTCGAGCGCCGCCTCCATCCGCGCAAGCCGCCGCGACAGCGTGGCGAAGCGCGCGGCGTCGAGGCCCTCTGCCGCCAAGGCCGGCGTCAGCGCGCGCCAGCGCACGCGCTCGAAGCGCGGCTCGGCATTGCCCGGGTCGGTGACAAACGCCAGGCCGCGCGCCTCGGCGGTCGCGACGAGCCGCGCCTTGGCGACGCCGAGCAGCGGCCGCAGCAGGACGAGCCCGTCGCGCCGGCTCTCAGGCCTCATGCCGATCAGCCCGGCCGGACCGGAACCGTGCGCCAGCCGCATCAGCATGGTTTCGGCCTGGTCGTCGGCGCTGTGGGCGGTGACGATGGCGGCGTCGCCGAAACGCCGCGCGGCCTCCACCAGCAGCCGGTAGCGCGCGGTTCGCGCCTTGTCCTGCAATCCCGTGCCCGGCTTCGCTCCCGCCCAGACCAGCACCTCGTGCGGGACGCCGAGCCGCCGGCACAAGGCGGCGACGCTCTCGGCCTCGGCGTCCGAACCCGCCCGCAGGCCGTGATCGACGGTGGCGGCCGCGAGCGCGGGCCGGCCGGCCTCGCCCGCCCATTCGCTCAGCAGGCCGAGCAGCGCGACCGAATCGGGACCGCCGGAGACGGCGATCAGCAGGCGCGGGAACCGGCCCAGGCCGGCGAACAGCGCCGCGGCCTCGCCGGCCGGGATCGGCGCTTGCGCATCCGCCGGGCGCTTTCGCCCGTTCAAGCGCAGCCGGAGCGGCGGCGCTCGCGCTCGACGCCCTGTCGGACGGCGTTGGAGGCGCTCGGATAATCGACGCCGACCTTGGCGTAGGTGGCGCAGGCCTGGTCGCGCGCGCCGAGCCCGTTCAGCGCCATGCCCAGCCTGAGCAGGCTGTCGGGCGCCTTGGCGGCGCGCGGCGAGTCGCGCGAGACCTTGAGGAACTGCTCGGCCGCCTCGCGGTAGCGCTGGCGCTGGAAATAGGTCTCGCCGAGCCAGTAGGTCGCGTCGATGGCGAGCCGGTCGCGCGGATAACTCTGCAGGAACTGGCGGAAGCCCATCTCGGCCTGCTCGTATTCCTTGCGCAGGATCGAGGCGTAGGCGACGTCGTAGGCGTCCTTCGCGGTCGCCGGACCGGACGCCGCGGCAACGCTCGGCCCGTTGCGCGGGCCGGCCGAGGGCAGCGCGCCCTGCGGCACGTTTCGGCCGACGCCCTGGAGATCGAGCGGGCCCTGGCCCTGATTCTCCGCGAAATCCTCCTCTATCACGCCGCCGATCGTGCCGCCGCCGAGCGGACGCGGCGCGCCGGCCGCACCCTGCTGCTGGGTCGGGTCGAAGGCGTCGCCGCGCCGCTGCGGAACGGGCTGGCGTCCCGCCGGCGGCGGAGCCGGCTGGCTGGAGCGCGCCCCGCCGCCGCGTTCGTTCAGGCGGAAATCGACGTCCTGCTGGAACTTGCTCAGCTGGTCGGTCAGCCGCCGGTTCTCGAACTGGAGCTGCTCGATCTGGCCCGAGAGCTGGCGCAGCTGGTTCTCGAGCCGGGTCGTGCGGACGAGCAGATCGGCGGCGTCCTGCGCGATCGCGGCCGTCGGCGCTGCCGCAAGGAGCAGCCCTCCCATGACGAGAGCCGTGACGAAGCGGGCGACGCGCGCGGCGAAATTCGGGACCATCTTGATCGACCAGTTTGCGTTTCGCATGCGCAGTATCACACGCTCTCACCACGGCCAAAATATGAAAAGGCCGGCGCTTTCCTCTGCGGAAGCGCCGGCCTTGCGCTGGAGGATGCGATCAAACGCCGCCGGCGCCGTCGAGCAGCGTCACGCCGCGACGGTTCTGCGACCAGCACGAGATGTCGTTGCAGACCGCGACCGGGCGCTCCTTGCCGTAGGAGACGACACGCATGCGGTTGCCCTGGATGCCGCGCGAGGCGAGATAGTCGCGCACGGTCTGGGCCCGGCGGGCCGAAAGCGAGAAGTTGTATTCGCGGGTGCCGCGCTCGTCGGCATGGCCCTCGACGGTGAAGGTGTAGCGCGGATAGCGCTGCAGCCAGTCCGACTGCTTGTCGAGGGTGTTCGTCGCGGTCGAGGTCAGGTCGGTCGAGTCGGTCTCGAAGAAGACGCGGTCGCCGACATTGACGACGAAGTCCTGGGCGCTGCCCGGCGTGGCCGCGCCGCCGGCGCCGAAGCCGTCCGCGTTCTGGTTGTTGTTGGCGCAGGCGCCGAGCGCGAGCGAAGCGGCGATGGCGGCGGCGAAGCGGACGGCGCGGCCGCCGGCGAAGAGAGTGGCGAGCATGGTTTGACTCCAGGGCGATCAGATCTGCGAGGCTTGGCTCAACAAAGGCAGGGTCTTGAGAAAAGTTGGCGACAGGCCATCAGCAATGAAGCGTCAACCTAAACGACAACTTGCCAAAGCAAGGCGAAATGGCGGCATTGCGGCGTATGGTTAACCAATTGCGGCGAAATCCGGCAATCCGGCCGGTGTTGCCGGCGTGCATCGCCTCGGCCGCGCGACGATCATGGCTGCTTGGCGGAGCGCGTCCCCAACTCGTCCGCGAGCCGGTTGATCATCGCCTCCGGCAGCACGACCGAGCGCAGCAGCCAGCGCCCCCGCCGCAGGCCGAAATTCAGCCGGTAGCCGGTCATCTCGGGCTCGACCGCGAAACTGTCGAGGCCGGTGAAGCCCGACGCCATGAACAGCTGGAAGGCGCGACCGATGCCGTCGAGCGGCGGCAAGGCGGCGCTCTCGCCGACCAGAGCGCCGGCGGCCGAGCGGGTCCGCCCTTGGGCCAGCAGTTCCGTCAGCGCCTCGGGCGTCAGATAGTCGGCCACGATCGCGGCGACATAGCCGGTGGCGACGCCGCTGATCACCTGCCGTTTCAGCGGATCGAGATTGCGCAATTGCGGGTTGCGCGCGAGATAGGCCTGCACGATCTGGCGGGCGAAGCTGTTGCGCAGGCCGGCGACATCCATGCGCGCGATCGCGCCCGCGCTGTCGCCCGACTGGACGGCGAGCGCGAAGCGCGTCGCCGCGACATAGGGCGAGAGCCAGTAACCGACCAGCAGGACACCGGCCACGATCCCGGCGATCAGCCCGTAGCGCCTGCGTGTCCGCGCGACGCTCTCGTAAGCATCGTCGGTCAGGTGGTGGGTCATCACGGTCCTGTTCGCATCGCGCGGGCCTTCAGTGACGATAGGCCTGTGACGAGAAGACGGCGGGGCGGAGCAAAAGTTCCGCGCCGGCGTCCTCGTCTGAAGAGCGGCCTGCCGGCGACTCAGCGCGCGGCGGTCAGCAGCGGCGACCAGGTCGGGTCGGAAGCGAAGGCCGGCGTCGGCACCGGCGTCTCGACCCGGCCGGTGATGTCGACCATGTAGAGCTTGCCGCCGGACTGCCCGCCCGGATCGCGGAAGAACATGATGTACTGCCCGTTCGGAGCCCAGTTCGGAGCCTCGTTGTGGAAGCCCTCGGTGAGCAGGCGCTCGCCCGAGCCGTCTGGACGCATCACGCCGATGGCGAAGCCGCCGCCGGTGCGCTTGGTGAAGGCGATCAGGTCGCCGCGAGGCGACCAGGACGGCTGCGAGTAGGAGCCTTGCGCGAAGGAGAGCCGCTTGCCCTCGCCCCCGCTCGAAGGCATCACATAGAGCTGCTGCGAGCCGCCGCGATCGCTCTCGAAGACGATCTGCGCGCCGTCCGGCGAATAGGACGGCGAGGTGTCGATCGCGCCCGTCGAGGTCAGCCGCGTCGTCGAACGTGAGCCGATGTCCATGGCGTAGAGATTGGCGTTGCCGCCCTGCTGCAGGCTGAGCGCGATCTTGGCGCCGTTCGGCGAGAAGCGCGGGCTCGAGGTCATGTCCGGGAAATTGCCGACGATCTGTCGCTGGCCGGTCTCGATGTTGAGCACATGCACGCGCGGCTGTTCGCCGAGCCGCTGCGACATGTAGGTCACGTCCTGCGAGACCGGCGAATAGCGCGGCGTCACCACGGAGACCGACCCGTCGGTCAGATAGCGCACATTGGCGCCGTCCTGATCCATGATGGCGAGGCGCTTGCGGCGGTTCTCCTTCGAGCCCGATTCGTCGACGAAGACGACGCGCGTGTCGAAGAAGCCGCCGACGCCGGTGATCTTGCTGAAGATCGCGTCCGAGATGATGTGGCCGACGCGGCGGTTGTTGCTCGGATCGGTGAAATATTGCTGCCCGTCGGTCTGCGTGCCGGTGGTGACGTCCCAGAGCCGGAACTCGGCCTTGATCCGGCCGGACGCATCGCGCGAGACCCGGCCCGTCACCAGCGCCTGCACGCCCGCGGCCTTCCAGGCCTCGAACTGCGGCGCGGAATCGAAAGGCGGGTTCTTGTCGGGATGGCGGCCCTTCTCGATCGGCGTGAAATATCCGCAGCGCCGCAGGTTGTTGGTGATGACGCCGGAGATCAGCACGCCGCCTTCGCCCGCGAAATCCGCGATCGCGATCGGCAATGGCTGGAACGCGCCGCCGCGCAGGTCGATGACGAGCTCGGCTCGAGCCGCCGCGGGCTTGAAAACGCTGGCGGCGGGGATCAGCAGCGAGGCCCCGGCGAGCGCGAGCGCCCGGCGGCGGGTCGGCCCCGGCGAGGGGCGCTTCTTGGAGATGAGGGTCACAGCACGTCCCTTGCGTCGAAATTGACGACGACATCGCGCCAGTCGTCGTAATAGGCGGCGAACTGCGCCGGGATGCGCAGGGGCGCGCAGCGGCGTGTCGCGGTGAGAGCCGAATCGGCGGCCACCCTGAACAGCGGATCCGGCGAGGAGTTGACGACGCCGGGCTGGCCGACGAGCGAGCCGTCGGTGGCGAGCTTCATGCGCACCTGCGGAACCACCTGCGCCTTCGTGTTGGCGAGCGCGATCGGCACGTTCCAGCACTTCAGCAGCTGCTCCTGGATGATGCCGACGAGCTGCGCCCGAAGCGAGGGGCTGAGCTTCTGCGCGGCGCCGCGCTCGGTGCCGAGCGAGGCGGTGCGGTTGATCTGCGGCGCGGCCGAGCCGCTCGACTGCGCCTGCTCCTTCGACTGCAGCAGCCGGGCGATGTCGGTCGGGTTGAAGTTCTTGGCGATCTCGGCCTCGCGCTTCGCTTTCGCCTCGGCCTCCTGCCTGGCCTTGGCGGCAGCCGCGATCTTGGCCTTCTGCTCGGCCTCCTGCTTCGCCTTGGCGGCGGCCTCGGCCTTTTCCTTCGCGGCCTCGGCGGCCTCCGCCTTGGCCTGCGCTTCGGCCCTGGCCTTGGCCTGGGCCTCGGCGCGCGCCTGCGCCTCCGCTTCCGTCTTCGCCTTGGCCGCGGCCTTGGCGTCCTCCTCGGCCTTGCGCGCCTTGGAGGCGAGCTCGGCCTCCTCGGCGAGCTTGGCCAATTCGTCGCGGCGCTGCTGCGCCTCGGCCTGGGCCTGCGCCTCGCTCTTCTGCGGCGGCTGCTTCACGGGCTCCGGCGGCTTCACCTGCGGCTCGGTCTTCGGCAGCAGCGCGGCGCGCGAGGGCGGCGGCGGGGCGGATGCGTTGTCGTCGGCGGTCTTGAGCTCGACCGGGCGGCTCGGCGGGGCCGGCGTGTCGACCTTCGCCTCGCCAGCCTCCTTGCGCTCGACGATCTCGGCCCGGCGCTCGGCGCGCTGGATCGGCTGCGCCTCGACCTTCTCGGCCTTGCGCTCGCCGCGCGTGACCTGGTTCAGCGCGCTCGGATCGACCACCTCGACGGCGATCGCCTCCTCGTTCTCCGGCAAGGGCATGGGTGATGAAAACGCCAGAAGCCCCGCGACGAGAAACGTCGCGTGGCCCAGCGCGGACACCACCATGCCCGGTTCGGAGGTCTTGAGCTTCACGCCCTGAATATCCCCGCTCGCAACGAACTCAACGCGCCGGCTCGGTGACCAGCGCGACCTTTTTGAAGCCGGCGGAAGTGATCGTCGACATCACCGAGGCGACGCGGCCGTAGTCGACCATGCGGTCGCCGCGCACATAGATGCGCTGCTCGTAGCCCTGCCCGGTCAGCGTCTGGAGCTTGCCGACGAGGTCGGGCTCCAGCGTCGCCTGGTCCTGCAGGAAGATCTGGCCCTTGCCGTCGATGGCGATGGTGATCGGCTTCTGGTCGACGTTGATCGGCTTGGCGCCGGTCTGCGGCAGGTCGATCGGCACGCCGGTCGCGATCAGCGGGGCGGCGACCATGAAGATGATCAGCAGCACCAGCATCACGTCGATGAAGGGCGTCATGTTGATCTCGGCGATCGCGCCATGGCGGCGGCCGCGCCGGCCGCGCCGTCCCCCGGCCTTGGCTGCTGTGGACATGCCCATCGCGCCGTCCCCTCAAGCCGCCAGCCGCTCGTCGATCTGCCGCGACAGGATCGCGGAGAACTCGTCGGCGAAGGCTTCCAGCCGGCTCGAGGCCTTGGCGACCTCGGATTGCAGCTTGTTGTAGGCCATCAGCGCGGGGATCGCGGCGAACAGGCCGATCGCGGTGGCGAAGAGCGCCTCGGCGATGCCGGGCGCGACGACCGCGAGCGAGGAGTTCTTCGAGACCGCGATGGCGGTGAAGGAGTTCATGATGCCCCAGACCGTGCCGAACAGGCCGATGAAGGGCGCCGCCGAGGCGATGGTGGAGAGCACCAGGAGCTTGCCCTCCAGCCGCTCGGTCTCGCGCTGGATGGTGACGTCGAGCACCTTGTCGATGCGCTGCGACAGGCTAGCGACCGAGCGTCCGCCGTTCTCGAAGGAGCGCTTCCATTCGCGCATCGCGGCGACGAAGACGGCGGCCATGTCGTTGATCGGCTTCCCCGAGAGGTCGCGGTAGAGCTCCTCCAGCGAGCGGCCGGACCAGAACACCTCCTCGAAGGCGTCCATGTCCTTGCGCGTGCGGCGATAGAGCAGGGTCTTGTCGACGATGATCGACCAGCACCAGATCGAGGCCCCGAGCAGCCCGGTCATCACCAGCTTGACGACGATATGGGCGTTCCAGAACAACGCCCAGAACGACATGTCGATCTGCGGAGCCGCCTGCGCGACATCGGCCGGATTCATCTGGTCTTCCTTCTTGCATCGCGGCGAGGTCAGACCGAGAGCCGCAGCCTCCGGCCAAGTCCCGCCGCACGCGTCGCGGGATGACCCCGCGCCGCCGCCCGATCTGCGCTTACGGGAAACTGACAGGCCCTCAATCGCTCGGGAATCCGGCGAAAGATGGGCGCAAGCGGGGGTTTCCTGCGAAACGCATGCGTCCTTTCGAGTTAAGCCTCCAGCAAGGTTAATGCCGGGTATACATGGCGCATCCGCGACAGGACGGCTGCGAATGCGCGGCATGCGAAATGCCCGCCCCGGTTTCCCGGAGCGGGCGTCGCTATCGGCCGAACGGATCGGCGCGGTCGTTCAGGCGGCGGCCGGCGGCGCGGCGTCGCCGGCCCTGCGGTCGGCCATGAACTGGTCGAACTCGGCCTTGTCGCGGGCCATGCGCAGGCGGCCCAGGAAATCCTGGAACTCGCGCTGCTCGTCCTCCAGACGGCGCAACGTCTCGGCACGGTACTCGTCGAAGGCGCGGTTGCCGCTCGACGGGCCGCGATGCCAGCCGCCGCCGAAACCGCGCCCCCCGCTCTCGCCGCCGCCCATGCGCTGGCGCAGGCGGTCCATCTTCTCCTGCAGGCGGCTCATCCTGTATTCATGGCGCCCGGCGCCGGCATATCCGCATCCCATGCGTCCGCTCCAGATGACAAAGGCCAGGGTCGCCAGACCCAGAGGCCACCACACGATGAAACCGAGGACCGCGAAGGCGATCCAGGCCCCTCTCCCAAATTCGTCCAGTTTCGCGACGATCGGCATTTTTCTCTCCGTGACCACGTGAATGTAAATCACATTTACATAGATGGAGACCGCGATCCGGCTTGTCAAGGTCGTATCGGCATGTGAAATCCCACGCGCCTTCGGGCTCGCAATCCGGTCCGTGCGGCATCTCTCCGTCCGTCACTCCGGAGCGGGCCGCAGGCGCGAACCCGGACTCCACGACCGGGTGAGAGCGTCCGATGGCGACATGAGGGTTCGCCCGGTCGCGGGTTCCGGCCTCTTCGCCACGCGAAGCCGCGGAATGGCCGAGGAAGTCAGCCGCGCCCGTCGCGTCCCAGCCCCAGACCCTGCAGATAGACCAGCATCCCGGCCTCCAGCAACTCGGCAGCCGACATCGGCAGCGGGCGCCTGCCGCCATCGGCGCGGCCGAACAGGGCCGCCACGCCGTGCGACATCGCCCAGACATGCAGCGCCATCATCAGCGCGGGCGGGCGCTTGCTCGCCGGCAGCAGCGCGATCAGCGCCTCCGAAGCCGCGCGCAGGCCGTGGAAGGCGCGATCGGCGGCGGCGCGCAGTTCCGGGCTGGCGTCGAGCGGCACGCCGGCCTCGAACATCACCGAATAGTAGGCCGGCTCGTCATGGGCGAAGGCGAGATAGGCCCGGCCGAGCCGATGGAACGCCGTCTCGGGATCCGGCCGGCCCTGGTCCCAGGCGCGGGCGAGCGCGGTCTCGAATTCCTGGAAGCCGCGCGTCGCGACATCGGCGATCAGCGCGTCCTTGTCGCGATAGTGCCGGTAGGGCGCGGCAGGGCTGACGCCGGCCAAACGGGCGGCTTCGGCGAAGGTGAAGCCGTTGGGGCCCTTTTCGCCGATCAGCCCGAGCGCGGCGCGCACCAGCTCCTCCTTGAGGTTGCCGTGATGGTAGCCGCGCGGCGGATCGGGGTTGTGGCGCTTCCAGCTCATGTAACGAGCGCTAACATGGCGGCGGGACGGCGTCGACCACCCGATCGGGCGCGTTCAATCCGGCAGATTCATGCGCCGGCGCAGACCGTCGGGAATGCGCCGCGCGCGACCGCCGCCGAGGCAGGCGACGAGCACCCGCGCGGTGACCAGCACCTCGTCGCCGCGCAGGATGCGCTGCTCGACATCCATGGTCGCACCGCGCGCCGCGACCGAGCGCGTCTCGACGGTGAGGAGGTCGTCCATCACGGCCGGGCGGATGAAATCGATCGTCATCCTGCGGACCGCGAAGCCCAGCGCCATGCCGCCGTCGAGCAGTTCGCGCTGCTCGACGCCGAGCGAGCGGATCAGCTCGGTCCGGCCGCGCTCCATGAAGCGCAGATAGGAGGCGTGATAGACGACGCCGGAGAAATCGGTGTCCTCGTAGTAGACGCGGACGGGGAGGAGGTGGGGTGTGGGCTGTGAATGGAGCATCCGCATCAGGAATTGACTTCGTTCCGAAAGATCGCATCGCCAAGCAGCTTGCCGAGAAGGGCTTCCAATGTCTCGACATCAGTAAACCGCCTCCTCTCGACGACTCGCAGATTGGGACGATTGGTTTTCTTGCCAGTCGAATCGCCCTTCGGATGCTTCGCAATCTTTAGATCGTTGATGTCGGGCAATGGGTCACTAGGCAGCAATCCCCCGAACCAACGGTAGGACTTGATCGTCAGATCGTCGTCGAGAAGCATCCAGACCACGCATCCGCTCGGTTTGTCGGCGAGTCGCAAGCTGATATTGACCTTGGATGTCTTCGCTCCGACGCTTGCAGTCTTGAACTGAATGTGACGAACGATATCGCGGCAACTCAACACGAGGTCGTAGCCCCCGGCGTCGAACTCAGACCGAAGGATTTCTGCGTCATAAACTCCGCGCCGCCATAAGCAGCGCAGCAGTTCACCGATGAATAGATGCTCGGCAATCTTCTCGCGAAGAATCGAATTCAGGCTGTGCTCATCGCCACGACGGCTTGGTTCTGTTTCCAAATCGCCGCGCGCCTTGCCGGAATAGACGAGATCAAGCGGCATCCGGATCTGTCCTCGGCAGGGAGGCGGAAACCCTGTCGAGATGCTCGCGGACGGCGGACGGCGAAAAGTCGTTCACGTCGGCATCCCTTCGGCGATTTTGGCGCGGATCGCCGTCAGAGCAGCTTCGCGGCTACGTTCCCGCTCCAGCCACGGCTCCGTCGCAACCCGGACCACCTCCTCCGGGCTCGAAAATTCGCCGCTGCTGACGCGCGATGCGACAATCGCCTCGATATCCGGCGGCAGTCTGACCGTCATGCGTCACATCCTCCCGGAATGACGATACCGCGCTGGCAACCGGAGCGCCAAGGCTCACCCCTCCCCCCCATCCCCGAACAGCCCGAACTGCGCCGCGTCGCGCGCCGGCTCCGGCATGCCGAGATGCCTGAACGCATGCGGCGTCAGCAGCCGGCCGCGCGGGGTGCGCTGGATGAAGCCCTGCTGCAACAGGAAGGGCTCGATGATCTCCTCGATCGCGTCGCGCGGCTCCGAGAGCGAGGCGGCGATGGTCTCGATCCCGACCGGGCCGCCGCCGAAATTGATCGCGACCGTGGCGAGGTAGCGCCGGTCCATGGTGTCGAGCCCGATCGCGTCGACATCGAGCAGCGAGAGCGCCTTGTCGGCGACGGAGCGCGTCACCACCGGGTCGCCGTCGACGATGGCGAAGTCGCGCACCCGCCTGAGCAGGCGGCCGGCGATGCGCGGCGTCCCCCGCGAGCGCCGCGCGATCTCGTTGGCCCCGTCTTCCGACATGCCGACGCCGAGCACCCGCGCGCCGCGCGCCACGATGCCCTGCAACTCCTCGACGGTGTAGAACTGCAGCCGGATCGGAATGCCGAAGCGGTCGCGCAAAGGCGTCGTCAGCAGGCCCTGCCGGGTCGTCGCGCCGACGAGGGTGAATTTCGGCAGGTCGATCTTGACCGAACGGGCGGCCGGCCCCTCGCCGATGATCAGGTCGAGCTGGTAGTCCTCCATCGCCGGATAGAGGATCTCCTCCACCGCCGGGTTGAGCCGGTGGATCTCGTCGATGAAGAGCACGTCGCGCTCCTCGAGATTGGTCAGTTGCGCCGCGAGGTCGCCGGCCTTGGCGATCACCGGACCGGAGGTCGAGCGGAAATTGACGCCGAGCTCGCGCGCCACGATCTGCGCCAGCGTCGTCTTGCCCAGCCCCGGCGGCCCGACGAAGAGGACGTGGTCGAGCGCGTCGCCGCGCGACCTGGCGGCGTTGATGAAGACCTGAAGGTTCGCCCGCGCCGCCGCCTGGCCGGTAAAATCGGCGAGCGAGAGCGGCCGCAGCGAGGTCTCGCTGTCGTCGTCGCGGCGTTCGGGAGTGAGGAGGCCGGGACGGTGCGTCTCGCTCACAACCCGATCTCCAGCTCGAGCGCATCCCGCACCGGGATATCCTGATGCCCCGTCCTGATGATGCTCGGGATCACCGAGCGGTAATGGTCGATCGCCTCGATATAGAGCCCCGAAAAGCGGAAACCCTGCTTCTGGTAGAAGCCGAGCGCCGGCAGATTGTCGTTGGTCAGCATCGCGCGCAGTTTGAGCGCACCCCTGGATTTCGCCGCCGTCTTGACCGCCTCGAGCAGCCGGATCGCAGCGCCCTGCCCCGGCGACAGAGCGTGAAGCGCACATAGAACGGCGAGATCGCCGTCCATCGCCCAGCTCGCCACCGCCAGAAGCTCGCCGGACGAGGCGAAAAGGCCGGTCAGCGGCAGCTCGGCGCAGTCATAGACCTTCAGCCCAATCATCATCCGATGCGAGCCCCAATGGCGCTGCATCAGCGCCAGGAACGCCGACTTGTCTTCGATATCGCGGACAATCTCGGGAGAAGCCGAAGTCACTTCGCCAGCTCCTTCAGCCCGAGCCTGATCAGTTGCGCCGTGCCCGCCCCCTCGCCCGCCGCGCGCGACGCAGCGGCCACGGCCGCAACCGCCTGCGCCTGCGGATAGCCGAGATTGCCGAGCGCCGAGACCGCGTCCGCCACCGGCTGGGGGAGCTTGCGGTCTTCGAGCGCGCCGGCGAGTTGCGCGACGCCGGGATCGATATGGCCGAAGGCCGGCGCCTTGTCCTTGAGCTCGGCGCAGATGCGCTGGGCGAGTTTCGGACCGACGCCGGGCGCGCGCGCCACCGCAGCCTTGTCGCCGGTCGCGATCGCGGTCGCCAAAGCGCCGGGCTCCAGCGTGGACAGGATGGCGAGCGCGACCTTGGCGCCCACACCCTGCACCATCTGCATCAGCCGGAACCAGTCGCGCTCGTTGTCGGACAGGAAGCCGTAGAGCCGGATCGCGTCCTCGCGGACATGCGTCTCGATCGACAGCGCCGCCGCCTCGCCTTGCCTGGGCAGGCGCTGCAGGGTGCGCGACGAGCACTGCACGACATAGCCGACGCCCTGCACGTCGAGGATGACGAAATCCTCGCCATAGGAATCGATCAGCCCCTTGAGCTTGCCGATCATCGCGCCATGTGCCCCATCTGAATCGATTGTATCGCGTCAGGCGCTTGCGCGCATCTGCGCGGAGAGCACACGCAGGCCGCGATGCTGCGCATGGCAGATCGCGACCGCGAGCGCGTCGGCGGCGTCGGCGCTCTTCGCCTCTGCCCTGGGCAACAGCACGCGGATCATCGCCTGGATCTGCCGCTTGTCGGCGTGACCGACGCCGACCACCGTCTTCTTGACGAGGTTGGAGGCATATTCGGCGACGCCTAGACCCGCCAGCGCCGGCGCCAGCAGCGCGATGCCGCGCGCCTGGCCGAGCTTCAGCGCCGATTGCGGATCGCGGTTGACGAAGGTCTCCTCGACCGCGGCTTCCTCCGGCGCGTGAGCCGCGATCACCACGCCGAGCCCGTCATGCAACTGCCGCAGCCGCTGCGCCAGCGGCAGGTCCCGGTCGCTCTCGACGCAGCCGCAGGCGAGGAAGGACAGCTTGCTGCCCTCGCTGACGATGACGCCCCAGCCGGTCTTCCGGAGGCCTGGGTCGATGCCGAGAATGCGAATCGGTGGGATCATGTGGCGCTCACGCTAGCCTGTGGACATGGTTTGTTCCATGGCTCCCCTAACGATCGATGAGCGGCGCGCATCGGTCGCATCACAGGATCGGGGGTTGTGGCGAGGCGGGCTTCGCTGTTGGTGCGGAGACGCTCCGCCAGCCTTGGCCACATGACCCAGCTCCTCGCCCTCGCCTTTCCCGGGCTCGCGCCGTCCGGCATCGTCACGCTGATCGCGGCGACGCTGCTCGGCGGGCTGGTGCGCGGCTTCACCGGCTTCGGCTTCGCGATGGTGTTCATGCCGCTGGCGAGCCTGGTGATCGGCCCGGTCGCGGCGCTCGGGCTGATCTGGTTCATCGACGTGCTCTTCGCCGTGCCGATCGCGGCGCGCAACGCCCGGCAGGCCGAATGGCGCGAGGTCGCGCCGCTGCTGCTGACCGCGACGCTGGCGCTGCCGGCCGGCATCTGGCTGCTGATCTGGCTCGACCGCGAGACGATGCGCTGGCTGCTCGCCGGCCTGGTGCTTGGCGCGGTCGCGCTGATGGCGTCGGGCTGGCGTTATCACGGACGGCCCGGCATCCCGCTCTCGCTCGGCGTCGGCGTCTTGTCAGGCCTGTTCAACGGCATGGCGAGCATCGGCGGCATGCCGCTCGCGGTGTTCTGGCTCGGCGCGCAGCGCAACGACCGGCACAAGACCCGCGCCAACCTGCAGACCTTCTTCGGCCTTTCGACCCTGATCAGCGGCATGACGCTATGGCTGACCGGCATCCTGACCAAGGCGGCGCTACTGATGTCGCTGCCGCTGATCGCGGTCTACGGGCTGGGCATGTGGGCCGGGACGCATGCCTTCGGCCTTGCCACCGAAACGACGTTCCGGCGCATCGCCTACCTCGTGATCTTCTTGAGCGCGGCGGTCAGCCTGCCGCTCTGGGACGGGCTCATCGGCCGCTGAGCGGGAGCCGCGCCATGGCCCGGGCATGCCCGGCCATGGCGAGGATGCGCGGCGTCAGGCCGCCTTTTGCGCCCCGAAGGTCGGGTCGAGTTCGCCCTTGGCGTAGCGCTTGGCCATTTCGGCCGTGGTCGCGACGCGCTTGATCTTGCTCGCCTGGCCGGCGGTGTTGAACTCCTGAAGACGCAGCTTGCACAGCGTCGTCATCGCCTCCATGGCGGGCTTCAGATATTTGCGCGGATCGAACTCGCCAGGGTTCTCGGACAGAATCTTCCGGATCTGGCCGGTCATCGCCATGCGGTTGTCGGTGTCGATGTTGATCTTGCGGACGCCATGTTTGATGCCGCGCTGGATCTCGGCGACCGGCACGCCCCAGGTCTGGGGCATCTTGCCGCCATACTGGTTGATGATGTCCTGCAGATCCTGCGGCACCGAGGACGAGCCGTGCATGACGAGGTGCATGTTCGGCAGCTTGGCGTGGATCTCCTCGATGACATGCATCGCCAGGATCGCGCCGTCGGGCTTGCGCGTGAACTTGTAGGCGCCGTGCGAGGTGCCCATGGCGATGGCGAGCGCATCGACCTTGGTCTCGGCGACGAACTTCACCGCCTCCTCCGGATTGGTCAGGAGCTGGTCGTGGGAGAGCTTGCCCTCGAAGCCGTGGCCGTCCTCCTTCTCGCCCTCGCCGCTCTCCAGCGAGCCGAGCACGCCGAGCTCGCCCTCGACCGAGATGCCGCCGAGATGGGCCATCTCCGTCACCGTCTTCGTGACCTCGACATTGTAGTCCCAGTCGCCCGGCGTCTTGCCGTCGGCCTTGAGCGAGCCGTCCATCATGACGGAGGTGAAGCCGGCCTGGATCGCGGTCATGCAGGTCGCCGGCTCGTTGCCGTGATCGAGATGCACGCAGACCGGGATGTGGGGATAGATCTCGGTGACCGCGTCCATCATGTGCTTGAGCATGACATCGTTGGCGTAGGAACGCGCGCCGCGCGAGGCCTGGATGATGACCGGCGCGTCGGTCGCGTGCGCCGCGGCCATGATCGCCAGCGCCTGCTCCATGTTGTTGATGTTGAAGGCGGGCACGCCGTAGTCGTTCTCGGCGGCATGGTCGAGCAGTTGGCGGAGCGTGATGCGGGCCAAGGTATCCTCCCGGAGTGGCGTTTGCTTTCCGGGAGGATTTAGAGCGGATGCGCGGTCAAGGCAAAGCGAAAGCGGCGGGCAGGGTGAAGCTCTAGCGGCCCCGCGCTTCCAGAGCCGCGACGCGTTCCTCGACAGCGGCGAGGCCTTCGGCGAACTGTCCGGTCGTGGCCTTCGCCATGTCGAGCAGGCCAGCCGTGTCGCGACGCTGCTTACGAGCGAGTTCGCCAAGCTCGTCGAAGCGCTTATCATGATCGACAAGCTTCGCCTGAATGCTCTTCAGGATATCGAACGTCGCCGTCTGCACGTTCTCGCTCATTGATGCGCTACCTTCACAGAAAGCACGCAGAACAGGAACATAACATAAACGCAGCTTGCCGCAAGGGCAATCGGGAGATCTATCAGGCCTTCCGCAGCGCCTCGACACCCGGCAGCGGTTTGCCTTCCATCCACTCGAGAAAGGCTCCGCCCGCCGTCGAGACATAGCTCAGCTCGTCGGCCACGCCGGCATGGTTCATCGCCGCGACCGTGTCGCCGCCGCCAGCCACCGCGACCAGCTCGCCGGCCTCGACGCGTTCGGCCGCCGCCTTGGCGACAGTCACCGTAGCCGTGTCGAAGGGAGTGAGCTCGAACGCGCCGAACGGTCCGTTCCAGACCAGCGTCTTGACGGAATCGAGCTTCAGCACGACCTCGGCGACGCTCAGCGGGCCTGCGTCGAGGATCATCTCGTCGGCCGCGACCTCGCTCACGGGCACGACGCGATGGCCGGGATTGGCCTTGAACTCGCGCGCCACCAGCGCGTCGACCGGCAGCAGGATCTCGCAGCCGGCGGCCTTGGCCTTCTCCTCGATCGCGCGGGCGGTCGCGACAAGGTCGTGCTCGCAGAGCGACTTGCCGACATCGACGCCGCGCGCCGCCAGGAACGTGTTGGCCATGCCGCCGCCGATGGCGAGCACGTCGACCTTCTTCACGAGGTTGCCGAGCAGGTCGAGCTTGGTCGAGACCTTCGCGCCGCCGACGATCGCCATAACGGGCCGCGCCGGATTGTCGAGACCGGCCGAGAGCGCCTCCAGCTCCGCCTGCATGGTCCGGCCGGCATAGGCCGGCAGGACATGGGCGAGCCCCTCGGTCGAGGCGTGGGCCCGGTGCGCGGCGGAAAAGGCGTCGTTGACGAAGAGGTCGCCATTGGCGGCCAGCGCCTTGACGAAACTTTCGTCGTTCTTCTCGTCGCCGGCGTGGAAACGGGTGTTCTCCAGCAGCAGCACATCGCCGTTCTTGGCGGCGGCGACGGCCCTCGCGACGTCCTCGCCGACGCAGTCGTCGACGAAGGTCACCGGCTGGCCCAGCGCATGCGCCAGCGCCGGCACGACCTGTTTCAGGCTGTCCTTGGGGTCGCGGCCCTTGGGCCGGCCGAAATGCGCCAGCAGCACGACCTTGCCGCCCTTGGCCGAGATTTCGCGGATCGTCGGCAGGATGCGGTCGATCCGGGTCGTGTCGGAGACCTCGCCGTTCTCCATCGGCACGTTGAGATCGACCCGGACAAGCGCGCGCTTGCCCGCGAGATCGGCGTCGTCGAGCGTCTTGAAGCTCATCGCGGCAGCAGGCCCGGAATCACGCCCGGCACGCCGTATTTCAGCACGAGCACGGTGAGGACCACGGTCAGCACGGCGGTCACGATCGCGGTGGTGAACAGCGTCGCGCCACGCGGCGTCGCATCGACGCGCTCGCGCAATGCCGCGATCTCGCCGCGGATCGAGGCGAAGTCCATGGCGCCGGCGGCGGCGTCGACCTTCTGGGCGCTGCGCTCCAACGAGGCCTCGGCCCGGGTCAGGACCGCCTCGTAGCGGGCGAACTTCTCCTCGATGCGCGCCGCCTTCTCCTCGATGCGGGAGAGTTGGTCGAGCTGGCGCGGTTCCCTCGCGACGGGCGCCTCGGCCGGCGCGGCCGGCGTCGCCGTTCCCACGACATAGGGGGTGATAGGAGTAGGTACGGGGCTTACCGTGACTGGCTCTGCAACGGGCGGCTCGATACGCGCTGCGGCTTTCGGATCGGACATGATCATTTCCCGGCAAATCTGAAGATGGTGAAGACGATTGCAGCCCCGGCAGCCCAGGTGCTGACAACCATGGTGAGCAGCTGCCACATGGTTGGAATGTTTGACAGCTTACCGTCGATACGGGCGACATCGGCCTTCAATGTGGCGTAGTCGGCGGACTTTGGCAGATGTTTGAGTTCAGCCTCTATTCCAATGAGGCGCTCGTTGATTTTATCGAGCGTCGCGTTGGTTCGTTTCTGGCCCTCTTCCAAAACGATCACACGTTCCAACATGGGATCCTCCGGTCCAGCACCACTGCCATCGCCCGATTTGAACGGGACGATTTCACCCATCGATTTCGCTCCCTGCAGGATCGAGGAAGCTCAGTAAAAACTGTTCTACATGACCACAATTCGTGCATGCCAAGGTAACGGCATCCGCAGGCAGACTACGACCCGGGAGACGATCTCCCGGACCATAAAGCGGAATTGCCGTGGTGACACCGCGCTCGGGTTGATCGATCAATGCGAGACGCTGATTGCCGCACCGCACGCAAGCGATGTTGGGAAATCGGTGGAGCTATGAGATCGATCAGCTCTTGCTGACTCTTGCGCGCAGCCGTCATTCAGCCCCCTTGGGCAACTATATCAGCTTCGCCATCGCGACCGCCGTGTCGCTCATGCGGTTCGAGAAGCCCCACTCATTATCATACCAGGCCAGCACGCGGACGAACTTGTCGTCCATGACCTTGGTCTGGTCGAGCGCGAAGGTCGACGAGGCCGGGTCGTGGTTGAAGTCCATCGAGACGTTGGGCTGGTCGGTGATGGCGAGGATGCCCTTGAGCGGGCCGCGCCTGCTCGCCTTCAGGATCGCCCCGTTGACCTTCTCGACCGTGGTCCTGCGCTTGGAGATGAACTTGAAGTCGACCACCGAGACGTTGGGGGTCGGAACGCGGATCGAGGTGCCGTCGAGACGGCCCTTCAGCTCGGGGATGACGAGGCCGATCGCCTTGGCGGCGCCGGTCGAGGTCGGGATCATCGAGAGCGCCGCGGCGCGGCCGCGATAGAGATCCTTGTGCATCGTGTCGAGCGTCGGCTGGTCGCCGGTATAGGCATGGATCGTGGTCATGAAGCCCTTGTCGATGCCGATCGCGTCCTGCAGCACCTTCACGACGGGGGCCAGGCAGTTCGTGGTGCAGGACGCGTTCGAGACGACGAGGTGCTCGGCCGTCAGCGCGCCGTGGTTGACGCCGTAGACCACGGTGAGGTCGGCGCCGTCGCAGGGCGCCGAGACCAGCACGCGCCTGGCGCCGGCGGCGAGATGGGCGGCGGCCTTGTCGCGGGTGGTGAAGATGCCGGTGCATTCCAAGGCGATGTCGACGCCGAGCGTCTTGTGCGGCAGTTCCTTGGGGTCGCGGATCGCGGTGACCTTGATCGGGCCGCGGCCGACATCGATCGTGTCGCCCGAGACCGTCACCGTGCCCGGGAAGCGGCCATGGACGGAGTCGAAGCGGAAGAGATGGGCGTTGGTCTCGACCGGGCCGAGATCATTGATCGCGACGACCTCGATGTCCTTGCGCTTCGACTCGATGATCGCGCGCAGAACGTTGCGCCCGATGCGGCCGAAGCCGTTGATCGCCACCTTGACCGTCATCTCAATCCTCTCCTTCGCCGGTTCACGGCGCGCGAGCGCCATTCACGCGGGCAAATCGGCCAGAATGGGGCGAAGCGCAAGTGCTTTGCGCGCAGAAGACCCGCTCAGCGCGAATATCAGCCGTTATGCCGCTTCATGGCGGCCTCAACGATCGCCTCGGCCGTGATGCCGAAATGCCTGTAAACATCCTTGTAAGGGCCGCTCGCCCCGAAGGAGCGCATGCCGACGAAGCCGCCACCATGGCCGATCACCGCGTCCCAGCCGAAGCGGACGCCGGCCTCGACCGCGATCCGGATCGGCGCGCTACCGATCACGGCGGCCTGCGTCGCCTCGTCCTGCTCCAGCAGAAGTTCGAGCGACGGCACCGAGACGACGCGGGCGCGCACGCCCTTTTCCGCCAGGAGCTTGCGGGCGGCGACCGCGATCTCGACCTCCGAACCCGTGGCGAAGAGCGAGACCTGCGCCTTGCCGCCCTCGGCCGCCAGCAGTTCGTAGCCGCCGGCCGCGCTGCGGTTCTTCGCGCTCGCGTCGGTGCGCAACTGCGGCAGGTTCTGGCGGGAGAGCGCCAGCACGGTCGGCCCGTCGGCGCGCTCCAGCGCGAGCTGCCAGGCTTCGGCCGTCTCGACCGCGTCGGCCGGGCGGAACACACGCATCTTCGGCATCGCGCGCAGCGAGGCGAGATGCTCGACCGGCTGATGCGTCGGCCCGTCCTCGCCGAGGCCGATCGAATCATGAGTCATGACGTAAACGACCGGCAGTCCCATCAACGCGGCGAGCCGCATCGAAGGCCGGGCATAGTCGGCGAAGACCAGGAAGGTGCCGCCGGCGGCACGGAAGCCGCCATGCAGGGTGATGCCGTTCATCGCGGCGGCCATGCCGTGCTCGCGGATGCCGTAGCGGACATAGCGGCCCTTCGGCGTCTTCGGCGTGAAGTCCTCGGCCGCCTTGGTGCGGGTGTTGTTCGAGGGCGTGAGATCCGCCGAGCCCATCACCAGCTCCGGCATGACCGGCAGGATCGCTTCCAGCGCCAGCTCCGAGGCCTTGCGGGTCGCGACCGCCTGCGGGGCGGCGAGCAGCGCCTTCTTATGGGCGAGGATCGCCTTGTCGAGCCTGGCCGGCACGCCATGGATCTGGCGGCGGTCGAAATCGGCGCGCTTGCGCTCCGACAGCGCGCCATGGCGCGTCTTCCAGTCGGCATGCGCGCCGGCCCCGGCCGAGCCATGGCCGCGCCAGGCCTTCAGCACGTCGGCCGCGACCTCGAACGGCCCGCCGGCGATGCCGAGCTTCTGCTTGGCGGCGGCGAGCTCTTCCGCCCCCAGCGCCTCTCCATGCGCCTTGGAGGTGCCCTGCTTCTTGGGCGCGCCGAAGCCGATGATCGTCCTGCAGGCGATCATGGTCGGCTTGCTGGACTTCCGCGCCCGGCGGAGCGCGGCCTCGATCGCGTCTGGATCATGCCCGTCGACGCGCTCGGCGCGCCAGCCACAGGCCTTGAAGCGCGCGACCTGGTCGACCGAATCCGTGATCGTCAGCGGCCCGTCGATCGAGATGCCGTTATCGTCCCAGAGCACGATCAGCTTGGCGAGCTTCTGGTGCCCGGCGAGCGCGATCGCCTCCTGGCTGATGCCCTCCATCAGGTCGCCGTCGGAGGCGAGCACATAGGTGTGGTGGTCGACGACCTTCCTGCCGAACTCTCCGGCGAGCATGCGCTCGGCCATCGCCATGCCGACTGCCGTGGCGAGCCCCTGGCCGAGCGGGCCGGTGGTCGTCTCGATGCCGGCCGTCATGAAGTTCTCGGGATGCCCCGGCGTCTTCGATTCGAGCTGACGGAATTTCTTCAGATCGGCGAGCTCCATGCCCGGCACGCCGGTGAGATAGAGCAGCGCGTAGAGCAGCATCGAGCCGTGGCCGGCCGAGAGCACGAAGCGGTCGCGGTCGGGCCAGCGCGGATCGGCCGCGTCGTATTTCATGACCCGCGTGAACAGCACGGTCGCGACGTCGGCCGCGCCCATCGGCAGACCGGGATGGCCGGACTTAGCTTGCTCGACGCCGTCCATCGCGAGCGAGCGGATGGCGTTGGCGAGCTTGTCGTGCTGCTTGCGGTCGATCGTGGTCATGGCGTTCCGGGCTCCGTCTGGCGGATGGGCGGGTCCTGCGCGGGCGAGGCAGCGACGGTTCGATTCAGCGGCCGTGTCGGGCGGGCGGCCCGATTAGGCTGCCGCCTCGGCGTGAGTCAATTCGCGCCGGGCGACGCAACCGGGACGAGCCGCGTTCCGCGCCGGATGCCGCAACTCAGCGATCGCGGCCAAGCCCTTGGTTTCGGGTTGCTCCTTCCGGCTCCGATTCCCGCTTTGGGTCAGGATGCGCTAGGCTTCGTTACGAATCGTGTGAGCCGGCTTGGATCGGGACAAGGGGGAACGGCCGTGGCGAGCCTGATGCTGGACAATGCGCTGGCGCGACTCGACGGCGCGCTCGCTCAGTTGGAGGCCGCCGCCCGCCGCCGGATAGAGGCGGAACGCGGTCGCGCCCATCTCGAAACCGAGCTCACCCTGATGCAGGACGACCGCGCGCGGCTGGCGTCGGAGCTCGACGGCGCGATGGCGCGCGTCGCTCAGGTCGAGGGCGCCGCCCGCGAGGTCGAGCAGCGGCTGGAGCGGGCGATCAACGTCGTCGGCGCGGTGGTGGCGCGGGCGCAGGACCATGCGCAGCCGCCACAGCCGCATCTCGAGCACTGAGCGGGGAACCCGATGCCGCAGGTCAACGTCACCATCGCCGGCAAGGCCTACCGCATGGCCTGCGGCGAGGGCGAGGAGCCGCATCTGGAGGACCTCGCCCGGCTCTACGACGGCAAGATCGAGGAGATGCGCCAGGCTTTCGGCGAGATCGGCGACATGCGGCTGCATGTCATGGCGGCGCTGATGGTCGCCGACGAGGTCGCCGAACTCCGGCAGCGCGTCGCCGGGCTGGAGACGCGGCTGGCCGACCTCCATGGCGATGCGGGGGCGGCCGACCAGCGCCTCGCCGAGGTCGAGGACAAGGCGGCGCAGGCCCTGGTCGCGGCGGCCGAGCGGATCGAGACCGTGGCGAAGAGCCTGGTCGCGAATCCCGCCGGCTAAAAGCCCGAACGCGCACTGGCGCTTTGGCTCGCCCGAGCCTAGATTGATCGGGCTGGGCTGCCTGGTGCGTGCGAGGAACTGTATTCCCGGGCCCATACGACTCCCTAGGGAGCTGTCCCTGACCGGGTCCCTGGACTCGGACACACGGCGCCCACCTACTTCAGTAGGTGTCCCGGGATCGAAATCTCCACGGCCAAGGTGGCTCAGCGCTGTTTCCATGACGATGTCCCCCGACAACTCCGCCAGCCGCAAATCGGCCATGCGCGATGCCTCGCTGGCGCGCCGCGACGCGCTTGAGCTCGACGACCGCCTGATCTGGGACGAGGCGATTTGCGAGCGCGCGCTCGCACTGGCCGCCCTTGCCGCTGGTGGCCCCGTTTCCGCCTATTGGCCGATGCGCTCCGAGGCCGATCCGCGCCCGATCCTGGAGGGACTGCACGAGCGCGGCATGCCGCTCTGCCTGCCGGCCATCGTCGCCGGGCGCATGATCTTCCGGCGCTGGGCGCCGTGGGAGCCGATCGTTCCCGGCGGCTTCGGCACGCTGGTTCCGCAACCGGAACAGCCCATCGTGATTCCGACGATCCTGCTGGCGCCGCTGGCCGCCTTCGACCGGCGCGGCTACCGCATCGGCTACGGCAAGGGCCATTACGACGCGAAGCTCACCGAACTCGGTCCCGTCACCAGCATCGGCATCGCCTATGCCGCGCAGGAGATCGACGCGGTGCCTGACGAGCCCCATGACCGGCGGCTCGACTGGATCGTGACGGAAGCGGAAACGATCCGCTGCGGTTGATTCCGCCGCCGGGACGCGCCACGGAAGGGTGTCCGCAGCTGGCCCGGGTTTCCTCCCATGCGTTTTCTCTTTCTCGGCGACGTCGTCGGCCGCCCCGGGCGGATCGCCGTGCAGGAGCGCCTGCCGTCCCTGCGCGAGCGCTGGAGCCTCGACTGCGTCGTGATCAACGGCGAGAACGCGGCCGGCGGCTTCGGCATCACCGAGGCGATCTGCGACGAATTGCTGGCGGCCGGCGCCGACGCCGTGACGCTCGGCAACCATTCCTGGGACCAGCGCGAGGCGCTCGTCTTCATCGAGCGCCAGGACCGGCTGATCCGGCCGGCCAACTACCCGTCCGGCACGCCCGGCCGCGGCGCGAGCGTGATCGAGGCCCGCAACGGCGCGCGCGTGCTCGTCGTCAACGTCATGGGCCGCATCTTCATGGATGCGCTGGACGACCCCTTCGCCGCGATCGAGCGCGAATTGTCGGCCTGCCCGCTCGGCGAGGTCGCCGACGCCGTGATCGTCGACATCCATGCCGAGGCGACCAGCGAGAAGCAGGCGATGGCCTATTTCGTCGACGGGCGCGCCAGCCTTGTCGTCGGAACGCACACCCACACGCCGACCGCCGACACCCGCATCCTGTCCGCCGGCACCGCCTATCAGTCGGACGCCGGCATGTGCGGCGACTATGATTCGGTGCTCGGCATGCAGAAGGAGGAGCCGATCCGGCGCTTCCTGCAGAAGACGCCGGGCGCGCGCATGGAGCCCGCGACCGGCCCCGGCACGCTGTCGGGCGTCGCGGTCGAGATCGACGACGCGACCGGACTGGCGAAGGCGGTCTGGCCGGTCCGGATCGGGCCGCATCTCTCCGAGGCGCTGCCCGGCTGGGAGTAGCGGCCGTCAGGCGGCGTCGCTGCGGCGCATCAGGCTGTCGAAGGCTTCGGTCAGGGCGGATGCCTGCCGCGCCAGCGTGCCGGCGACGCCGAGCACCTCGGTGACGCCGTCCCCGGCCTGCTGGACCATGTCGCTGACGCCGCAGATCGTCTGCGCCACCTCCTGCGCGCCGAGCGCGGCCTGGCTGACGCTGCGCGCGATCTCGTCCGTGGCCGAGCGCTGCTCGTCGATGCCGCCGGCGATCGCCGAGGCGGTGCCGTTCATATGGCGCACGAAGGCGGCGATGCTCTCGATCGCGGCCACGGCCTCGCGGGTCGCCGCCTGCATCGCCGGCACCTGGGCGGCGATGTCGTCGGTCGCCTGGGCGGTGCGGGCCGAGAGCTGCTTGACCTCGGTCGCGACCACGGCGAAGCCGCGCCCGCTTTCGCCGGCCCGCGCCGCCTCGATCGTGGCGTTGAGCGCGAGCAGGTTGGTCTGGCTGGCGATGGCGCGGATGATCTCGACCATAGCCCCGATGGTTTCGGCCGAGCGCGCCAGGCTCTTGACGATGACGTCGGTCTTCACCGCCGCGGCGTTGGCGTCCTCGGCCATCGCGGCGGCGCGCGTGACCTCGCGCGCGACCTCGTCGAGCGAGATCGACAGTTCCGCGGTGGCGCTGGCGACGCTCTGGACGCTCGTCGAGGCGTCGTCCGAGGCGCGGACCGCGACGACGGAATGAGCGCCGGCGTCCTGGACCACGCCGTTCATCCTCCTGGCCAGGCTTTCGACCGCGCCGGCGCCGGCATGGACCGCGCCGACCACCTCGCGCACCGTGACCGCGAAGGCGGCGATCTCGCCGCGGGACTGCTCCCGGCTCTGGCGCTGGACCTCGGCATAGGTTTCGAGCAGCAGCTCGAGATCGAACTGCGTTGCCTTGTTCAACGCCGCGCGCACGGCGATGCGCCGCATGAAATCCTTGCGCTTCCAGAAGCCGTTCATCTTCTGAAGCGCGTCGCGATCGAGCCCCATCTCCTTGCCGATGTGGTTGGTCACGATGGCGTGGCAGATCGCGACCGCATAGGCCGGCACGCCATGGCGCTGGAAGGCCTGGGCCAGGCGCTCGGCCGATTCCATGAAGCCGTCGACGAGCTCCCCCGACACAAGCCTGATCCAGTGCGCGAGCCGGGCCTCGTGAACGTCCGGCGAGGCGAATGCGCGACGAATCTCGGGCCAGGGCTCGAAATGCGAATCGAGTTCGGGCAGCAGGGTCGGCAGGCGCGCATGCGCGAATCCGCCCTGCTTGCGCAGCAAGGCGAGGTCGGTCGGATCGATCTGGAAGGCGCGAAAGCGCTGATCCTGTTCCGTGATCGGAGAGTAAGGCACCGGGTTCCTGAAGCCTGAAACAGCGCCGGAGCGCCGGCATGTCGTCACAACCTCAGGGTGGCCTGGATTGGCGAACAATGCCTTAACGACGACGAGGCGGGAGTCGGGCCATGCGTTGTTTTCATGCGTTTGGCGGCTATCCGTTGCGTCCTGGGCAAAGTCTTGCCTGCCGCCAAACGTGCCGCCTATAAGGCGCTCCGAACCGTGATCGCCGCAGGGCGGTCCAGCCTGCGGGCCCATTCGACAGCGAGAGCGGAGGCCGACATCCCATGGCCGGGCATTCCCAGTTCAAGAATATCATGCACCGCAAGGGCAAGCAGGACGCGGTGCGCGCCAAGCTGTTCTCGAAGCTCGGTCGCGAGATCACCGTCGCCGCCAAGATGGGCATGCCCGACCCCGCGATGAACCCGCGCCTGCGCATGGCGGTGCTCGCCGCGCGCGCCGAGAACATGCCCAAGGACAACATCCAGCGCGCCATCAACAAGGCCGCCGGCGGCGAAGGCGAAAACTATGACGAGGTCCGCTACGAGGGCTACGGGCCGGGCGGCGCGGCCGTCATCGTCGAGGCGCTGACCGATAACCGCAACCGCACGGCCTCCGCCGTGCGCTCCTATTTCACCAAATCAGGCGGGGCGCTGGGCGAGAGCAATTCGGTCTCGTTCATGTTCGCCCGCGTCGGCGAGATCAGCTATCCGCCGGAAGCCGGCGACGCCGACAAGGTGATGGAGGCCGCGATCGAGGCCGGCGCCGACGACGTCATCTCCGACGAGACCGGCCACGTCATCCTCTGCGCTTTCGACGCCCTGAACGAGGTCTCCAAGGCGCTGGAGGCGGCGCTCGGCCAGCCTTCCTCCGCCAAGCCGGTCTGGCGGCCGAGCACCTCGGCGCCGCTCGACGAGGAGAAGGCCGCCTCGATGATCAAACTGATGGAGGCGCTCGACAATGACGATGACGTGCAGAACGTCTTCGCCAATTTCGAGATCAGCGACGAGATCATGGCGAGGCTCGGCGCGGGCTAAGCCGCACGCCATTCGTTACGGCCCCAACCAGTTGCCGCGCGACAGGCGCCGGCCGTATGGCCGTCCACCGCGCAAGGCCTTCCGGGCGGCGGCGATTTCTGGTTGAAGGACGCGGTCGCCTCTCCGTTCCGGCCGATGCCGCCCCGCCGCGCGAGCGCCCATGTCGATCGTCTTCTCCGCGCTGGTCGCGGCCTTCGTCGGCTTCGCCGCCTCCGTCGCCGTGGTGCTGGCCGCGACGCAGGCCGTCGGCGCGACGCCCGGCCAGGCCGTCTCCTGGATCGCCGGTCTCGCCATCGCCCAGGCCGGCGCCGGCATCTGGCTGTCCTGGCGCCACAGGATGCCGATGATTTGCGCCTGGTCGACGCCGGGGGCGGCGCTGATCGCGGCGACGAGCGGGCTCGACATCGCGGCCGCCGTCGGCGCGTTCCTGCTCTCGGCCGTGCTGATGATGCTGACCGCCGCGTTCCGGCCGCTGGGCGCGCTGGTCGAGCGCATCCCGATGCCGATCGCCTCGGCGATGCTGGCCGGCGTGATCTTCCGCTTCGTCGTCGCCGTCTTCGACGAGATGAAGCTCAGCCCCGGCCTCGTGCTGCCGCTGCTGGCGATCTTCCTGCTGGCGCGGCTGGTCAACCCGTTCCTCGGCGTCATCGCCGCGTTGGCGGCCGGCCTCGCGGTCAGCTTCGCGACGGGCCTCGCGAGCTGGCCGGGCGGGCCTCTGTCGCTGACCAGTCTCGAGCTCGTCACGCCGCGCTTCGACGCCGCGGCCCTGCTCGGCGTCGGCATCCCGCTCTATCTCGTCACCATGGCGGCGCAGAACCTGCCCGGCTTCGCGGTCCTGCGCGCGGCGGGCTATCAGCCGCCGACGGCGCCGGGCCTCTTCGTCACCGGCCTCGCCTCGTTCCTCGCCGCCCCGTTCGGCTCGCACATGGTCAACATGGCCGCGATCAGCGCCTCGATCTGCACCGGCCCGGACACCCACCCCGACCCGGGAGAGCGCTGGAAGGCCGGCATCCTCTACGGGCTCGCCTATCTCGGCATCGCCGCCTGCGCGGGCCTCCTGCTCGCGCTGATCGTCGCCATGCCCAAGGCGCTGATCGTCGCGGTCGCCGGGCTCGGTCTCGTCGGCTCGCTGACCGGCGCGCTCGGCCAGGCGATGACCGCCGGGAGGGAACGTTTCGCCGCCGTCGTCGCCTTCGCGGTCGCGGCCTCCAGCCTGTCGCTGTTCGGCGTCGGATCGGCCTTCTGGAGCCTGGTCGCGGGCCTCGCGGTCTTGACATTGGACACGCTGGCAGGCCGTTTGCGCGCCAGATCATGACCACGCACGCTCCCCAAACCCGCCTGATGCTGGTGACGCCCAGGGTCGCCGACCCCGAGGCGATGGCGTTTCGCCTGATGCAGGCCTTTGCCGGCGGCGACGTCGCCGCCGTGCTGCTTCGCCTGCCCGAGGGCGACGACCGCGGCCGCATCGAGACGGTCAAGCGCCTCGCCGGCCCCGTGCAGGCGCAGAACGTCGCGCTCGTCGTCGAGGCGTCGGCGCTCGTCGCCGCGCGCGGCGGCGCCGACGGCGTCCATCTGACCCAAGGGCCGGAGGCCGTCGCGGAAGCGCGCTCCAGCCTGAAGAGCGAACGCATCATCGGCGCAGGGCTTCTGCGCGCCCGCCACGACGCGATGGACATCGGCGAGGCCGGCGTCGACTACGTCATGTTCGGGGAGCCGCGCCCGGACGGCTCGCTGCCGCCGCTGCCGGCGGTGATCGAACGCGCCGGCTGGTGGGCCGAGATCTTCGAGACGCCCTGCGTCGCCTATGCGCCGGATGCGGAGTCGATTCCCGCGCTCGTCGAGACCCGGGCCGAATTCGTGGCGCTGGGCGATTGGGCCTTTGCGGACGGCGTGGACATCCGCGGCCTCGTGACCGAGGCCAACGCGGCGATCGCGGCCCATGCCGCGCGCGGCCAGGCTCACGCCAGCAAGGTCACGACATGAGCGCGCGCTGGCGCAGCCTCGCGCTGGCGGCCGGGATCATCCTCTCAGCCGCGGCCGATGCGCGAGCCGCGACGCCCGACCTCGCCTATGGCGCCTACCAGACCGGGCATTACCGCCGCGCCGTGCAGGAGGCGCTGAAGCGGATCGAGGCCGACACCAGCGACGCGGCCGCGATGACCCTGCTCGGCGAGATCTACCGGCAGGGCCTCGGCGTGCCCGAGGACGCCGTCGCCGCGACCGAATGGTATGCCCGCGCCGCCGAGCGCGGCGACATCAACGCGATCTACGCGCTCGCCATCGCGCTGCTCGGCAATGCCGGCTCCGACAAGGTCAGGGCCGACCCTGTTCGCGCCGGCCAGTTGCTGGAGCAGGCCGCCGCCGCCGGCCACCCCGCAGCCAACTACAACCTCGCGCTGGCCCTGCTCGCGACGGGAGAACCGGCCGACGAGGCCCGCGCCGTCGCCTGCCTCGAGATCGCCGCCCGCGCCGATATCGGCGAGGCGCTGCATGCGCTCGGCACGCTGGCGAAGCAAGGCCGGGCCATGCCGCAAAGCGACGCGAAGGCCGCCGACTGGATGGCCCGCGCCGCCAATGCGGGCTACATCCCCGGCGAGGTCGAATACGCGATCATGCTGTTCAACGGCACGGGGGTCGCCAAGGACGAGACCGCCGCCGCGCGGTTCTTCCTGCGCGCCGCCGGCAAGGGCAACCCGATCGCCCAGAACCGGCTGGCCAGGCTCTACCAGACCGGGCGCGGCATTCCGCCGGACTCGATCGAGGCCGCCGCCTGGCATCTCGCGGCCCGCGCGCGCGGGCTCGCCGACCCCCAGCTCGACCAGCTTTTCGACGGACTGAACCCCGAGCAGCAGGGCCGCGCCGCGGCTCTTGCCGCGACCCGCATCGAGGGCGCGGCCTTGACGTCGTCCGGCCAGGCGAGCAAGTGACACGCTGAACCTTTCGGCTGATATCCCCAACCCCCTCATCCCGAGGAGCGCCGCAGGCGCGTCTCGAAGGATGCTCCAGTTCGCGCAAGAGACATCTGGAGCATCCTTCGAGACGCAGGCTTCGCCTGCTCATCAGGATGAGGACTGTGGGGAAACCGATCGAAATCGCGCATCGGCGCGCACGAGGTATCGATGATCCGCTCCCCCCTGATGACCGTGATGACGGACGCCGTGATGAAGGCATCGCGCTCGCTGAAGCGCGATTTCGGCGAGGTCGAGAACCTGCAGGTGCTGGCCAAGGGGCCGGGCGACTTCGTCTCCAAGGCCGACCACAAGGCCGAGGAGATCATCCGCGCCGCGCTGGAGAAGGCGCGGCCGGGCTATGGCTTCGTGATGGAGGAGAGTGGCGCCGTCGCCGGCACGGACGAGAGCAACCGCTGGCACATCGACCCGCTCGACGGCACGCACAACTTCCTGCGCGGCATCCCGCACTGGAACATCTCGGTCGCGCTGGAGCGCGACAACCAGTTCATTGCCGGCGTGGTCTACGACGCCGCCAAGGACGAGATGTTCGTGGCCGAGAAGGGCAAGGGCGCCTATGTCAACAACCGTCGCCTGCGCGTCTCGGGGAGGCGCGAGCCGGCCGACATGCTGATCGGCACCGGCATCCCCCATATCGGCAAGCCCGGCCACCCGCTCTTCCTGCGCGAACTCGGCGCGGCGATGGCCCGGTTCGCCAATGTCAGGCGCATGGGCTCGGCCGCGCTCGACATCGCCTATGTCGCCGCCGGCCGCATGGACGCCTATTGGGAGCGCGGGCTCAACAGCTGGGATTTCGCCGCCGGCGCGGTGCTGATCCGCGAGGCGGGCGGCGCCTTCGGCACCCTCGACGGCAAGCAGCCGACGGCGGCGAAGGACGTGATCTGCGGCAACGAAGCCGGCGAACAAGCCCTCCGTGCCGCTCTGAAGTCGGCGGGCTGACATATCCCTTTGTTCTTTCCCGCTTGATCATGGCGGCACGGGAGGCGACAGTCCGGGCCGCGACGACAAATCCGGATGGATTGAAAAAGCATGGCGAATGAGGACATGGCGGCGGAGCCGGCCGCTATCGCACCGAGGCGGCAGGAGGCTCGCCAGGAGGAGACGAGGTTTTCGCGTCCGCTGCGCTATGCGATCCGCGCGATCCTGTTCCTGGCGCTGATCGGCTTCCTCGGCTTCATCCTGCAGGGCGGGCTGGTTTCGGCCTTCATGACCAATCCGGGCCTGAACGGCCTGATCCTCGGCGCGCTCGCCGTCGGCTGCCTGATCGCGCTGCGCGAGCTCTGGCGCATCCACTCGGAGGCCGGCGCCGCCAACCGCCTCGCCGCCGACCCCGGCCGCGCCCGCATCGACCGCCGCCAGGTGATCGCGCCATTGGGCGGCGTCCTGCCGGCGCTGGAGGTCGGCAGCCTCGCTCCCGCGCAGGCGACCACGCTGCTGGAATCGGTCGCGGTCAGGCTCGACGACGGGCGCGAGGTGCTGCGCTATCTCGGCGGCCTGCTCGTCTTCCTCGGCCTGCTCGGCACCTTCTGGGGCCTGCTCGACACCGTCTCCTCGGTCGGCAACGTCATCAAATCCCTGCGCACCGGCGCGGAAGCCGGCGTGCTGTTCGACGAGCTCAAGGCCGGCCTCGCCGCCCCGCTCGCCGGCATGGGGCTGTCCTTCTCGTCCTCGCTCTTCGGCATCGCCGGCTCGCTGGTGCTCGGCTTCCTCGAATTGCAGGTGGCGCAGGCCCAGCGCCGCTTCCGCAACGAGGTCGAGACCTGGCTCGGCACGCGCACCTCGACCACGGGCACGCCGGCGCTCGCCATGGCGTTCCAGCCGCGCGGCGGCGACGGCCTCGCCGAGCGCCTCGACAAGCTCGGCGAGGCGATGAGCGAGGGCGGCGCCAACAACCGCGCCGCGACGCAGGCGCTCGCCAATCTCGCCGAGGGCGTGCAGGGCCTGGTCCAGCACATGCGGGCCGAACAGCAGCTCATCCGCGACTGGGTCGAGGCGCAGGCCGCGCGCGAGAAGGACCTCAAGCGCCTGATCGAGCGGCTGACCAACGACAGCATGATGGAGCCATGATCGCGCGGCAGATTGCGCATGATCCCGACGCCCGCAGGACCTGAACGATGGCCCTTTCCCGCTCCCACCGCCGCGATGAGACCAATTTCTGGCCGGGCTTCGTCGACGCGCTCTCGACGATGCTGATCGGCATCGTCTTCCTGCTTTCGGTCTTCGTGCTCGGCCAGTTCTTCCTGTCGCAGGAGCTGACCGGCAAGGACACCGCGCTGGACCGGCTCAACCGCCAGATTTCCGAGCTGACCGACCTGCTCGCCCTGGAGCGTTCGACCAACCGGCAGACGCAGGAGAACCTCGCGCTGCTGCAATCGACGCTGACCCGCGAACAGGGCGAGCGCGGGCGTATCCAGGGCCTGCTGGAGCAGCAGAACAGCGACGCGCCGGCCCAGCTCGCCGACGCGCGGAAGACGATCGAGACCGAACGGCAGCTCTCGGCCCGGGCCCAGGCCACCGTCGAGATGGTCAACCAGCAGATCGTCGCGATGCGCCGCCAGCTCGCCGCGCTCGAGGAGGCGCTCGGCGCGTCCGAGGCCAAGGACAAGGAATCGCAGGCGCGCATCTCCGAGCTCGGCTCGCGGCTGAACGTGGCCCTGGCGCAGCGCGTGCAGGAGCTGGCGCGCTATCGCTCCGACTTCTTCGGCCGCCTGCGCCAGGTGCTCGGCACGCGCCCCGATATCCGCGTCGTCGGCGACCGCTTCGTCTTCCAGTCAGAGGTTTTCTTCGACGCGAGCCAGGCCGTGCTCAAGCCGGACGGCCGCGGCGAACTCGACAAGCTCGGCGCGATCATCGCCGATCTCGGCCGCGAGATGCCGCCGGACATCCCCTGGATCCTGCGCGTCGACGGCCATACCGACAACCGCCCGATTCGGACGGCTCAATTCCAGTCGAACTGGAACCTTTCGACCGCGCGCGCCGTCTCGGTGGTCGAGTACCTGATCACCAAGGGCATCCCGCCCGACCGCATCGCCGCCACCGGCTTCGGCGAGTTCCAGCCCCTCGACGTCGCCAACAGCGACGAGGCCTATCGCAGGAACCGCCGCATCGAATTCAAGATCACCGAGCGGTGAGGGAGAGACGATGGATCAGGTCAACCCGCAACCCTCGGCCAAAGCCGGCTCCATCGCCGCGCCGGCGGACGCCGCCGCGCGCCGCGCCAAGGCCGCCGTCGTCTGCTACCCCGTCGCCAAACTGCCGCCCGTCGACATGGCGCTGCTCGACCGGGCCCGCGCGCACCTGACCAAGATCGACGAGGTGATCGTCCCGCCGCGCGACGGGCGCGCCTTTGCCGTGCCGAAGGGCCATTTCGTCCGGATCGTCAGCGTCGAGGGGCCGCAGGTCGGCGACCTGAACCTGTGGAACGCGAATGACCTCTCCGAGCGCTTCTTCAGCGGCAAGACGCGCCAGCTCCACGCCACCCATGTCTCGACGGGCGACCGGCTCTGGAGCTGCATGCCATTCTTGCGCCCCCTGGCGACGATCACGCACGACACGCTCGGCTGGTACGGCATCGACGCCGATGGCGGCGGCATCCACGACGTCATCGGCACGCGCTGCGACCCCTACACCAACCGCCTGCTCGGCGGCGGCGACTATCACCATTGCTGCCATTCCAACCTGTCGCGGGCGCTGGCGGCGGCAAAGCGGCTCGCGCCCCGCGAGGTCGAGCACCATGTCCACGACGTGCTCAACGTCTTCATGTGCACAGGCTTCACCCGCGACACGAACCAGTACTTCATGAAGGCGAGCCCGGTCCGGCCGGGCGACTACATCGAGTTCTTCGCCGAGATCGACCTCATCGGCGCGCTCTCGGCCTGTCCCGGCGGCGATTGCGGCGCGACCCATTCGAGCGACACCGCCGCCTGCTACCCGCTGAAGATCGAGATCTTCCGGACCGAGCAGGAACTGCTGGAGGGCTGGCAGTCGCCGGAGGCCAGCGCCTATCCGCGCACGCATGGCGCGGCGGCGACGTTGCAAGGCGCTTAAGCCGCCTCCAGCCCGAACTGCAGCGCCGCCAGCCGGGCATAGAGCCCGCCGCGCGCCTTCAGCTCGGAATGACTGCCCTCCTCGACCACCCTGCCCTCGTCCATCACCAGGATCCGGTCGGCCGAGAGGATGGTGGCCAGCCGATGCGCCACGACCAGCGTCGTGCGGCCGGCCATCAGCGCATCGAGCGCGTCCTGGACGGCGCGCTCGCTTTCGGAATCGAGCGCGCTGGTCGCCTCGTCGAGCAGCAGGATCGGCGCGTCCTTGAGCACGGCGCGCGCGATGGCCAGGCGCTGGCGCTGGCCGCCGGACAACGTGACGCCGCGCTCGCCGATGATCGTCTCGTAACCGTCCGGCAGCGCCCTGATGAAGCCGTCGGCGGCGGCGAGCCGCGCCGCCTCCTCGATCTCGGCCTGCGACGCGCCCGGCCTTCCATAGGCGATGTTGTCGCGCACCGGGACGCCGAACACGGTCGGCTCCTGCGGCACCAATGCGAAGCGCTCGCGCCAGACCTCCGGATCGGCCTCGGGCGCCCGGACGCCATCGACGACGACGCGGCCAGAGGCCGGATCGTAGAAGCGCAACGCCAGCTGCAGCACGGTGCTCTTGCCCGCCCCCGAAGGACCGACCAGCGCGACGCGTTCGCCGGGGCGGATGGTCAGCGTCAGCCCGCTCAGCGCCGACAGGCTGCGGCCGGGATAGGAAAAAGAGACGTTCTCGAAGGCGAGTTCGCCGCGCGGCGGCTGCGGCATCGGCTTCGGATTCGGCGGCGCGGCGATAGCGGGCCGGGTCGCCAGGATCTCGCCGAGACGGCCAGCCGCGCCGGCCGCAGCCGAGATCTCGCCATAGACCTCCGAGAGCTGGCCGAGCGAGCTTGCCGCCAGCACGGCGTAGAGGATGAACTGCGACAGCCGCCCGCCGGTCATGCGGCCCTCGAACACTTCGGTCGCGCCGGTCCAGAGCACCCAGACGACGCTGGCGCTGACGAGGAAGATCGCGACGCCGGAGAGCAGCGCCCGCGAGGCGGTGGCGGCGCGCGAGGCGCCATAGGCGTCGTCGGAGGCATTGGCGAAGCGCTCCGCCGTCTGCCGCGCCGCCCCGAAGGACTGCATCGTCCGGATCGCGCCGACCGCTTCCGAGGCGAAGGCGGAGGCGTCGGCGAGCCGGTCCTGCGCCGCGCGGGACCGCCGTCGCACCGAACGGCCCGACAGCACCAGCGGCAGCACGATCAGCGGGATCGCCGCGATCACGATCGCCGAAAGCTGCGGGCTCGTCACGATCATCAGCGTCAGAGCGCCGATCACCATGATGCCGTTGCGCAGCGCGATCGAGGCCGTCGAGCCGAAGGTCGACTTGATCTGGGTGGTGTCGGCCGTCAGCCGCGAGACGAGGTCGCCGGCCCGGCTCGAATCGAAGAAGGCGGGCTCGAGCCTGGTCAGATGGGCGAAGACGTCGGCGCGCAGGTCGGCGACGATGCGCTCGCCGACGGTCATGACGAGATAGAACCTGGCCGAACTCGCGACGGCCAGAACGGCGACGACGCCGATCAGCAGGATGAAATAGCTGTTGGCCATCTGCTGCTCGCCGCCGGAGAAGCCGACATCGATGACGCGGCGGACCGCCAGCGGCAGGATCAGCGTCGCGCCGGACGCGACGACGAGCGCCAGCAGCGCCAGCGCGATGCGCCCCTTCTGCCGCAGCGCATAGGGCCAGAAGGACGAGAGCGATCGGAAATCCGGCCGGGTCTTCGTTTCGGTATCGCTCAACTCGGCCACGCGTGGTCCTGTCATGCTTGCGCTGTCGGCCGCTCTGCGCTATGGCGCTCGCGACTTCACGACAGGCTCATACGAAGTGTTCGACGGGCCGGGCAGGCTCGCCTGCTTGTCATTCACGCCCGCTTGCGATTTGAGGATTTCGCCATGAAGACCGGCATCCATCCCGACTACCACACCATCAAGGTCGTCATGACCAATGGCACCGAATACTTCACCCGTTCGACGCTCGGCAAGGAGGGCGACACCCTCAATCTCGACATCGACCCGACGACGCACCCGGCCTGGACCGGCGGCTCGCAGACCATGCTCGATCGCGGCGGCCGGGTTTCGCGCTTCAATACGCGCTTTGCCGGCCTCGGGGCGCTCGGCAAGAAGTGAAATCGCTGCGATCGACCTGATCGCCTCCCAGGCAGACAGCAAAAGGCCCGGCCATTACTGGCCGGGCCTTTTGCTGTCTGGCGGCGATTGGTCGCGCCGCCAATGCCGGTTCAGCGGCCCAACCCCAGCCGCGCCTGCAGGCTGGCGAGCTGGTCCTGCACCGGGTTGGCCTTCTCCTGCGCCACGGTCGCGCCCGACATCTGGCTTTCGAGATGGCGGATGCGGTCCTGCAGGCGCACCGAATGCGCCATCAGGTCGCGCAGGCTCTGCGGCAGCCGGGCGAAATCCTGATGGGCCGGCTGGATCATCGGCTCAGCAATGCGGACCTTGTTGTTCTCGGCGCGGGCCTGCTCGGCGGTCATCTCGCCCTCGGCCACGGCGCGCTGGACCAGGAGCCAGGAGGCGATCTGCATCAGCCGCGTGGTCAGGCGCATGCTCTCGGTGGCGTAGGTCAGCGAGACCTCGCGCGGCAGCGCCGCGGAGTCCTTGCGCCCGTCGCCGTCGAGATAGGACGCGGTCTGCTCGACCAGCCCCATGCCCTCCCGGAAAAGGACCATGAAAGCCTCGGACTTGACGAAGCCGCGCGCGAACGAGATCGCCCCATCGTCCGATTCGCGGTCCAGCATCAGCACATCGTTCATCGCGGTGTCTCCCCTCGGCACGGATGTGTGCGCGTCCGGGACGCGAACACGGCACATGCCGCCAACACCGCAAGGATAGCGCCGATGCGAGGCGCGGGCTGCGGTAAGGTCGGGTTAACCTTAACGAAGGTAGGGACGAAAAAAAGAGCCGCCCGAAGGCGGCTCGAAGGTCAACAGGGAGGCGTCAAACAGAGTGGGCAGGAGCCACTCGACATCCAGAGAAACTGGATGATGCGATTCATACTTTGGAATCGTTAAGGCCGGGTTAACGGCGCCGGGCCCCGTCCCGCTTTTCACTCCGACTTGCGGAAAAAAGCGTCGGCCGCCGAGCGCGAGGCGTCCTTCTTCGCCCGCGCCGCCATCAGCCGCTCGATCTCGGCCTTCAGCGCATCGACGCGCTCGTCGATCTCCCCCAGCGACAGCATCGACAGATCCTGCCCGATCTCGTGCACCGATTTCGGCTTCGGGCGGTCCTCCTCTGGAAAGATCGACATGGCTGCCTCACATTCGCATGCATCGCGGGTCGGCTCGGTTTTACAGCGTCGCCGCCGCCAACTCCACCCGACGCCCGACAGGACAACCCCGACATGACAGCCCTGCCCGCCAGCATGACCGCGATCGGCTTCGACAAGCCGGGCGGCCCCGAGGTCCTGCATGCCCGGACGCGGGCCTTGCCGCGGCCCGGGCCGGGCGAGATTCTGGTCAAGGTCGCGGCCGCCGGCATCAACCGCCCCGACGTGCTCCAGCGCATGGGCGGCTATGCCCCGCCGCCCGGCGCGTCCGATGTTCCGGGCCTCGAGATCGCCGGCACGGTCGTTGCGCTCGGCGAAGGCGCGAGCCGGTTCAGGTCCGGCGACCAGCTCTGCGGCCTCGTCGCCGGCGGCGGCTATGCGGAATACGCGGTCGTGCATGAGAGCAATGCGCTGCCCGTGCCCGCCGGCCTGTCGCTCACCGAGGCCGCAGCGATCCCCGAGACCTATTTCACCGTCTGGACCAACGTCTTCCAGCGCGGCCGGCTGCAGGCGGGCGAAAGCCTGATGGTCCATGGCGGCACGTCGGGCATCGGCACCACCGCGATCCAGCTCGCCAAGGCCTTCGGCGCGTCCGTGCTCGCGACCGCCGGCTCGGCCGAGAAATGCCAGGCCTGCATCGACCTCGGCGCCGATCGCGCGATCAATTATCGGAATGAGGATTTCGTCACGGCGAGCAAGGAAGCGACCGGCGGTCGCGGCGTCGACCTGATCCTCGACATGGTCGGCGGCGACTATATCGCCCGCAACTACGAGGCCGCCGCCGAGAGCGGCCGGATCGTCCAGATCGCCTTCCTCGACGGCCCCAAGGCCGAGGTCGATTTCCGCAAGCTGATGATGAAGCGGCTGACCCATACCGGCTCGACGCTCCGCCCGCGCACGATCGCCGAGAAATCCGCCATCGCCGCGGAACTGCGCGAAAAAGTCTGGCCGCTGATCGAGGCCGGCCGCTGCAAGCCCGTGATGTTCAAGACCTTCCCGCTCGGCGAGGCGGCCGCCGCCCACGCGCTGATGGAGAGCAACGCCCATATCGGCAAGATCGTGCTGACGATGTGAGCTTTCCGTCATTGCGAGGAGGCGCGGCGGACGAAGCAATCCAAACGGGTGTCGAGCGAGATGCTGGATTGTTTCGCCGCGCTCGCAGTGACGGGAGAGCAACGCTCTCCATGGACAGCCGCCGCGCCCTCGCCTATAAGCCGGCCATCCCTCTCATCGCCGATGATTTGGATGGCCGGCCGGGAAGGCCGGTCGGCGCCTGAGAGCTATTGTCCGCGACGCTGACCCGGTCCGAGGACCGGATTTCGAAATTCAGGAGACGTCCCGTGTCACAACCCCCGCTGATGCCTAAGGCCACCGCGGTCTGGCTCGTCGAGAACACCTCCCTGACCTTCGAGCAGATCGCCGAGTTCTGCAGACTGCACCCGCTGGAGGTGCGCGGCATCGCCGATGGCGAGGTCGCCGCCGGCATCAAGGGCCTCGATCCGATCAACTCCGGTCAGCTCACCCGCGAGGAACTGGAGCGCGCCGCCGCCAACCCGGCCCATCACCTCAAGCTCGCCGAGCGCAAGGTGAAGGTGCCCGAGATGAAGAAGGCCAAGGGTCCGCGTTACACGCCGGTCTCCAAGCGCCAGGACCGGCCCAACGCCATCCTCTGGCTGCTGCGCAACCATCCCGAGCTCAAGGATGCGCAGGTCATCCGCCTGATCGGCACGACCAAGTCGACCATCGCCCAGATCCGCGACCGCACCCACTGGAACGCCCAGACGCTGACGCCGATCGATCCGGTCTCCTTGGGGCTGTGCTCGCAGATCGATCTCGATTTCGAGGTCGGCCGCGCCGCCAAGGAGCGCCCGGCCGCCGTCGCCGAGATCGGCTCGACCCTGCTGCCGGCGGAGGAGACGACCGCGCCGGCTCCCGCGCCCGCGCTCAGCCAGACCTTTGCCGACATGGGCAAGCCCAAGCGCGAGGAAGAGGCCGCGATCGACGTCGATTCGGTCTTCTCCAAGCTCAAGCAGATGAAGCGCCCGGCCGACGAGGATGAGGATTGAGGATGATGGGGTCGCTGCTTGCAGCGGCCCTTTTTCGTTGAGAGAGCGCGATGTCCCAGCCCGGCACGCTCGCCTTCACCCTCCTCGGCACCGGCGCGCCGCCCGTCAGCCTGCGCCGGGCCGGCCCGGCCCATCTCGTAGAGGGCGCGGGCCGCAAGCTGCTGATCGATTGCGGCTCGGGCGTCGGCCAGCGGCTCGTCGCGGCAGGCAGCCGCGGAGCCGATGTCGACGCGCTGATCGTCACCCACGAGCATTCCGACCATCTGGTCGATTTCTACCAGCTCGTGATCTCGTCCTGGCATCAGGGCCGCAGCAGACCTTGGCGCGTGCTCGCGCCGCAGCCGGCGCTGGCGAACATGCGCGCGCAATACGGGGCCTTCGCCCGCGAACGCGCGCTGCGCATCGCCTTCGAGAAGCGGCCGGACGCGACCGGGCTCGAGGTGATCTTCGAGGAGCTTCGCGAAGGTCTGGTCGCCGGCACGGGCGATCTCGTCGTCGAGGCCTTTCTGGTCGACCACAAGCCGGTCGAGCCGGCCATCGGGCTTGCGCTCTCCTGCGGCGAAAGCCGCATCGTCTTTTCGGGCGACACGCGACTTTGCGCGTCACTGGAGAAGGCGGCTCAGGGCTGCGACCTCCTGGTCTGCGAAGTCTTCATCGATGGTCAGATGCCGGTCGTCGCCGGCGTCCGCTCGGCCGAGACGGTCGCCTCCGTCGCGAGCTACCACATGACGCCTGCGGTCGTGGCCGGTCTCGCGACCCGCGCGGGCGCGAAGGCGCTGGCGCTGACCCATCTCGTGCCGCCCGCCGCCGACACGTCGGTGCTTGCCCGCGAGATCAGGGCGGCGGGCTACGCCGGCCCGCTGATCGTCGGCGAGGATCTGATGCGGGTGACCCTTCCGGAACGGCTGCTTGGCTGGAACGGCGCGACGATCGGATTTTGAGCCGTCATTCCGGGGCTTCGCGCAACGAAGAGCCCGGAACACACGACCGGGTGAACGCTTTCGGCGACGTTCGGCAACCGGCTCGCCCGGTCGCGGGTTCCGGGTTCGCGCCTACGGCGCGCCCCGGAATGACAGGTGCTACCCGATCCCCCGGCCTTTCAGCGCGACCCCGATCTCGCCCAGCACCGCCGGGTCCTCGATCGTCGCCGGCATCGCATACTCCTCGCCATCGGCGATCTTCCTCATCGTCGCGCGCAGGATTTTCCCCGAGCGCGTCTTGGGCAGGCGGCTTACCGTCAGCGCCAGCCTGAACGCGGCCACGGGGCCGATCCTGTCCCGAACCAGCGCGACGAGCTCGCGCTCGATCTCGGCGGGATCCTGCGTCACGCCGGATTTCAGCACGACGAAACCGCAGGGCTGCTCGCCCTTGAGCGCGTCGCGGATGCCGACCACGGCGCATTCGGCCACGGCCGGATGGCTGGCCAGCGCCTCCTCCATGCCGCCGGTCGAGAGCCGGTGGCCGGCGACGTTGATGATGTCGTCGGTGCGGCCCATGATGAAGATGTAGCCGTCCTCGTCGATATAGCCGGCATCCGAGGTGTTGTAGTAGCCCGGAAACGCCGTGAGATAGGCCTCGCGGAAGCGGGCGTCGTCCTGCCACAGCGTCGGCAGCGCGCCGGGCGGCAGCGGCAGCTTCAGCACGATCGCGCCCATCGTCCCGGCCGGCACGGGCTTGCCGGCCTCGTCGAGGCATTCGACGGAAAAGCCCGGCAGCGGCACGCTCGGCGAGCCGTGCTTCACCGGCAGAAGCTCCAGCCCCATCGGGTTGCCGGCGATGCAGTAGCCGGTCTCGGTCTGCCACCAATGGTCGATCACCGGAACCCTCAGGACCTCTTCGGCCCATTTCAGCGTATCGGGATCGGCCCGCTCGCCGGCGAGGAAGAGCGCGCGGAATTGCGACAGGTCGTGCCCGGCGATCAGCTTCGCCTGCGGATCCTCCTTGCGGATGGCGCGGAACGCCGTCGGCGCGGTGAACAGCGCCACCGCCCCGTGCTCGGCGGCGACGCGCCAGAACGCGCCTGCGTCGGGCGTGCCGACCGGCTTACCCTCGTAGAGCACCGAGGTCGCGCCCTGGATCAGCGGACCGTAGACGATATAGCTGTGCCCGACGACCCAGCCGACGTCCGACGCCGTGAACATCACCTCGCCTGGCTTCACCCCGTAGAGATTGTCCATGGTCCATTTCAGCGCGACCATGTGGCCGCCATTGTCGCGCACCACGCCCTTGGGTCGGCCGGTCGTGCCGGAGGTGTAAAGCACATAAAGGGGATCGGTCGCAGCGACCGGCACGCATTGCGCCTTGCGGCCATTGGCGCGCGCGGCGGCGACCAGCGTGCGCCAGTTCCTGTCGCGCCGGACATGCATCGAGCAATCGGCCTGCGGGCGCTGCAACACGAGGCAGGTCTCGGGCTTGTGACCGGCGAGGTCGATCGCGGCGTCGAGCAGCGGCTTGTACTCGACGACGCGCGCCGGCTCGATGCCGCAGGTCGCGGTCATGACCACCTTCGGCCGCGCATCGTCGATCCGGGTCGCCAGTTCCTTGGCCGCGAAGCCGCCGAACACGACCGAATGAACCGCGCCGATGCGCGCGCAGGCGAGCATGGCGAAGGCGGCCTCCGGCACCATCGGCATGTAGACGATGACGCGGTCGCCCTTGGCGACGCCGAGGTCCTGCAGCACGGCGGCCAGCGTCGAGACCTCGTCTAGCATCTGCGCATAGGTCCATGACGCCTTCGTCCCGGTGACCGGGCTGTCGTGGATCAGCGCGGTCTGCTCGCCCCTACCGTCGCGGACATGCCGGTCGAGCGCGTTGAAGCAGGTGTTGCAGGTCGCATCCGGAAACCAGCGGCCATAGGGGCCGGACGCCGGGTCGAAGATCGTCCGCGGCGGGTCGATCCAGTCGAGTCCCTGCGCGGCCTCTGCCCAGAAGCCCTGCGGATCGGCCTGCCAGCGCGCATAGGTCTCGGCATAGCCGGGTGCATGCGGGGCATTCATCGGACGCGTTCCTCTTCGCGGCGTTCTGGCCTAGACCCATCGCGAGACGGCTGCGGGACAGGCTGATTTTGGCCGGATCGTGCGCAGCAAGCATAGCCGCGCGCAAGCGTGCGGCATGTCAGACTTTCGCAGAGCGGCCGTGCGTTGATCCCATGATCCTCGACCCATGATCCTCGACCCATGACCTTCGACGCAGCCTTCTTCGCCGCCATGGCGCCGGCCGTCATCCTGATGGGGCTGGCCAAGGGCGGCTTTTCCGGGCTCGGCCTGTTGTCGCTGCCGCTGATGGCGCTGGTCGTCTCGCCGGTGCAGGCGGCGGCGATCATGCTGCCGCTGCTGATCGCGCAGGATGTCGTGACCGTCTGGTCCTACCGGCGCGAGTTCGACCGGCGCGCGCTTGCGACGATGGCTCCGGGCGCGGTGCTCGGCATCCTCGCCGGCTATCTGCTGGCGGCGCGGGTCTCGGATGCCGCGGTGGGCCTGTCCGTCGGGTTGATCTCGATCGGATTCGCGTTGCGCCGTCTGCTCGGGGCCGGGCTGGCGACGATGCCGGGCAAGCCCGCCGCGTTCGCTCCGGGAACGGTCTGGGGCGCGCTCAGCGGCTTCACCAGCATGATCGCCCATGCCGGCGGGCCGCCCTTCCAGATCTACGTCCTGCCGCAGCGGTTGGCGCCCGCCGTCTATGTCGGCACCAACGCCATCTTCTTCGCCGCGATGAACCTGATCAAGGTCGCGCCCTATCTCGCGCTCGGCCAGTTCACCCCGGCTAACCTCAGCGCCTCCGCGGCGCTTTTCCCGATCGCCATCGCCGCGACCTTCGCAGGAGTCTGGCTGGTGCGCCGGGTGCCGCCGGAGCGCTTCTACACGATCATCTACTGGTTGCTGCTCGCGGTCGGCGCCAAGCTCCTGTTCGATGGCGTGCGCGGGCTGCATTTGCTCGACGCCCGCGTCGCGATTGCATCGCCCCGGAAAACCGGCTGGACTGCCGGCGAGCCATCCGGGGAACCGCCGCCGCCATGACGACAAGCGCAAGAGAGACGACCAGCGCCTATGACCGCGATCTCGACCGCAATCCGGCGAATTTCCAGCCGCTGACGCCGCTGACCTTCCTGGAGCGGGCGGCCGGCGTCTATCCGGACCGCATCGCGATCGTCCACGGCCCGCTGCGGCGCTCCTATGCCGAGTTCTACGCCCGCGCCCGCCGCCTCGCCTCGGCGCTGGCGAAGCATGGCGTCGGCAAGAACGACACCGTGGCAGTGATGCTGCCCAACACGCCGGCCATGCTCGAATGCCATTACGGCGTGCCGATGTGCGGCGCGGTGCTGAACACGCTGAACACGCGGCTGGATGCGGCGATCATCGCCTTCTCGCTCGACCACGGCGAGGCGAAGGTCGTGATCACCGACCGCGAATTCTCGAAGACGATGCAGGACGCCCTCACCCTGTGCACGGTAAAGCCGCTCGTCATCGACTATGACGACCCGGTCCATGACGGGTCGGGCGAGCGGCTGGGCGGCGTCGAATACGAGGACTTCCTCGTGCAGGGCGACGCCGATTTCGCCTGGGCCATGCCGGCCGACGAATGGGACGCGATCTCGCTGAACTATACCTCGGGCACCACCGGCGACCCCAAGGGCGTGGTCTACCATCATCGCGGTGCGAGCCTGCTCGCGACCTCGAACGTCGTCACCTGCGGCATGGCCAAGCACCCGGTCTATCTCTGGACGCTGCCGATGTTCCATTGCAACGGCTGGTGCTTTCCCTGGTCGATCTCGATCCTGGCGGGCACCCATGTCTGCCTGCGCCAGGTCCGCGCCAAGGCGATGTTCGAGGCGCTCGCCGACCATGGCGTGACCCATATGTGCGGCGCGCCGATCGTGATGTCGACGCTGCTCAACGCGAAGCCCGACGAGAAGCGCGACTTCTCGCAGAAAGTCTCCTTCTTCACCGCCGCCGCCCCGCCGCCCGAGGCCGTGCTCGCCGCGATGGCCCAGGCCGGCTTCGAGGTGACGCATCTCTACGGCCTGACCGAGATCTACGGCCCCGCCGTGGTCAATGACTGGAACAGCGATTGGAACGCGCTGCCCGCCGCCGAACAGGCGGCGCTGAAGGCGCGCCAAGGCGTGCGCTATCCGGCTCTGGAAGGGCTGGAGGTGCTCGATCCCGACACGATGGCGCCTGTGCCGCGCGACGGCACGAGCATGGGCGAGGTGATGATGCGCGGCAATGTCGTGATGAAGGGCTACCTCAAGAACCCCAAGGCGACCCAAGAAGCCTTCGCGGGCGGCTGGTTCCATTCCGGCGACCTCGGCGTGCGCTACGCCGACGGCTACATCCAGCTCAAGGACCGCTCGAAGGACATCATCATCTCGGGCGGCGAGAACATCTCCTCGATCGAGGTCGAGGACGCGCTCTACAAGCACCCGGCCGTGCAGGCGGCGGCCGTGGTGGCGAGGCCCGATGAGAAATGGGGCGAGACGCCTTGCGCCTTCGTCGAGCTCAAACCCGGCCAGAGCGCCACCGAGGCCGAGATCATGGCCTGGTGCAAGAGCCTGCTCGCCTCGTTCAAATGCCCGCGCACAGTGGTCTTCACCGAGGTGCCGAAGACCTCGACCGGCAAGATCCAGAAGTTCAGGCTGCGGGAGATGGCGAAGGCGCTGTGAGCGCGCCCTGCCTATTCGACGAACCGAACCCTGACGCCGGGCCTGACCATCGCGGCCAGTTCCTCCGCGTCCCAGTTCGTCAGCCGGACGCAGCCATGCGACGAGGTCTTGCTGACCAGCGCGGGCTCCGGCGTGCCGTGGATGCCGAAGGTCGGCTTCGAGAGGGCGATCCAGATCGTGCCGACCGGATTGTTGGGGCCGCGCGGCAAGGTCAGCCGCTTCTTGTTCCGGCCCTGCTGGAAGTTCTTCTCGGGGTCGTATTCGTAGGTCGGGTTCCTGGCGATCCGCTTGATCGTGTGTTCGCCTTCGGGAGAGGGCGTTTCCTCGCTGCCGATCGTCGCCGGGTAGCTGGCGAGGATGGCTTCGCCGGCGCCATAGGCCACGACCATGCCTGTGCTCTTGACCGCATCGACCCTGGTCACTGGAGCTGACGGGACCGGCCGCTTCACGGAGACGACCGTGATCGCCTCGCCGGCCTTGTCGTAGACGGCCTCGGGATTCAGCGCCTTCAGCAGCTTCTCGCCCATATGGAAGCGCTCGGCGATCATTTCCCCGGGGCTGGTGTAGGAGAGCCGCTTCATCCGCGCCTGCTTGGCGTAATCGCGCGGGATGGCGTCGGCGAACTCGTAGTCGGCGTCCGCCTGCGACAGCGTGTAGCGGGCGATGATCGGGTCGGGATTGTCGCCGCCCAGGGCGGCGAAGGTGGCCGGGTCCATCGCCTCGCCCGCGGGCAGCCCCGCCTGGCGGCGAAACTGCGCGAGCGCCTTGCGGTAGTTCTCGCCGGCGAAGCCGTCGATGACGCCGGGCGAGATGTTGCGTCGGCTGAGCAGAACCTGGGCCTTGACGACGAAGGGGTCCGGCCCCTGATCCTCCGTGGGCGCCGTCGCCGGGAGCACCGCCTGGTTGATCGCCTCGGCGTTGAGCGCCATCGCCGCGCCGCTGCCGAAAGTGGTGAGGCACAGCAGCACGAAGGCCGACAACTGGATTTGCATCGTCATGTTCCCCACAGCCCGGGATCAGCCACAAGACCGCGGGATCGCTCGATTTGTTCCATTTCCGGGACGATTTCCCCGCGCGGCGATGGCGGCGGCTCGGGCGGCCTTCGCCACACGCCGCTCCGGACATGAAAAACCGGCCCCTCGCGGGGCCGGCAAAGCTCGAAACGAAACGCAACGCCGGGCCCGCATCGACCCGGGGACGCCCTCAATGCAAGGTACGGTCTGGCATGGTCTGCCGCACCCGCTCGATCTCTTCCTTCAGCAGCAGCTTCTTTCGCTTCAACTCGGTTACGCTGAGATCGTCCGAGGACGGACTGGCCACGGCCTCGGCGATGGCCTCTTCAAGCTGACGATGCTTGCGTTCGAGTTCGACGAGATGGGTCTGCAGCGACATCTGGATCCTCCTGATGAGCGGTTGACTCGGGCAGTCTGGCATAGAGCCGGCTTCGCGTCTGCGGGGCTTTCTCGCGCCGCACCATGACTTTCGGTGATCCTGACCGACTCCTTTCCCCGAAGGCGCGAACATGAGCGCTGGCTGCCCCGCCGCAGGCTCCGCGCTCTTGCGGCGCGTGCGGCGTCTTCGCATAGTCCAGCCCAATCGCGGCGATGATGAGATGGCTTCATGGGATTCGAGCTCAGCCCGGAGGAGGTCGAGACCTTCACCAACGAACTCGCGCGCCTGCGCGAGGAGCATCGCGATCTCGATTCCGCCATCGACGCGCTCGAACGGGTCGGCGCGATCAACCAGATCCAGGTGCAGCGGCTGAAGAAGCGCAAGCTCTACCTGAAGGACCGCATCGCCCAGATCGAGGACGCGCTGACGCCCGACATCATCGCGTGAAGGGCATGGGCCCCATTCGCCGCTTGCTTCCGTAGCGTTGCCCGGTCTAGATCGCGCGCTTCCTCTCCCAAGCTGCGGAAGCGTTCCGTTTCATGGCCCAAGCCTCCCAGACTGAAGCCTCCCGGACCCCCAGCCCACCCGTCGCCATCGTCATGGGCAGCCAGTCCGACTGGGCGACGATGCGCCATGCCGCCGAGACGCTCGATGCGCTGGCCGTCGCTCATGACGCCCGGATCGTCTCCGCCCACCGCACGCCCGACCGCATGGTCGGCTTCGCGAAAGGAGCGAAAGCCGAAGGCTTCAAGGTCGTGATCGCGGGCGCGGGCGGCGCGGCGCACCTGCCCGGAATGGTCGCCTCGCTGACGCCGCTGCCGGTCTTCGGCGTGCCGGTCGAATCCAGGGCGCTGTCGGGCCAGGACAGCCTGCTCTCGATCGTGCAGATGCCGGCCGGCATTCCGGTCGGCACGCTCGCCATCGGCCGCGCCGGCGCGGTCAACGCGGCCTTGTTGGCGGCGGCCGTGCTCGCCCTGTCCGACGAGGCGCTGGCCGGCCGGCTCGACGCCTATCGGGCGAAGCAGAGCGCCGCCATCGCCGAACGCCCGGTCCGGGACGAGGCATGAGCGCGCCCGATCCGACGGGGCTCGCGCCCGGCGCCGTGCTCGGCATCCTGGGCGGCGGCCAGCTTGCCCGCATGATCGCGCTGGCGGCGGCCGATCTCGGCCTGCGCGCCCACATCTTCGCGCCAGAACCCGACAGCCCGGCCTTCGACGTCGCCGCGCGCCACACCGTCGGCGACTATGCGGACGAGGCGGCGCTCGCCCGCTTCGCCGACGCCGTCGATGTCGTGACCTACGAGTTCGAGAACGTGCCGGCCGCGACCGCCGCCTTCCTTGCGGCACGCACGCCGCTGCATCCGGGCGCGCGGGCGCTCGCCGTCACGCAGGACCGGCTGAGCGAGAAGAGCTTCGTCGCCGGCCTCGATCTCGCGGTTGCGCCCTTCCGCGCCGTCGATTCGCTCGCCGGTCTCGAGGCCGCCGTCGCCGCTCTCGGCCATCCCTCGATCCTCAAGACCCGCCGCTTCGGCTATGACGGCAAGGGCCAGGTCAAGATCACGGCCGAAACCGATCTTGCCGAAGCCTATGAGGCGATCGGGCATTTCCCGGCGATTTTGGAGGGTTACGTGCCGTTCACGCGCGAGGTCTCGGTCGTCGCGGCGCGCGGGATCGACGGATCGTTTGCGGCTTTCGACCTCTGCGAGAACGAGCATCGCGACCACATCCTCGCCTTCACCCGCGTGCCGGCGCGGGTCTCCGCGCCGGCTGCCGCCGCGGCGATCGAAGCGGCCCGCAGCATCGGCGCGGCGCTCGGCTATGTCGGCGTGTTCGCGGTCGAGCTGTTCGTCGTCGGCGAGGGCCGGAACGAGGCGGTGATCGTCAACGAGATCGCCCCGCGCGTGCACAATTCCGGGCACTGGACCAGCGAGGGCGCGCAAACATCGCAGTTCCACCAGCATGTTCGCGCCGTCTGCGGCTTCCCGCTCGGCTCGGCCGCGCGGCGCGGCACGGTCGAGATGGAGAACCTGATCGGCGAGGCGGCGCTGCGCTGGCGCGAGCTCCTGGCCGAGCCCGGCGCGCATCTGCATCTCTACGGCAAGCGCGACGCCAGGCCCGGCCGCAAGATGGGCCATGTCACGCGGGTCTCGCCCGGGACCTGAAGACATCAGCCCGCGCAAAACCCGCATTTGCAGGCTTTTTTCGCTGCATTGCGGCGTGGACAGCGGAATCGAATTCTGCTATCCGCACGATCCTTCCGGAGACGTTGCGTCGCCGGGTCGAAATCCTCAGACCAACCGCTGAAAACGGACACTCACGTGCAGGTTCTCGTTCGCGACAACAACGTCGATCAGGCTCTCCGCGCCCTCAAGAAGAAGATGCAGCGCGAGGGCATCTTCCGCGAGATGAAGCTGCGCGGTCATTTCGAGAAGCCCTCCGAGAAGAAGGCCCGCGAGAAGGCCGAGGCCGTCCGCCGCGCCCGCAAGCTCATGCGCAAGAAGCTGCAGCGCGAAGGCCTGCTGCCCGCGCCGGTCAAGCCGAAGCGCCCCTGATCCGGTTTCCCGCCGCGGCCTGTCGGCCGAGGCGGCTAAGGCGATCCATCCGATTTTGCGCCTGGAGCCATCTCCGGGCGCATTCGCATTTTGAGGCGGCGGCTCCGCCGGCCACGCCGCCACGCAGGGCGGGAATGTCCGGAAACGGTTGCTTTTTGCGGCGCCGTTAACCAAGTCTTGGCAGGATAGTGGCGCTCTGAAAGCAAAGCGCCGCCGGTTGGGGCGCGACGACGGCGCGGGGCCAAAGCCCGGCGCGGCAGGCGAGGCACGGAACCGATGAGGTATGGCATGAACGCAAGCAGGAACTGGCTGGCCGTCGCTGGCCTCGCCGTCGCGCTGGCGGGCTGCGACACCGTTTCCAATATGAGCTCCGGTCCGGCCGTGGCCGAGATCGACACCTCGTCGGCCGAGAACGCCAGCGTCAATATCGGCTCGCTGACTGATGTGATCAGCCGCAATCCCAACGATCCCACCGCCTACAACACGCGCGGGGCGGCCTATGCCCGCGTCGGCCGCTTTTCCGATGCAATCGGCGACTTCACCAAGGCGGTCCAGCTCGACCCCAACCTCGCCTCGGCCTACACCAACCGCGCGCTGGCCTTGCGCCAGAGCGGTCGCAACGACGCGGCGCTGGCCGATTTCAACCGCGCCACCGCCGCCAGCCCGAACTACGCACCGGCCTATATCGGCCGCGCCAATCTGCTGCGCGCCCAGAACAACAGCCAGCAGGCGTTGAGCGACCTCAACACCGCGATCCGGCTCAATCCGGAATCGGCGGAAGCCTTCCATGCGCGCGGGCTCGTCTACCAGAAGGAAGGCCAGCACCAGTATGCCGTCACCGATTTCGACTCGGTGATCGACCGCAACCCCTATACCGCGCCGCCCTATATCGCGCGCGGCCAGAGCCTGAACGCGCTCGGCAAATACGATGCGGCGCTGGAGGATTTCACCGCCGCGCTGAACGTCGACAACCGCAACGCCGAGGCCTGGGCCGGACGCGGCTTCGCCAACGAAAAACTCGGCAAGAAGAACGAGGCGACGGAAAACTACGCGCGCGCCATCAGCCTCGACGGCAACAACGCCACCGCCCGCGCCGGCCAGTCCCGCATAGGGGGCGGAGGCGGCGGCGGTTTCGGCCTGTTCCGGAGCTGATCAGGATCCGGGCGGCTGGCCGACGGTGATCGTCTCGGCGCCGGTCAGCCGGCCCGCGGCGGCGTCCGCGATGAAGCGTCTGACCTCCGGCACGGAGCCTCGCGCCGGCAGATCCTCGTGCCGCCCCTCCGGAAATCGCACGAAACGCTTCGGTTCGTTCGCCATCGCATAAAGAGCCTGACCCTGTGCGAACGGGATGACGCCGTCGCGCTCGCCATGCAGCACCAGCAGCGGCGCGCGCACCTGGCCGATCACGGCGTCGGAGCGGAACTGGTCGAGCATGAGCAGCGAGACAGGCACGTAAGGATAGACGCCCTGCGCCACGGCCGCCGTCGAGAGATAGGGCGCCTCCAGCACGATCGCCGCCAGCGGCGCCTCGGCCGCGAGCTTAAGCACGACGCCGGTGCCGAGCGATTCGCCGTATCCGATCAGGTTGGCCGCACCGAAGCGCGCGACCGCCGCGCCATAGGCGGCGCGGGCATCGAGAAGCAGGCCGGCCTCGCTCGGCGTGCCTGTCGAGCCGCCATAGCCGCGATAATTCACCGCGAACAGGCCGGTGCCGTCCTCCGTCAGCGCCCGGAACCGCGCCTGCCGGACAGGCCGCGCGAAATTGCCGGCATTGCCGTGGAAGAACAGCAGCACCGGCTTGCCGGCGCGCGGCGGCACGACCCAGGCGACGAGCCGCTCCCCGTCCGACGCCGTCAGCGTCGTCTCCTCCAGCGCCGGAAGGGCGACGCCCGCGGTCTCGGCACGAGCCGGATTGCGCGGATACATCAGGTCGCGTTGCTTGACGAAGAGCAGGCCGAGCATCGTGCCGTAGCCGATCAGGGCGGTCAGCAGCGCGGTCTTGACGAGCTTCACAAGCATCGCGCCGGAGGTCCCGAAAAAGAAAGGGCCGGCATTGGAGCCGGCCCTTTGCAGCATGATGATGACGGCCGTCTCGTCAGTGCGCCATCGCCTTGACGATGTCGTCGGTCACCTTCTTGGCGTCGCCGAACAGCATCATCGTGTTGGGGCGGAAGAACAGCTCGTTCTCGACGCCGGCATAGCCCGCCGCCATGCCGCGCTTGATGAAGAGCACGGTCTTGGCCTTCTCGACGTCGAGGATCGGCATGCCGTAGATCGGCGAGGCCTTGTCGGTCTTGGCGGCCGGATTGGTGACGTCGTTGGCGCCGATGACGAAGGCGACGTCGGCCTGGCCGAACTCCGAGTTGATGTCCTCGAGCTCGAAGACCTCGTCGTAGGGAACGTTGGCCTCGGCCAGCAGCACGTTCATGTGGCCGGGCATGCGGCCCGCGACCGGATGGATGGCGTATTTGACCTCGACGCCCTCCTTCTTGAGGATGTCGGCCATCTCGCGCAGCGCGTGCTGGGCCTGCGCCACCGCCATGCCGTAGCCCGGCACGATCAGGACCTTGCCGGCGTTCTTCATGATGTAGGCGGCGTCGTCCGCCGAACCCTGCTTGACCGGCCGCGCCTCGACCGCCCCGCCCGCGCCGGCGGCCGCATCGTCGCCGCCGAAGCCGCCGAGGATGACGGAGACGAAGCTCCGGTTCATCGCCTTGCACATGATGTAGGACAGGATGGCGCCGGACGAGCCGACCAGCGCGCCGGTGATGATCAGCGCCATGTTGCCGAGCGTGAAGCCGATGCCGGCCGCGGCCCAGCCGGAATAGGAGTTCAGCATCGAGACGACGACGGGCATGTCCGCCCCGCCGATCGGGATGATCAGCAGCACGCCGAGCGCGAACGAGACCAGCACGATCAGCCAGAAGACGGCTTGGCTCTCGGTCTTGAGGAAGATCAGCAGCAGCACGAACAGCGCGATGCCGAGTCCGATATTGATGCCGTGGCGCTGAGGCAGCATGATCGGCTTGCCGCTCATCCGCCCGTCGAGCTTGAGGAAGGCGATGATCGAGCCGGTGAAGGTGATCGCGCCGATGGCGACGCCGAGCCCCATCTCAAACAGGCTCGCGCCCTTGATCTGGCCGATCCTGCCGATGCCGAAGGCCTCGGGCGCATAGAGCGCGGCGGCCGCGACCAGCACGGCGGCGAGGCCGACCAGCGAGTGGAAGAACGCCACAAGCTGCGGCATCTGCGTCATCTGCACGCGCTTGGCCATGACCGCGCCGACGCCGCCGCCGATGCCGACGCCGAGGATTGTCAGGAACCAGCCGGAGAAACCCGCCGGCGGGAAGAACAGCACCGTCGTCAGCGCGGCGATGGCCATGCCGATCATGCCGTAGCGGTTGCCCTGGCGCGAGCTCGTCGGATGCGACAGCCCGCGCAGGGCCATGATGAAGAGGACGCCGGCGACGACGTAGAGAAGCGCTGAGATGTTCGCGGCCATGACGCGGTCAGCCCTTCTTCTTGTACATCGACAGCATCCGCTCGGTGACGAGGAAGCCGCCGAAGATGTTCACCGAGGCGAGGATCAGCGCGATGAAGCCGAAGACCTTGGCCCAGAGCGGCCCGTCGCCGAGCGTGTCCGCCGTCGAGACGCCGACCGCGAGCAGCGCGCCGACCACGATGACTGAGGAGATCGCGTTGGTGACCGACATCAGCGGCGTGTGCAGCGCCGGCGTCACCGACCAGACGACATAGTAGCCGACGAAGACCGCGAGCACGAAGATGGCGAGCCGGAACACCGTCGGATCGACGCCGCCGGTGGCGACGCTGGCCGCGAGCGCCGCCTGCTCGGCGTATTTCTCGGCGAGCTCGGCCGCCTGTCGCGCCAGCACGGCGGCGGAGCGGGCCTGTTCGAGCGCCTGTTCGGGTGTCGGATTAGCCATTGGTGACGCTCCCCTTCGAGGCGGGCGCGGATTTGGCGTCGGGTTCCGCCGACGCGGCTGGACCGGATTCGGCCACGGGATCGGGAGCTGCCGCGGGTGCGAGCGTCGGCTCCGGCGCGTTTGCAGGCTTGGGCTCGGTCGCCACGGGAGCCGGCTCCGATTTAGGAGCGGGAGCGGCCTTGGCTGCGAAATTCGGGTGGACCACGGCGCCGTCCTTCGTCAGGGCGGTGGCCTTGACCAGTTCGTCGTCCCAGTCGACCGCGAGCTTCTTGTCCTTCTTGTCGATCAGCGTCTCGACGAAGGCGTAGAGGTTCTTGGCGTAGAGCGAGGACGAGGTCGCGGCGAGGCGCCCCGGCACGTTGAGGTGGCCGACGATCCTGACGCCGTTCTTCGTGGTGACGACCTCGCCGGGCTTGGCCAGCTCGCAGTTGCCGCCGCGCTCGACCGCGAGGTCGACGATGACCGAGCCCGCCTTCATGCTCTCGACCATGGCGGCCGAGATCAGCTTCGGCGCCGGCCGGCCCGGGATCAGCGCGGTCGTGATGACGATGTCCTGCTTGGCGATGTGGCTCGCGGTCAGCTCGGCCTGCTTCGCCTGATACTCCTTCGACATCTCCTTGGCGTAGCCGCCGGCCGTCTGCGCCTGCCTGAACTCCTCATCCTCGACCGCGAGGAACTTCGCGCCGAGCGACTCGACCTGCTCCTTGGTGGCGGGGCGCACGTCGGTCGCGGTCACGATCGCGCCGAGGCGGCGCGCGGTGGCGATCGCCTGCAGGCCGGCGACGCCGACGCCCATGATGAAGATGCGCGCGGCGGGCACGGTGCCGGCCGCCGTCATCATCATCGGCAGGGCCCGGCCATATTCGGCCGCGCCGTCGATCACGGCGCGGTAGCCGGCGAGATTCGCCTGCGAGGACAAGACGTCCATCACCTGCGCGCGGGTGATGCGCGGCATGAACTCCATCGCGAAGGCCGCGACATCGGCCTTGGCCAGCCCCGCCAGAGCCGCCTCGTTGCCGTAAGGGTCCATGATGCCGAAGACGAGCGCGCCTTTCGGCAGGCCGGCGAGTTCGCTGTCGGCCGGACGGCGCACCTTCAGGACGATGGCCGCGCCGGAGAGCGCGTCCTTGGCCGACTTGGCGATGATCGCGCCGGCGGCCTCATAGTCCGCGTCATTGATCCCGGAAGCCGTGCCCGCGCCGGTCTCGACGACGACCTCGGCGCCGAGGCCGATGAACTTGCGGACGGTCTCCGGCGTGGCGGCGACCCGGGTCTCCGCTCCTTGCGTTTCGGCTGGCACGGCGATGCGCATGGCGGGCGGGACCTCCCGGAGATAGGGCTTGAGGGCTCAGCGCGCCGCGGGCAGCAGCACGAGCGCGAGCATCAGCAGGACGAAGGGCACAAGCGGGGCGCGCCAGCCCAGAGATTTCGAGGCGATGCCGACACCCGTGCCGACCAGCGTCAGGAGCGTGCCGAAGATGGCGAAGCCCCAGGCTCCCTTCGCGCCGCCGACGGCGAGCGCCGCGACGATGGCGAGACAGGCGACGGTGCCGACCTCGGCGAAATGGACGAAGCCGCTATAGGTGCGCTCGTGCTCGGCATAGTCCATCTGGGGAATGTCGCCGGCGTGGTGTCCGTGGTCGGCCATGAAGGGTGTCCCCGAATTCTTGAAGAATGAACCTCTCGCCCTGTAGCGCACCTGCGAAGGGTCTGGCAACGCGGCAAAGCATGCCGCCTGCGCGACGAGGATGCAATCGCGACCGGCAACGGCGTTCGGCGTCATGCCGCTCGCGGCTCGCGTCGGGTCAGGCGCGAACTAAGGCAGCAAATCCTGTGGCAGGCACTGTGGGTCATAATCGCGCGGCCGATTCTTCTGCATCCAGGCGTAGCCGCCGGCGATCACGATCGCGCCGAACATCGCCCCGGCCAGCAACTTCAAGCCTCCCGAAAAGACCAGCAGCGCCAGCGGCAGGGCGACGAACAGCAGGCTCAGGATGACGAGCAGAACCCGCATCCCCCGCAGCCGCCCTTCGCTCGCGCCGGCGAAGAAGCGCACCGCCTTCGCCGGTCCGGCCGCGAGCGCGCGATGCAGATCACGCACGAAGGCGGCATAGACGCGATTGCGCTCCTCGTCCGGAAAGCCCGACGCGCTGCTGGCGGTGACGAGCAGGAGCGCGGACCCGTCGAACTGATCTCGCACCTGCCGTAATCGCCGTATTCGGGGATATGGGCGACGAAGAGATGCACGCCGCGCACCTCGCCGAGCGGCCGGGACTGCTCGCCGCCATCGATCGTCCAGACCAGCGTTCGCCATCGAGCGCCACGCCCTCATCGGCCAGCACCAGGAAGTTGCCGCCATCATGCCTTACGAAAAGGGCGTAGTCCCGGCGCTCCGGCATCCCTCCCCATTCGCCTCCGGCATTGCGATCCTCCGCCTGAGGAGCGGGCCTGAGCTGAGCCTGTCTGGCGAGGCCGTGCTCAGCCGCCGGCCAGCCCCGCCGCGGCGAGGGCCGCGGCCTGCTCCCGCGCCACGCGCTCGACCGAAAACCCCTCGATTTCCCGCTCGAACAATTGATGGAAGTTCAGCTCCGCGTCGAGATGCAGGAAGACGCCGCCGAGCCCGATCGCGGCGCGGTCCATGAAGACGAATTCGCGCGGCACCGTGACCGGCCCCTTCTTCTTCAGGGCCTGATGCACCTGGAAGGCCTGCTTGCGGCCATACTCCGCCGGGCTGACATCCTCGGCGATGCGCCTCACCCGGTCCTCCAGAAGCGGGCCGTAGATGAACTTCGCCCAGATGTTCAGCGTGTCGACGAGGTCCCTGGTCAGCCCCTTGAAGCCCCAGGTCTCGTAGGCGTGGACGATTCGGGCCTCGTCGCCGTCGAGAATGCCGCGATAGAGATCGACAACGCCGCCGACGAAGCGCGGCGGGAAGATGCGGATGCAGCCATAGTCGAGCAGGTTGATGCCGGCCGGAGCGCCGCTTTCTGAGAAGACGGTGTAGTTCCCGAGATGCGGGTCGCCATGGATCACGCCGTGATGGCTGAAGGGCCGCCACCAGGCCTTGAACATCGCGGTCGAGATGCGGTCGCGCGCCTCTTGCGCATCTTGCTTGTGGTCGAGGATGCGGTCGCCCTCGAGCCAGTGCATGGTGAGCAGGCGCTTCGTCGAGAGGCCCGCCTCCAGCGCCGGCACGCGCACTTCCGGCGTGTCCTTCAGGATATCTTGGTAGAGCGCGATGTGCTTCGCTTCGCGCTGATAGTCCAGCTCTTCCCGGACCCGCGCGCCGATCTCCTCGACGATCTCGGTGGTGTCGATCACCGGGTCCATGCGCCGGTGCAGCGAGAACAGGATGTCGAGCTGCGCGATGTCGGCCTCGACCGCCGATTCCATGTCCGGATATTGCAGCTTGCAGGCGAGCGCGGTGCCGTCCGGCGCGGTCGCGCGATGGACCTGGCCGAGCGAGGCCGCCGCCGCTGGCTGGAGATCGAACCCGCCGAAGCGCTCGCGCCAGCTCGCGCCGAGCTCGGCCATCATCCGGCGCTTGACGAAGGCCGCTCCCATCGGGGGGGCCTGCGACTGCAGCTTCTGCAGTTCGGCGGCATATTCCGGCGGCACGACGTCGGGGATGGTGGCGACGAGCTGCGCCACCTTCATGATCGGGCCTTTCAGCCCGCCCAGCGCATTGGCCAGCGCCTCGGCATTGGAGAGGTTGCGGTTGTCGACATTGAACAGCCGCGCGCCGACCATCCGCGCCGCGACCCCGCCGACACTGGCCCCGACCCGGGCATAGCGCGCGGCGCGGGCGGAAAAGCGGTTGGCTTCGGAATCGTGGTCGGACATGGGCCTGCGGGGTGGTGGCGATGCCACAGGATATGGGCCGGCCCGGCGCGCGCGCCAACCCCCGCGATGTCTGCCCTCTCTGGCGGGAGGACCGAGCTTGCGGCCGAGCGCGAGCGTGGCCGTCGTCCCCGTCCTGAGCAGCAGCCATGGCCTGATCGCGGTCTCGATCCGGGTTGGTGTGGTCACGCCGGAGCGTTCTTGGGCCAGTTGTCGCGAATCCAGCGCGTCAGCCCGTCCTCGTCGACCTCGCCGGCCGCGAGTGCGAGGATTGCGGCGGCGGCCATTTCTTCCGGCAACACGAACTCGATGTCGTTATGGAAAGAAAGGCGTACAGCGCCAGCAGCGCGGTTCGCTTGTTGCCGTCGATAAGCGGGCGGTTCTTTGCCAGGCCGAAGGCACAGGCGGCCGCCAATTCGGCCAGATCAGCCTGCTCGCAGGCCCATTTATTGACCGGCCGCTCCAGCGCTGACACCAGCATGCCTTCGTCGCACAGACCCTGTCCTCCGCCATGTATTCACCAGTTGCTCGTCGTGGATCGCGGTCACGATGTCGAGCGACAGCCGGTTCGGCTCAGTCATTTAGCGAGTTCCGCCAAGGCGTTATGATAGATTTTCATGCCGCGCCGCTGCCTTCGCCTTGTCGAAATCCGGCTTCTGCTTGACCAGGCGAAAACCGCCGCCCGGAGGCTGGGCGCCAGTGGGCTATGCACCCTCGGGTTGCGCTACGCGCGCCTTGCGGGCCGTGTTGTTATTCCCGGCCCAGGAGCCGTCAAACGCCAGCGTCGCGATCAGCCACGACGCCAACGCCACCACCGCGACGCCGCCCAGCGCCATGAACGCCGCGGCGTAGCCATAGGCCTGCGCCACCGTGCCGCCGAGCGTCGGGCTCAGCGACGCGCCCACGCCCTGCAGCGTCATCACCGCGCCGAGGCCGACATTGAAATGGCCCGAGCCGCGCAGGATGCGCGCCACCAGCCCCGGCACCGCGACGCCGAGCAGGCCAGCGCCGACGCCGTCGAGGATCTGAACCGGGACCAGCACCCAGAAGCCGGTCAGCGAGGCTGCGATCAGGCCGCGCAACGGCAGCGCCACCAGCGCCAGAACAAAGACGATCCAGTAGCCGCGCGATTGCGCGAGCTTCGCCGCCAGCAGCGCCATCGGGATCATGGTCAGTTGCGCGACGACGACGGTCAGCGCCGTCGAGGCGCTCGGATCGCCGTCGCCGCGCGCCACCATGGCCTGGCCGAGCAGAGGCAGCATCGCGGCGTTGCCGAGATGGAACAGCAGCAGCACCAGCGCCAGCACGACGAGCGGCGCGGATGTCAACAGCAGCGACCAGCTTGCGCCGCCGGTCGAACGAACATGGATGTGAGCAGGGATGATCTGGCCTGATCGGCGCAAGGCCATCTTGAGCAAATCCCCGGCGTCACCCGCTTGCCAGCCGGTTCCGCCCGCGCGCCTAATGCGGCCACGACGAACGCACGGGACGGACACGCCGGATGGGGCTGTATTTCGAGGAGTTCGGCGACGATCTGCGCGTCGTCACGCGCGGCCGCACCGTCGGCGAGGGCGATATCACCCTGTTCGCGGGCCTGTCGGGCGATTTCAACCCGCTCCATGTCGATGCCGAATACTGCGCCGACACGCCGTTCGAGGAGCGTATCGCGCACGGCCCGCTGACGCTGTCGATGGCGATCGGCCTGATGTCGCAGCAGAACCTGATCGACGCCACGACCATGGGCCTGCTCGACCTGCACTGGTCCTTCGCCGGCCCGGTCAGGATCGGCGACACCGTCCACGCCGTCGTCACCACGAGCGACAGGACGCCGTCGCGAAAGCCCGATCGCGGCGTGGTGACGCTCAGGCTCGACGTTTTCAACCAACGCGGCGAGCAGGTCCAGACCGGCCATATGAAGCTGCTGATGAAGCGCCGCGACGCGGGGTCGGCCTGATGCTGGCGCGCCATGGCAGCTATGAGGAGACCTTCGCGCGCTTCGTCTGGGCGGTGCCGGAGCGTTTCAACATCGGCGTCGCCTGCTGCGACGTCCATGCCGACGGCAGCGGCCGGCCGGCGCTGATGTGCGAGGCGGGCGGCCATGTCGCCACGACGAGCTTCGACGAGCTGAAACGGCGCTCGAACCGCCTCGCCAACCTGCTCACGGCGCAAGGTGCGAAGCCCGGCGACCGCGTCGGCATCCTGCTGCCGCAGCGGGCCGAGACGGCGATCGCCCATATCGCCGTCTACAAGCTCGGCGCGATCGCGCTGCCGCTGTTCACGCAGTTCGGGCCGGACGCGCTGGAGCACCGGCTGCAGCATTCGGGCGCGAGCGTTCTGATCACCGACGGCGAGAACCTCGCCAAGGTCGAGGCGATCCGCGACGCGCTGCCGGACCTCGAGCGCCTCATCGTCATCGGCGGCCACGGCCAGCTCGATTTCGAGGCCGAGATGGCGAAGGCCTCGGACGCATTCACGCCACGCGATACAAGCGCCGACGACCCGGCGCTGATCATCTACACCTCCGGAACCACCGGAAAACCGAAGGGCGCGCTACATGCCCACCGCGTCCTGCTCGGTCATCTGCCCGGCGTGCAGTTGCCGCAGGAGTTCTTCCCGCAACCAGGCGACCTGTTCTGGACGCCGGCCGACTGGGCCTGGGCCGGCGGCCTGCTCGACGTCCTGCTGCCGAGCCTCTATTTCGGCGTACCGGTCTTGGCCGCGCGAGCGAAGAAATTCGATCCCGAGGCGGCGTTCGGCCTGATCGCGCGCCACAAGGTGCGCAACGCCTTCCTGCCGCCGACCGCGCTGAAGCTGATGCGGCAGGTCGAAAATCCGCGGCGGCTCGGCTTTCGCGTGCGCTCGATCGGCACCGGCGGCGAGACGCTGGGCGCCGACATGCTGGCCTGGGGAGCCGAGACCTTCGGCTTCGACCTCAACGAGTTCTACGGCCAGACCGAGGCCAATCTGATCGTCTCCAACTGCGCGAGCCTGTTTCCGGTCGTGCCGGGCTCGATGGGCCGCGCCGTTCCCGGCCATCGCGTCGCGGTGATCTCGCCCGAGGGCAGGGAACTGCCGGCCGGCGAGCAGGGACTGATCGCGGTGGCGCGGCCCGACCCCGTGATGATGCTGGAATACTGGCGCCAGCCCGAGGCGACGGCGGCGAAGTTCGTCGGCGACTGGTTCGTCACCGGCGACACCGGCGCGCGCGACGAACAGGGCCATTTCTGGTTCCAGGGCCGCGACGACGACATCATCTCGTCGGGCTCCTACCGGATCGGGCCGGGCGACATCGAGGACTGCATCATCCGCCACCCGGCCGTGCTGATGGTCGCCGTCGTCGGCTCGCCCGATCCGGTGCGGACCGAGGTGGTGAAGGCCTTCGTCCTGCCGATACCCGGCGTCACGCCATCGGACGCGCTCGCTTCGGAGATTCAGGCTTTCGTGAAGGAGCGGCTTGCGGCCTACCAGTATCCGCGCGAGATCGAATTCGTCTCCGAATTGCCGATGACGGCCACCGGCAAGATCAGGCGCAAGGATCTGCGGGAGCGGGAAGCGGTGAGAAAGAGCGCGGACTAATCCTACCCCGCCTCCAGCACCAGCTCGAAGGTCATCAGCACCGGGTTGTCGCCGCGCTTGAGCGCCCCCTCCGCCATCGCGCCGGTATAGTCGACCAGCGCCACGTCGATCGCCGAACCAGCGCCATCGGGCGTGATCGTGCCGGATGTGATCGCGACCTCGGTCGCGAAATTCTCGACGATGCGGCCATCCTCGAAGCGCGCGCCGATGGTCGAGCCGACGCCGCCATGGATCGTCGCTTCCGCTATGCCATGCTCGGCGCAGAAGGCCTCCAGCGCGCCGAACAGCTCGACATTAGGCCGCACGCGGATGGCGAAGAAGCGGCCTTCCCGCGTCGCGCCGAGCAGTTCGGCGGGAGCCGGGCCGAACAGCTTGAAATTGGTCTCGGGATCGACATAAGCCGCGAAACCCGCCCCATCGAGACCGACCGCCGCCAGCGTGATCGCTTCCGCCACCATGGTCTCGTCGGGCAGGATATGGCCGCCGCGGCGTCTGCCGCCGGACTCGCGCCAGAGCGCGTGGCAATGGAAGAACGGGCCGCCGTCGCGCAGGCCGAAGGTCATCGCGCCGGTCTCCAGCCGCGCGACCCCGGCCGGCCGGACGATCTCGCTGTAGAACGCGGCATGCTCGGGCGTCCGCGACAGCGCCGGCATGACATAGGCGAAGGCATCGAGCGCGACGCCGTCGACCTTGGCGACGCCGGAGGTGAATCCCGCCGCCGCGAAACCGCGCCGCATCGCCTCCAGCAGCGTAAGGCCCGGCTCGAGCATCAGGTCGAAGCGCCGGCCATGGCACGCGACCCATTCGACCCGCTCGCCCGTCTCGGGGCCTGGCTGCCGGATGCGCCTCACGACGCCTTCCCCCGCGGCCACTCCAGTTCGCCGCGTGCTTCGAGTTCGTCCCTGACCAGACGCTTGGGCACCTTGCCGTAACCGGATTTCGGCAGCGCCTCCCAGAAGAAGAAGCGCTTGGGCATCTTGTAGCGCGCGATCTTCGCCGACAGGAATTCGGCGATCTCGTCCTCGGACGCGCTCGCGCCGACGCGCGGCACGCAGACCGCGACCCCGATCTCGCCCCAGACCGGATCGGGCAGGCCGAGCACGGCGACCTCCGCGATCGCCGGATGGGTCAGGATCTTCTCCTCGATCTCGCGCGGATAGATGTTCGAGCCCCCGGAGATGTACATGTCCGAGGCCCGGCCGGTAATGTAGACGAAGCCCTGCTCGTCCATGTGGCCAAGGTCGCCGGTGCGGAACCAGCCGTTGCGGAACGACTTCGCATTGGCCTCCGGATTGTCGTAGTAGCCCGCGAAGACGGCTGGGCCGATGACGCAGATCTCGCCCTGCTGGCCGGTTGGGGCTTCATTGCCGGCGTCGTCCTGAATCTGGACCTCCATGCCGCTGCGCTCGTAGCCGCAGCTTCCGATCCGGGCGTCTGGCCCGTCCTCGGCCGTGTGCAGGCGCGGCGGCAGCACGGTGATGTTGCCGGTCACCTCGCCGAGACCGAAGTACTGCACGATGACCTTGCCGAGCTTGGCGAGCGCCGCCTTCTGGTCCTCGCGATACATCGGCGCGCCGGCATAGATGATGTGCTTCAGGCTGGAATGGTCGTGCTGGTCGACGGCCGGATGCTCGACAAGCATCTTCAGGATCGTCGGCACGGTGAAGATATTGGTGACGCGGTGCTTGGCGATCAGCCTGTAGGCCTCGTCGATGTCGAAGCGCTCGGTCGGCAGCAGGATCGAGGGCGCGGCCCGCGCCGAGATCACGAGCTGGTGAACGCCGGCGCCGTGCGAGAGCGGCGCGACGACGAGCGAGGCGTCGGCCTCGGTCGCGCCCGGCACGAGGTCGGCGAGATGGTTCGTCACCACGAAGCCCATCTGGCCATGGCTCAGCACGGCGGCCTTCGAGCGGCCGGTGGTGCCGGAGGTGAAGAAGAACCAGCACGGATCGTCATGCTCGACCGGCGCGTTGGCGACGCGTTCGCCGGCATGGCGCGCGATCACCTGCTCGACATCGTCGTCGCCGAACGCGCCCGGTCCGATCCGCCACAGCAAGGCGAGTTCCGGAGCGGCCTTCGCCACAGCCGTCGCATGGTCGGGAAAATCGCCATGGCAGAGGAAAGCCTTCGCGCCGGACGAGGTGGCGAGATAGCCGACCTCGTCGGGCAGCAGGCGGAAATTCGTCGGAACCCAGACCGCGCCGAGCCGGAAGGCCGCGAACATCGAGACGAACATCGCGTCGCAGTTCTTCGAATGCACCAGCAGCCGGTCGCCCTTGCCGAGCCCGCGCGCCTTCAGGCCGAAGGCCAGCGCCGACACCCGCGCGTCGAGCTGCGCCCAGGTCCATTGCCGTTCTCCCCAGATGAAACCCGGCCTGTCGGCATGGCGGCGCGCATTCTGCGTCATGATATGCGCGAGGTTCATCACGCGCCGCGTCATCGGCGCGACGCCGCCCAAAGGCGCTTCGAGAGCGTGCGTGCAAGAAGGGTCGGTCACGTCAGGCGCTCCTGGCGAGAGCCGCGACCGGCCGCGCCATCTGTGGCGGCGCGGGTCTGGCGGCCTTGGACTGGAACATCTCGGCGAGCAGGCGCTCCATGCGCCGCACCTCCACGGTGAGATGACCGGCGAGCTCGGCTTGCCGCGCCGGCTGCATGCGGCTGTCGATGGCGGCGAGGCTGAGCGCACCGGCGACGCGTCCGTCGGGATAGCGGAAGGCGACGCCGACGCCCCAGGAGCTGGCGACGAGCCGGCCGGGATTGAGCGCGAAGCCCTGCCGCCGGGCGAGCGCGAGGTCGGCGCGCACCACCTCCGGCGGAAACCCCGGATAGCGCGTCACGAGGATGCGCTGGCTCGCCTTGAGGATGGCGTCGACCTCGTCGCCCGGCATGGCCGCGAGCATGGCGAGCGAGCCCGCGCCGACGCCGAGCGGGTGCTGGTCGCCGGCCTGGAGCGCGTGCGTCCGCACCGGATAGGTTCCCTCCTCGCGATGCAGGCAGACGGCGTAGCGTTCGCGCCGCACGGTGAGGAAGCTGGTGTCGAGCGTGATGCCGGAGAGCCGGCGCAGGCTCTCCATCGCGAGTTCGAGCAGGCCGTGCCGCCGCCCGGCCAGAACGCCGAGCACGAAGGCCTCCTCGCCGAGACAGTAATGCCGCGTCTCCGGCTCCTGCTCGACGAGGCCAGCCCGCATCAGCGCCAGCAGCAGCCGCCGCGCCGTCGGCTTGTTGAGGCCGCTCTCGCCGACGATCTCGCCGAGCGGCAATCCGCCGGCCGGCTCGCGGCCGATCAGCGCCAGCAGCCGCAGGGCGCGGTCGACGCTTTGCGAGCCGGAGAGATCGGCGCGCTGCATTGAGGCCTGTTCCACTCTGGCGTCCTCATCCAAGCCGATCCATGATATGGACCTTGTCGTTCGCAGCCAGAGCCTAGAGGCGGCCAATGGCGATTGCAATGCCGCTTCGCTTGTGTAAGCTCCGCCTCGTCCGGATGGATTTCCATCCATCATATGGACCGCGTCGGAAGCTGACCAACAAGCTCAAGATCGGCGCGATCGGGAGGAACGAGCCATGTCGCTGCAGGGCGCCCGCCTGACGGGCCATGGCCTCTGGCCGTTCGACGAATCGCCCATCGCCGCGGCTTCGCGCTGAGCGCCGCCATGGTCGACGTCGCCAACAGCCTGACCCTGCCCGACGACCCGCTGCTCGCGACGGGCCTGCGTCCGGGCTCGGGCTTCATGCGGCCGGTCGAGTTCGTCGCCTCGGCCCTGCTCGTCCTCATCGTCTGCGTGCTGCTGCTCGGCGTGACCTCGCGCTACGTCTTTTCGCTGCCGGTGATCTGGATCGACGAGGTCGCCTCGATCTCCTTCCTCTGGCTCGCCATGCTCGGCGCGGCGATCGCGATCGACCGCAACGAGCATCTGCGGCTGACGCTGTTCACCGGCATGATGCCGCGGCGGCTGCGCGGCTTCGTCGAGACCTTCGCCATGCTGGTGGTCGCGACCTTCCTCGCGGCGATGATCTATCCGGCCTACGACTATGCCTATGAGGAGAGCTTCGTCACCTCGGCGGCGCTGAACATCCCCAACAGCTGGCGCGTCTCGGCGATCTGCGTCGGCATCGCCGCGATGTTCGTCCTCGCCGTCCGCCATGCGGTCCGCACGGCGAAGCTGTCCGATCTCCTGCTCGCCGCCGGCCTGATCGCAGCGCTCGCTTTGGCGTTCTGGCTGATGACGCCGGTCTTCAAGGGGCTGGGCTACGGCAACATCCTGATCTTCCTCGTCGTCGTCGTCGCGATCTGCCTGGTCTCCGGCGTGCCGATCGCCTTCTGCTTCGGCATGGGCACGCTCTGCTTCCTGCTGTTCTCGACGAGCGTGCCGACCTTGGTGATGATCGGGCGGATGGACGAGGGCATGTCCTCGATCATCCTGCTCTCGGTGCCGATCTTCGTGCTGCTCGGCTGCGTGCTCGACGCCACCGGCATGGGCAAGGCGATCGTCGACTTCCTCGCCTCGCTGCTCGGCCATGTCCGCGCCGGCATGTCCTATGTCCTGCTCGGCTCGCTGTTTCTGGTCTCGGGCATCTCCGGCTCGAAGGTCTCCGACATGGCGACGGTGGCCCCAGCCCTCTTCCCGGAGATGAAGCGGCGCGGCTACAAGCCGAAGGAACTGATCGCGCTCCTCGCCACCGGCGCGGCCATGGCCGAGACGGTGCCGCCCTCGATCGTGCTGATCGTGCTCGGTTCGGTCGCCGGCGTCTCGATCGCCGGCCTGTTCACCTCGGGCTTCCTCGTCGCCATGGTCCTGCTGCTGGTGCTCGCCGTGCTGGCGCGCTGGAAGGCCGGGGTCGAGAGCCTGCGCGGCGTGAAGCGCGCGCCCTTCGCGGTGATCTGGAAGACGGCGCTGGTCGCGGCGCCTGCGCTCGTCCTGCCCTTCATCATCCGCAGCGCGGTCGGCGGCGGCGTCGCGACCGCAACGGAAGTCTCCACCATCGCCGTGCTCTACGCGATGATCGTCGGCATCGTGCTCTATGGCGGCATCAGCCGGGCGACCTTCTACGCCATGCTGGTCGAGACCGCCGCGCTCTCGGGCGCGATCCTGATGATCCTCGGCACCGCGCTCGCCATGGCCTGGGCGCTGACCCAGACCGGCTTCGCCAACCAGCTCGCGATCTGGATGGGCAACCTGCCCGGCGGCTGGCTCAGTTTCATGGGCATCACCATCCTCGTCTTCATCGTGCTAGGCTGCGTGCTGGAGGGCCTGCCCGCGATCGTGCTGATGGCGCCGCTGATGTTCCCGATCGCCAAGAAGCTCGCCATCAACGACGTGCACTACGCCATGGTCGTCGTCACCTCGATGAACATCGGCCTGATGATGCCGCCGATCGGCATCGGCTTCTACATCGCCTGCAAGATCGGCAACGTCTCGCCCGACGAGGCGATGGGCGCGATCTGGCCCTATCTCGTGGCGCTCTTCATCGGCCTGCTGCTGATCGCGGCGATCCCCGGAATCTCGACCATCGTGCTCTGACGGAAAGACAGGACGGCCAATCGCAATAGGCGGTTGCACGGCATCGCCGCCAGCGCCGAGACTGACTCGAGGACAACGACGCCAACGATACGAAAGCAAAGGGAGAAGACACAGATGACGATCTCACGCCGCACCCTGATGCAGGGCGCCGTCGCCGCCTCCGCGATCGGCAGCTTCCATATCGGCCGCGCCGGGGCGCAGACCGCCGAATTCACCTATAAATACGCGCACAACCTGCAGGTCTCGCACCCGCTGCATATCCGCGCCACGGAGGCGGTCGCCAGGATCAGGCAGGAATCGGGCGGCAAGCTCGACATCCAGATCTTCCCCTCGAGCCAGCTCGGCACCGACACCGACATGCTGAGCCAGGTGCGCTCCGGCGGCATCGAGTTCTTCACCCTCTCGCCGCTGATCCTGTCGACGCTGGTGCCCAACGCCTCGCTGAACGGCATCGGCTTCGCCTTCCCGAACTACGACGCGGTCTGGGCGGCGATGGACGGTGAACTCGGCGCCTATGTCCGCGGCCAGATCGCCAAGGCCAACCTCGTCGTGCTCGACAGGATCTGGGACAACGGCTACCGCCAGATGACCTCGTCCAAGGGCCCGATCGCCACGCCGGACGACCTCAAGGGCTTCAAGATCCGCGTGCCGGTCTCGCCGCTCTGGACCTCGATGTTCCAGGCCTTCCAATCCGCGCCGGCCTCGATCAACTTCGCCGAGGTCTACACCGCGCTGCAGACCAAGGTCGTCGACGGGCAGGAGAACCCGCTCGCCATCATCGCCACCGCCAAGCTCTTCGAGGTGCAGAAATACTGCTCGGTGACGAACCATATGTGGGACGGCTTCTGGTTCCTCGGCAACAAGCGCGCCTGGGACCGACTGCCCGAGAACCTGCGCGTCATCGCCGCCAAGAACCTGAACGAGGCCGCCGTGCTGCAGCGCGCCGACGTCGCCAAGCTCAACGCCGGGCTGCGGGCCGAACTCGAATCGAAGGGCATGATCTTCAACGAGGCCCCGGCGGCCCCCTTCCGCGAGGCGCTGCGCAAGGCCGGCTTCTACGCCGAATGGAAGAAGAAATACGGCGACGAGGCCTGGGCCATCCTCGAGAAGGCGGTCGGCAGTTCGCTGAGCTGAGCCGAGCGCCGCTCCCCGTCGTTGCGGGCGCAAGCGAAGCAATCCAGAGCCGCGCGCTCTACGCCCCCTGGATTGCTTCGTCGGCTGCGCCGCCTCGCGATGACGGCGTGGCGCGAATGAACGAGTTGCCGGCATGCCCGACCGCCTGAAGAAAAAAATCGCCCTCGTCTTCGGCGCCGGCTCCTCGGGGCCGGGCTGGGGCAACGGCAAGGCGGCCGCCGTCGCCTTCTCCCGCGAGGGTGCGCGGGTCGCCTGCATCGACATCAGCCAGGCGGCCGCCGACGAGACGGCGGGCATCATCGAGAAGGAAGGCGGCGTCGCCATCGCGCTCGCCGCCGACGTGACGGACCAGGCCTCGATCGACGCCTGCGTCGGCGCCTGCATGACCCGTTTCGGCCGCATCGACATCCTGCACAACAATGTCGGCGTGACCCATATGGGCGGGCCGGTCGACCTTTCCGAGGAGCAGTTCAAGGCGGCGGTGGACCTCAATATCGGCCCGGTCTACCGCTGCTCGAAGGCGGTGATCCCGCAAATGCTGAAGAATGGCGGCGGCGCGATCGTCAACATCTCCTCGATCGCGGCGATCCGCTGGGTCGGCTACCCCTATTTCGCCTATTACGCGACCAAGGCCGCCGTGAACCAGGCGACCGTCGCCATTGCGATGCAGTATGCCCGCCAGGGCATCCGCGCGAACTGCATCATGCCCGGCCTGATCGACACGCCGATGATCTACAAGCAGATATCAGGGCAGTACGCCTCGCCCGAGGAGATGGTCGCGGCGCGCGATGCGGCCGTGCCGATGGGCAAGATGGGCACGGCCTGGGACATCGCCAACGCGGCGGTCTTCCTCGCCTCCGACGAGGCGAAGTTCATCACCGGAGTCTGCCTGCCGGTCGATGGCGGCCAGACCTGCGCGATCGCGTGAGGCAGGCGGCGGGAGCCGCGCTCAATGCGGCAGGTTCTTCCGCTTGCCTGACACCGTTTCGGACGCCTTCTCGCCGAAAGCCGCCCTGTACTGCCGGGCGAAGCGGCCGGGATGGGAAAGCCCCATCGGGCCGCGACCGCGGCGATCTGCTGCTTGCCGCCGGCCATGAGAGTCTGCCGCACGCCCTCGAGCCGGTAGCCGAGCAGCACCGAGAGCGGCGTCACCTGTGATCGATAGCAATCCATCCCGTTTCGTTGCCCGATGCCGTGGCCGCCTCGACGATCGGCTTTGGCCAGTCGGTCTTCATCGTGCTGATCCCGGTGATCGTGGCGCGAACGGGGCTCGGCCTCGCAGGCGTCGCGGCCGGCGCGGCGCTGACGGCGGGCAGCGACGTTTATGCCGTGATGACCGCCGGTCTGCTTCTCGCAGGCCTCGGCGTCGCCCTGGCGACCCCGGTCTATACGACCTGGCTCGCCGCGCGGACGGAACCCGGGGCGCGCCACGGCGCCGCCGGCTGGCTCGCCGCGGCCCATGGCCTCGGCCAGGGCGTCGGCGCGCTGACCGGCGGCGTCGCCTTCGAGCTGGCCCCCAGCCTGCCTTTCACGCTCTCGGCAGCCGGCGCGCTCGCCTGTCTCGCGCTGGCGTTCGCGCTCCGCGAGCCGGTCGGGCCGAAGGCTTGAGCCGCGCTCAGGCACGGCCACGACGCGCATCCTGCGTTGCGGAGATCATGCCGAGCGTCGCGATCACGGCGATCCCCGAGATCGCGGTAGCGATCGAGAACAGCCAGCCATAGCCGATCGCGTCGGCGATCTTGCCGGCCATCAGCGAGCCGGCGAGATAGACCAGGAGTTGCGCGCAGGCGAGGATGGTGAAGTCCGTGCCCGGCTGTTCGGAGGTCGTCACCGCCATGAACAGCGAATAGAGCGCGACGATCTCCATGTAGCGGATCAGCGTCTGGAAGCCGGCCGCGCCGAACAGCGGCCACGCCCCTGTCACCACGCCGAGCGCGTGGCAGGCGAAGAGCAGGAAGCAAAGCGTGCGCAGGCCTCCCAGAAAGGCCAGCACGAAGGCAAGTCCGCGCGTCTTGACCAGCCAGGCGGCGAGAATCGAGCCGGCGAGGCCGGCGGTCGTGGCCGAGAGGCCGGAAAGATAGCCGATCTGGTTCAGCGGCACGCCGGCATCGACCAGATAGGGACCCTCCATCGCCTTCACGAGGCCCTCGGAGGCGCGATAGATCAGCGCGATCCAGAGGATGCGGCGCGCCTCCGGGCGGCGCAGGAAGGCGCGGATCGAGGGGCGCGCGGCCGCCTCTCCAGGTGTCGGATCGTCCTCGCGCATCATCGCGGCGGCGATCAGCGGCAGAAGCGAGATCGCGGCGATGGTCACGAGCATGCCGGCCCAGCCGATATGGTAGTAGAGCACGAGGCCGAGCGTGCCGCCGATGACGACGCCGAAGGCGATCGAGCCGCCCTGGATGGCGTTGCCGACCGGCCGGTCGGCCTCGGGCAGGTATTTCGCGGCGTAGCCGTCGGTCGCGATGTCCTGCGTCGAGATCAGCAGCGAGGCGCAGAAGCCGATCGCGACGATGGCGAGAACCTGAGTCGGGCCGACGAAAAGCAGCGTCAGGATGCACGCGATCACGCCGCTCTGCGTCAGGAAGACCCAGCCGGCGCGATGCGCCCGGGCGAAGGGCCTGATCCGGTCGATCCAGGGCGCCCAGAAGAACTTGATCACCAAGGGCAGCAGCAGGATGCTCATATAGCCGATCGCGCTGCGCGAGACGCCGCTCTCGCGCATGATCGGCGGCAGCGCCGCGACGAGCAGGTAGGACGGGATCGCCTGGGCGACATAGAGCCCGGCGAGCACGCCGAACAGCCGGTAGCGGGCGGCCTTCGAGGCCGGTCGACCAAGGCCCGCCGCGCCGATATCGGTATGGGTCGCGCTCATTTTGCCCCCGGCGTCATGCCGCCCTCGTCTTGTGACCGAGAAGGAAGCGCCGCGCCGCCGCCTCGTCTGCCTCCAGACTGATCGGGAATGGCCAGAGCTTGCGGAAGGTTTCGGCCATCTTCTCGGTCGCGCCCGGCCGGACGATGGCGCAGGCGCCGCAGAGACGGCCGAAGCGCGCCCGGGTCGCCTTGAACCAGAGCGCCTGCTCGCGCTCGCCCGCCTGGGAGAGCTTGCCGCCGCCGCCGAACACCGTGAGCAGCAGGAAGGGCTCCTCGCGCCGGCCGAGCTCGGCGAGCGCGTCGAGATAGGCGCGTTCGTCGCCCGTGCCATAGGGCGGCACGAAGCGCAGCGTCACGACGCCCTCGCCGTCTTGCTCGAGGCTGACCATGGCCTCAGAAGGTCTTCTTGAAGCCGACCGTGACGGTGCGGCCCCAGGCGTAGTTGTCGAGATTGCGAACCGAGGTCGCGGTCGGGTTCTGATAGGCCCGGTCGAACAGGTTGTTGACCGCGACATAGGCCTCGCCGGAGAGGACCGGCGCCGACAGTGCGACGTTCATCGTCGCCGCGCCCTTGAGCTTGTAGCGCGTGCCGCGCAGGTCGATCGCGACGTCGCGCTCGGAGAAGCCCTCGCCCTCGACGCGCAACTGCACGCCGTTCACGAAGCGGTAGCTGCCATAGAGCATGCCGCGCCAGGGCGAGCCGATCCGGTTGTTGGGGAGGTGGCTGTCGAGCCTGCCGTCGCCGTTGGTGTCGTAGCGGCCCTCGCGCCAGGAGACGACCGAACCGACGGTGAGCTGCTCGGTGACGGCGTAGTCGCCGGTAGCCTCGAAGCCCCAGATCCGCTCCTTCTGCTGCGACAGCGTGTTGGTCACCGAGTCGAAGGTGACGCCCTGATCCGAGGTGCTGATGTAGCCGGTCAGGGAGCCCTTGAAGGGCCCGTAGCTGCCGCGCACGCCGAGCTCGTAGTTGTTGACGATCTGCGCCTCGGGCGCGATCGAGCCGTAGCTGATCGTGCGGCGGCTGGCGGGCAGGCAGTCGGGCGTCGCGACCGCGCAGGCGAAGGCGGTCGAGACGCCGGCGCGGCGGGTGAAGGCGCCGACATCGGGCAGCGCGAAACCCTGCGAGAACCCGCCGAAGACCTCGCTCGATTCAGACAACTTGACCGTCGCGCCGAGATTGGCGGTCAGCGCCGAATAGGTGAAATCGCCGCCGGTGACGTTGAGCGCCGGCAGCACGAAGGCCGTGTAGCCGAGGCGGTTATTCGCCGCGACGGCGGCATAGGCGGCCGGGCGGACATAATCGCTGACCGAAAGCGCGAAATGCTCGTAGCGCAGGCCGCCGCGCAGCACGATGCGCTCGCCGACCGGGATCTGGAGCTGGCCGAAGCCGGCCGCCGTGGTCTGCTCCAGCGGCGTGAACACCTCCTGGCCGCTGGTCAGCGTCTGGTTGGTGCGCTCCCTGATCAGGTCGCCGCCCCAGGTCAGCTTCGCGCCGGGCAGAAGCCGGTCGAGCGCGGTGTCGATGGTGACGTTGACGCCGCCGCGCTGCGAATACAGGGTCGTCTGGTTGTCGGGGCTCGTCGGCGCGTTGGGGTTGAAGGAGTAGTAGACCTGGCTGTTGTAGGGATAGGAGAACGCCGAGTAGTCGAAGCGCTTCTTGATGTCGTTGTAGAACCCCAGCACGCTGAGCGAGCCGAGCGCGAAATCCTTGTCCGTATAGCGCAGCGAGACCGTCTTGGTGTCCTCGATCACGTTCTGGCCGGAATAGAGCGTCGTCCGGTCGGGCCGGGCGAAGGGCGGGCCGTAGTTGGTCAGGTATTTCGGCGCCTGGTCGAAGGCGATGATCGTGCCGTTGAGCTCGATGCGCTTGCCGCCGTCGAAATCGTAGCCGAGCTTGGCGAGCAGGTTGCCCGCCTTGTAGCGGTCGCCGCCGCCCTGGCCGAGCAGGCCGTCGGAGGGCAGTTCGCGCCCGGCGCCGTCATAGGTGCGCCCCGCTCCGCGCGCGCTGCCGGAGACGAGATAGTCGAAGCCGTCGGGCGCCTTGCCGGAGACCGTGATCGAGGTTTCCGGCGCAAGGGAACGGCCGATGTTCTGGGTGAAGGCGCGCAGCGCCGTGTTCACCGTCACGGTCGGCTTGCCGTCGGTCGCCTTCTTGGTGATGAAATTGACCGTGCCGCCGGTCGCGCCCGCGCCGTAGAGGCTGGAGGCGCCGGCGACGACCTCGATGCGCTCGACCGAGTTCAGGTCGATCAGCGACAGGATGCGCGAGACGTCGCGCAAAGGCGTGTTCAGCGGCACGCCGTCGAGCAGCACCAGCAGGTCGCGGCCGCGATAATTCTCCGAGGCGCTCGACACCGTCTGCGTCGGCGTCGCATAGCCCGGCACCAGCTTGCCGAGCGCCGCGGCCGCGTTCGGGCTGAACTTCAGCTGCTCCTCGATCTGCGCCCGCTCCAGCACCTGCACCGATTGCGGCGTCTCCGCCAGACTGCGCTGGGCGCGGGCCGCCGTGACCGTGATGGTGTCGAGCTCGATCACGCCGGGAGCGCCGGCCGGTTGCGCCGCCGTCTGGGCGACCGCGGCCGAGCCGACGACGAGAGCGATGAGGCTGCTGGCGAGTGAGACGGTGCGGAGCATGGGGTCAGACCTGTCGGCGGAAAAAGCGGCCGAAGCACAGAGAGACATTCCCCATGGCGAATTCTTCGGCAAGATGGATCGTAGACTGTATTTTAGAATTAAACCAATCTGGAAACGCATTCATTTCAAGCTGTTGACTTCAACAAATGGCGCTTCCGCACGAAGTGATGTATCGTCTGCGATGAAGTCCGATCTTGGACTTTGGCGAAGCCGGTCTTGGACTGGAGCGAAACAAGGCATCGAAATCGATGGGCGTGGCCTTTGAACTGGAACCGGCTCTCCGCCGCGGCGACTGCGACGCGCCGCTGGCGCCGCTCTGGCGCGTCGCGCACGGAATCGACCGCGAGGCGGCGGGCGCGCGCTCGCGCAAGGTGCTCGGACGCATCGTCGCCCATCACGGCGCGGCCGCCGGCGAGGCGCTGCCCTTCGTTGCCCGCGCGGTGCTCACGACGAGCCCCGATCTCGGCCTGATGTCCTGCTTCGATCCTGCGTCGCGCTGGCGATGGCGGGAAGACGCGCGGGGCGGGGAAGGCGATCGCCTGCTGATGCGTCCCGCTGACGGGCGGATCGTGGTCGAGCAGGGCGCGGCGCGCATCGTCGTGCGGGCGCGCGAGGCGCTCCTGATCGCGCCCGCTGACGAGACCCGTTTCGCGCTGGACCAGGTCTCGCGGGTCGATCTCGTCAGCCTCCAGGCCGCGCGGCTACCTGCCCCGGCGGGCGGATCGACGACCGAGCCGATGCGCCTGATCCCGCGCGGCAATCGCGGTCTGCAGGTGCTGGCGCATTACGGCGCCATGCTGCTGCGCGGCTTCCTGCCGCTCGACTCCGCCGCGCTGCGCAACCTCGCCATGGCCCATCTCCATGATCTGGTCGGGCTGATGCTGGAGGATCGCGGCGCCCCGCTCGCGCCGGCGGACGCACGGGCCGGCCGCATCGCCGGCATCAAGGCCGAGATCGAGACGAGGCTGGAGCGGCGCGATCTCGGACTCGACATGATCGCGCGCCTGAACGGCGTCTCGCCGCGCGCCATCCAGAAGCTGTTCGAGGCGGAGGCGCAGACCTTCTCGGAATATGTCCTTGAACGCCGGCTCGAGCGCGCCTGGCACCGGCTGATCTCGACGCGGGAGTCCCGGCTGGCGATCAGCGCCATCGCTTACGAAGTCGGTTTCGGCGACCTGTCCTATTTCAACCGCTGCTTCCGCAAACGCTTCGGCCGCTCCCCCTCCGAGGCAAGGCGCGAGGCCGGCGATGCGAGGCGGTAGGAAAGCCGCGGAAGCCGACGGCCGGCTTGGCGAATGGCGCTCCCATGGGGAATCGAACCCCAGTTTTCGCCGTGAGAGGGCGACGTCCTGACCGCTAGACGATGGGAGCAGCGCGGCGGAGGAGGCCTGTTTAGTCAGCCCGCCGCCGCTCTGCAACTGTTTTTGCGAAGTCGCATTGCAAAACCGGGCCGAATGGCGCGATGCCATCCGGCCCGAAGGAAGAACCGCCGCGGAAATCCGTTCCGGCGGGTCGGCCGACGCGGCTTTCGAGAACCGGAACGAAGCGGACTTGAGTCCGTGGACACCGGAAGCGCGGAAAGCCGCGTCAGACGCGCGCCGCAGTAGAGTTTCAGGCGGCTTTCTCATGCAGCGCCGGATAGTCGGTATAGCCCTTGGCGTCGCCGCCATAGAAGGTCTCGACCGCCGGCGCGTTGAGCGGCGCATCCGCCTTCAGCCGCTCGACCAGGTCGGGATTGGCGATGAAGAGGCGGCCGAAGGCGATGGCGTCGGCCGCCCCGCTCTCCACCGCCTCGATCGCGAGATCGCGGGTATAGAGGTTGTTGCCGATATAGACGCCCTCGAAGGCCTTGCGCAGCGCGCCGTAGTCGAAGGGCAGGTAGTTGCGGTCGTCCCGCGTCGCGCCCTCGACGACATGGATGAAGGCGATGCCGGCATCAGAGAGCTTCTCGACCAGATGCCCGAACAGCGCCTGCGGGTTGGAATCGCGGGCGTCGTTGGCCGGGCTCACCGGAGAGAGCCGGATGCCGACGCGGCCTTTGCCGAACACCTTCGAGACCGCCTCGACCACTTCGAGGGCGAAGCGCACCCGGTTCTCGATCGAGCCGCCATAGGCGTCGGTGCGCTGGTTGGAGCCGTCGCGCAGGAACTGGTCGATCAGGTAGCCATGGGCGCCGTGCAGCTCGACGCCGTCGAAACCGGCGGCCTTGGCGTTCCCGGCCGCCGCGACGAACTCCGCGATGATGGCGGGGATCTCGTCGAGGGAGAGCTCGCGCGGCGTCGAGACCTCGGCGAAGCCTGTCTCGATATAGGTCTTGGTCCTGGCCAGCAGCGGCGACGGCGCGACCGGAGCCGCGTTGCCCGGCTGCAGCGAGACATGGCTGACGCGCCCGACATGCCAGAGCTGCGCCGCGATCTTGCCGCCCTCGGCATGGACCGCGTCGGCCACCGCCTTCCAGCCGGCGATCTGGGCGTCGGAATATAGGCCGGGCGTCCAGACATAGCCCTGGCCCTGCCGCGAGACCTGCGTGCCCTCGGTGATGATCAGGCCCGCGCCGGCGCGCTGGCGGTAATATTCGACATTGAGGTCGTTGGGCGCGTCGCTGCCGCGCGAGGCGCGGTTGCGCGTCAGCGGCGCCATGACGATGCGGTTCTTCAACTCGATCTCACCGATCCGGACCGGGGAGAACAGGGCGGGAAGCCCGCTGCTGGACGTGCTCATGGAGATACCCTTCGCAGGCCGGAAAGGCCGAGATTGAAACCGGGATCGAGGCGGATCGCCAATCGACAAGGCTGAGATAGGCATGCCAGTCTCGATTGGCAGGGGCGGTTGCAGGCCGGGCCGGCAGGCATGGAAGGAATGCCCCTTCAAAGCCGGGACATGCGATGAACGATCCTGCCGACGGCATACTGCGGAGAACGGCCATCCTCGGCGGTCTGCTGACGCAAGGTCGCCATGCGGCGCGCGCGGGCTGGAACGCCGCGATCGGCATCGTCTATCCGCCGAGTTGCATCGCCTGCCAGGCCGCGGTGGCCGAGGCGCAGGCGCTCTGCCCGCGCTGCTGGGCCGGGCTCGACTTCATCGAGCGACCCTATTGCGAACGCCTCGGCACGCCCTTCGCGGTCGACCTCGGCGAAGGCCTGCTCTCGCCGGCCGCGATCGCCGACCCGCCGGTGTTCGCCCGGGCGCGCGCCGTCTGCCGCTTCGACGGGACGGCGCGCGACCTCGTCCACAGGCTCAAATACGGCGACCGCACCGAGCTTGCCCTGGCGCTCGGCGCGATGATGGCCCAGGCCGGCCGCGAACTCCTGGCCGATGCCGATCTCATCGTACCCGTGCCGCTGCACCGGGTGAGGCTCTGGACCCGGCGCTTCAACCAGGCGGCCGCGCTGGCGACCGTGCTCGCCAGGCAGGGTCATGCCCCGCTCGCGCAGGATGCGCTGGTCCGGGTCAAGCGCACGCGCCGGCAGGTCGGGCTGACGCGGCCGCAGCGCGCCGACAACCTGCAAGGCGCGTTCAAGGCGCCGCCCGCCGCCCGGCCGAAGCTGGAGGGCAGGCGCGTCCTGCTGGTCGACGACGTCCTGACCACGGGCGCGACCGCCAATGCCGCGGCGCGCGCCCTGCTGCGGGCCGGCGCGGGCAAGGTCGACATCCTGACCTTCGCGCGGGTCGTGACGGAGGCGTGAGCGCACACTATATGCGGGCTTCAGTCATCGCCATCACGCTCGCAAACGACGGACCCTCCATGCCTCAGGTCACCATCTACACCACGCCCTGGTGCCCCTATTGCCGGTCCGCCAAGGCGCTGCTCGGCAAGAAGTCCGTCGCCTATGACGAGATCGACGTCGACGGCCGGCCCGAGCTGCGCCAGGCCATGACGGCGCGGGCCGGGGGGCGCACCTCGGTGCCGCAGATCTTCATCGGCGACAGGCATGTCGGCGGCTCGGACGACATCCATGCGCTCGATGCGCGGGGCGAACTCGACAGGTTGCTGGCGGCATGAGCCGCATCTCGGCGAGGTCCGGCGCGCGATGATCCGCTACGCCCTGATCTGCGACAACGCGCACGAGTTCGAGAGCTGGTTTCCGTCCTCGTCCGGGTTCGAGGAGCAGGCGAAACGCGGTTTCGTCGATTGCCCCGTCTGCGGCAGCATCCGCGTCGAGCGTGCGATCATGGCCCCGAACGTCGCCCGCAGCGACCGCGGTCCCCGGACGATCGAGGCCATGGCCGAGCCGGCGGCTGAGGACGCGGTTATATCGGCTCCGGCCGCGCCCGCCCCCGCACCCGTCGCGCTGATGGGCGAGAAGGAGATCGCCTTCCGCCAGATGCTGACGGCGCTGCACGCCCATGTCGCCGCGAACGCCGAGAACGTCGGCAAGAGCTTCGCCGACGAGGCGCTCAAGATCCATCACGGCGAAAGCGACAGCCGCCCGATCTATGGCGAGGCGACGCCCGAGGATGCGCAGATGCTGCAGGACGAGGGCGTGGCCTTCATCCCCCTGCCGAGGCTGCCCGGCGCGCGGAATTGAGCGGTCGCGGCCGCTCGTCCCACGCTCCGCCGTCGTCCCGGACGCAGCGAAGCGGAACTCCGGGATCCATCCCAGAACGCTGTCGTGCCTTGCGATGGCTCCCGGGGCTGCGTCGCTGACGCGGCTTGTCCGGGATGACGAAGCGGTTCCGAGCGAAACGTCAAAGCGGCGCCATCGCCGGCACGCCGAACGTCTCGACCGTGCTCGCGCCGCCCGCCAGCACCTTTTCCCAGCCTGCCTCGGCCCTGACGCGCGCCAGGCAGGGTTCCAGCTTCTCCTGCGCCAGCCCGTGCGGCACGAAGACCAGCCCGTCATCGTCGCCCACGACGAGGTCGTGGGGCGAGACCGCGACGCCCCCGAACACGATCGGACCGTTGACGACGCCGCGCTCCATCGAGGACGGGCCGCGCGGCATCACCCAGCGCGAGAACATCGTGAAATCCGACCATTGCGCGACGACGCCGACATCGCGCACCGCGCCGTCGACGACGACGCCGATGATGCCCTTGAGCCGTGCCGCGCCGCTCAACAGATCGCCGATCATCGCCGCGTCGCGCCGCCCGCCGGCCGCGACCACGATGACGTCGCCGGCCTGGGCGACGGCGATCGCATGATGCGCCGGGCCGTAGTCGGCCGGCTCGCACCAGGCGGTCACCGCCGAGCCGACGAGGCGCTGGCCCGGCGCGAAGGGCCTGATCGGCCGGATGCGCGGATCGGCATGGCCCGTGCCGCCGAGCTGGTCGGCGACGACCGAGCTCGGCACCGCCTTCCACGCCTCGATCAGCGCATGCGGCAGGCGGGGATCGGCTGGCGTGGCGAGACGGGTCGGCATCGCGGACTCGTTTTTTTGACGTGATCGACAGGCTAGCGCGCGCAGCTGCCACGCGGAAGCCTGCCCGGCGACCGCGCCTAACGTCTCAAGCGACTTTCTCCGCCTCTGGCGTTAATCTTCGCCGCAGTGCAACATCGAGATTGCTCGAAAAAGAGGGTGAGACCCCCATGAACGCGATCGGTCCCATCGGCGACAAGCCCGCCGCGCGCGACAAGCCCTGGATCTTCCGGACCTATGCCGGGCATTCCGACGCGACGGAATCCAACAAGCTCTACCGCAACAACCTCGCCAAGGGGCAGACCGGCCTCTCCGTCGCCTTCGACCTGCCGACCCAGACCGGCTACGATCCCGACCATGTCCTGTCGCGGGGCGAGGTCGGCAAGGTCGGCGTGCCGGTCAGCCACCTCGGCGACATGCGCACGCTCTTCGCCGACATCCCGCTGGCGCGGATGAACACCTCGATGACGATCAACGCGACGGCGGCCTGGCTGCTCTCGCTCTATATCGCGGTCGCCGACGAGCAGGGCTGCGACCGCCGCGCGCTGCAGGGCACGACCCAGAACGACCTCGTCAAGGAATATCTCTCGCGCGGCACCTACGTCTTCCCGCCGCGCCCCTCGATGCAGCTCACCACCGACATCGTCGTGTTCACGGCGCGCGAACTGCCGAAATGGAACCCGACCAATGTCTGCTCCTACCATCTCCAGGAGGCCGGGGCCTCGCCGGTGCAGGAACTCTCCTTCGCGCTGGCGACCGCGATCGCCCTGCTCGATTCGATCCGGGCGCGGCCGGAGGTCTCGGCCGAGGAATTTCCCGAGGTCGTCGGGCGTATCTCCTTCTTCGTCAACGCCGGCATGCGCTTCGTCACCGAACTCTGCAAGATGCGGGCGTTCGTCGATCTCTGGGACGAGATCACGCTCGGCCGCTACGGCGTCGCCGACGAGGCGATGCGGCGCTTCCGCTACGGCGTGCAGGTCAATTCGCTCGGCCTGACCGAGCCGCAGCCGGAGAACAACGTCTATCGCATCCTGATCGAGATGCTGGCGGTGACCCTGTCGAAAAAGGCCCGCGCCCGCGCCGTGCAGCTTCCGGCCTGGAACGAGGCGCTCGGCCTGCCCCGCCCCTTCGACCAGCAATGGTCTTTGCGCATGCAGCAGGTGCTGGCCTACGAGACCGACCTGCTCGAATTTGGCGACATCTTCGACGGCTCGACCGCGATCGACGCCAAGGTCGCCGGGCTGAAGGCGGCGGCGCTCGAGGAGCTGGCGAAGATCGACGACATGGGCGGCGCGCTGGCGGCGATCGAGACCGGCTACATGAAGCAGGCGCTGGTCGAGAACGGCGCGCGCCGGATCGAGGCGATCGAGCGCGGCGAGCAGATCGTCATCGGCGTCAACAAGTTCACCAACAGCGAGCCCTCGCCGCTCTCGGCCGGCGAAGGCAATGTCGTCACCGTGCCGGACTCGGTCGAGCTCGAGGCGATCGGCCGGCTCAAGGCCTGGCGCTCGGCGCGTGACACGAAGGCGGCCGAGGCCGCGCTGGCGGAGCTGGCGTGCTGCGCGAAGGAAGCGCGAAACGTCATGCCGGCCTCGATCGTCTGCGCCAAGGCCGGCGTCACCACCGGCGAATGGGCCCAGACCTTGCGCGAGATCTTCGGCGAATATCGCGCCCCGACCGGCGTCGACACGAGCAAGCTCGGCGACAGCTCCGGCCTCGCCACCGTCAAGGCGGCCGTTGCCAGGGCGACGGAAACGCTTGGCCGGGCGCCGCGTTTCCTCGTCGGCAAGCCCGGTCTCGACGGCCACTCGAACGGCGCCGAGCAGATCGCGGTCAGGGCGAGGGACGCCGGCATGGATGTCAGCTATGGCGGCATCCGCCAGACTCCCGACGAGATCGTGACGCAGGCAAAGGAGACCGAGGCCGACATCGTCGGGCTGTCGATCCTGTCGGGCTCGCACCTGCCGCTGGTGCGCGACGTCACGGCGCGGCTGCGGGTGGCGGGCATGACCATCCCGGTCGTGGTCGGCGGCATCATCCCGCCCGACGACGAGAACGCGCTGAAGAATATGGGCGTGGCCCGCGTCTACACGCCGAAGAATTTCGAGCTGGACGGGATTATCGCTGATGTCGCGGGGCTGGCGGCGCAGAAGCGGTAAACCCTCTGTCGTTCCGGGACGCGCCGCAGGCGCGAACCCGGAATGACAAGGGATCATACCATCCCGGTCGTCTTCAGCGTCTGATACGCCTTCAGGATTTCCTGCAGCGTCCCCTCGCGCGAGCGATCGCCGCCATTCGCATCCGGGTGGAGGCGCTTCACCAGTTCCTTGTAGCGCGCCTTGATCGCGACGGAATCGGCCGTGTCGTCGAGACCCAGCGTCTCCAGCGCCTTGCGCGCCACGACGCCGACGCGAGATTCCGGCTGGGATGCAGCCTGCGCCCGGCGCGCGCCGAACAGGTTGAACGCGTCGGCGACCTCAGGCCCGGCCTGTCCGCCGGCGACGCGGCCGCGCTGCGCCATCCGCGCCGCGCGCGAATTGACGCCGAGCTTCCAGGTCGGCCGGTGGCCGATCTCCTCCTGCTTCTGATAGGCCTGCAGCGCCTCGTCATCCATGCCCTGGAAATAGTTGTAGGTCGCGTTGTAGGCCTTCACATGCTCCATGCAGAACAGGAAGAACTGCCCTTCCCGACCCCGGCCCTTCGGCGCGCGATATTCGCCCGCGCGGCGGCAGCCGGCATGGTCGCAAGGGGTGCCGACAGGAATCTCGGCCTCTTCCGCCTCGGAAGGGCCGATCCTGATGCGGTCGAACAGGCGCGAGTTGAAGTTCATCGTCGAACGGTTATGAGACTCGGAAGACCAGCGGGCAAGTGCGACGCAACATGCGCGGCGCCCACCGCCGCGCTGGCGATCAGGATGATGTCGCGATCATGACCGCAATGGCTGAACGGATCACGAGGAAGCTGCGGGACGCTCTCGCGCCAGAGCGCCTGAACGTGATCGACGAATCGCACCAGCATCAGGGCCATGGCGGCTGGCGCGAGGGCGGCGAGACCCATTTCAGGGTCGATATCGTGTCGCGGGCCTTCGCCGGCAAGAGCCGGCTCGAGCGTCACCGGCTGGTGAACGCGGCGCTGGCGCAGGAACTGGCGGACGGGGTGCACGCGCTGGCGATCGTGGCGCGCGGGCCAAGCGAGGGCTGAGCGGCGTCAGGGCGCGATCAGCTCGATGGTCGGAAAGTAGGTCCGGTAGCGGCGCGGATCGCGGGTCAGCACTGGCAGTCGCGCGACGGCGGCGTGAGCTCCGATGAAGAAATCGTGCAACACTACCGTACGCGTTCCGTCGGCGCGGCGATAAAGCTGAAACGCGCGTCCGGCCAGGAAGAACGCACTGCGATCAATGGGCGCGAGCTTGACCGTCATGCGCGCAAGTGCCCCATCGAGTGCGTCCGGAGAGGGGAAGCTCACCGACCGTTCCGCGTAGACGACGTCGTTGATGATCAGGCGGTCGAGGCTACCTAGAGCATCGGACGATTAATCGGATGCATGTCCTGCGTGTTTGAAGAGGGAGGAGCGCCTGCCCTTGCTGACGACGCCGACGCTGCTCGCCTGCGCCGAAGACGACATGCTGCTGCCCTATCTCGACGGCGTGGCGAAGCTCGTGCCCGGCGCTCTCGTCGCGCGCACGCCCGGCGTCTCGAACCGGACCTCGGCCGAAGCCACGGCGGAGATTTTCTCCCGGTTTCTCGACAGCCCGTGATCTCAGGACTCGGGAGCGGGTTCCGCCGCGGCGTCCCGCAGGGCGTCGATATGGAGCGAGGCCGCCTTCAGGGCCTTGCTCTCGATCGCGCGGTAATGGGCCACGACCTCGCGACCCATCGGCGTCAGACGCGCCCCCCCGCCCCTGGCGCCTCCCGGCGACGCCTCGACCAGGGGACGACGGAACATCTGGTTGAGGCTGTCGACCAGGAGCCAGGCGCGACGATAGGACATCTTCATGGCGCGACCGGCGCCGGAAATCGAGCCCGTCTCCTCGATCGCTTCCAGCAGGTCGATCTTGCCCGGCCCGAGCCGCCCGTCCGGCGCCAGATCGACCCTGAGGCTGATCATGGCGGCCGGCTTCCGAGGGGCTGTTTCAGGCATGGTGGCATCCTTTGCGCGGCCCGCATCCTGGAGATTTTCCCGGCGATGACATCGTCCCGTCCCCTTACGACGCATCGATCGAGACGCTCTTGATCACCGCGAAGACCGGGCTACCGGATTGCAAGCCCAACTGCGCGACGGATTTGGCCGTGAGCCTGGCGAGCAGGTTCTCGCCGCCGCAGTCGAGCCGCAACTCGACGGCCGCGCCGTCGCAGCGCGGGCCGATCTCGACGACCGTTCCCGCCAGGATGTTGAGCGCGCTGACGCCGACCGGCTCGCGCAGGCTGATCAGCACATCGCTGGCGAGGATGCGCACCCGCAGGCTCGCGCCGGGCGGCAGGAGGCTGCGCGCGACCTGCAGCGATCCGGCCCGGGTCGTCAGCGTAGTCAGGGCATAGGCCTCGTCATGGCCGGCGACCTTGGCCTCCAGGATCGAGCCGGCCTCGGCCGCGCCCGAGAGCCCGGCGACGTCGAGCCGCGACATCACCTGCGCGGTCGGCCCGCAGGCGGTGACGCGGCCCTGATCGAGCGTCACCAGCGTCGTCGCCAGCCGCGCGACCTCGGTGACCGAATGCGAGACATAGATGATCGGCACGCCGGCCTCGTCGCGCAGGCGCTCGATATAGGGCAGGATCTCGGCCTTGCGCGCCTCGTCGAGCGAGGCGAGCGGCTCGTCCATCAGCAGCAGGCGGGGATTGGCCAGAAGCGCGCGGCCGATCGCGACGCGCTGCTTCTCGCCGCCCGACAGCGCGCCCGGCCGGCGCTCGAGCAGATGCGAGATGCCGAGCAGATCGAGCACGCCGGCGAGATCGCTGCTGGCCTTCGCGTCCCTGCCCGCGAACCAGCGCCCGAACAGCAGGTTCTGGCGCACGCTCAGATGCGGGAAGAGCCGCGCCTCCTGAAAGACGTAGCCGATGCGGCGCTTGTGCTTGGGCGCGAAGATGCCGCGATCGGTGTCGACCAGCGCCTGCCCGTCGACGACGACGCGCCCGCGCGTCGGATGGATCAGCCCGCCGACGATGTTGACGAGCGAGGTCTTGCCCGAGCCCGAGCGCCCGAACAGCGCGGTGAGCCGGCCATCCGATGTGAACGCCGCGTCGAGGGCGAACTGGCCGAGCCGATGCCGGACGGCGATCTCGATGACCGGGTTCATTCGACGGCGATCCGTCGCCCGACCAGCCGCGCCAGCCATTCCGAGGCGACCAGCGCCGCGACCGAGAGCGCGATCGAGATCAGGGTGAGCCGCATCGCGCCGGCGTCGCCGTTCGGAATCTGCGTGAAGGTGTAGATCGCCGAGGGCAGGGTCTGCGTCTCGCCGGGGATGTTGGAGACGAAGGTGATGGTCGCGCCGAACTCGCCCATCGCCTTGGCGAAGCACAGGATCATGCCCGCGAGGATGCCGGGCAGGCAGAGCGGCAAGGTCACCGTCGCGAACACCCAGACCGGGCCTGCGCCGAGCGTGCCGGCCGCGTCCTCGAGCTTGCGGTCGACCGCCTCGATCGAGAGCCTGATGGCGCGCACCATCAGCGGAAAGCCCATCACCGCGCTGGCCAGCACCGCCCCGGTCCAGCGGAAGGACAGGACGATGCCGAACCAGTCGTACAGGAACTGACCCGCCGGGCCGCGCCGGCCGAACCAGGCCAGCAGCAGATAGCCGGTGACGACGGGAGGCAGGATCAGCGGCAGGTGGACGACGGCGTCGAGCGCAGATTTGCCCCAGAAACTCCGGCGCGCCAGCAGCCATGCGACGGCGATGCCGAAGGGCAGGCTCGCCAAGGTGGCCGTGCTCGCGACGATCAGGCTGAGGCGGACCGCCGTCCATTCCTCGGGGGAAAGCCAGTCGCTCAACTGGCCGATGACCCCGAGCGTCGGACCGAATGGCGGATATCGCTTTTCGGATACGTCCGCTGCCGGGACAAAGAGGCGGATCGCCTCCTCGCGTCCGACAGGGCGCGCGGCGATCTACGACGCATTGGCCGGCCGGTTCAGCACGGTGAAGCCCTGCTTCTCGAAGGCCGCCCGCGGCCCTGCTCCGCGCAGATAGCTCAGGAAGCCGACAGCATCGGGATTGCCCGAATCCTTCAGCACCGCCACCGGATAGATGATCGGCGGATGGGTGTCCTCCGGGAAGGTGGCGAGCACCTTGACCTTCGGATCGGCGGCGGCGTCGGTCGTATAGACGACGCCGAGCGGGGCCTCGCCGCGCGAGACCAGCAGCAGCGCGGCCCGGACATTGTCGGCCTGCGCCACCTTGTCCTTGACCTTGTCCCAGCCGCCGAGCTTCTCCAGCGCCGCCTTGCCGTATTTGCCGGCCGGGACGGCCTCGACATTGGCCATGGCGAGCCGGCCCTGGCCGAGCGCGGCGGAGAGATCGACGCCGGGAGAGAGCGTCACCGCCGCGGTCGAATCCGCCGGCGCGATCAAGGCGATGCGGTTGGCGAGCAGGCTGATCCGCGTCTCCGGCCTGATCAGGCCCTTGCCGGCGACATAGTCCATCCAGTCGAGATCGGCGGAGAGGAAGAGATCCGCCGGCGCGCTCTGTTCGATCTGCCTGGCGAGCGCGTTGCTCGCCGCATAGGAAATCTTCGGCGCCGGCTTGCCGGTCTCCCTGACCCAGGCGGCGGCGGTCTCGTCGAGCACGTTCTTCAGGCTGGCGGCGGCGAAGATCACGAGTTCCTTCGGCTGCGCCTGGGCGAAACCGGCTGCGGGCGCGAGGCCGACGAGCACAGCGGCGGCAAGGCCGATCACATGGCGGCGGATCATCATGGGTCTCGTCCTCTTCGGGTTGCTTGCGCTCGATCCGCCCGAATATAGCCGGCGGGCTTACCCGAGAGCAACTGGACAAAGGGCGCGTGCTGCCGATACCACCCCTGATCCGTTGCAACCGTCCACCGGAGACATCCCATGAAGATCAGCGCCCGCAACCAGCTCAAGGGCACCGTCGTCGAGATCACCAAGGGCGCGACCACCGCCCATGTCCGCCTCGACGTCGGCGGCGCGATCGTGACCTCGGCCATCACCAACGCCGCCGTCGACGAGCTCAGGCTCGCGGTCGGCCAGCAGGCCTACGCCGTGGTCAAGGCCTCCGACGTCATGATCGCCATCGACTGAGGCGCGTCGAGCTGGAGTGGAGCGGAATCTGCTCCGTCGAGATCCGCTCTGCTGTATCGGAACAAACATAGCGGACCAAGGACGCCACGCCGCCCGACCGATCATGCGGCGCCGTCGAACGGGACCTGCGGGCTTCCCGCCTTCGGCCGCGCCCAGGGACGCTCGACCGCAGTCGCCGCCCGGAAGCGCGCGATCTCGGCGGCGAAGGAGCGCGTCACGTCGATATCGTCCCAGCCGTTGAGCAGTTGCTCGCGCCAGACCGGGTCGATGGCGAACGCGATCGAGCGGTTGCCCCAGCCGACCGTCCGCCCGGCGAGATCGACCGTCACCGGAAGGTCGGGCCAGGCCTGCAGCGCGGCCAGCAGGTCCTCGATGTCCGCCTCGTCGAGAACCGCCGGCAGCAGCCCGTTCTTGACAGCGTTGGAGGCGAAGATGTCGCCGAAGGTCGGCGCGAGCACGACGCGGAAGCCGTGGTCGGCGAGCGCATAGACCGCCGCCTCGCGCGACGAACCCGAGCCGAAATTGCGCCGCGCCACCAGGATCGGCGCGTCGCGCCAGACCGGCCGGTTGAGCGGAAACTCCGGCTTCTCCGCTCCCGCCCCGTCGCGGCGCAGATCGTGCAGCAAAAAGCCGCCATAGCCCTCCGAGCGCGGCCGCTTCATGAAGCGGGCCGGGATCAGCTGGTCGGTGTCGACGCTGGCGAGGCCAAGCGGACAGGCCGCGCCCGAGATGGTGGTAAGCGGCTTCATCCGAACACCGCCCACCGAACTGGCGCGGACTCGCCGCCCTGTCCCCTACCCCCCGCTTGCGGTGGGGAAGGGTTAGGGATGGGGGAGCGTGCAGAAAGAGGCTCGACATCGATGTCGGGCGTTGTCCTGGACTCGCCCCCCCACCCCGGCCCTCCCCACCGCAAGCGTGGGGAGGGGGCAGACACGTCGCGCCTCAATCGACCCTCGAACCGCTCCCGAACACACTTCACCTCCGCCCCTCCAGCAGCGGCCGGACGTCGGTGAGCCGGCCCATGACGGCGGCCGCCGCGACCATGGCCGGCGACATCAGATGCGTGCGCGCGCCCGGCCCCTGGCGGCCCTTGAAGTTGCGGTTGGTGGTCGAGGCGCAGCGCTCGCCGGCGGCGACGCCGTCGCCGTTCATGCCGACGCACATCGAGCAGCCGGATTCGACCCAGTCGAGTCCGGCGGCGACGAAGATGCGGTCGAGCCCTTCCTCCTCGGCCTGGCGCTTGACCTGCGACGAGCCCGGCGAGACCAGGCCGGGCACGGCGGCCTTGCGTCCCGCCAGCACGCTCGCGGCCGCGCGCAGATCCTCGATGCGGGCATTGGTGCAGGAGCCGATGAAGACGCGGTCGACCGCGATCTCGTCGAGCTTCTGGCCGGCGCGCAGGCCCATATAGGCGAGCGCGTCGCGCATCGCGCCCGCCCGCGCCTCGTCCTGCACGCACGCCGGATCGGGCACGGAACAGCCGATCGGCAGCGCGTCCTCGGGGCTTGTGCCCCAGGTCACGATCGGCGCGATCGTGCCGGCGTCGAACGAAATCTCGCGGTCGAATTCGGCGTCGCGGTCGCTCGGCAGCGTCCGCCAGCTCGCCACCGCCGCGTCGAACGCCGGCCCCTTCGGCGCGAACGGCCGTCCTTCGATCCAGCGGAAGGTCGTCTCGTCGGGCGCGATCAGCCCGCAGCGCGCGCCGGCCTCGATCGACATGTTGCACATGGTCATGCGCCCGGCCATCGACAGAGCCCTGACCGCCTCGCCGGCATATTCGACCGCATGCCCGCGCGCCCCGTCCGCGCCGATCCGCGCGATGATCGCCAGGATGAAGTCCTTGGCGCCGACGCCTGACGCAGGCGCGCCGTCGATGGTGATCCGCATCCGCTTGGGCTTCTTCTGCCAGAGCGTCTGCGTCATCAGCACGTGCGCGACCTCGGAGGCGCCGATGCCGAAGGCGTAGGCCCCGAACGCGCCATGCGTCGAGGTATGGCTGTCGCCGCAGACCATGGTCAGCCCCGGCAGGGTCAGGCCCTGCTCGGGCCCGGCGACATGGACGATGCCCTGGCGCGGATCGTTCAACCCGAAGAGTTCGATGCCGTGGCGGGCCGTGTTGTCCGACAGATCGTCGATCATCCGCGCGATCTCGGAACTGGCGATATGCTCGCGCCCGCGCGTCGGCACGTAATGATCGGCGACGCCGAAGGTCAGGCCGGGCTCGGCCACCGTGCCGTCGCGCGCCGCGAGCTGAGCGAAGGCGTGGAACGAGCCCTCATGGACGAAATGCCGGTCGATCCAGATGAGCGCATCGCCGGACGGCCGCTCGACCACGACATGGGCGTCCCAGAGCTTGTCGAAAAGCGTGCGCGGCGCGGCCATGGCATCCCGTCCTCTCCCTCAGAATAGCGCGGCCGCCGCTTGACGCAAGTCGCTTGTCCTATAAGCTAGACAACTAGCTGTCTCGATAGACAGTCAGGTTGCCCCCATTGAAAGGCATCGCTTGGACGCCTCGCTCGAACCCCAGAAGGCCCGACGCCTGTATCTGCTGCTGCGCGAGCGCATCGCCAGCGGCGAGATCGCGCCCGGCGCGCGCCTGCCGAGCGAGCCGGCGCTGGCGCTGGCGCATGGCGTCTCGCGGGTCACGGTGCGGCGCGCGCTCGACAGCCTCGCCACCGAAGGGCTGATCGACCGCCGCGTCGGCTCCGGCACCTTCGTCCGCGAGCCTGAGACGCCGCGCCCGATCGTCGCCGACTTCGCCAACATGCTGACGCACCTGGTCGAGATGGGGCGGCGCACCGGCGTGCGCCTGCTCGCCTTCGCCTATGTCCAGCCGCCCGAGGCCGTGGCGCAAGCGCTCGGGCTGAGGCGCGGCGAGCGCGCCCAGCGCTCGGTGCGCGTGCGCCTGATCGACGGCAAGCCCTTTTCCCATCTCACCACCCACGTGCCGGAGCGCATCGGCCTGACCTATTCGGAGGCCGATCTCGCCGCCGTGCCGCTGCTGACTTTGCTCGAACGATCCGGCACCGCGATCGAACGCGCCAGCCAGACGATCGGCGCGACGCTCGCCGGGCCGGACGTCGCCGAGGCGCTCGGCCTCGAGATCGGCCAGCCGCTGCTCTCGCTGACGCGGGTCGTCTCCGGCCCTGACGGGCGCGGCGTCGAGCATCTCCAGGCGCTCTACCGGCCGGACCTCTATTCCTTCCGGATGGAACTGCGCCGCGACGGCGCCGACGACGAGCGGCGCTGGTCTCCCGTGCCGGCGGCGGCGAGGATGTGAGCCAATGCGGGGAGACGCGTCATGATCCGGTTCGCATGGAGCCTTCCAGCTTTTCTGGCGCTTGGGCTCGGCCTTGCCACGGCGACGGCCCAGGACACCTGGCCGAACCGGCCGGGCAAGGTCGTCGTGCCCTATCCGGCCGGCGGCGCGACCGATGTGATGGGCCGGTTCGCGGCCGAGGCCCTGTCGCAGGCGACGAACCAGCGCTTCATCGTAGAAAACAAGGGCGGCGCCTCCGGCGCGCTCGGCTCGGCCGATGTCGAGCGCGCGCCGGCCGACGGCCACACATTGCTCGTGGCGACGCCGGCGACCCATGTCACCAACCAGTATCTGCGCCCGAAGCTGCCCTACGACCCGGACAATTTCGCCTCGGTCGCGATGCTGTCGCAGGGGCCGCTGCTGCTGATAGCCCACCCCTCGCTTCAGGCGAATAGCGTCGCGGAGCTGATCGCGCTGGCGAAGCAACGGCCGGGCAAACTGAACTACGGAAGCTCCGGCGCCGGCGCGACCAGCCATCTCGCGCCCGAGCTGTTCAAGGCCATGGCGGGCCTCGACATCACCCATGTGCCCTATCGCGGCGCAGGTCCGGCGATGGCGGACCTGATCGGCGGGCAGGTCGAGCTGATGTTCGACAATGTCCAGACCGCGCTGCCGCAGATCGAGAGCGGCAAGGTCAAGGTGCTCGGCGTGACCGGCGCCCGCCGCCTCGCGACCCTGCCCGACGTGCCGGCGATCGCCGAGACGGTGCCCGGCTACGAGGCGCTGAGCTTCCTCGCGCTGATGGCGCCGAAGGGCACGCCTTCCCCGGTGGTCGGCCGCGTCAACGGCATCGTCGCGACGTTCTTCCAGACGCCGGAGATCAGGTCCAGGCTCGCCGCGCTCGGCGTCGAATTCGCAGCCATGACGCCGGCCGAGATCGACGGCTTCATCGCGAAGGAACGCGAGAAATGGGGCGCGCTGATCAGGGAGCGCGGCCTCAAGGCCGATCAGTAGCCGGGACCGATTCACGCCGGCGCAAGACCGGCCCAGGACAGAGGAGAGCGAGACATGACCAGGACCACCCTCCTATCCCGCCGCGCGCTGCTGGCGACCGGCGCGGCCGCCATCGCCATGCCGGGCGCGCCGCGGGCGCAAGCCGCGGCGATCAAGATCGGCATCCTCCAGCCCGTCACCGGCGCGCTCGCCTATGACGGCCAGCAAGGCCAGATCGGCGCCGAGGCCGCGATCAAGGCGATCAACGACGCCGGCGGCATCAGGTCGATGGGCGGCGCGAAGCTGCAGATGGTCTTCGGCGACGCCCGCTCGACGCCGGAAGGCGGCACGGCCGAGGTCGAGCGCATGCAGGCCGAGGGCGTCGCCGCGATCGTCGGCGGCTTCGCCTCGCCGATCTGCCTCGCCGCCTCCCAGGCCGCCGCGCGCTACGACCTGCCCTATATCGTCGATGTCGGCGTCTCGGACGCCATCGTCACGCGCGGGCTGAAGAACACCTTCCGCTTCGGCCCCGGCTTCGGCACCGTAACAAGGACCGCGCTCGACAATCTGACCAAGCTCAACGACGCCGCCGGCAAGCCGGCCAAGACCGTCGTGCTGGTGCATGAGGACGGGCTGTTCGGCTCCGGCCTCGCCAAGCTGATGCAGGCGGAATTGCCCAAGCGCGGCTTCGAGGTGCTCGACACCATCGCGCATCCGACGCCCTCGCGCGACATGTCGAACGTCGCCTTGCAGATCCGCGCCAAGAACCCCGACCTCGTCATCCCGTCGAGCTATTACGGCGAGTTCGCCCTGCTCGCTCGCACCATGCAGCAGCAGCGCATCAGGCCCAAGGGCATCTATGCCGTGCTGAACGGCGCGGCCTCGAATTTCCGCTTCGTCAAGGAATTCCAGGACGCGGCCCAGAACGTGATGGACTGCAATCACTGGCACGATCCGAGGAAGCCGGTCGCCGAGGCGCTGCGCAAGCAGGTCGAGACCTCGGGCAAGTTCTGGACCTACAACATCCCGCTGAACTGGTCCTGCGTCGCGCTGCTCGCCGACGCGCTGGAGCGGGCGGGTTCCACCGACAAGGCCAGGCTGACCGAGGCGCTGGCGAGCTCGACCTTCGCCGGCCACATCATGCCCTATGGCCCGACCAGGTTCACCAACGGCCAGAACGAGGGCGGCGCGCCGGTCAACACGCAGGTCCAGGGAGCCGACATCAAGGTGATCTTCCCGGCCGATTTCGCCGACGCCAAGGCGATCTTCCCCGTGCCGGCATAGGGCGCTCGCTTCCTTCTCCCCACGGGGAGGCACGGATTGTCCCGTCATGGTCGGGCTTGTCCCGACCGGCCACGTCTTGCGCCGCCGAGAACTATGTCCAAGACGTGGATGCTCGGCGCAAGGCCGGGCATGACGCAAAAGGCGGCGCCGGCGCCCAACGAAAAAACGAATGTTCGCACCCGACATCATCCTCGCCGCCGTCCTGAACGGCCTGATGACCGGCTCGGTCTACGCGCTGATCGCGCTGGGGCTGACGCTGGTCTATGGCGTGCTGCACATCATCAACTTCGCCCATGGCGCGACGCTGACCGCGGCGATGTTTGCGGTCTATGTCGGCCACACCGTCTTCCGGATCGATCCCTATCTCGCCCTCCTCATCGTGCCGCCGCTGTTCTTCGGCCTCGGCTATGCCCTGCAGCGCTTCGTCATCGGCCCGGCGAGCCATGGCGAGGACCGCAACATCCTGCTCGTCACGCTCGGCCTCTCGATCGTCATCGAGAACGCGATGCTCGCGATCTTCCGCTCCGACACGCGCTCGATCGACGTGCCCTATGCCTTTTCCTCGGTCGATCTCGGCTTCACCTTCCTGGCTCTGCCGCGCGTCGCCGCCTTCGGCGTGGCGCTGCTGGTCGCGCTCCTGCTCGGCCTGCTGCTGACCCGCACCGACACCGGCAAGGCGATCCGCGCCGTCGCCAAGGAGAAGACCGGCGCGGCGCTCGCCGGCATCGACGTCGCCCATATCTACGCCGTCACCTTCGGACTGGGAGCGGCCTGCGTCGCCATCGCGGCCTGCCTCTTGATGCCGACCTTCTACGTCACGCCGCGCGCCGGCAACGCCTTCGTCCTCGTCGCCTTCACCATCGTCGTGCTCGGCGGCATGGGCTCGATCCCCGGCGCGCTGATCGGCGCGCTCTTCATCGGCATGGTCGAAAGCCTGTGCGGGCTTTTCTTCGGCGAGAGCCTCGGCCAGATCGGCATCTTCCTCATCTTCATCCTGGTGCTGCTGGTCAGGCCGACGGGGCTGTTCGGAGCCCGCGCATGACCGCCGCCCGCGCCTTCGCGCCTGCCGTGATCCTGCTCGCGCTGGCGGCGCTTGTTCCCGTCATCGTCGCCGCCAACACGGTGCTGAACTTCCTCGTCTTCACGCTGATCGTCGCGCTCGCGGCTCAAGGCTGGAACCTGCTCGGCGGCTTTGGCGGCCAGTTCTCCTTCGGCCACGCCGCCTTCTTCGGCACCGGCGCCTACGCGACCGCGATCCTGCAGGCGCGCTACGGCGTCAATGCCTGGGCGGGCTTCGGCATCGCCGTCGCGCTCTCGGCGGCGGTCGGCTGGATCATCGGCTTCCTCAGCTTCCGGTCGGGTCTGCGCGGCTCCTATTTCGCGCTGGTGACGCTCGCCTTCGCCGAGGTCTTCCGCATTCTCGCCAATGCCTCGGCCTTCACCGGCGGCGCGGCCGGGACGCTGGTCAGGCTCGACATGCGCCCCGAAAACTTTCAGTTCGCCAGCCGCGCCGTCTTCGTCTGGATCGCGCTCGCGCTCGTCGGCTTCGTCCTGCTCGCGACGATCGCGATCGCCCGCTCGCGCTTCGGGGCCTGGCTCGCCGCCGTGCGCGAGAACGAGGATGCGGCGCGCGCGCTCGGCGTCGACGTGCTCGGCGTGAAGCTGAAGGCGATCACGCTCTCGGCCGGCGTCACCGGCGCGGCCGGCGCGCTCTACGTCCAGTACTACCTCTATCTCGACGCCAACATCGCCTATGGCGCCTGGGTTTCGGTCGAGGCGCTGATCGCCCCGATCGTCGGCGGCATCGGCACGCCGTTGGGGCCGGTCATCGGCGCGGTGACGCTGCATGGGCTCGGCGAGCTGACGAAGCTGTTCGCCGGCGGCATTCCCGGCATCGACCTCGCGATCTATGGCGCGCTCCTGGTCGTGGCGATCGCCTTCGCGCCCGACGGCGTCATGGGGCTGCTGCGCAAGCTCGGCCGAGGGCGCAAGCCCGTGACGGAAGGAGCGCCGTGATGCTCGCCGTCGACGCCGTCACGAAACGCTTCGGCGGACTCGTCGCGGTCAACGCCGCGAGCCTGACCGTGGCACAGGGCTCGATCACCGGGCTGATCGGTCCCAACGGGGCCGGCAAGACCACGCTGTTCGCCGTCATCGCCGGCTTCGAGGCCGCGAGCGCAGGCCGCATCGTCTTCGCGGGCGACGACATCACCAGGGAGGCTGCCCATCTGCGCGCGCGGCGCGGCATCGCCCGCACCTTCCAGATCGTGCAGCCTTTCGCGGGCCTGTCCGTGATCGAGAACATCGCGGTCGGCGCCTATCTGCGCCATGCCGGCCGCGCCGAGGCGCAAGGCCGCGCCCGCGAGGTCGCTGCCCTCGTGGGTCTGAGCGCGATGCTCGACCAGCCGGCCTCGGAACTCACCGTCTCCGGCCGCAAGCGCCTCGAACTGGCGCGCGCGCTCGCGACGGAGCCGGAGCTGCTGCTGCTCGACGAGGTGCTGGCCGGGCTCAACCCCTCCGAGATCCGCGACATGATCCCGGTCATCCGCCAGATCCGCGACGGCGGCGTCACCATCCTGATGGTCGAGCATGTCATGCAGGCGGTGATGAGCCTGTGCGAGGACATCCATGTGCTGGCGCAGGGCAGGATCATCGCCAGGGGCGCGCCGCGCGAGATCGCCGGCGATCCGGCGGTGATCGAGGCCTATCTCGGCCATGGCGCCTCCAAGCGGCTGCAGGGGGCCTCGTGATGCTTCCGATTGCGACAGGGCTCGACCTTTCTCCCTCCCCCCGCTTGCGGAAGACGGCCATGCTTGAGGTTTCCAGCCTCATCGCCGGCTATGGCGGCGCCGACGTGCTGCGCGGCATCGACCTGTCCGTGCGGGCCGGCGAGATCGTCGCGGTGTTAGGGGCCAACGGCGTCGGCAAGACCACGCTGAACCGCGCGCTGTCGGGCCTGATCAAGCCCCGCGCCGGGTCGATCCGCTTCCTGGGCGAGGACATCGCCGGCAGCAAGCCCTCGGCCATCGTCGCGGCCGGGCTTATCCATGTGCCGGAGGGCCGGCGCATCTTCCCGAACATGAGCGTGCGCGACAATCTCGTGCTCGGCAGCTATCGCCGCGGCAAGCCGGCGCGCGAGGCCAATCTCGAGCGGATGTTCACGCTGTTCCCGCGCCTGCGCGAGCGCGCCACGCAGCTCGCGGGCACATTGTCCGGCGGCGAGCAGCAGATGCTGGCGATCGGCCGCGGGCTGATGGGAGAGCCGAAACTGCTCGTCCTCGACGAGCCCTCGCTCGGCCTCTCGCCGCTGCTGGTCGAGGAGATGTTCGCGCTCATCGCCCGCGTCGCCTCAGAAGGCCTCGCCGTGATGCTGGTCGAGCAGAACGTGGTGCAGTCGCTCGAACTCGCATCCCGCGCCTACGTCATGGAGAACGGCCGCATCGCCGTCTCCGGCGACGCGGCGCGAATCGCCGCCGACCCCGCCCTGAAACACGCCTATCTCGGATTGTGAGGCGGCCATGAACGCTCGCGCCAAAGCCAGGATCAGCCCCGATGTCAGGGCGGAACCCGTGATGCAGCGGCCGGCCACGCCGGGCTGGCTGACGGAACTCGCCGATTTCTGCGCCGGCCTGCGTTACGACGACCTGCCGGAGGCCGTCGTCGCACGCACGCTGCAGGTGACGGCTGACTGCGTCGCCGCCATCGCGGCCGGCGCGCGGGAGCCCGAGACGGTCGCGCTCGCCTACCGCCTCGCGCCGATCGGACATCCGGCCGGCGCGGCGATCATCGGGGCCGGACGCAGCACCACGCCGGCGCAGGCCGCCTTCCTGAACGCGACCGCCGGCACGATGCTGGAGCTCGACGAGGGCAACCAGTACGCCCGTGGCCATCCCGGCATTCATGTCGTGCCGGCCGTGCTCGCCGCGGCGCGCCAGACCGCGGCGACCGGGCGCGACGTGGTCACGGCGGTCGCGCTCGGCTACGAGATCGGCGCGCGCATCGGCATCGCCTCGAAACTGCGCGTCACCATGCACCCCCACGGCACCTGGGGCACGGTCGGCGCGGCCGTCGCGATCGCCTGGCTCAACCGGCGCGATTCGGTCGCGATGATCGAGACGATCAACGTCGCCTCCTCGCTCGGGCTCTCGACCAGCCGCAGGACGATGCTGGAGGGCGGCACGATCCGCAACAGCTATGCCGGCTTCTCCAACCAGATCGGCGTGATGGTCGCGGACCTCGTCGCCGCCGGCTTCGTCGGCGAGGCGGACGGTCTCGGCACCGTCTACGGCACGGTGATCGCCGACGATTGGCGGCCGGAGGCGATGGTCGAGGCGCTCGGCCAGCGCTGGGAGATCGCGCGCAACTACTTCAAGCGCCATGCCTGCTGCCGCTACAATCACGGCGCGCTCGATGCGCTGGCGGAGATCGTCGCCGGCGAAGGCGGCCGCATCGCGCCGGAAGCGATCGTGCGCATCGACGTCGCGACCTACGTCTGGGCGGCGCAGCTCGCCGGCCAGGAGCCGCACAACATGCTGGCCGCGAAATTCTCGCTGCCCTTCTCGATCGCGACGACGATCGTCCACGGCGCGGCGACGGTGGAGGCCTTCCGCGCGCCGGCCCGCGACGACATCGTCATTCGCGATCTGGCCCGCCGCGTCTTCGTCAGGGAGGACGAGGCCGCGACTGCCAGGCTCCCCGGCCTGCGTCCGGCCAGGGTCACGCTCGCCCTGACCGATGGCCGCGTGCTGGAAGCCGAGGCGCTGACCAATCGGGGCGACGCCGAGGACCCCTATGGCGACGCCGAGATCCGCGAAAAGTTCTTCGACCTGGCGTCGCCTGTCTGGGGCGAGCCTCACGCCGCCGCGATCCTGGCCCAGATCGACGCGCTGCCGCAGGCCGGCGATCTCGACGCACTGAACCGGCTGCTGGCCGCGCCACCTTTCACCGCCAATGGACAACGCTCATGACCACGTCCCTGAGGGCGCGCCTGGCGGAACCCGAGATCGTGCTCGCGCCCGGCGTCTACGACGCGCTCACCGCCTCGATGGCCGAGTCCGCCGGCTTCGAGGCGCTCTACGTCTCCGGCGCCTCGATCGCCTACACTCGCCTCGGCCGGCCCGATATCGGCCTGGTCTCGATGTCCGAGGTCGCGGATACGATCACGATGATCCGCGACCGGATCGCGACGCTGCTGATCGTCGACGCCGACACCGGCTACGGCAATGCGCTCAACATGCAGCGCACCATGCGGCTGTTCGAGCGCGCCGGCGCCAACGCCCTCCAGATCGAGGACCAGAGCTTTCCCAAGCGCTGCGGCCACCTCGCCGACAAGGGCGTGATCCCGGCGACGGAAATGGTCGGCAAGATCAAGGCGGCGACCGACGCGCGCGCGTCGGACGAAACGCTCGTCATCGCCCGCACCGACGCGATCGCGGTCGAGGGCTTCGACAGGGCGATGGAGCGGGCGCGGGCCTATGCCGAAGCCGGGGCCGACATGCTCTTCGTCGAGGCGCCCGGCTCCGCCGACGAATTGTCCCGCGTCGTGGACGCGCTCAAGGGCGCCCTGCCGCTGATGGCCAACATGGTCGAGGGCGGCCGCACGCCGATCACCTCGGCCGACAGGCTGCAGGCGCTCGGCTTCTCGCTGGTGATCTTCCCGGGCGGCATCGTCCGCGCGCTCGCCCGGGCCGCGCAGGACTTCTACGCCTCGCTCAGGCGCAACGGCACCACCGACCCTTTCCGCGACCAGATGTTCGATTTCGACCAGCTCAACGCGGTGATCGGCACGCCCGGGATGATCGCCGCCGGAAAGGCCTACGAGGCCGAGCGGATCGTCGCCGCCGACAAGGCCGGACACGCCTCATGACCACGCTCGACCCCGTCACGCTTGCCGTGCTGAAGGGCCGGCTGGAGCAGATCGCCAACGAGATGGACGCGACGCTCTATCGCTCCGCCTTCAACCCGATCATCGCCGAGGCGCACGACGCCTGCCATGGTCTCTACCATGCCACGACCGGCGACACGCTGGTGCAGGGCACGTCGGGCCTGCCGATCTTCGTCGGCGCCATGGCCTTCGCGGTCCGCGCCGTCATCGCGCGCGTCGACGCCGGCGCGGCCAACGAGCCCGGCGACACCTGGCTCTTCAACGACCCCTATGAGGGCGGCACGCATCTAAACGACATGCGTCTCGTGCGCCCGATCTTCCGCGACGGACAACTGTTCTGCTGGCTCGCCTCGGTCGGCCACTGGCTCGATGTCGGCGGCAATGTGCCCGGCAACTTCAACGCCAGGGCGACCGAGAGCTTTCAGGAAGGTTTTCGCATCCCGCCGGTGAAGCTCGTGCGCAAGGGCGAGTTCCAGCACGACATCGTCGAGATCCTCAACGCCAATTCGCGCCTGCCGCAATCGAACTGGGGCGATCTCAACGGACAGCTCAACGCGCTCGATCTCGGCGAGCAGCGCCTCGACGCTCTGCTCGCGGATTACGGCGCCGAAACGGTGGAAGCCGCGCTCGACGCCTTTTCCGCCCGCGCCGAGACGCTGATGCGCGCCGAGATCGCCGCCCTGCCGGACGGCCGCTATTCCTTCGACGACTTCCTCGACAATGACGGCATCACCGACGAGCCGCTGCGCATCGCGCTCGACCTGACGATCGCGGGCGAGATCATGACGCTCGACTTCTCGCGCTCGGCCCCGCCCTGCCAAGGCCCGCTCAACATCGCCTACTCGACGGCGGTCGCCTGCTGCTATGTCGCGCTGAAGCACATCTTCCCGCATGTCCCGGCCAATGCCGGCGTGCTCAAGCCGATCGCCTTCGTCATTCCGAATACGACGCTGCTCGGCGTCAGCGCGCCCAAGCCCGTCGGCGGCTACACCGAGACGATCCTGCGCGTCATCGACACGGTCTTCGGCGTCTTCGCGCAGATCGCGCCCGAGCGCGCCAACGGCTCGCCCTACGCCACGATCAACGCGCTCTCGCTGGCGGGCCATCGCGACGACGGCTCGCGCTTCGTGATGTTCTCCTTCTTCGGCGGCGGCCTCGGCGGCAACCCGGAAGGCGACGGCCTCAACCACGGCAACAACCCGATCTCGACCGCGACGATCCCGCCGGCCGAGATCCTCGAAGCCGCCTATCCGGTGATGTTCACGCAATGGGCATTGCGTCCCGATTCCGGCGGCGCCGGCAGGCATCGCGGCGGCTGCGGCGCGATCTACGAGATCGAGGCGCTGGCGAAAGGCGGCGCCGATGTTTTCCTCCTCGGCGAGCGCGGCAAGTTCCCGCCTTTCGGCGTGGTCGGCGGCGGCCCGGCCGCGACCAACCGTTTCGTCTACGACAGCGCCGAGGGCGAAAAATCGCCACCCCTCGTCACCAAGATCGCCGACATCCACATCGCGAAAGGCCAGCGCGTGCGGTTGGAAAGCCCGGGCGGCGGCGGCTATGGCGAGCCGCGCGAACGGGATGCGGCGGCGGTGCGGCGCGACGTGGCGAACGGGTATGTCAGCGCGGACGCGGCGCGGGCGCGGTATGGCGTGGATGCGGAGGCCGGGCGATGAATCCCGTCCTCCACGCCATCGTCGGCGTCGATGTCGGCGGCACCTTCACCGACCTGTTCTGGTTTGACGAGCAGGAGAAGTGCTTCCGCGTCGCCAAGGTGCCGTCGCAGCGCGGCGACGAGGAGACCGGCTTCATCGCGGGCCTCACCACTTTCGGCCCGGTCGCGAACCTCGCCTCGATCGTCCACGGCACCACCGTCGGCACCAACGCCCTGCTGGAACGCAAGGGCGCCAAGGTCGGCGTCATCACCACGCCGGGCTTTCGCGACGCGCTGGAGATGCGCCGGCGCGACCGCCGCCAGACCTGGGGACTGTGGGGCTCGTTCACGCCCGCCGCCAGCCGCGACTGCCGGCTGGAGGTTCCGGAGCGCACGCTGGCCGACGGCACGATCCGATTGGGCGTCGATCGGGACGCGGTGCGCGAAGCTGCCCGGACGCTCGCCGAAAAAGGCTGCGAGGCGCTGGCGATCATCTTCATCAACGCCTACGCCAACCCGGCCAACGAGCGCGCCGCGCTGGCGGCCGCGAGCGAGGTCTGGCCGAACGAACACCTCGCCTGCTCCTCGGCGATCCTGCCCGAGATCCGCGAATTCGAGCGCGCCTCGACCACGGCGCTGAACGCCACGCTGCAACCGCTCGTCGGTTCCTATCTCGGCCGGCTGGAGGATGCGCTGGCGGCGGACGGCTTCACCGGGCGCTTCCACATCGTCCAGAGCAATGGCGGAGCGATGTCGACCGCGACGGCGCGCAAGCTGCCGGTTCGCACGGCGCTGTCAGGCCCCGCCGCCGGCGTCATCGCCGCCGCCGCGATCGCGCGCGCCGCCGGCTTCCCGAACGTGATCACCGGCGATCTCGGCGGCACCTCCTTCGACGTCTCGCTGATCGCGGGCGGGCAGGCCGCGCTCGCCGCGCAGAGCACGATCGATTTCGGCATGGTGATCCGTACCCCGATGATCGAGATCACCACGATCGGCGCCGGCGGCGGCTCGATCGCCCGCGTCGACGCCGGCGGCCTGCTCGAGGTCGGCCCCGAAAGCGCCGGCTCCAGGCCGGGCCCGGTCTGCTATGGCGGTGGCAACGACCGCCCGACCCTGACCGACGCCAATCTCGTGCTCGGCCGCATCGACGGGTCGAAGCCGCTCGGCACGCTGCGGAGCCTGGATGTCGAGGCCGCCCGCGAGGCGATCAGGCTCAAGATCGCCGAGCCGCTCGGCCTCGACGTCATGACGGCGGCGGAAGCGATCGTGAGGATCGCCAATGCCCGCATGGCCGGCGCGATCCGGCTGGTCTCGATCGAGCGCGGCCACGACCCGGCGAATTTCGTCGCCATGCCCTTCGGCGGCGGCGGCGCGCTGCACGCCGGCGCGCTGATCCAGGAGGTCGGCCTGAAGGGCGCGCTGGTGCCGCGCTTCCCCGGCGTCACCTCGGCGCTCGGCTGCGTCATCGCCGACATCCGCCATGACGGCGTCCAAACGGTGAACCTGATGCTCGACGGCCTCGACGCCGCCGCGCTCGACGCCCGCATGGTCGAGGCCGGGCGCGAGGCGCATGCGATCGTCGCGGCCGCCGGCCTGACGGTCGAGCGCATCGAGGTGCTCTACGAACTCGACATGCATTATCTCGGGCAGACGCACACGGTCGCGGTGCCGTTGCCCGTAACGCTCGCCGAGGGAACGACCGGCGTCACGCCCGAGATCATCCGCGCCGCGTTCGAGACCGCCTATGGCGCGGCGTTCAGCCGGCTGCTGCCGGGCATCCCGGTGCGCGTCGTCACCCTGCGCACCGCCGCGATCGGCCGCCGCCCGGCCTTCGACCTGACGGCGCTCGCGCCCGCCACGGGCGCGGCGCTGGAGGCGGCGCGCCTTGGCTCGCGAAAGGTCTATCTCGACGGGCAATGGCGCGAGACGGCGATCTGGTCGCGGCTCGACCTGCCCGTCGGAGCTCGGATCGAGGGGCCGGCGATGCTGGAGCAATCCGACGCGACCGTGCTGGTCGATCCCGGCCTGGCCGCCGAAGTCGACGCCCTCGGCAATCTCGTGATCCTGAGGAGTTGAGTGTGCATTCTCGCAATGCCATTCGCGATCGTTCCGGACGACCGAAGGAAGACCCGGGACCCATTCCGGGACTGGCAGGAATGGGTCCCGGATCGGCGCCGCTTCACGGCTTGTCCGGGATGACACGTCGAGGGTGATGGAAAGAGCGACGCCATGACATCCGCCATCATCCCGCCAATGAACACCGCCCTGCTGATCGTCGATCTGCAGAACGACTTCATCCACACCGACGGCGCCTATGCGCGCGCCGACGCGGCCTCCCCGCAGGCGCGGGCGCTGCCGGCGAAGCTGAAGCCACTGGCGGAGGCGCTACGCGCCAAGGGCGGCCTCGTCGCCGCGACACAGTTCACATTGGTCCCCGGACGCGGCGGCGAGCCGCTGATCTCGCCGCACCTCAAACAGATGCGGCCTTTCCTGAAGAAGGGCGATTTCCTGCCCAGCGGCTGGGGCCACCGGGTCGTCGACGCACTCCAGCCGATCGATGTCGCCGTCGAGAAGATCGCCTATTCCGCCTTCTACCAGACCCGGCTGGAATGGCTGCTGCGCAAGCTCGGCATCGAGCGGCTGATCGTCGGCGGCATCGTCACCAATGGCGGCGTGGCCTCGACCGTGCGCGACGCCCATGTCCGCGACATCGAGGTCACCGTGCTGGAGGACGGCTGCGCCGCGCCGACGCCGGCGATGCACGCCGAGGCGATCGCCGCGCTGAAGCCCGTGGCGCGGATCGCGACGATCGCCGGCGTGATGGCGGAGATCGAGGCGTCGTGAACGCGGTCCTGCCCGCCCTTGGAACGGCCTTCGAGGCGAGCGCCGACGTCCTGATCGTCGGCGCCGGCGCGGCCGGGCTCGTCGCGGCGCTGGCGGCCCATGACGCCGGCGCCGAGGTCGTCATCGTCGAGCGCGATGCAGTCCCCTCGGGTTCGACGGCGCTGTCGGCCGGACTGGTTCCGGCGGCGGGAACCCGCTTCCAGCGCGACGCCGGCATCGACGACACCCCCGAGCAATTTGCCCGCGACATCCTGGAAAAAGCGCATCACGAGCCCGACGCGGGAATGGTCGCGCTGCTGGCGGGCCATGTCGGCCCGGTGCTGGAATGGCTCGCCGACCGCCACGGCCTGCCCTTCGACGTGATCGCCAACTTTTCCTATCCCGGCCATTCGGCCAGGCGCATGCACGGCCTGCCGAAGCGCACCGGCTCGGAGCTGGCCGACCGATTGCGCGCGGCCGTCGAGGCCAGCGACATCACCATCCTGACCGGCTTCCGCGCCACGACGCTGTTCACGCAGGACGACGACGGCATCGCCGGCATCGCCGGGATGCGCCGCGGCGGCGAGGAGACGATCGGCTGCAAGGCGCTTGTGCTGGCCTGCAACGGCTATGGCGGCAATCGCGCGCTGGTGGCCCAGCACATCCCGCGGATGAGCGATGCCCTCTGGTTCGGCCATTCCGGCAACGAGGGCGACGCCGTGCTCTGGGGCCAGGCGCTCGGGGCCGAGCTCGTCCACATGTCGGGCCATCAGGGCCACGGCTCGGTCGCGCGGCCGCACGGCATCCTGATCACCTGGGCGACGATCATGGAGGGCGGCTTCCAAGTCAATGCGCGGGGCGAGCGCTTCTCCGACGAGAGCCGCGGCTATTCCGAGCAGGCGGCGAACGTGCTGCGCCAGCCCCGCGGCGAGGCCTGGACGATCTTCGACGCCCGCATCGCCGCGATCGCCCGCCAGTTCGAGGATTTCCGCAACGCCGAGGCGCAAGGCGCGATCGTCAGCGCCACGTCGGTCGAGGAACTCGCCGGCAGGCTCGGCCTGCCCGCCGAGGCGCTGATCAGAACGGCTGCCGACGTCGATGCGCTGAAGCAGGGAGAGAGCAGCGACCGCTTCGGCCGCGCTTTCGCCGGCGTGCCGCAGCTCGCCCCGCCCTTCTGCGCGGTCAAGGTCACCGGCGCGCTGTTCCACACCCAGGGCGGCCTCAGAATCGATGCCGACGCGCGCGTCCTGCGCCGCGACGGCCGCGCCATCGCCAATCTCCACGCCTGCGGCGGCGCGGCGGTCGGCGTCTCCGGCGCGCAGGCCTCGGGCTATCTCTCCGGGAACGGCCTGCTGACGGCGCTGGCGCTGGGCGACATCGCCGGCCGCGCCGCCGCCCGGACGGCCGGCTGACGGGACGTCGCCGGATCTTCGGCGCGACGGCGCGGCGATCCGGCCTTCACCCTTCGCTCCGGACGTGGTTCGATGCGGAACCGAAACCGTTTCGACCGTCCGGAGGTTCTGGCGCCGTGGACCAGTTCAGCACGCCCCGGCAGGGCGACATCCTGACGCTCGCCCGCGCTCAAGGGAAGGTCGGCGTCGACGATCTCGCCGCCCATTTCGAGGTCAGTCCGCAGACGATCCGCAAGGATCTGAACGAACTCTGCGAGCGCCGGCTCATGACCCGCGTCCATGGCGGCGCGATCATCGCGTCCGGCGTCGAGAACGTCGCCTATGAGGCGCGCCGCTTCATCGCCCAGGCGGAAAAGCGCGCGATCGGCGAGGCGGCGGCGCGGCTGATCCCCAGCAACGCCTCGCTCTTCATCAATATCGGCACCACGACGGAGGAGGTCGCGCGCGCGCTGATGCAGCATGAGGGGCTGCTCGTCATCACCAATAATCTCAACGTCGCGACGCTGCTCTACCGCCAGCCCAAGATCGAGGTGATCGTCGCCGGCGGCCCGGTGCGGCGTTCGGACGGCGCGCTGATCGGCTCGACGGCGGTCGATTTCATCCGGCAGTTCAAGGTCGACTACGCCGTGATCGGGGCCTCCGCGATCGACCGGGACGGGGCGCTGCTCGATTTCGACATCCGCGAGGTCCGGGTCTCGCGCGCCATCATCGACAACGCCCGCCAGGTCATGCTGGTCGCCGACCAGCTCAAGCTGACCCGCGCCGCGCCGATCCGGATCGGCGCGCTCGCCGATGTCGACGTCTTCGTCACCGACGCGCTGACTTCGCCGGCCCTGCGCGCGCTCTGCAGGAACGAGGCGATCCAGCTCGTGGAGGTCGGCAGCCAGGGCTGACGCCGGAAACCGGCGGCCAATGCACACCGGCTATCGCTCGATTTTCGAATTCCGTCTCTTGCTTTCGTTTTTTCGCCGATCTAGCCTTCAAACATAAACCAAACGAAATCGGCGCGCGCGCGACGCCCGCCCCGGGAAATGTCTTGAGCAGCATCGGTCAGAGCACAGCCACGCCTTTCGACCTCGCCGTGATCGGCGGCGGCGTGAACGGCTGCGGCATCGCCCGCGACGCGGCCGGGCGCGGCGCCACGGTCGTGCTGTTCGAGCAGGACGACCTCGCCAGCGCGACCTCCTCGGCCTCGACCAAGCTGATCCATGGCGGCCTGCGCTATCTCGAGCATTACGAGTTCCGGCTGGTGCGCGAGGCGCTGATGGAGCGCGAGGTGCTCTGGGCGATGGCGCCGCACATCGTCTGGCCGCTGCGCTTCGTGCTGCCGCATCACAAGGGCCTGCGCCCGGCCTGGCTGCTCCGGCTCGGCCTGTTCCTCTACGACCATATCGGCGGCCGGAGGCTGCTGCCGCCGACGCGCACGCTGGACCTGCGCCAGGACGCCGCCGGACGGCCGCTCAAGGGACAGGACGCGACGGCGTTCGAGTATTCCGACTGCTGGGTCGAGGATTCCCGGCTCGTCGTGCTCAACGCCGCCGACGCCGCGGCGCGCGGCGCTCGGGTCCATACCCGCACGAAGGTCGTCGCCGCCGACCGCGTCGACGGCCTCTGGCAGGTCACGACCGAAGGCGAAGGCGGCCGCGGCGCGATCACCGCGAAGGCGCTGGTCAATGCGGCGGGCCCCTGGGTCGGCGAGGTGCTCGGCCACGTCGTGCGCTCGAACACCAAGGCGGCCGTCCGCATGGTGCAGGGCAGCCATATCGTGGTGCGCAGGCTCTTCGAGCACGACCGCTGCTACATCTTCCAGAACGGCGACGGCCGCATCGTCTTCGCCATTCCCTATGAGCGCGACTTCACCCTGATCGGCACGACCGACCGCGACTATCGGGGCGACCCGGCGAAGGCGGCGGCGACGCCGGACGAGATCGCCTATCTCTGCGCGGCGGCGAGCGAATATTTCCGCGAACCGATCACGCCGGACCACGTCGTCTGGACCTATTCCGGCGTGCGCCCGCTCTACGACGACGGCGCGTCCAAGGCGCAGGAGGCGACGCGAGACTATGTGCTGACGCTCGACGCGCCCTCGGGCGAGGCTCCGCTGCTCTCCGTCTTCGGCGGCAAGATCACGACCTATCGCCGGCTCGCCGAGGCCGCGATCGGGAAGCTCGGACCGCATGCCGGCTGGGCCCAGCGCCCGGTCTGGACGAAGACGGGCGCCCTGCCCGGCGGCGATTTCCCGGTGGCCGGTTTCGACGCGCTGGTCGACGAGATCGCCACGGCCCATCCCTGGCTCGCCCGCAAGACGGCGAGGCGGCTGGTGCGGGCCTATGGCACGAAGGCGCGCGGGCTGATGGCGGGCGCTCAAAGCGCCGCCGATCTCGGCCGGCATTTCGGGGCCGATCTCTACGAGCGCGAGGTCGTCTACCTGATCCGCGCCGAATGGGCGCGGCGCGCCGAGGACGTGCTCTGGCGGCGCTCCAGGCTCGGCCTGCGGCTGACGGCGGACGAGCGCCAGGGCCTCGACGATTTCATGCTGGCTCAGGCCGCGCCGACGCCGCTGCAGACGGCCTGAGGGAGGACGCGATGGGTCTCGTTCCCGACAAGGCGGGGCGCGATGTCGGAGTCGTGACGCATATCCACGAGACCAGCCTCGGGCGGGAGCCCGGCGCCATGACCGTGCCGCTCGGCGAATCTTTCGCCTGCGGGCCATGAAAGGCAATGCCCGCATGGATTGATCGGGCGGAATTCTGCACGATTTCCCTGTCAGGCTTGCCGCGAGCCGCCCCCGGCATGCGAGTCAGGCGCGTTTCGCCCCGCCTGCGCCTTCCCGTCGCGGCGCTCCCGCCCTCCGTCAGGCAGGCGATCTCGCCCATGCGCATCGCCCCGGCCTGCTAGTGTGGCGCGCATTGAGCTCGGCGCAGATCGCCCGGCAGACCGCGCGCGGCACGCTGTCGGAGACGACGGTCGAGCCGTGCATGCGCGCGTCGCGGCCGACGACGCCTCCCTGACGGCCATCCCCGCGAAGCTGGCCAAATCGCGGCGCCAGCTGCGACGTCATCAGTTTGGAACGATGACAGCCTGTTTGACGACCTTGAAAAAATATGTCAGCATTACTGACATAAATCGCGGTGCGCTTGGAGGCCGGAGCAACCGGCCCCATATCTTGTCGACGGGCGATCGAGGGAGGTCGGCCATGGCCGAGAAGCAGGACCATTCCACATCTGACGTCCAACCGACCTCGGACGGGCAGGTCCGGCCCAACGGCCTGCGCCCGGTGGCTCTCGACGACAAATACGACCTCTCCAAGCAGCGCATCTTCCTGAACGGCACGCAGGCCATCGCCCGCATGCTGATGGTCCAGCGCGAGCGCGACAGGCGCGCCGGCCTCAACACCGCCGGCTTCGTCTCCGGCTATCGCGGCTCCCCGCTCGGCGGGCTCGACCAGCAGCTTGCGCGCGCGGCGAAGCATCTCAAGGCCGCCGACATCGTCTTCACGCCCGGCCTGAACGAGGATCTGGCGGCGACCGCCGTCTGGGGCACGCAGCAGGCCGAACTGCAGGGCGAAGGCAGATACGACGGCGTCTTCGCGCTCTGGTACGGCAAGGGCCCGGGCGTCGATCGCACCGGCGACGTCTTCCGCCACGGCAACATGGCCGGAACCTCGCCCAATGGCGGCGTGATCTGCCTGATGGGCGACGACCACACCGCCGAAAGCTCGACCAACGCACACCAGACCGAGTTCGTCTTCGTCGACCGGATGATGCCGATCCTGAACCCGGCCGGCGTCCAGGAGATCATGGACTATTCGCTCCACGGCATCGCGCTGTCGCGCTTCGCCTCGGTCTGGGTCGGCATCAAATGCGTCAAGGACAACATCGAATCGACGGCCTCGGTCGACGGCGACGTCGAGCGCGTGAAGATCGTCATTCCCGATGATTTCGAGATGCCGCCCGGCGGCCTGAGCATCCGCCGCGAGCTCGATTTCCTCGAGCAGGAGAAGCGCCTGCACATCCACAAGCGCGCCGCGATGCTGGCCTATCTGCGCGCCAACAGGCTCAACCAGATCATCACCCATGGCGGCCGCACACCCCGCATCGGCATCGTCACCGTCGGCAAGTCCTATCTCGACGTGCGCCAGGCCTTCGAGGAACTCGGCATCGACGAGGTCCGCGCCAACGATCTCGGCATCCGCCTGTTCAAGGTCGCCTGCCCCTGGCCGATCGACCCCTCCGAGATGAAGAGCTTCGTTTCCGGGCTCGACCTCGTCATGGTCGTCGAGGAGAAGCGCTCCCTGATCGAGGTCCAGGTCCGCGAGGAACTCTACGGCGCCGGGCACCAGCCGATGGTGATCGGCAAGAAGGACGAGAACGGCGAGTGGCTGTTCCCGGTCCATGGCGCGCTCGATCCCAACGACGTCGCGATCGCGCTCGGCGCGCGCCTGCTGCAATACCGGGACGATCCGGCGCTGCGGGCGCGGCTGGAGGAGATCGCCAGGGCGCAGGGCCGGCTCGCCGAGGCGCAGGAAGTCGCCAGGCGCACGCCCTATTACTGCTCGGGTTGCCCCCACAACTCGTCGACCGTCGTGCCCAAGGGTTCGCGCGCCTATGCCGGCATCGGCTGCCACTACATGGTCCAGTGGATGGACCGCGACACCACCGGCTTCACCCAGATGGGCGGCGAGGGCGCGAACTGGGTCGGCGAGGCCCCGTTCTCGACGCGCAGGCACGTCTTCCAGAATCTCGGCGACGGCACCTACACCCATTCCGGCTCGCTCGCGATCCGCTGGGCCGTCGCGGCCGGCGTCAACATCACCTACAAGCTGCTCTACAACGACGCGGTCGCGATGACCGGCGGCCAGCAGGCCGAAGGCCATCTCTCGCCCGACCAGATGGCCCGCCAGATCGCCGGCGAGGGCGTCAAACGCATCGCCGTTGTCAGCGACGAGCCCGACAAATATCCGCCCGGCACGATCTGGCCGCCCGGCACGACCTTCCACCATCGCGACGATCTCGACGCCGTGCAGCGCGAGCTGCGCGAGGTTTCCGGCGTCTCGCTGCTGCTCTACGACCAGACCTGCGCCACCGAGAAGCGCCGCCGCCGCAAGCGCGGCAGCTATCCCGACCCCGACAAGCGCGTCATCGTCAACGAGCTCGTCTGCGAGGGCTGCGGCGATTGCGGCGTCAAGTCGAACTGCGTCTCGGTCCAGCCGCTCGAGACCGAATTCGGCCGCAAGCGTCAGATCGACCAGTCGAACTGCAACAAGGATTTCTCCTGCATCAAGGGCTTCTGCCCTTCCTTCGTCACCGTGCACGGCGCGCGGCCGAAGAAGGCCGTCCCGCGCCGGCTCGATGCCGGCGGCTTCGGCTCGGGCGACCTGCCCGAGCCTGTCATCCCGGCGCTGACGCGCAGCTACGCCGTCGTCGTCACCGGCGTCGGCGGCACCGGCGTCGTCACCATCGGCGCGATCCTCGGCATGGCGGCCCATCTCGAGGGCAAGGGCTGCGGCATGATCGACATGGCCGGCCTCGCCCAGAAGGGCGGCGCGGTCTTCAGCCACGTCAAGCTCGCCCCGACGCCGGAGGACATCCACGCCATCCGCGTCTCGGCCGGCCAGGCCGATCTCGTGCTCGGCTGCGACCTCACCGTCACGGGCTCGAAGAAGGTGCTCGGCGCGATAAAGCCCGTGGGCGCTACGGTCGTCGTCAACACGGCCGAGATCCTGGGCGGCGACTTCACCCGCAACGCCGATTTCTCGCTGCCGACCGCGCGGCTGAAGCGCGCCATTCTGTCGGCCGGCGGGCGCGAGCAGACGCATTTCGTCGACGCCACGGCCGCCGCCGTCGCATTCACCGGCAACGCCATCGCCGCCAACATGTTCATGCTCGGCTACGCCTGGCAGTTCGGCGGCGTGCCCCTGTCGCGCGAGGCGCTGCTGCGAGCGATCGAGCTCAACGGCGAAGCCGTGCCGATGAACCGGCAGGCCTTCGAGCTCGGCCGCCGCGCCGCGCATCAGCCCGAGGCGCTGGTCACGGCGCTGGCCGAGGCCAAGGCGCCGACGCAGGCGCGCCACATCTCCGAGACGCTCGACGAGATCATCGCGCGGCGCGTCGAATTCCTCACCGCCTACCAGAACGCGGCCTATGCGGCGCGCTACCGCCATCTCGTCGCCCGGGTGCAGGCTAAGGAGGCGACCGTGCTGCCCGGCCAGACGGCATTCTCCGACACCGTCGCGCGCTATCTCTTCAAGCTGATGGCCTACAAGGACGAATACGAGGTGGCGCGGCTTTATGCCGACGGCTCGTTCCAGAAGCAGGTCGAGGCGACCTTCGAGGCGACGGACGCTTCGGGCAAGCCGATCCGCTACGAGTTCAACCTCGCCCCGCCGCTCCTTGCCAAGGTCGATCCCAATACCGGCGAGCCGCGCAAGATCACGTTCGGCCCGTGGATGATGTCGGCCTTCGGCCTGCTGGCCAAGCTCAAGGGCCTGCGCGGCACGGCCTTCGACCCCTTCGGCTACACCCATGAGCGCAAGACCGAACGCCGGCTGATCGCCGATTACGAGGCGCTGCTCGGCGAACTGATCGCCAAGCTGACGCCGGAGACCCACGCGCTCTGCGTCGCGCTCGCCGCGATCCCGGAAAAGATCCGCGGCTTCGGCCACGTCAAGGAGCGTCATCTCAAGGCCGCGAAGGCCGAGGAGGCGGAGCTTTTGACGCGGCTGCACGATGGCTCGGCGGCGGCACTGGCGCTGCCGAGGGCGGCTGAGTAGGGCGCACTTTCCCTTCTCCCCTTGCGGGAGAAGGTGGCTCGGCGAAGCCGAGACGGATGAGGGCTGCGCTTTGTCGTCATGGTCGGGCTTGTCCCGACCATCCACGTCTTCCTGCGTCGCGCTCTATGCCCAAGACGTGGATGCTCGCCACAAGGGCGAGCATGACGGATAGGGCGCGACCGCCCCTCATCCGGCGCTGCGCGCCACCTTCTCCCGCAAGGGGCGAAGGGAAACGCGCCCGGCCACCGACCTTGAGTTCCGTCGCCAACGCGCTCCATAGTGGCTGTCTCCACCCCCAAAGGACGCCCCACCTTGATCGCCCCCGAAGAGCTGCGCCGCATCGCCTCCTGGTCGCGCGACCTGACGCAGCCTGAGTTCGAGGAGGCCAGGCGCGGCGTCAGCCTCAAGGTCTATGGCAAGGGCGCCAATATCTGCCATGTCGGCGACCGGCTCGAATCCTGGACCGGCGTCGCCGAGGGCCTGGTCAAGATGTCGACCACCTCGAAGACCGGCAGATCCGCGACGCTCGCCGGCATGCGCGCCGGCGCCTGGTTCGGCGAGGGCACCGTGATCAAGGCGGAGCCGCGCCGCTACGAACTCGTCGCGCTGCGCGAGACGCGGCTCGCCCTGATGCGGCGCTCGACCTTCCTCTGGCTGTTCGAGCATTCGGCCGCGTTCAACCGCTTCCTCGTCCACCAGTTCAACGAGCGGCTGGCCCAGTTCATCGCGCTGGCCGAGACCGAGCGCACGCTCGACTCGACCGGGCGGCTGGCGCGCAACCTCGCCTGGCTGTTCAACCCGATCCTCTATCCCGACCAGGACAAGACGCTGGCGATCAGCCAGGAGGAACTCGGCCTGCTCGCCGGCATGTCGCGCCAGATCGCCAATCAGGGGCTCGCCAGGCTGGAGGCGCTGGGTCTGCTCGAGGTCGGCCACGGCAGCGTGACGATCAGGGATCTGGAGCGGCTGGCGCGTTATGAGGGGTAGCTTGCGACCCGTTCTCGATGGGCCATCGCGCTCAAGACCCCCCGCCCGGCGCGAAGAAGCACAGCAGTTCTCCCGCATCGTTCATGCACAGGTGGAAGAATCCATCCGGCGAGAGGCGGGTCTTCTGAAAGGGAATCTCGATGACGACCGGCTGACGGCGCTCCGTCGGCCACATCGGATGGCGCCCCGGCATGACGGTCACGACGTAGCCGGAGGGAGTCTCGCGCACGGCGCTCGTGTCGATCGGGGCGCAATCCGCCTCCGAGCAGCATTCGAACGGATAGTCCTGGCCGAAAGGCGCCCGATGCGCGTCCGCCTGCGTCGCCCCGGCGGCGAGCGAGATCACGATCGCGATGGGGACGAGAACGCGCATGCGCCGATCCTCGCTCGGGGATTTTGGCCGGAACACGGCGGATGAACGCCGCGACGCCAAGACGGCTGCTTTACGCGCTTGACGGCTGGAAAATGGCAGGAGGAGCAAGCGCGGGGGAAGGACTTCAAAGCCGGCAACACTTCTGCGAGACCATAGCGACCAAATGCCGAGTTGTCTGTCAAGCCCCCCCCTTGCGAAGATGATGTGCGGCTGCGAGGCTCGCATGGATAAGGTTTGCATGAAGAACAAGGACCAGAGGTCCGAACGAGGCCGCCGCGATGTACGGCGACCGGACAGGGTGGAGATCAACGACCGTGGCAAGCGCGCTCGCCGGCCAGGCGGATACCTTTCCGAAACTGCTGCTGCGCAATGCGCGCGTGCGCGGCGCGCGCCCCGCATTCCGCCACAAGGATCTCGGCATCTGGCAATCCTGGAATTGGGCGCAGGTCGCCGAGCAGGTCCGCGGCCTGGCCAAGGGTCTCCAGGATCTCGGCCTGAAGCGCGGCGAGACGGTCGCGATCATCGGCTACAACCGGCCGCGGCTGTACTGGTCGATGGCGGCGGCGCAGTGGATCGGCGCGATCCCGGTGCCGGTCTATGCCGACAGCGTCGCCGACGAGATGGCCTATGTGCTCGACCATGCCGGGGCGGTCTTCGCCTGCGTGCAGGACCAGGAGCAGGTCGACAAGATCCTCTCGATCGCCGAGCGCCTGCCGGATTTGCGCCACATGCTCTATGACGAGCCGAGGGGTCTGCGCGACTACGACCACGCCAAACTGCACGAGATCGGCAAGGTGATCGACGCCGGCTCGGCCGCGCTGAAGGCGAGCCCGGAAGTCTCCGGCGCGCTGGAGCGCGAGATGCAGGCCGGGGCGGGCGCCGATCTCGGCATCATCCTCTACACCTCGGGCACCACCGGCCGGCCCAAGGGCGTGATGCTGTCGCACGCCAACGTCATCGTCGCCGCCGAGATCGGCTGCCAGTTCGACGGCCTCAACGAGACCGACGAGGTCATCGCCTATCTGCCGATCGCCTGGGTCGGCGACCACGTCTTCTCCTACGCGCAGGCGATCCTGGCCGGCTTCTGCGTCAACTGCCCGGAAGGGCCCGAGACCGTGATCGACGACCGCCGCGAGGTCGGCACCACCTATGCCTTCGCGCCGCCGCGCGTCTTCGAGACGATGCTGACGCTGACCATGGTGCGCATGGAGGATGCGGGAGCGCTGAAGCGCCGGATGTTCCACCACTTCCTCGGCGTGGCGAAGAAGCACGGCGAGAAGATCCTCAACGGCGAGAGCGTGCCGCTCGGCGCGCGCATCCACTACAGGCTCGGCGACCTTCTGGTTTACGGCCCGCTGCGCAACCGCTTCGGCCTCACCAGGATCAAGGTCGGCTACACCGCCGGCGAGGCGATCGGGCCAGAACTGTTCCGGTTCTACCGCTCGATCGGGGTCAACCTGAAGCAGCTCTACGGACAGACCGAGGCCGGCGTCTACGTCACCATGCAGCCGGACGGCGAGATCAAGGCCGACACGGTCGGCAGGCCGGCGCCGCTGGTCGAGATCCGGATCGACGACAATGGCGAGGTGCTCTACCGCTCGCCCTCGATCTTCGGCGGCTACTACAAGGATCCGGAGAAGACCGCCGAGACGATGACCGCCGACGGCTTCGTCCGCTCGGGCGACGCCGGCTTCTTCGACGAGAGCGGTCATCTCAAGATCATCGACCGCGCCAAGGATGTCGGCAAGCTCTCGAACGGCGGCCTGTTCCCGCCGAAATACATCGAGAACAAGCTGAAATTCTATCCCAACATCAAGGAGGTCGTCGCCTTCGGCCAGGGCCGCGACTACGCCACGGTCGCGCTGAACATCGACCTGACGGCGGTCGGCAACTGGGCCGAGCGCAACAACGTCGTCTACGCCTCCTATCAGGAGCTGGCCGGGCACGACCTCGTCTACGACATGATCGAGAAGCATATCGACGAGGTGAACCGCTCGCTCGCGGCGGAGCCCTTGATGGGCGGCGCGCAGATCAGGCGCTTCCTGATCCTGCACAAGGAACTCGACGCCGACGACGGAGAGCTGACCCGCACCCAGAAGGTCCGGCGCGGCTTCATCGCCGAGCGCTACGCGCCTTTGGTGGCCGCGCTCTACGACGGCTCGCAGGCCGCCGCGATCTCGACGGACGTGACCTTCGAGGACGGCCGCAAGGGCGTGATCTCGGCCAACGTCAAGGTCCGCGACGCCAAGATCTATCCCGTCACCGCTCCGGCTCCGGCGAGGGCGGCATGAACGCGGCGAGCCTGAACCTGATCGGCGAGCCGATCGCGGACAAGGCCGAAACCGGGAAGGGCGAGGTGCTGCTTTCCGTCGAGAACATCTCGCTGCGCTTCGGCGGCGTGAAGGCGATCACGGACGTTTCCTTCGACATCCGCAAGGGCGAGGTCCGCGCCATAATCGGCCCCAACGGCGCCGGCAAGACCTCGATGCTGAACTGCATCAACGGCTTCTACCATCCGCAGGAAGGCCAGATCACCCATAAGGGCCAGCGCCGCGACAAGATGAAGCCGCATCGCGCGGCGGCAGCCGGCATCGCCCGCACCTTCCAGAACGTCGCCTTGTTCAAGGGCATGTCGACGCTCGACAACATCATGACCGGCCGCACCCTGAAGATGCACAGGAACTTCTTCTGGCAGGCGCTGCGCCACGGCCCGGCGATGACCGAGGAGATCGAGCACCGCAGGAAGGTCGAGGACATCATCGACTTCCTGCAGATCCAGCACATCCGCAAGCTCCCCGTCGGCAAGCTGCCCTACGGCCTGCAGAAGCGGGTCGAGCTCGGCCGCGCGCTCGCCATGGAGCCGGAGCTCCTGCTGCTCGACGAGCCGATGGCCGGCATGAACCTGGAGGAGAAGGAGGACATGTGCCGCTTCATCCTCGACGTGAACAACGAGTTCGGCACCACCATCGCTCTGATCGAGCACGACATGGGCGTCGTGATGGACCTGTCCGACCGCGTCGTCGTGCTCGAATACGGCCGCAAGATCGCCGACGGCACGCCCTCCGAGGTCAAGGCCGACCAGCGCGTCATCGACGCCTATCTGGGAGTGGCGCACTGATGAGCGTGCTTTCGTTTCATCCGGGCAGCGCCGCCCTCCTCCCTCCCCCCGCCTGCGATGGGGAGAGCCGGGGTGAGGGAGAGAGTCCAGGCCGCCGCCTCGGGCGGTCGTCGGGCCACATCCTGCACGCCCCCCCATCCCTGACCCTTCCCCACCGCAAGCGGGGGGAAGGGGACCTGTCGCGCCCGGTCGCTCGGTTCAGCCAAGGTTTCCGCTCATGAGCGACGTCGCGATCCGCCCCGCCGGCATCAATTTCGGCAGTGTCCGCGTCCGCGCCGCGCTGATCCTAGGCGCGCTGCTGCTCGCCGCGATCGTCGGCATCCGGTTCGACGGCTCGGGCACTCTCTACAAGATCCTGGTCGATCCTTTCGTCCAGATGGCGCAGATGCCCGACCTGCTCGCCCAGACCGTCTGGGAGGGGCTCGTCTCCGGCGTGCTCTACGCGCTGATCGCGCTCGGCTTCGTGCTGATCTTCAAGGCCTCGGGCGTGTTCAACTTCGCGCAAGGCATCATGGTCGTCTTCGCGGCGCTCACCCTTGTCGGCCTCTACGAGAAGGGCGTGCCGGCCTTCCTCGCCGTGATCCTGACGCTCGGCGTGATGTTCGCGCTCGCGGTGACGATCGAGCGCGCGGTGCTGCGCCCGCTGGTCAACCAGCCCGACATCATCCTGTTCATGGCGACCTTCGGCATCACCTATTTCCTGATCGGCTTCGGCGAGTCGCTCTTCGGCGGCAATCCCAAGCAGATGATCACGGAGCAGCTCTGGCTGCCCAGGGGCGCGATCGACCTGAAGATCCTCGGCGGCGTCGTCTCGCTGCAGAAGATCGACATCGCCGCCGCGATCATCGCCTCGATCATGATCGCGGCGCTCGCGGCCTTCTTCCAGTACACCCGTATCGGCCGCGCGCTCCGCGCCGTCGCCGACAGCCACAAGGCGGCGCTCTCGGTCGGCATCTCGCTGAACCAGATCTGGGTCATCGTCTGGTTCACCGCCGGCATCGTCGCGCTGATCACCGGCATCATGTGGGGCGCGCGCTCGGACGTCTCCTTCGCGCTCGAGATCGTCGCGCTCAAGGCGCTGCCGGTGCTGATCCTCGGCGGCTTCACCTCGATCCCCGGCGCCATCGTCGGCGGGCTGATCATCGGCATCGGCGAGAAGATGGGCGAGTTCTACTGGGGCCCGCTGATCGGCGGCGGCATCGAGAGCTGGCTCGCCTATTTCATCGCGCTCGGCTTCCTGCTGTTCCGGCCGCAGGGCCTGTTCGGCGACAAGATCATCGAAAGAATCTGACGATGGCAGTCGGCAACAGGCGGTGGGCGGCGGGGAGGCGCGGCGCGCGACCGCCGACTGCCCATTGCCGACTGCCCAAGGGAGCGTAGCGACCGTGTTCTACCGCGAGGCCGGCCAATACAAGACGAGCTATTCCGCCGACATGGCGGTGTTCCCGATCTGGCAGGACCGGGTCGGGCTCGGTGTGATCCTGGCGCTCGCCTTTGTCGGCGTGCCGCTGATCGGCAACGACTTCTTCACGACGACGGTGATGATCCCGTTCCTGGTGTTCTCGCTGGCGGCGATCGGGCTCAACATCCTGACCGGCTACACCGGCTTGATCTCGCTCGGCACGGCCGCCTTCATGGGCGTCGGGGCCTATGCCTGCTACAAGCTCACGACCTTTTTCCCGGGCGTGAACATCATCGTCCTCATCCTGGTCTCGGGGCTGTTCTCGGCCGCCATCGGCGTGCTGTTCGGCCTGCCCTCGCTGCGCATCAAGGGCTTCTATCTCGCGGTCGCGACGCTGGCCGCGCAGTTCTTCCTGCAATGGGCCTTCGTGCGCGTGCCCTGGCTGTTCAACTACAACGCCTCGGGCGCGATCGAGGTGCCGCTGCGCACGGTCTTCGGCGTGGCCGTCACCGGCGCGACCGCGAGCCCCGAGACGCGCTATTTCGTCTGCCTCGTGCTCGTCGTGGTGCTGACCTGGTTCGCCTCCAACCTCGTCCACGGCAAGCTCGGCCGCTCCTGGATGGCGGTGCGCGACATGGACATCGCCGCCGAGCTGATGGGCATCAAGCTGCTCGACGCCAAGCTGCTCGCCTTCGCGGTCTCGTCCTTCTATTGCGGCGTCGCCGGCGCGATGATGATCTTCCTCTGGTATGGCGGCGGCGAAGCGGCCGACGTCTTCAACATCCGGCTCTCCTTCAACATCCTGTTCATGGTCATCATCGGGGGGCTCGGCTCGCTGATCGGCTCCTTCTTCGGCGCGGCCTTCATCGCCAGCCTGCCGACCATCCTGAAATTCGGACTGCCGGCGATCGGCATTCCGCTGGCGGGCGCCACCGCCGAGCACGTCACCTTCATGCTCGTCGGCGCGCTGATCATTCTCTTCCTGATCGTGGAGCCGCACGGCCTCGCGCGACTCTGGCAGATCGGGAAGCAGAAATTGCGGACGTGGCCGTTCCCGTACTGAGCGGGCGACGACCCAAGAAACGGCTCGAGAAAACGGCTCAAGAAACGACCTGCCGCGAACCGAAAAGGCGGCAGGCAAGCAAGACGGTGCGGTGGCCACGCCGGACCGGCACGCAACAACGGAGGAAGCACCATGAAGACGACCACCTTCTTGAAGGGCGCGGCGCTTGGCGCGCTCATCGCCGGCAGCGCGCTCGGCGCGGCCCAGGCGCAGGACTCAGTCTATTTCGCCAACAACGCCTATCGCACCGGCCCGTTCTCCGGCTCGGGCATTCCGATCGGCGACGGCATGCGCGACTACATCACCATGATCAACGAGCGCGACGGCGGCGTCGGCGGCGTCAAGATCGTCTATGAGGAATGCGAGACCGGCTACGACACCAAGAAGTCGATCGAGTGCTACGAGCAGGCCAAGTCGAAGAACACGATCATCTACTCGCCCTGGTCGACGGGCGCGACGCTCGCCGCGATCCCGCGCGCCCATATCGACAAGATCCCGATCCTGTCGATGGCCTATGGCCTGTCGGCCTCGGCCGACGGCACGCAGTTCCCCTGGGTCTTCATTCCGCCCTTCACCTATTGGGACGGCGCCTCCGTCATGGTCCGTTACATGGCGGCCGAGCTCGGCGGCATGGACAAGCTCAAGGGCAAGAAGCTCGGCCTGATCCATCTCGACGCGCCCTTCGGCAAGGAGCCGATCCCGGTGCTGGAGAGCCTCGCCAAGAAATACGGCTTCGAGGTCAAGCTCTATCCGGTGGCGGCCGCCGACATGCAGAACCAGGGCTCGCTCTGGCTCTCGATCCGCCGCGACCGGCCCGATTTCCTCTACAACCAGGGCTGGGGCGCGATGAACCCGACCGCGGTCAAGGAGGCGATCAAGAACAACTTCCCGATCGAGAAGCTGGTCGGCGTCTGGTGGGCCGGCGGCGACGACGACGCCCGCGCCGGCGGAGCCGAGGCCAAGGGCTATCGCTCGCTCAACCTGAACGCGGCGGGCACCAACTTCCCGGTCATCCAGGACATCCAGAAATATGTCGTGGAGAAGGGCAAGAGCCTCGCGCCGAAGGAGAAGGTCGGCGAGAACCTCTACAACCGCGGCGTCTACAACTCGATGCTCGTCGTCGAGGCGATGCGCAACGCCCAGAAGCTGACCGGCAAGAAGATCGTCACCGGCGAGGACATGCGCCGCGGGCTCGAAAGCCTCAACGTCAACGAGGCGCGCCTCAAGGAAATCGGCATGGAAGGCTTCGCCACGCCGACCACGATCTCCTGCACCGACCATTCCGGCCACTCCAAGATGTACGTCGCGGAGTGGGACGGATCGAAATGGATCAAGAAGGGCGACTGGCTCGAGCCGCTGAAGGACGAGGTCCGGCCGCTGATCGAGGCCAACGCCAAGGACTACGCCGACAAGGCCGGCAACTGGCCCAAGCGCACCGAGCCCTGCGAGAAGTCGTCCTGAGTCAGCGGCAGTCGGCGACAGGCAATCGGCAGTCGGGCTCTCCCGGCCGCCGACCCGACCGCCGACTGCCGACAGCCCACCGCCGGGAAACCGCCATGTCCACCGCCACCCTCGACAAGCCCGCGACCGCCGCTCCCGCCGGCGACATCATCCTGTCGCTGAACAACATCGAGGTGATCTACGATCACGTCGTGCTGGTGCTGAAGGGCGTCTCGCTGACCGTGCCGCGCAAGGGCATCGTCGCGATCCTCGGCGCCAACGGAGCGGGCAAGACCACCACGCTGAAGGCGATCTCGAACCTGCTCAAGGCCGAGCGCGGCGAGGTCACCAAGGGCTCGATCGTGTTCGAGGGCGAGCGCGTCGACCGCATGTCGCCGAACGAGCTGGTCCGCCGCGGCTGCATCCAGGTCATGGAAGGGCGGCACTGCTTCGGCCATCTCTCGATCGAGGAGAATCTGCTGACCGGGGCCTTCACCCGCCGCGACGGCAACGCCGCGATCAGGCGCGACCTCGAGAAGATCTACGAACTTTTCCCGCGCCTGAAGCAGCGCCGCAACGCGCAGGCCGGCTACACCTCCGGCGGCGAGCAGCAGATGTGCGCCGTCGGCCGGGCGATGATGTCCAGGCCAAGGATGATCCTGCTCGACGAGCCCTCCATGGGCCTGGCGCCCCAGATCGTCGAGGAAATCTTCGAGATCGTGCGCCGGCTCAACGCCGACGACGGCGTCTCCTTCCTCGTCGCCGAGCAGAACACCAACATGGCGCTGCGCTACGCGACCTATGGCTACATCATGGAGACCGGCCGCATCGTCATGGACGGCGAGGCGAGGATGCTGCGCGAGAACGAGGACGTGAAGGAGTTCTATCTCGGCGTCTCCGACGGCGACAAGAAGTCGTTCCGCGAGGTCAAGAGCTACAAGCGCCGCAAGCGCTGGCTCTCCTGACGACGCGGCCGAGCCAGGTCCGATGCCGGTGCTGTTCGACGCGGTCGCGCCTCTGGTGACGCTGCTGATCTTCGGGCCGCGGGCCTGGGTGCGCCGCGAGACGGGCAGGCACGCCGCGCCGCGCCCCGATCCGCCGCCTTAACCCATGTCGCCGGCGCCCTGATCGGGCTCCTGAATTTCTCACGCATCCTGCGCATCATCCGCTGAGGCGGGTGGCGGCAGCGCCAAGGACCATGCCCATGAGGACGACGCCCATGAGCGAGCACCACGACGAACTCGAAACCCGCTCCGCATCGGCCCGCGAGGCCGATCTCTTCGGCCGCCTGCCGGCGGTGCTCGCCGCGGCGCTCGCGACGCCGGGCTATGCCGGCCGTCTCGGCAGGGTCGACCCCGCCGCGATCACCGACCGCGAGGCGCTCAGCCGCCTGCCGGTGCTGCGCAAGGCCGACATGCCGGCGCTGCAGAAGCTCAGCCCACCCTTCGGCGGCTTCGTCTCCGCCCCGCTCGGCTCATTCGGCCGGCTCTTCACCTCGCCCGGCCCGATCTTCGAGCCAGAGGGCGCGCGGCCGGATCCGTGGGGCGCGGCGCGCGGACTGTTCGCCGCCGGCTTCCGGCGCGGCGACGTCGTGCTCAACACCTTCGGCTACCACCTGACGCCGGGCGGCTTCATCATGGATTCGGCCGCGCGCGCGCTCGGCTGCGCCGTGATCCCGGCCGGCCCCGGCAACGCCGAGCAGCAGATGGAGGTGATCTCGGCCTATCGTCCGTCGGCTTACGCCGGCACGCCCGACTTCCTCAAGATCCTGATCGAGGCCGCCGACAGCCGCGGCGTCGATGTCTCCTGCCTGAAGCGCGCCGTCGTCTCGGGCGCGGCCTTCCCGCCCTCGCTGCAGGCCTGGGTGAAGGGGCGCGGCGTCGACGCCTACCAGCTTTATGCAACCGCCGATGTCGGCGTCGTCGCCTATGAGACAGCCGCTCGCGAAGGCCTCGTCCTCAACGAAAACCTGATCGTCGAGATCGTGAGGCCCGGCACCGGCGATCCGGTCGCGGAGGGCGAGGTCGGCGAGATCGTCGTCACCAATCTCGACCCGCATCATCCCCAGATCCGCCTCGCCGTCGGCGACCTCACCGCGATCATGCCGGGCGTCAGCGCCTGCGGTCGCACGAGCAGCCGGATCAGGGGCTGGATGGGCCGCGCCGACCAGACCGCCAAGATCAAGGGCATGTTCGTGCGGCCGGAGCAGGTCGCCGAGATCGCGCGGCGTCATGCCGAAATCGCGAAGCTGCGCCTCGTGGTCGGGCGCGCCGGCGAGGTCGACACCATGACGCTGCGCGCCGAGATCCGCGCCGAGCCGCCGGGCCTGGTCGACGCCGTGTCCTCGACGCTGCAGCAGGTGACCAAGCTGAAGGGCCGCGTCGAGATGCTGCCGCTCGGCGCGCTGCCGAACGACGGCAAGGTCATCGCCGACGAGCGGCCGGTGGGGTGAACGCGCCTGGTCGATGTCGAGCGCTGGAAGAACCCAATATCCTGCATCGAAGTCGGCATGCCCGAGTTCGGTGAGAGGGGGAGGCGTGAGGTGACGGATGTTTCGGGAATGGCCTGAACCGGGGTGCGGCGAGGACTGTGTTTTACGGGGTGCGGGGCCGCCCCCTCACCTTGCCCTGTCCTTCCCGGGAGAGGGGTCCTCGCGCCAGATCACCACGCCACCGGCCTCTCACCCTTTTCCCTCAGCCACGCATTCGCCCGCGAGAACGGCTTCGATCCGAAAAATCCGCGATGCGCCGAGAGCGGCGAGGGATGCGGGCTCGCGATCACGAGATGCTTCGTCTCGTCGATCAGCGCCCGCTTGGCCTGAGCCGGCCCGCCCCACAGAATGAACGCGACATGCGGCCGCGTCGCCGAAACATGGGCGATCACCGCATCCGTCACCGCGCCCCAGCCGAGCCTGAGATGCGAGCCGGCCTGGCTCGCGCCCTGGCGCACGGTCAGCGCGGCGTTGAGCAGCAGAACGCCGTCCCTGGCCCAGTCGGAGAGATCGCCATCGCGCAGGACCGGACGGCCGAGATCGTCGCCGAGTTCGCGATGGATGTTGACCAGGGACTTCGGCAGGCGCGGCCCGCCGACATAGGAGAAAGCGAGCCCGTTGGCGTGGCCGGGCGTCGGATAGGGATCCTGCCCCAGGATGACGGCGCGCACGCTTTCCAGCGGCGTCAGCGCCAGCGCGGCGAAGGCCCTGTCAGGCGCAGGCGCCGCCACCGCGCCCGCGGCCGCATCCACGTCGACGGCCTCGGCGGCCCGCGCCGCCGTTCCGTCGCTGAAGACCCCGAGCCCGCGCCAGCCTTCCGCGCCGGGTGAGGCCAGGAAGGCGTCGAGCGCCTCTCTGTAGCCTCCGCTCACTTGAGCACGGCCCGCCCTTCGACCTTGGCTTCGACGGTGCCGAGCCGGCGCAGATAGACCATAACCTCGTTCGCCATCAGCTTTCCGTCGGTCAGGCCGATCAGCGTCCTGCCTCGGGCAAGCGCGGCGTAGCCGTCGCCGCCCTCCAGCATGAAGTTGTTCGAGGCGACGGTGTACTTGCCGTCCGGGTCGATCGGCTTGTCGTCGACCGTGACGCTGATGACGCGCGCGCCTTGAGGCTGCTTCAGATCGGCCTCGAATTTCAGGCCCGAGACGACCGGGAAGCGCCCCGCCCCCTGCGGCGCATCGCGCAGGCCGTTCTCGATCGCGTCCCTGACGTCCTTGCCGGTGATCTCGACCATCACGGTCGCGTTGCCGAAGGGCAGTTCGCTGAGCACGTCGCGGCGCGTCAGCTTCTGGCCGGCGGCATATTGCTTGTTGGCGCGGATGCCGCCGGCATTGGTGATGGCGAGCTTGGCCCCGGTCGCCGCCTTGATCGCATCGGCGATCAGATTGCCGATCGCGGTTTCCTGGGTGCGGATGACGCCGGTGCGCGAGTCGAGCGGCGCGGCCAGCGTCGCGACGTCGATGTCGAGCTCCTTGGAAAGCTCGCTCTCATAGCCTTTCACGATCGCAGCGACTTCCGGGTCCGGCGTCGCGGCGCGGGAATCATTCACGCGAAAAGTCGGCGTCCAGGCCACGCGCCTCGCCTGCCCCTCGCCGGTCGCGGTCGCGGCGATGTCGATCGCGGTGACGTAGTTGCCCTCCTCGTTCGACTCCACCATCACGACCTTGCCGTCATAGGCGATGGCGAGGTCGTGGTCGTGGCCGGTCAGCAGGATGTCGACGACGCGCGAGCGCACGATCTCGTTGTCCATCGCCCGGTCGGCGTGGACGACGGCGACGAGGATGTCCGCCCCTTGCGTCTTCAGCGTCCGCGCCTCGCGTCGCAGCGCCTCCATCGTGGAGGAGAATTTCAGGTCGCCCGGATTGGAAAGCTGCGGCGTCGGGTCGTAGGTCGTGCCGATGACGCCGACCTTGAGGCCGCCGAGCTCGAAGATCTGGGAGTCCTTGTGGCCGGGCAGGACATTGCCGGCCGCGTCTCGCAGGTTCGCGGCGAAGGTCGGATAGGTCTGCGCCGCGGTCAGCTTGAGGTAGTTCTCCTTGCCGAAGTCGAATTCGTGGTTGCCGGGCACGAAGACGTCGATCCCCATCCTGTTCTGCATCGCGACGATATGGGCGCCCTGGTCGAAGCCCGACATCAGCGAGGGCGAGTAGCAGTCGCCGGCATGGCAGAACAGCAGCGGCACGCCCTTGGCGCGCTCGACCCTGGCGATGCCGGCGGCGCGGGCGAAGCCGCCTTTGCCCTTGTCGTCGCTCATCTTGTAGATGTCGTTGACGAGCAGCAGCGTGAAGGCCGGCGCCGGCGTCTGCGCGATCGCCGCGGGAGCGGTGGCGGCGAGCGCGGCCGGCGCGGCGATGACGCCGAGCGCATTGCGGCGGGTGAGCTTGGTCATCGGGCGAGCCTTCTTCTGAGAACCGCTACAGACTAGCAAGAGCCGAGCCGGGAAGACCAGCCCGTCGCGCCGATGATGGGGGGCCGGTCATGCGATGTCGCATCCGTGCCGCAAGGCCGCGCGATGACTGGACGAAACCTTCAACTCGTCTAAATCACGAGGAAAGGAACCCTGAGACCATGACCGTCGCGACCAAGCCGGCCACCGACATGCGCGCAGTCAAGCTGCCGGCCGATCACCCTTCGGTCAGGGCCGGGCGGATCGGCGTGCTCCTGATGAATCTCGGCACGCCGGAAGGAACCGATTACTGGCCGATGCGGGCCTATCTCAAGGAGTTCCTTTCCGACCGCCGCGTGATCGAGACGACGCGCTGGATCTGGTGGCCGCTGCTCAACCTCGTCATCCTGACGACGCGGCCCGGCCGCAAGGGCAAGGACTACGCCTCGATCTGGAACAACGAGCGCAACGAGGGCCCGCTCAAGACGATCACCCGCTCGCAGACCGAACAGCTTGAGGCGCGCCTCAAGCCGCTGACCGGCGAACGCGTCGTCTTCGACTGGGCGATGCGCTACGGCTTTCCCGACGTGAAGAGCCGCCTCGACGCGCTGCTCGCCCAGGGCTGCGATCGCATCCTGCTGGTGCCGCTCTACCCGCAATATGCCGCGCCGACCTCGGCCACGGCCTGCGACCAGGCCTTTCGCGCGCTGATGGAGATGCGCTGGCAGCCGGCCGTGCGCGTCGCGCCGCCCTATCACGACGACCCGGTCTACATCGCGGCGCTGGCCGACTCGATCCGGGGTTCGCTCGGCAAGCTCGATTTCGAGCCTGAGGTGATCCTCTGCTCCTTTCACGGGATGCCGAAGGAATACCTTCTCAAGGGCGACCCCTATCATTGCCAGTGCGCCAAGACCTGGCGGCTGCTGCGCGAGGAACTCGGCCTGCCCGAGGAGCGCTTCAGACTGACCTTCCAGTCGCGCTTCGGCCCGGCCGAATGGCTCCAGCCCTATACCGACGAGACCGTGAAGGCGCTGGCCGAGGCCGGCACGAAATCGCTCGCGATCGTCGCGCCCGGCTTCTCGGCCGATTGCCTGGAGACGCTGGAGGAACTCGACGTCGAGAATCGCGAGATCTTCATCGAGCATGGCGGCGAGCACTTCGCCTATCTGCCCTGCCTGAACGATAGCGAGGAAGGCATGCGCGCCATCACCGAGGTGGTGCAGCGGGAGCTGATGGGCTGGGTGTGAGCACCAGTCGTCATGCGCGGCCCCGTGCCGGGCATCCACGTCTCGCGACGCCGAGCCATCGAAGACGTGGATGGTCGGGACAAGCCCGGCCATGACGGGAGAGGTCGCTTGCGGGACGACGAACTCGATGGAACCGTCTTGCGCCGCGCTTACTTCGGGGCGAAGATGCCGATGCTGCTCGCCGTGATGTCGAAGGAGAGCGAGGCGACGACGGAGGGGCTGCACCAGTTGGAGCTGAAGCGGCCGCCGGCATTGCCGCGAGCCACGCCGCGCGGATCGGCGGTCAGCGCGAAGCATTCGGTCTTCGACAGATCAGTATCGTGGTAACGAACATCGGCGGTGATGTTCTTGTAGGTGTAGGACACGCCGACGTTCCAGTAATTGTAGTCGGGCAGATTGACCGGCGTCGGGAAGTAGATGCTCAGGTTCGGTTTGCCGATCCAGTAGTGGCCGAATTCGCCGGAGACGGCGAGGCCTTCGAGGAAGGGCAGGTTGTACTTGGCGGTGACCGAGGCGTAGGTCGCATCCGCGCCTGTGCCGAGCCAGTCCCATGCATGGAAGACGTTGGCGCCGACGGCGAGCTTGTCCTGGTAGTTGTAGGAGACCTTGCCGACGAGCTCGGTGAACTCGGTGTTCTTCGGCGTCCAGAATACGCCGAGCGGGTCGATGAACTGCTTCTCGGAGGGATAGTAGTACTGGATCACGCCGAAATCGAAGGTGACCGGACCGAATTTCGGCCGGATGCCGGCGAAGAAGTCGACTTCCGCCGCCGGGCTGGTGGCGAGGTCGACCGTGGAGCCGAACACGCCGGCATAGAACAGGTTGTCGTAGAACTGCAGTTCGACCGAGGCCTGGCCGGCCGGCTTGCGGTCGCTCTGCGAGATGCCGCGGAAGTTGTAGTCAGTCAGCGCCTTGACGCTGATCGCGGCGTCGATCCAGGTGATCGCGGGCGGAAGCGGGGCGACCGGCGCGCCCTTGCGGCTCGGCAGGTCGGAGGCGTGGGCGGCGCCGGCGAGCAGGCTCAGCGGGAGAACGGCGCAGGCAACCGACGGACGGGAGAATCCAAAAGCCATCTTCAGCTCCGTGATATGACCGAATCCGCGCGAAGATCGCCGCGCTTTCGTCATGATCAAGCCAGCCAAAGACCTAAATCGGCAAGGATAGGTTTTTTGCAGATCGCCCAGCGAATAAGCATAAAGCTCGTCCGAACCGTATTTTCACGCCTTCCAAACAGGCGGGCGCGACAAAGCAGCGCCATGTTGCATTTGCGCCACGGCTACACGCATGACGACGCGGCGCTCAACCTATCAGGGCGTCGCGGGCCGGCCCGCACGGGCGGCGACCGGCTGATTCATCTGGGCCGGGCCGATCGCATAGGTGGCCGACGGGATCGGAACGTCGTGTCTGGCTGAACCGCGATAACGGTCCTCCTCGCAGGCGCCGACGGCCAATGCGACAAAAGCCAGGATCGCGAGTTGCTTGATCGCCACGACGTCGATCCCATCGAACGGCCTGCCGAAGCACGGCCTCTGGCTGTGCAGGACGGTCCGATCGCGCCGTCACGACTCCTGTCGAGGCGTTAGCCCTCGCCTCTCCTTTGCCACGATCCCTTCCGACATGGCTACATGGTAGGAAGCGGCGACGCCAGGGTGCGCGGACTTGCCGACCGCCGACACGCTCACAGATTTCGGCCGATCGCGAGAAATTTCTCGGCGCGGCGATCGACGATCTCGTCGCTGCTCAATCCCGCGAAATCGGCCAGCGACGAGGCCAACGCCTCGCCCGCGCGGGCGAGCGCGGCCTCCGGATCGCGATGCGCGCCGCCGACAGGCTCGGCGATGATCCGGTCGATGATGCCGAATCTCAGCAGATCCTGCGCGGTGATCTTCATGCCGGTCGCGGCGTCCTGGGCGCGGCCGGTGTCGCGCCACAGGATCGAGGCCGCGCCCTCCGGCGAGATCACCGAATAGATCGCGTGCTCCAGCATCATCACCTTGCTCGCGGCCGCGATCGCGATCGCGCCGCCCGAGCCGCCCTCGCCGATGACGAGGGCGACGCTGGGCGTGCGCAGGCCGAGGCAGGCTTCCGTCGAGCGCGCGATCGCCTCGGCCTGGCCGCGCTCCTCCGCCTCGATGCCGGGATAGGCGCCGGCGGTGTCGATGAAGCTGAGCACCGGCAGCCCGAAGCGGTCGGCCAGCTCCATCAGGCGCACCGCCTTGCGATAACCTTCGGGCTTGGGCATGCCGAAATTGTGCCGGATCCGGGTCTCGGTCGAATCACCCTTTTCCTGGCCGATGACGCAGACCGCCTCGCCCCGGAAACGCCCGAAACCGCCGACGATCGCCTCGTCCTCGCCGAAGACGCGGTCGCCGGCCAGCGGCGTGAAGTCGGTGATCAGCGCGGCGCAATAGTCCTTGAAATGCGGCCGCTGCGGATGGCGCGCGACCAGCGTCTTCTGCCAGGGGGTCAGCGCGGCGTAGAGATCCTTCAGCGCCTGGCTCGCCCTGGCGTCGAGCTTGCCGATCTCCTCGGCCAGCGAGTAGCCTTCGCCCTTCGCCTCCAGCGCACGCAACTCGTCGGCCTTCGCCTCGACTTCGGCGACCGGCTTCTCGAAATCCAGATAGCTTCGCATCGTGATCCAGTTCGGAGGCCGCGCCGGATGAGCCTGCGCTCGGCGAGCGCGAGGCGGCCCCGGTCCGCGAAAGCGGCGGACCTTGGCCGCGCGCAAGAGCGCTTGTCAACCCGGCGGCAGGCTTGCGGCGTCGCCGGAATGGCGCGGAGATGGCTGCGGCAGCAGGATCGGCCGGAAGGCGAAGCTGCGCCGGGTCGCGCGCAGCGGCGCGCGGCGATAGACCTGCTTGGTCGCGTCGATGACGTGCACGCCGGCAAGCGGCAGGGACAACCCCGCCCCGACCCGCTCCCAGGCGGCGGCCGAGCGCATCAGCAGTCTTCGTTTCAGCGGCGGCACATAAAGCGCCTCGCTCCAGTGCTCGGGCGAAAACTCGGCGCCGCGCATCAGCGCCTCGAGCTGCGAGCGGCTGAACGGCCGGCCATGGCCGAACGGCGTGCCGTCCATCCGGGCCCAGAGACCGCGCCGGTTGGGCGCGACGACGAGCAGCCGCCCGCCGGGACTGAGCACGCGCCCGACCTCGTCGAGCAGATCGTCGGGGCTCTCGGTCTCCTCCAGCGCATGGACGAGAATGACCCGGTCGACCGACGCCGTCGGCAGCGGCAGCAAGGTCGGCTCGACCAGAGCCGAGGCCGAGAGCCCGTCGGACGGCCAATGCACCACGCCCTGCGCCGCCGGCATGAAGGCGAAGGCGCGTTCCGCGCCGACGCCGAGCACGGAAAGATACGGCGTCGCGAAGCCCAGACCCAGCACGCGCTGGCGGGCGCAATCCGGCCAGAATCGCAGCATCGCCCGCCCGACGAAACGCCGCGCCACATGCCCGAGCGGGCTGGCGTAGAAGGCGCGCAGGTCGACGACATCGATCGGCATGGACGCGCAAGATGTGGTGCGGCCACGCGGGACGCAAGGGCGCGGGCTAGAGAAGCAGTCGGCGATGGGCGGTCGGCGGTCGCGGCCGCCCGACGAGGCTTGATCGCCGCGACGCCGTAGCCCAGTAAGGTTCCCGATCGCGACTGCCCCATTGCCTACTCCCCCCGGAGCCCGCCATGCTCGATATCCACGTCTTCCGCACGCTCAGCGACAATGCCGGCGCGCTGCTGTTCGATCCGGCGAGCAGGGCCTGCGCTACCGTCGACGCGCCGGACGCCGGCCAGGTTCTGGCGGCGGCGCGCGAGAAGGGCCTGACGATCACCGACATCTTCGTGACCCACGCCCATGCCGACCACACGCAAGGCGTCGCCGAGCTGAAGGCGGCGACCGGCGCAAAAGTCTGCGGCCCGGCGGATGCCGCCGGCTCGGCCCCGCTCGACCGCATCCTGAAAGACGGCGACACGGTCCCGCTCGGCGGTTCCAGCTTCGAGATCTGGCACACGCCCGGCCATTCCGACGGCCACCTGACCTTCGCCAGCGTGGGCGCAAAACTCGCTCTGGTCGGCGACGTCGTCTTCGTGATGGGCTGCGGCCGGGTCCAGCCCGGCCAGATGGGCGCGATGTGGAGATCGCTCAGCCGAATCATGAGCCTGCCCGACGATGTCAGGCTGATCGCCGGCCACGACTACACCCTCCCGAACGCCCGCTTCGCCGCCGCGATGGACAAGGCCAACCCGGCGGTCGCGGCGCGATTGAAGGAAGCCGGGGACGCCAGGGCGGAAGGCCGCTTCTGGGCCGTGACGACGATCGGCGAGGAGAAGGCGACGAACCCGTTCTTCCGGGCGGGGGAGCCGGCGCTCGCGGCGGCCGTGAACCTGTCCGGCGCACCGGCCGGCGAGGTTTTCGCGGCGATGCGCGAAGCCAAGAACCGTTTTTGAGCCGCGATGAGCACCTCCCTGAACGAACTCGGCGCGGCCGAGGTCATCGCGCTCCTGGAGCTGAGGCCCCATCCCGAGGGCGGCCATTATCGCGAGACCTTTCGCGACGAGGCCGGGCCGGAGGGGCGCGGCCATTCGACCGCGATCTACTATCTGCTCGATACCGGCGAAATCTCGCAATGGCACCGCGTCGACGCCGCCGAGATCTGGCACCATTACGCCGGCGCGCCCCTGGTGATCAGCGTCTCGCCGAACGGCCACGACGCCTCGGCCCATCATCTCGGCGCCGACCTCGAATCCGGCCAGCGCCCGCAATTCGTCGTGCCGGCCGGTTGGTGGCAGAGCGCGACCTCGCTCGGCGCCTGGACCCTGGTCGGCTGCACGGTCGCGCCCGGCTTCGCTTTTGCAGGCTTCGAGATGGCGCCGCCCGGCTGGCGGCCGACCCCGCGAAAGGCCGAGGACTGATGGCGACCGGAAAACGCGACGATCCCGCCGATCTGGAGCTGACGCTCGAATGCGAGCGCCGCATCGTCAACGCCTGGCCCGCCGTCTCGACGCTGGTGATGGGCGACTGGGTGATCCGCTTCGCCAACGGCTATTCCGGCCGCGCCAATGCCGCGACGCCCCTGCGGCAGGGGGCCGAGCTCGACGAGACGATGCTCGACCTGATCGCGGAGCTCTACCGCGCCGACGGCCTGCAGCCCTGCATCCGCCTGACGCCGCTGACCGGGGACAGGACGCGCGAGGCCGTGCTGGCGCGCGGCTATCGCATCAGGGACGCCTCCTTCGGGCTGATCGCCCCGCTCGCTGCGGTGACGCCGGAGTTCGAGCCCGAACTGCAGATCGAGGCTGCCCCCAGCGCCGACTGGATCGCCGGCGTCGCGGCCCGCCAGAGCGGCAACAAGACCAATGCCGAGCAGCTCGCCGCCATCGTCGAGAAAGTCCGCCTGCCCGCGGCCTTCGCGACGCTCTTGATCGCCGGCGAGCCGGTCGCCTACGGCATGAGCGTCGCCGAGCGCGGCATGGCCGAGATGGGCTCGGTCGTGGTCGACCCTGCCCATCGCGGCCACGGCCTCGGCCGCCGCCTCGTCAAGGGGCTGGTCTCCTGGGCCAGGGTCCAGGACTGCGCCCATGCCTATCTGCAGGTCGACCAGACCAATGCGGTCGCGATCGCGCTCTATCGGAGCCTCGGCTTCCGCCGGCTCTACGCCTACGAGACCCGCATCCTCGACCTGTGACGCGGGGGTTTCAGCGGATCAGCAGCGCGGTGCCGTAGAGCCCGATCGCGAAGACGGTGTGGCTGACGACGTTCATCAGCCGGATCATGCTGGCGTTGGGCCTCTTAGAGGCCGCGATGCCGGCGCCCATGCCGGGCTGCAGGACGAACCAGCCCAGGCCGACCGTGACGAGACCGACGGTCAGCGCCGGCCCGAAGGTCGGGTTGCGGGCCCAGTCGAGGCCCCAGATCGCCAGCAGCACGGCGGCGAAGAGGATGCCCGCCGCGTAATGGAAGATCCAGCCGATCGCGAGTTCGTTCGCGACGGGCTCGGCCGCGGCGATGTCCTCGTGCACGACCGTGCCGCGCGGCAGATGTCCGACCCAGCGACCGGGCATCGCCCAGTTCGTCGTGGGCCAGCCAACGGTGCGCTTCAGGAGCTGCGCCCAGAGATCAATCAGCGCCGTCGCACCGGCGCCGGTCAGCACCGCCCGAAAGATGAATTCCAGCATTGTTCCTCCCCAGCGGCGGCGCTGTCGCGCCGGCCCGACATGGAGCGCGATCTCTCGCCGAGGTCAACCATCCATCGGCGGCCAAGGACATGGCTCACGCGGACGCCCCATGCGCCCGGCACGGAACCTCGGCGAGCGCCGGGGCGTTCGTAAGCAACGACGAGGCGAGAGGGGGAACGCGACGATGCCATCGGCAACGGCCAAGGTCACCAGGGACGAGATCGCGCGCGGGCCGCATGGCGCCGCCGACCTGCCCTCGGTCAGGGTCACGAGCTATAATCTCGAAATCCGCGACCAGGACGGCTTCGTCGGCGACAAGGCGAGCCGCAACGCCTTCGTCGACCATCTCGACGCGCTGCGCTCGCATCTGCGCAAGAGCGGCGACGACCCGCTCGAAGGCGACACCGCCGCCATCGGCAAGAAGGAACTCGACGCTCTGCTCAGGGAGGGCGAGGTCCGCGAGGCCGCTTTGGTGCTGAGCGCGATCGAGCGCTTCGCCCAGTCGCTCGCCTTCGTCATCCGCCGCTTCGTCAAGGTGAAGTCCTGGGCTCCCGTCGAGCGTATCGTGGTCGGCGGCGGCTTTCGCGAGAGCCGCGTCGGCGAACTCGCCATCGGCAGGGCCGGCGTCATCATGCATACCGAGGGCATCGGGATCGACCTCGTCCCGATCGGCCATCACCCCGACGAGGCCGGCCTCGTCGGCTCGGCCCATCTCGCGCCGCCCTGGATCTTCGGGGCGTATGACAGCCTGGTCGCGGTCGATATCGGCGGCTCCAACATCCGCGCCGGCATCGTCGAACTGCGCCAGGACAAGGCCCCGGATCTGAGCAGGGCTCGCGTCCGGGAGTCGGAACTCTGGCGCCACATCGACGAGGAGCCGAGCCGCGACGAGGCGATCAAGCGACTCGGCAAGATGCTGAACGAGCAGATCCGGAAGGCGCAGAAGGCGGGGCTGAAAGTCGCGCCCTTCATCGGCGTCGGCTGCCCCGGCCTGATCGAGCCGCATGGCCAGATCGACCGCGGCGCGCAGAACCTGCCCGGCAACTGGGAGAGCAGCCGCTTCAACCTGGTCGACAGCATTCGCGAGATGGTGCCCGAGATCGGCGGCCACGAGACTCACGTGGCCATGCACAACGACGCCGTCATCCAGGGGCTGAGCGAGAGGCCCGGCATGCAGGACGTCGCCCATTGGGCCGTTCTGACCATCGGCACCGGGCTCGGCAACGCGAGCTACGAGAACCGGGCAAAGCCGAAGAAGGGCTGATCCAGGCGTTTTCAAGCGAAGCAGGATCCTGTCGGCGCGAAGAAAGCGCTTCAGACCCAAAAGCCTCAGCGCCGGCTGGCCGGCAGCGCCCAGAGCAGACCGCGCGTCACGATCGCCGGGAAGGCGGTGAGGTGGTCCTCCTCGCCGACCACCTCGGTCGTGAGCCTGAGGCCCGGATAGTTGCGCCCGCGCAGCGCCTGCTCGAAGGCGCGGAAATCGGCGACCATGTCGAGCTTGCGGCTGTAGCGCCGGTCGTCCGACGCCGGGTTGACCGTCTCGAAGGAGCCGATCGCCATCAGGACATGCGCGTTCAGGTCGCGATTGGCCTCGGCATAGGCGCGCTCGCGCGCAAACATCACGCGCCGGTCGAACCAGAGCGACGGGCTGCCGATGATGTAGTGCGAGAACATCGCAGGCTGGGTCAACAGCACATGCAGGCCGAACAGCCCGCCATAGGAATGGCCGGCATAGATGCTGCGCGTCGTATCGGTGCGGTAGGTCGCGGCCACGAACGGCATCAGCTCCTCGGCGAGAAAGCGGCGATAGGCCTCCGCCTCGCCGAAGAGCGGCCGCCTGCCTTCGGGATCGCGCGTCTTCTCGCCGTTTGGCGTCGGCGTGTAGTCGCGCCGGCGGCTGAACTCGCGGCTGTCGCCGATGGCGTAGGACAGCCCGACGAGGATGAATTCCTCCAGCCCCTGCGCCCGGTTGCCGACGCGCTGGGCGATGCTGCGCACCAGCGGAAAGGCATAGTCGGCATCGGTGACGTAGAGCACCGGAAAGCGCCGGCGCGGCTGCGAGCGATAGGAGTCCGGCAGCGAGACATAGATCTCGTAGTCGCGTTCCAGCGCCTTCGCCCGGATGGTGCGGACCTCGGTGTTCTTCAGGACGAAGGCGGACGGTGGCGCAGCGCCGGCCACGGGCGCTTCGGCCGCAGGTTCGGCCAACGCGCCATTGGCCCAGAGGATCGCGGAGATCAGGACGGAGAGAATTCGCATCCTGTCAGCCTATAGCGCCCGAACGAGGCGAGGTCAGCGCCTGATCGCCGGCGTCTCGACCGGCAGCCCCTTCGCCCGCCCGGCGAGGTAAAGCTCCAGCGCCAGATACTCCGGCGCGCCGTAATCGAACTGGGTCGCCCGCACGCCGAGCGAGCAGGCGCGCAGGCGGCGATGCAGAGAGCCGACATTGTTCCATTCCAGCCGATAGGCCGGGTAGCCGGTGCCGGCGCCATGGCTGATCGTGTCGCCGCGCAGCTTCTGGCCGACCAGCCCGTCATGGCATTGCTGGCAGGACAGGTTGAGCTGGCCCTGCCGGCGCTCGAAGAACGCCTTCCCAGCCTCGTAGAACGGTTTTGCCGCGCCATCGGTCGCGACATCCATCGGCAGACCGCGCGAAAGCGAGGCGATATAGGCCGTCATCGCCAGCAGGTCGGCGCTCTCATGGCCGAAGGCCGGCTGCTTCTGCCGCTCGACCCGGCACTGCTCGATGCGCCCTTCGAGATTGAGCAGGCGGCCGCCGTCCACCTGCGGATAGCGCGTCGCCGTCCCGCGCAGGCTCTGGCGCGGCTCGGCATGGCAGGCGACGCAAGCCTGTCCCTGCGGGGGCCGCCTGGAGAACAGCTCCTCGCCCTGCTCGACCCAGAAGAAGCCCGGATTGCGCGTCTCGTCGGCCTGCTGGCGGACCATCTCGGGCGAGAGGAACTCCGAGCCCGACTTGATCTCGGCGGCCGCCGGCGAGGCCAGCAGCCCAAGCATGCCGAGCCCGGCGGCGAGCCGCCTCACGTCACGGCGAGCCTGGCCGTGCGGGTATAGGTCGCCCCGCCATCCTCGCGCCATTCGAAGACGATGTCGCCGGTCGCCACCGCCCGCGTCGTGAACGAGACGAAGGGGTTAGCGGCCACGCCGGTGTTCATATCGAAGCGGAAGATCTGCTCGCCGGCATAGGTCGCGGTCAGCCGGTTCAGGATCTTGCGCGGCACGGTGCCGCCCTTGCCGTCGGACTGGCCGCCGCGATCCATCGGGTGACGGGTCAGCACCCTGATCTCGACGATCTCGCCGGCCTTGGCCTCGGCCGGCATGGTGATGCGGGCATTGAACATGGGTTTGCTCCTCAGCCGCCGTCGACGCAGGCGCTCAGCGTCACCACGACATCGGCTTGCGCCATCGCGAAGCGGCCGTCGCTCAGCGCCGCCACCGCCGTCACCGTCTGCGATTGCGCCATACGCAGCGTCGTTGCGATCTCGGCCCGGCCGGCGCGGGGGCCGAGATGCAATCGCGCCATGTCCGGAAACGGATTTCTGTCGGCGATCAGGTGGATCCAGCGGACATGGTCTTGCTCCGTCATCGGGCTCTCGACCGCGACCCGGACATCGACCGAATTGCCGTTCTCGACCAATGGCGGGATCGACAGCGTCACGCCCTCGCGCAGCGGAACCGCGCCCTCGGTGACGCGCGCGACGAATTCCGAGAGCTCGGCCGTGCCGGCGGCGGAGGCAAGCCCTGGCAAGCCGAGGGCGACGAGTCCGGCGGCGGCGCCCGCCAGCGCCGCGCGGCGGCTCGGTTCACTCAAGGTCGAGCGAGGCGAGATAGACGACGACATCCTCGATCTCCTGTGCCGAAAGCGCCGGCCTGCCGCGATAGGCGGCTGCGACATCATGCAGGTCTTCCGTCCGGAAATAGGGCGGCATCACGGTCCGCGGGTTGAGCCGCGATGCGTCGACCAGCCGCAGCCGGATCTGGCCGGCATCGAGCCTCGCGCCCACGCCCTTCAGCGGCGGCCCGATCGTGCCCTGGAACGGCTCGGCCGGATCGGCGCCCCGATGGCAGATCAGGCAGTTGCCGCGCTCGCGGTCGCGCACCAGCGCCGCGCCGCGTGCAATATCGCCGGCAAGCCCGCCGAGCGGCTGCGGGATGGCGTCGCCGACGACCTGGTAGCGTTCGAGCGCCGAGGCTGTTTGCGAAACGCCAAGAAACAGAAACGCAATAAGCAGCACGCTCAACCTCGCCGCGTCTCCGCCCTGTCCCCTTCCCCCCGCTTGCGGCGGGGAGGGAGCAGGCTTCGCGGCCAAGGCCTCAGGCCTTGCGCAGATCGGCATTCTTCAGCGGCAGGTTGCGGATGCGTTTTCCCGTCGCCGCGAAGATCGCGTTCAGCACGGCCGGCGTCGCGACCGCGATCGTCGGCTCGCCGACGCCGCCCCAGAAGCCGCCGGACGGCACGATCACGGTCTCGACCGCCGGCATCGCCTCCAGCCGCATCACCTCGTAGGTATCGAAGTTCTCCTGCTCGACGCGGCCGTCCTTGATCGTGATCTCGCCATAGAGCGAGGCCGACAGGCCGTAGACGAAGGAGCCCTCGACCTGGCGTTCGATCTGCGCCGGGTTGACGGCATGGCCCGGGTCGGTCGCGGCGACGATGCGGTGGATCTTGAGCTTGCCCTCCGCGCTGACCGAGACCTCGGCGACGGCCGCGACATAGGAGCCGAAGCCCATGGTCTGGCAGATGCCGCGGAAGACGCCGTCGGGCAGCTTCGTGCCCCAGCCGGCCTTTTCCGCGACGGCGTTGAGAACGGCGAGATGCTTCGGATGGTTCTTCATCAGCGCGCGGCGGAATTCGAGCGGATCCTTGCCGGCCGCATGCGCCAGCTCGTCCATGAAGGATTCCAGATAGATCGCGTTCTGGTTGAGGTTGACGCCGCGCCAGAAGCCCGGCGGCACATGCGGGTTGCGCATGGCGTGGTCGATCAGCAGGTTCGGCACCGAATAGCCGAGCGAGGCCTCGGGGCCGGGCGGGTTGAGCCCCTGGAAGACCGCCGGATCGCGCCCGTTCTGGATGTTCTGCGGGAAGATGCCGGCGACGATCGACTGGCCCGAGATGCGCATATGCAGCCCGGTCAGGTTGCCGTCCTTGTCGAGCGCGCCGGTCAGCTTGCACTGGGTCAGCGGGTGGAAGCGGCCATGCAGCATGTCCTCCTCGCGCGACCAGATCAGCTTCACCGGCGTGCCGGGGATCTGCCTGGCGATGGCGACGACCTGGCGGACCCAGTCATGCACCGCGCCGCGCCGGCCGAAGCCGCCGCCGAGGTCGATCTTGTAGGCCTCGCATCTGGCGATGGGCAGGCCGGACGCCTCCGACGCTGCCGCCAGCGCCGCCTCGCCGTTCTGCGTCGGCGTCCAGACCTCGCATTTCTCGGCCGTGTAGAGCGCCGTCGCGTTCATCGTCTCCATGCAGGCATGGTTCTGGAACGGATAGCTGTAGGTCGCCTCGATGGTCCGCGCCGCATTGGCGATCGCGGCCTTCACGTCGCCATTGGAATTGCCGACCACGGCGGTCGGCGCATCCAGCCCCTCCTTCAGCCAGGCCGCGAGGCTGGCGCTGGAAACCTTGGCGTGCTCGCCCTCGTCCCAGACGATCGGCAGCGCGTCGAGCGCGGTCTTGGCCTGCCACCAGGTCTCGGCGACGACGGTGACGGCGCTGTCGCCGACGGGGAGCACATGCCTGACGCCGGGCATGTCCTTGATCGCGGCGGCCTCGAAGCTCTTCACCTTGCCCCCGAAGACGGGACAGTCCCTGATCGCGGCGTTGAGCATCCCCGGCAGCTTGAAGTCCATGCCGTAGATCTTGCTGCCATTGGTCTTGTCGGCCGTGTCGAGCCGCGCGATCGGCTTGCCGGCGACGGTCCAGTCCTTGGGATCCTTGAGCGGCACATCCTTCGGGGCCTCGATCTTGGCGGCGGCGGCCGCGACCTGGCCGTAGCGCAGCGAGCGGCCGGACGCCCTGTGCGTGATCACGCTCTTCTCGGCGGAGCATTCGGCCGCCGGCGCCTTCCACTCGTTGGCCGCCGCCTGGATCAGCATCATCCGCGCGGCCGCGCCGCCCTTGCGGACATAGTCGTGCGATTCGCGGATGCCGCGGCTGCCTCCGGTCGAGAAATTGCCCCAGACCCGGTTGCGCGCGACGTTCTGGCCCGGCGTCGGATATTCGGTCGTGACCTTGGCCCAGTCGCAGTTCAGCTCCTCGGCGACGAGCTGGGCGAGGCCGGTCAGCGTGCCCTGCCCCATCTCGGAACGGGCGATGCGGATCACCACCTTGTCGTCGGGCTGGATCACCACCCAGGCGTTGATCTCGGGATTGGCGGCCTGCGCCACGGCCCCGTCGCCGAAGGGGATGGCGAAGCCGAAGGTGAAGGCGCCCGTGGCCGCGGCGGAGCCGGCGAGCAGGCTGCGGCGCGAGGGGCGGAAGGCGGTGGTTCCGGTCGAGACGGTCATGATCGTTCTCCCTTCAACCGCGGCCGAGCGCGCCGCTGGCGACGACGTCCAGGATCGCCGTCTTGACGCGGGCATAGGTGCCGCAACGGCAGATATTGGTGATCTCGCTGGCGATGTCGGCCTCGGTCGCCTTGGGATTGGCCTGCAGCAGCGCCGCGGTCGCCATGATCATGCCGCTCTGGCAGAAGCCGCATTGCGGCACGTCGTGCTTGATCCAGGCCTGCTGCACCGGATGCGTGCCGTCGGGCGAGAGACCCTCGATGGTGACGATCTTCTGTTCTGCCGTGACGCCTGAGACCGGCATCGCGCAGGATCGGGTCGCGACGCCGTCGATATGGACGGTGCAGGCCCCACATTGGGCGACGCCGCAGCCATATTTCGTGCCGGTCAGGCCGATCTGTTCGCGGATCGCCCAGAGCAGCGGCGTATCGTCCGCCACCGTCACGTCGATCGTCTTGCCGTTCACATTGAGCTTCGCCACCGCAAACCTCCCGGGTCGCTATGAGAAGGGCGGCGAGAGTGCGTGCGCGCCTCGCCGGTCGAGGGCCGCTTGTCCGACCGACATGCGACCTGTTTTTGTCTCGACCAGATCAAAACGCAGAACGGCCCGGCAGGCCAGCGCCGCCGAAGTCGGCGCCGAAGTCGCGAGGCAGCCGGCCGAACGGCGCCGAATATCGGGAAACCTTGGGATATGAGGCCGCTTTGCCGCTTGCGCGCCATGATCGCGTCCCCTTTGTCGTCGAAGAGGGCTCGCGACATCGCCGTCGCCCGCCGCGCCCTCACAGCAATGTGATGGCCTGGCCGCCGGCAAACGGATTTCAGCGGCAAGGTTCCGGCATTGCTCCTCGAGACGCATTTTTCTGCTTCGTCTTGCCTTGCCGCGGCCGCTGGGGCGAGGGTCGAAGCCGCACCGAATCATCGAAAGCGAGGTCGAACCGGAATGGCTGCCCCCCAAGCTCCCGCGCGCCTTGATCGCCGCCGGGGGCGCACGTTGCCGTCGCTGCTCGTGGCGCTCGCCGGGCTCGCCTGCCTCCTGCTCGCCGCCACGCACGCTTTCGCCCAGACCGCCGAGCCCAACCCGGCCCGCGCCCGGCTCGACGGCCTGCGCACCGAACTCGGCCAGATCGAGACCACGCTCGCCGCGCCGAGCGCGACCGACGCCGAATTGCAGCGCCAGCGCCTGCGCCTCCAGCCCGTGCTCGACCAGTTGCGCCAGCTCTCCGAGGAGCAGGCGCCGCGCGTCGACCAGGCCAAGCTCAGGCTCGATCAGCTCGGCCCCAAGCCAGAGGCGAAGGCTCCGCCCGAAAGCGCCGAAGTGGCGCGCGAGCGCGACGCCCGGATCAAGGCCTTCGCCGACGCCGACGAGACGATGAAGATCACGCGCGCCGCCCTGCTCGCCGCCGAGCAGTTGCAGACAACGATAGGCGACAAGCGCCGCGAGCTCTTCGCCAGGGCGCTCTTCGCGGCCGGCCCGACGATCCTGAGCCCGGACGTCTGGAGCAGCGCGCTGGCCACGCTGCCCGAGGATCTGCGCGCCTCGGGCTACATCTTCGGCGGCTGGCTCTCGGTCGTCGGCGAAGCCATGTCCGGCGTGCGCGGCGGCTTCGTCGCGATCGCCTTTCTCGGCGCCGTGCTGCTCTATCTCGCCCGCGCCCGCTACCTGCCGCGCTTCAAGGCGCGCATGGGCGCGACCGAGGGCGCCGGCAGCCTGCGCTGCCTCTATGTCGCCTTCGCCCATATCGTCGCGGGCGCGGCCCCGCCGGCGCTGGCGAGCTGGCTGATCTATTCGGCGCTCAACACCGCCGGCCTGCTGCCGCCGCGCATCCAGCCGGTGATCTGGGCCGCCGTGATCGGGCTCGCCATCTTCGCCTTCGTCCAGGCGCTGGCCGACGCGCTGTTCGCGCCGGGCAACCCGCAGCGCCGCCTCGTCAGCGTGATGGATTCCACCGCGCGCGTCGTCGTCTGGATCGCGGGCTCGCTTGCGCTGGTCATGTCGGTCGGCAAGGTGATGGAGGCCTGGCTGCAGTCGATCGCCGCGGGGCTCGCGGTCTCGATCCTGGTGCGCGGCATCCTCGCCATCGTCTTCGCGCTGACGCTCATCGCCGGGCTCTACCGGCTGCGCGACGACGAGGAGGTCGAGGAGGAGGCCTGTCTCGGCCCCTATGTCCCGGTCGACGGCGCGAGCCTCGGCCCCGTCCGCATCCTCGGCTGGGTCGTCGGCGTCGTGATCGTGCTGGCGGCGCTTGCGGGCTATGTCGTCTTCGCCACCTTCCTGACCGAGCAGGTGCTCTGGATCGGCATCCTCGCCTGCCTCTTCGTGCTGTTCCACCAGCTCGTCGAACTGGGCCTCAACCGCGCCCTGACCGGCAAGGGCCGGCTCGCGCTGACGCTGAAGGCCGGCATCGGCCTGCGCACGGCGACGCTCGACAAGATCGCGGTCGTCGGCACGGGCGTGCTCAAGATCGTCCTGATCATCATCGCCTTCCTCCTGGCGCTCGCGCCCTGGGGGCTCGAATCGGCCGATTTCGCCACATCGCTGCGCGCCGCCTTCTTCGGCTTCCAGGTCGGCGGGGTCACGGTCTCGCTCTCCTCCATCGTCATCGCGGGCGTCCTCTTCGCGCTCGGCCTGACCGCGACGCGCACGCTGCAGGGCTGGCTCGAAGGCAAGTTCCTGCCGACGACGCGGCTCGACACCGGCCTGCGCAACTCGATCACGACCGCATCCGGCTATGTCGGCTACATTGCCGCGGTCGCGCTCGCCATCTCCTCGCTCGGCCTGAGCCTGGAGCGGCTGACGCTGGTCGCCTCGGCGCTCTCGGTCGGTATCGGCTTCGGATTGCAATCGGTGGTGTCGAACTTCGTCTCGGGGCTGATCCTGCTCTGGGAGCGGCCGATCCGCGTCGGCGACCAGGTCGTGGTCGGCGACGCCGAGGGCATCGTCAAGAAGATCAATGTCCGCTCGACCGAGATCGCGACCTTCGACCGCTCCTCGGTGATCGTGCCGAACTCGAACCTCGTCTCCGGCGTCGTGCGCAACCGCGTCCGCAACGACCGGACCGGCCGCGTGCTGATCTCGATCACCGTGCCGCGCACGCTCGACCCCGGCGATGTCCGCGCCATGCTGAGCGACGCCGCGAGCGCCCATGGCGACGTGCAGCAGAAGCCGCCGCCGACGATCCTGTTCAAGAAGCTCGGCGTCACGACGATGGATTTCGACCTGATCTGCGTCGTCGACGACGTCGAGATCGTCGGCCGCGTCACCAGCGACCTCAACTTCGTCATCCACAAGCGCCTGAGCGAGATGGAGCCGGCCGCGCCGGCCGCCGAGATGACGGTCAAGGGGCTGGAGGGCATCGAGCAGTCGCTGGCCGGCATCGCCAGCGCCGTCTCCCGCGAGGTCGCGGCGCGCAAGGCCCAGCCGAAAAAGCCCGTCGCCGTTCGCGGCAACAAGGCGCCGGCCGAGGACGAGCCCGAAGAAGAGCCGAAGCCGCCTCCGAAACCGGGGCCGGACCCCGACCCGGCCGAGACCAGGCTCGCCGGCAAGGACGACAGCAAGGAATGACGCGATGCCCAGCCCTGTTCGGCCCAAGCCTGCCCGCCCCGCGGGAGCGCGCCCGATGACCTGTCCGGCTCTGGTCGCCGGCGCGCTCGCCGTGCTCAACCTCGCCGGCTGCGCGGAGCCGGCGCGCACCGGCCAGCCGGCCTTCTACCGCGATCTCGGCTCGGCCTCGGCCCGCGTCGACGCCGATGAGGCCCGCGCCGTCGTCTCCGCCTACCGGATGAACGCCGGCCTGAAACCGCTCGCGCTCGACCCGGCGCTGTCGGCCGCCGCGGAACAGGAGGCGGCCGCGATGGCCGCCGCCGACAAGCCGGCGCAGACCGACGCCGTGAAGGCAAGGCTCGCGCGCGGCGGTCAGCCCGGCGCGGAGGCCAACCTTTCGGCCGGCTATCGCCGCCTGGCCGAGGCCTTCTCCGGCTGGCGCGATTCGCCCCAGCACGACCGCGTCATGAAGACGCCGGGCGCGACGCGCATGGGCATCGCCACGGCCTATGCGCCGGGCTCGAAATACCAGGTCTACTGGGCGCTGATCGTCGCGCCGTGATTTGACAAATGTAGTCCACAGGTTACAATTCGGCCGTGATCATCGTCCGAAAGGCCCAGGATTTCGCGCGCTGGCTGGACGGGCTGCGCGATCTGAAAGCCAAGGCAAGGATAATGACGCGGCTCGATCGCGTCGCCGACGGCAATGTCGGCGACGTCGAATCGGTCGGCGACAGCGTCAGCGAAATTCGTATCGACGCCGGGCCAGGCTAATCGTATCTACTTTGGCCGCTTCGACCGAACCATCGTGATCCTTCTTTGCGATGGCGACAAGGACAGCCAGGCTCGCGACATCGCCAGGGCAAAGACGATCATGCGGGAATTGAAGGACAAGAAGCGATGACGATCGACGTCAGACCTTGGGACGCTTCAGAGCATCTCGACACGCCGGAAATGATCTCGGCTTATCTCGACGCCGCCTTGGAGGATGGCGACCCGGCGCTGTTTTCACGCGCGCTCGGCAATGTGGCGCGGGCGATCGGCATGACTCGAATCGCTCGCGAGACCGGCCTCAGCCGCGAAGCGCTCTATCGGGCTTTGAGCGCCGAGGGCAATCCGGAATTCGGCACGGTCCTCAAGGTGATGAACGCCTTTGGCTTGCGCCTCGCGCCAGTGCCGCTGAGCGCCTGATCGTCGCGCCGTGCATGCTCCTGCGCCTCACTCGATGACGAAATCGAACCGCGTCTTCGGGTAGGGCTCCGGCGCGAGGGTGAAGCCACAATTCGCGCGCATAGCCGCGAAAGCCCCGCGCCATCATGGCGTCCGCGCGGCAGGATGCGGTTCCTGCGCGCCTCCCGGCGCAGGCATGCTGTCATCGCGCCATCATGGCCCGCCTCGGTGGTGAAAGGCGAGCGTCGCAATGAAGTCGGGGGCTTGTTCACGCGGCCATCTCCGCTAAAGCTCAGACGATGTCGTTGTTTGCGATCTATGCCCGCGTGCTCGGCGAGCTCGGCCCCGAAAAACGGCTGGGGCTGATCCTGGCGCTCGCCAACATCCTGCTCGCCGCCGCCGCCTTCGCCGAGCCGATGCTGTTCGGCGCGCTGATCGACAGGCTGTCGAGCGTGCAGGGTTCCGGCCGGACGCTCGCCTGGAGCGATCTCAACGCCCTGATCCTGGCCTGGGTCGGCTTCGGCCTGTTCACCATCGCGGCCTCGGTCTTCGTCTCGCTGCATTCCGACCGCCTCGCCCATCGCCGGCGGCTGGCGGTGATGGCGAACTATTTCGAGCACGCGCTGACCCTGCCGCTCGCCTATCACACGCAGACCCATTCCGGCCGCGTGCTCAAGGTGATGCTCGACGGCACCAGCGGCATGTGGGCGCTCTGGCTCTCCTTCTTCCGCGAGCATTGCGCCAGCCTCGTCGCGCTCTTCGTCCTGCTGCCCTTCACGCTGTGGAAGAACTGGCAGCTCGGCCTGCTGCTGATCTCGCTCGTCATGCTGTTCGGCCTGCTGACGGCCTATGTGCTGCGCAAGACCGACAGGCTCCAGAGCAATGTCGAGGCCTATCACTCCAACCTCGCCGAACGCGCCTCCGACGCGCTCGGCAACGTCCCGGTGATCCAGAGCTTCACCCGCATCGAGGCCGAGGTGCGCGGCCTGCGCTCGACCATCGCCAGCCTGCTCGAGGCGCAATTGCCGGTCCTGTCGTGGTGGGCGATCGCCACCGTCGCGACCCGCGCCTCGGCGACGCTGACGGTGCTCTCGATCTTCGTCGTCGGCGCGTGGCTCCTGATGCAGGGCCTGACCACGGTGGGCGAGATCGTCACCTTCATGGGCTTCGCCACCATGCTGGTCGGGCGGCTGGAGCAGATCGTCGCCTTCGTGAACTTCATCTTCATGCAGGCCCCGAAGATGCGCGAGTTCTTCGAGGTGCTCGACACGCTGCCGGCCGTGCGCGACGTCGCCAGCGCACCCGACGCCGGCCGGCTGACCGGCGCGGTCGCGTTCCAGGACGTCTCCTTCTCCTATGACGGCAAGCGCGCCGCCGTGAAGGACGTCACCTTCTCGGTCAATCCCGGCGAGACCATCGCCATCGTCGGCTCGACCGGCTCCGGAAAGTCGACGACGCTCGGCCTGCTGCACCGCGCCTTCGATCCGCAATCGGGCGCGATCACGGTCGACGGCGTCGACATCCGCGAGATCTCGCTGCTCTCGCTGCGCCGGAACATCGGCGTCGTCTTCCAGGAGCCGATGCTGTTCGCCCGCTCGATCCGGGAGAACCTGACCGTCGGCAAGCCGGACGCAACCGACGCCGAGATGATGGCCGCCCTCGACCGCGCCCAGGCGACCGAGGTGATGGCGCGCCAGCCCGACGGGCTCGACACGCTCGTCGGCGAGCGCGGCCGCACCCTCTCGGGCGGCGAGCGCCAGCGCCTCTCGATCGCCCGCGCCCTGCTCAAGAACCCGCCGATCCTGATCCTCGACGAGGCGACCTCGGCGCTCGACGCCGCGACCGAGGTCAAGCTCCAGAAGGCGCTCGACGAGGTGATGAAGGACCGCACCACCTTCGTCATCGCCCACCGGCTGGCGACGATCCGCAACGCCGACCGCATCCTCGTCTTCGAGCAGGGCGAGGTCATCGAGATGGGCGCCTTCGATGAACTCGTCGCCAAGGGCGGCCGCTTCGAGGCGCTGGCCCGCGCGCAATATCTCGTGACCGACAAGCCGGCGGCGGCTTTGCCCGACGACGTCGCGAGCCCGCTGGCGCGGAAGCTCAAGGTCGACTGACCGGGCCGGGCGGGACCGGGCGCACGTGGCTCCAGACGTTAACCTCGCAGGTAATCGACCTGCCGCCGCAGGCTCTGCATGGTCCCCGACACCGGCCGACCCGGCCGATCGGGAGACCTGCCATGACCGCCTACGCCGTCTGCCAGCTCGAGGACGTCCGGATCGGGCCCGACATCCTCGCCTATCTCCAGGCCATCGACGCCACGCTCGAGCCCCATGGCGGCCGCTTCCTCGTTCATGGCGCGACGCCCGAGATCGTCGAGGGCGACTGGCCCGGCGACCTTGTCGTCGTCTCGTTCCCGAGCATGACCGATGCCCGTGCCTGGTATCGCTCGCCGGGCTATCAGGCGATCGCGGGATTGCGGACCGGCAATGCGCGCTGCCGCGCCATGCTGGTGGAGGGCGTCGCGTCGAATTATCGCGCCGCCGATGTCATCGCGAAGCTCGCCGGCGGTTGAATTTTCGCCGGCCGGCGGCGTATGGATGAAGGGCCTGTCGCCGTAGCGGCCTGCCCCGCCATCGCCGAAGGAGTCCGCCGCGTGACCATGATGCCTGCCCGCCTGGCCTGCGCCTGGGCCTCCGTCCTGGCCTTCCAGTTCTTCGGGGACAGCCTTCTGGGCATGCTCGGCGCGCCGTTGCCGTCCGCGTTCGTCTTCGGCTGGCTGCTCGCCGTCATCATCTGGTCGGCCTTCGGCGTGGTGCACGAGGCCGAGGAGCTGGCGCACCGGCTCGGCGAGCCCTATGGCACGCTGATCCTCACCCTCTCGATCGTGATCATCGAGGTCGCGCTGATCGCGGCGGTGATGCTCGGCGCCAAGGGCGCGCCGACGCTCGGGCGCGACACCATGTTCGCGGTGCTGATGATCGTGCTCAACGGCGTCGTCGGCATCGGCCTGCTGATCGGCGGCCTGCGCCATTTCTCGCAGCGCTACAATCTGAAGGGCGCGGGCTCCTATCTCTCGGTGATCATCCCGCTCACCGTGATCCCGCTGATCCTGCCGAACTTCACCACATCGACCCCGGACGGCACTTTGACCAGCGGACAGGCGATCGCCTTCTCGCTGTTCACCATCGCGCTTTACGGCGCCTTCCTGATCCTGCAGACGGGCCGGCACAGCGCCTTCTTCCAGGAGCCCGAGGCCGAAAAGGACATCACCGGCGTCGGCGGCCCGGCCCATGCCGGCACCGACCGATCGACCGCCACGCATGTCGTGCTGCTGCTCGCCAACATCCTGCCGATCGTGATCCTGGCCAAGAGCCTGGCGACCGTGCTCGATTTCGGCATCGCCCGGCTCGGCGCGCCCGTCGCCCTCGGCGGCATCCTGATCGCGATGGTGGTGTTCACGCCGGAATGCATCGCGGCCTTGCGCGCGATCACCGCCAACCAGCTCCAGCGCGCGATCAACCTCTGCCTCGGCGCCGCCGCCTCGACGCTCGGGCTGACCGTGCCCGCCGTGCTGACGATCGGCCTGATCACCGGCCAGGCGGTGACGCTCGGCCTCTCGGCGACCAACATGGTCATCCTGGCGATGACGCTCCTGCTCTCGACGCTGACCTTCACCGGCACGCGCACGACGATGCTGGAAGGCGCGGTCCACCTCTCGGTGTTCTTCGTCTTCCTGGTGCTGGTGTTCAGCCCGTAACGACACGGGCCGAACCCGGCTCAGCTGCGGTTGTAGATGTCCTCGTAGCGGACGATGTCGTCCTCGCCGAGATAGGAGCCGGACTGGACCTCGATGATCTCGAGCGGGATCTTGCCGGGGTTGACGAGGCGATGCACGCAGCCGAGCGGCAGGTAGATCGACTCGTTCTCGCGCAGCATGATCTCGTCCTTGTCGCGCGTGACGAGCGCCGTGCCCTGCACCACGACCCAGTGCTCGGCGCGGTGATGGTGGCTCTGCAGCGAGAGCTTCTGGCCGGGATCGACCAGGATGCGCTTGACCTGGAAGCGCGTGCCGAGATCGAGCGTCTGGTAGTAGCCCCAGGGCCGGTAGACCCTGAGCGAGGACACCACGCTGCGGTGGTTGCGCGCCTTCAGCGCCTCGAACGCCTTCTTGACCTGTTCGGCCTTGTCGCGATTGGCGACCATGACCGCGTCGTCCTCGACGATGACGACGGCGTCCTCCATGCCGACCAGCACGGTCAGCGGGCCATTGGTCTGGACATAGCAGTTCCTCGAGTCGAGCAGCTCGACCTCGCCGCTCCTGGCGTTGCCCTGCGCGTCCTGCGGCGAGGCCTCCCAGACGCTCGACCAGTTGCCGACGTCAGACCAGCCGAAGGAGGCCGGCACCACGACGGCGAGCTTGGTCTTCTCCATCAGCGCGTAGTCGATCGACTTCTTCGGCGCGAGCGCGAAAGCCTCGCCGTCCAGCCGCAGGAAGCCGATATCGCCGTCCGCCTGCGCGACCGCCGCTTTGGCGGCGTCGACCATGGTCGGCTCGAAGCGGGCGAGCTCGGCCAGGAAGGCGTCGGCGCGGAACAGGAACATGCCGCTGTTCCAGAGATAGCCGTCGCGGATGTAGCGGGCGGCGGTCTCGGCGTCTGGCTTCTCGACGAAGCGCTCGACGCCGTGGACGCCCTCGTGCAGCGCCGCGCCCGGATGGATGTAGCCGAAGCCGGTCGCCGGCTGGTCCGGGATCATGCCGAAGGTGACGATCCGGCCCTCGGTCGCCGCGCCCGCGCCGCGGAGCGCCGCCTGCTGGAAGCTCGAGGTGTCCGTCACGAGATGGTCGGAGGGCAGCACCATCATCGTCGTGCCGGGATGGCGCTGCTCGACGAAGGCGGCCGCGGCCGCGATGGCGGGGCCGGAATCGCGCCGCATCGGCTCCAGCAGGATGTCGCCCTTGATCCCGAGCGCCAGAAGCTGGCTCTGCACCAGGAAGCGGAAATCCTCATGCGTGATGATCACCGGGGCCGCGAAATTCTCCCCCGACAGGCGCGACAGCGTCTTCTGGAACATCGACTGCTCGCCGAGCAGCGCGATGAACTGCTTGGGAAAGGATTCGCGCGAGGCCGGCCAGAGCCGCGAGCCCGCGCCGCCGCAGACGATGACGGGAATGATCGGAGCAGGCTGCGTCATGGCTGAAGGTCTCACAGGACAGAACGTAAGGGGTCGCAGGCTACAACCCGACCTCACGGATGGAATTGGCGGTCGCTTGGAATGCTGACGATTGACCCGACTGTCAATGGCGCATTGAACGAGCGGAAATTGCAGTCCCGCGAGCTGCGCCTGGCCGGCTGCATTGATCTCTTGCGGATCGGCGGACCAAGCCGTTCCAGATTTCCTTACGGAATCTTCTCCAGATCCTTCAGCCAGGCGGCCGGCGAGGAATCGCTCGGGGCGCGCCAGTCGCCACGCGGCGAGAGCGAGCCGCCGGACGAAACCTTCGGCCCGTTCGGCACGGCAGAGCGCTTGAACTGGCTGGTCTCGAAAAAGCGCTTCACGAAGACGGTGAGCCAGCGCTTGATCGTCGCCAGATCATAGGCGAGCTGCTTTCCGGCCTCGATGTTCGGCGGCCAGCCGCCGCGGCTCGCATCGCCCCAGGCGTGATGCGACAGGAACGCGACCTTGCTCGGCCGGAAGCCGAAGCGGGTGATGTAGAACAGGTTGAAGTCCTGCAAGGCGTAAGGGCCGACGAAATCCTCGGTCTTCTGGCTCGGCCCGTCCTCGCCATCGGCGCCGACTTGGCCCGGCACCAGCTCCGGCGAGATCTCGGTCGCCAGGATGTTGAGCATCGCGGCCGAGGCCTCAGCGCCGAAGCGCTCGGACTGCGCCACCCAGCGGATCAGGTGCTGGATCAGCGTCTTCGAAACCGAACCGTTGACGTTGTAATGCGACATGTGGTCGCCGACGCCATAGGTGCACCAGCCCAGCGCCAGTTCGGACAGGTCACCCGTGCCGAGCACGAGGGCGTTGTTGAAATTGGCGAGGCGGAACAGCACCGAGGTACGCGCGCCGGCCTGCACGTTCTCGAAGGTGATGTCGTAGACCGGCTCGCCCTTGGCGAAGGGGTGGCCGATATCGACCAGCATCTGCCGGCAGGCCGGCGTCATGTCGATTTCCTGCGCCGTGACGCCGAGCGCCTCCATCAGCCGCCAGGCATTGGCCTTTGTGCCCTTGCTGGTGGCGAAGGAGGGCAGCGTGTAGGCGAGGATGTTCTTGCGCGGCAGCCCGAGCGCATCGAAGGTGTGCGCCGCCACGACCAGAGCCTGCGTCGAATCGAGCCCGCCCGAGACGCCGATGACGATCTTCTGGACGCGGGCGCTCTCCATGCGCTTGCGCAGGCCATGCGACTGGATGTTGTAGGCCTCGAAGCATAGTTCGTTCAGCTTGGCGTCGTCGTTCGGCACGAAAGGGAAGCGCTCGACCGCGCGCTCCAGCCCGAGATCGGCCTCGAAGTCAGGCTTCGCCTCGAACGACACCGTGCGGAAGGCCAGCCTGTCGCGCAGGATATCGGCATTGTCGCCGAAGGTGTTCTGGCGGATGCGGTCCATCACCAGCCGCTCGAGATCGATATCGGCGACGATGAGCTGCGGCTCGGCCGCGAAGCGCTCGGCCTCGGCGAGCAGCGCGCCGCTCTCGTAGATCATCGCCTGCCCGTCCCAGGCGAGGTCGGTGGTCGATTCGCCCGGGCCCGCCGCCGAATAGGCGTAGGCCGCGATGCAGCGGCCGGAATGGGCCTTGCAGAGCGCGTGCCGCCAGTCGGACTTGCCGATGGTGACGTTCGACGCCGACAGGTTGAGCAGCACGGTCGCGCCCGCCAGAGCCGCGAAGGACGACGGCGGCGCCGGCGTCCAGACGTCCTCGCAGATCTCCAGATGGATCGCGAAATCGGCGATGTCGGAGGCCTTCAGGATCAGGTCGGAGCCGAACGGCGCGGTCTGCCCGCACAGCGCAATCTCGGTGACGCCGGCGCGGTCGCCGGAGGCGAAGTGCCGCTCCTCGTAGAACTCGCGGTAGTTCGGCAGGTAGGTCTTCGGCGTCACCGCCAGGATGCGGCCGCGTAGGATCGCGACGGCGCAGTTGAACAGCCGACCGTCGACCCGCAGCGGCGCGCCGACGATCGCCATGGTCTGGAGCGATCGGCTCTCCTCGACCAGCGTGGCGAGCGCGCTCAGCGCCGCGTCGAGCAGCGCGTTCTGCTGCAGCAGGTCGTCGATCGCATAGGCGCTGATGCCGAGCTCGGGAAACAGCGCGAGCGAGGCGCCGCGCGCATCGGCGGCGCGCAGCATCGTCAGCGTCTCGACGACGTTGAAGGCCGGGTCGGCCACCTTCAGCCGCGGCGCGGCGCAGGCGATCCGGACGAGTCCATGCGTGTGGATGTTGTGGAAGCTCATCGGATATCCAGTCGGCGGCGGCGAAAGTTCAGGGCCGGTAAGGTCTTATCGCGCGCCGAGATGCGGCCGGGCAAGGCCCCAGAGCGCCACATGGGCCATGACGGCAATGCTGCCGTCGCGTAGCGCGGCGTCGATCTCGGCGACATCCATCAGCCGCAATTCCATCCGTTCCAGATCGCCCGACCGCGCCTGCCCGACCGGCCTGCAGCCTTCCATCAGGTAGAAATGCGCCTGCCCGCAGCCCTGATTGCCCGAGACCGTGCTGGAACCGAGCGCCGTGACGGAGGCGGCCTCGTAGCCGGTCTCCTCCATCAGCTCGCGCCGCATCGCCTCGGCCGGGTCCTCGTCGCGGAACTCGCCGGCCGGAAAGGTCAGCCCATGGCGCCGCGAGCCGTGCTTGTACTGCCAGAGCGTGAGCACCTTGCCATCCCCGGTGACCGCGCAGGCGATCGAGAAGTCCGCGAGCTTGACCTGATAGTAGTCGCGCACCTCGACGCCGCTGTCGGTGACGACGTGCTGGCGCGTCACCTCGACGAAGGGTTTCGCCGAGAAGACGGTCTCTTCCTTGAGGATGGTCCACATGGTCGCGGAGCTTCTCGGTTGGCCCTTTTCGGGCGCAGGCAGGAAAATGGGCCGGATACGCCGACAGAGGTCACTTCGGCGGCGTGTGTATCCGGATGTATTCGAAGATGACCGAGCGAACGCGGCCGTTGTACCCGCCCTTCGCGATCACGTCGAAGCCGACGCCGAGATCGCGGAAAGCCTTTTTCGCCGCCTCTCCCTGTTCGGGCGTTTCGTAGAGAAAGACGATCTCGCGGCGATAGCCGGCCTTGAGCTGCGCGATCGCGGTATCGTTGAGGACAGGCAGCGCCGGGTAGGCGTGGTTCTGGTGCAGCGACTGATAGCCCGAGAGATAGGTCGCCTGCAGCGAGACGGTGAAGTTCGAATTCGTCTGCCAGAATATGACGGGCCGTCCAAACGGATGGATGCCGGGCGCCGGCGCGTTCGCCTCGACGAAATCGATCAGCGCTTTCTGGGCCCTGACGATGTCGCGCGCGACACGAGCCATGTCGAAGGAATAGATCGAGCTGTAGATGCTCCCGCCCGAGGCGTTGAACAGGGGAACGCCGACCACCATCAGCCCGGCCAGCGCCACGACCGCGACGCGGGCGCGAAAAGCCGGCACGATCAGGACGAGACCGCAGGCGAGCGCCAGGAGCGCCATGGCCTTGGCGAACCAGCGTCCGGGATAGGTCACGGACGCCGCGAGGCCGGGCGCGAGCGAGAAGGCGAGATGGATCGCCAGCGTGACGCCGGCGACGACGACCAGCGCCGGCGTAACCAGGTCGCGGTCGTCGCTGCGCTGCAGGCCCGAGGCCGTGAAACCGAGAGCCAGTACCGTCGGCACGATCAGATAGGAGAAATAGAACGGCCAGCGCAGCATCTGGTTGCCCATCGACTCGCTGGTCACATAGGCAAAGGCCGCAACCAGCAGCGCGGCCGCGAGACCCATGTTCCATTCGGACGGATCGCTTCTCCGCGGGTCGTCGTAGGCCGCCCTGATCTGCAGCGGCGCGGCCCAGAGCCGGTATACGAAACAGCCGATGAGCACGATCAGCGGATAGACGACATGGACCTGGCCTTCCCTGGTCAGGCGCATCACGTCGGGCTGCGGATTGGCCAGCAGGCCGCCGCCATGGCTGCGGGCGACCGCCACCGAGAACATGTCGGCGTCGAAGCTGCCGCCGACCAGCGCGATCTTCGTCCAGGCGATCATTGTCTTCCAGGGCGTGCCCCAGCCGACCTTCAGCACGGCGACCCAGGCGAACCAGAGCAGCACCTGAACAATGAGGAAGACCGCCACCGCGACAAGCCCGGCCACGAGCAGGCGCCGCCATGTATCGGGAGCGAGACGAACCGCGAAGACGCCCGCGAACATCAGCGCCCCGTAGCTGACCATATAGGCGTTGGCGTTGGCGATCAGCCCGAGCGTCGCCCCGGCCGCGGCCGCCAGTCCAGGCGAGCGGAAATCGCTGCGAGCCAGCAGGAACAGCAGCGCCAGCATCACGAACATCAGCGCGATGACGGTGCTGTCGAGATAGGTCGTCGCCATCGTCCGCAGCATCCAGGGCGACAGGCAGACCGCGAGGCAGAAGGCGCCGCGCGCGATCGTCGACAGATGCGGTCGCAGGATGATCCAGAGCGACCCGCTGATCGCGACGAGGTAGATGGCGATCAGCCCCTTGTGCATCAGCGTGCCGCCGAACAGCTTGCTGGCCAGCCAGAGCATCGCCAGATGGGTCGAGCGATAGCTGAAGTAGAACGGCCCGTAGCGGTTGATCAGCGCGCCGAAATTGGTCGAATAGGCCTTGTATATATAGGCGTCGATCCCGCCTTCGCTGTCGTAAGGGTTCGGAACCAGGAAGGCTGCGGCGCAGACGATCGCCGCGACCGCCAGGAAGCAGAGCGCCTCGAAGCCTCTCTGGTCTCGCGGCTCGGCATGATCGGTGGCCCATATGCTGGACATGGTCTTGGCCTGTTCTGGAAGGATGTCGATCACGCCGTGCCGCGACGTCTTCGGCGCTCGCGGCCGTGAGTCGCTAGGCCGCCTTGGCGAGACCGATGGCGAAGGTATAGGGGACGCGCGAGATGTCCTCGCGCAAATGGATCGTCACGTCCTCGAAGACATGGCCGAGCAGGCTGCGATAGGCCGGCTCGGTGCGGACGAACTCGCCCCTGTCGGAGCGCAGCAGCCAGGCCGCCAGCGCGTTCTGGCCCTCCCGGAAGCAGCCGTCGAGCGTGAACAGCAGCCCGCTCTCGCCCAGCGCCTTGCGGATCGTTGCGAACACCGCCAGCGCCGTCGCATCGTCGAGATGATGCACGACGCCGTTCATCATAACGACGTCGGCCGGCCCGAATTCGGCCGCGGCGGCATCGTCGAAGATGCGGCGATGGAACGTGCCGAGATGCCCGAAATTCTCGCGCGCATAGGCGATATAGGCCTCGTCGATGTCGAAGCCGATATAGTCGACGCCCTTGGGCAGGTGCTGCGCCAGGAAGCCGGGCCCGCAGCCGACATCGATGATGCGCGCGCCGGGCCTGATCGCGACATAGTCCCGGATCGCCTTCAGCCGCGCGCCGAAGAAGCCGCCCGCCTCCTGGAACGTCTGGTACAGTCGCGGCGAGGCGAGGACATCCTTGAGGCTCATTTCGGGGCGGCTCCATGCCTGTCGGCGCTGGCGTCGCCCTTAGCGGTGTTGGCAGGCGTTTGGAAGACCCATAGGGTCAAAAGCACGTAGGTCGAGAGCGGGATGACCAGCAACGTCGCGGCGATGCCGAAGATGAAATGCAGGCCGAACCATTGCACGACGGCGAGCGTGATCAGGTAAGACACGCCGATATTGACGCCGTGGACGACGCAGAAGCGCAGCACCTCCGGCAGGATGCTGTTCTGCGAGGCGAAGGTGAAGCGGCGCTGCCCGGCGAAATTGACGAAGATCGAGACGATATAGGCGTAGACCGAGGCGAGCTTCGGCTCGATACCCGCGTAGACGATCAGCGTCGCGCAGGCCAGCGCGTAGACCGAGCCGCTGATCGCGGCCACCAGCCCGAACCGCAGCAGCCGAGCGACCGAGGCGCGCGACGGCGTGAACCGCGCCGCGGCGCTCATGCCTTGCCGAGCGTGTAGTACTGCGCCCCGAGCGGCAGGACCGACAGCGCCGCATCGACCTTGCGCGCCAGCGGCGCGTCGGCCGGGACGGCGAGGATGTAGCGGCTGAAGGCGTCCCGGAAACCGGCCTGCGCCAGCAGACCCTCCGATTGGCCGGCCCGCAGCAGGATCGCGTCCTTGTCGAACTCGCAGCGATTGACCACGAGCAGCGTCAGCGGATTGAGCGGATTGTGCTCGAAGATCACCATCATCCCGCCGGGCTTCAGCACGCGCTTGATCTCGGCCATCAATTTCGGCCGGTCGGCCAGCGGGACGTGGTGGAAGACGCAGATCGCGAAGGCCACGTCGAAGCTCGCATCGGGAAACGGCAGGCTGGTGCCGTCGAAGCTCTCATAGGCGACGCCCGGATGATTGCGCCGCGCCTCGTCGATGCAGGCGGTCGAGACGTCGACGCCCGAGAGCGCGGAGAAGCGCGGTCCGAGCAGGGCGTGGTAGTTGCCGATGCCGCAACCGACATCGAGCACGCTCGCCTGCCCGGCCGCCACCGCGCCGTGCCGCGCGATCAGGCGCAGGAGCTCGTCCGCCTTGGCGCGGGTGAAGAAGTCGACCTTCAGCCCGGAAAAGCCGATCGCCTCGTTGACCTTGTCGCTATAGGTCCGGTTGTAGGCGTCGAATTCCGCCGGCGGGGCGGCCTCCTTGCGCTCGCTCATGCAGCGCCTCCCCAGGTCTTCCAGGGCGGCGCGCCCGAGGCCCAGAGATCGTCGAGCTCGCGCTTGTCGCGCAATGTGTCCATCGGCTTCCAGAAGCCGGAATGCTGGTAGGCGGCGAGTTGCCCGTCGGCCGCCAGCCGCTCCAGTGGCCCGCGCTCGAAGATCGTGTCGTCGCCGGCGATATAGTCGATCACGCCCGGCTCCAGCACGAAGAAACCGCCATTGATCCAGCCCATCTCCTCGTCGGGCTTCTCGTGGAAACGCATCACCTGCTTGCCCTCGCCGAGGCTCAGGATGCCGAAGCGGCCGGGCGAGCGCACGGCGGTGACGGTGGCGAGCCTGCCATGGCTGCGGTGAAAGGCGAGCACGGCGGCGATGTCGACATCGCTGACGCCGTCGCCATAGGTCATGCAGAAGGTCTCGTCGCCGAGGATCGGCGCGACGCGCTTCAGCCGCCCGCCGGTCAGCGTCGGCACGCCGGTGTCGATGACGCGCACGCGCCAGTTCTCGGCCCTGGAGTTGATGTAGCGCACCTCGCCGGTGGCGATGTCGACGTCGACATCGCTGGTCTCGAGGAAGTAGTTGACGAAATAGCGCTTGATCATCGCGCCCTTGTAGCCGGCGCAGACGACGAAGTCGGACAGGCCGTGATGGGCGTACATGTTCATGATGTGCCAGAGGATCGGCTTGCCGCCGATCTCGACCAGGGGCTTGGGCCGCACATCGGTCTCTTCCGAGAGGCGCGTGCCGAGGCCGCCCGCGAGCAATACCACCTTCATGAGCGTCGATCCTGGCCGGGCAAAGCGTCTTGGGTCGAATCCCGGTTTGCGTCGAGCGGCTCGATCCGCCGGTCGACGATCACCAATGGCGCGCTTCGCACATTGTCGTAGATGCGCCCGACATACTCGCCGATCAGGCCGATGAACAGGGAGTTCATGCCGATCGAGGCGAGCACGATCAGAACCAGCGTGGTGAAGCCCGGCGTCTCGTAGTCGACAAAGAAATAGGCGACGAAATAGAGGAAGGCGCTGATGAAGGAGAGCACCGAGATCGCGATGCCGAACAGGGTGATGTAGTGCAGCGGCTTGGTCGACTGGCTGCAGATGCCGTCCACCGCCAGCAGCACGAGCTTGGAGACGTTGAACTTGCTCTTGCCTGCGATGCGCGCGGCGCGGTCGTAGGGGATGCCGATCTGCGCGAAGCCGATCGACGAGATCAGCCCGCGCACATAGGGCGACCGGTCCTGATAGGTCCTGAGCTGCTCGATGATGGTGCGGTCGATCAGGCGGAAATCGCCGGCGTCGACCGGCACATCGACCTCGCTCAGCACCCGGATCAGCCGGTAGAACGCCTGCCGCGCGCCGTTGATGACGAAATTTTCCTGGCGGCGGCGGCGGATGCCGTAGACCACCTTGTAGCCTTCCTCCCATTTGGCGAGGAACTCGGCGATCAGCTCGGGCGGGTCCTGCAGATCGGCGTCGACCTGCACCGCGACGTCGCCGCGCGCATGCAGCAGATTGGTCAGGACCGAGCGCTGGAAGCCGAAATTGCGCGAGAAGCTCAGCGCCCGGATGCGGCCGTCGGCCCGCGCCGCCTCGGCCAGCAGCGCGAAGGTGTCGTCGGTCGAGGCGTTGTCGGTGAACAGGAACTCGAAGTCGTAGGCCGGATTGGCCTGCGCGAGCTCGTTCAGCCGGGCGAGCAGGCGCGGGATGTTCTCGGCCTCGTTGAGCACGGGCACGCAGATCGAGACGAGGCGACGCCGGATCGGAAGATCGCCGGAGGCCGCGATATCGGGAATGGGAGAAAGGCTCGTCATGAATGCTCCGCCTGCAAGTGGCGCAGCGATAGCGCGATCCCGTCCTCGAGGCCATGGCGCGGACGCCAGCCGCAGAACGCCGTCAGCCGGGCCGGATCGCCGCTGAAGAACAGGCTCTCGCCCGGACGCATCGCCAGCGCGCCGAACAGGAGCAGCGCCTCGGGCTTGCCGAGCTGGCGGGCGACCGTCTCGCAGAAGGAGCGCACCGACGCTGGGCGACCCGAGGCGAGATTGAAGACGTGCCGGCCGCCCTGGCGGAACAGCGCCTCGGCGGTCGCGACCAGCGCCTCGACGGCGTCGTCGATCAGCAGGAAATCGCGCAGCTGGGTCGCCGGGCTCAGCGGCACCGGCCGGTCCCGCAGGAGGTCGCTGGTGAGCGAGGGCAGCAGCCGGTGCGGGTTCTCGCCCGGACCGTAGACGTTGAACATCCTGACCAGCGCCAGCGGCACGCCCGCATCCTCGGCCGCCGCGAGCGCGGCGACGCCGCCTCTGGCCTTGCTTGCGCCATAGGGCGCGGAGCGTTCGAGCGCCCGCTCCTCGCCGACCGGCGCGGCGACGCCGGAAAAATCGTATTCAGAGCCGCTGCCGAGCAGGACGAAGGCGCGCGCGCCGAGCACGCCGGCCTGGCGCACCAGCCGTTGCGGCGCCTGCGCGTTGATCTCCTCCAGCAGGGCGGGGTCGCGGTCGCTCGGCGTCACGCCATAGGCGGCGAGATGGAATACGGCGTCGAAACGCCGGCCAGCCAGCGCGCCATCGAGGCTCGCATCGGAGAAATCCGGGATAAGGATCAGCTCCGCGCCCTCGGGCAGCTCGGCCGAACGCTGCAGCAGCGTCACCTTCACGCCGAGCGCCTTGAGCCGCGCCACGAGACGCCGGCCGACGAAGCCGGTCCCGCCGGTGACGAGCGCCGTGCCGAAGGCGAGGTCTGCACTCAAGGACGGGCGCATTTCTGACTCAGGCGCCCGTGCGGCGCGCGTCGAACGCCGCGATCTGCCTCAGCGAGACCTCGCGCATCGGCTCGCCCGCATGGCTGGCGCGATACCACTCCGCGCTCCATTCCAGCGTCTCTTTCGTCGAGAGCCTCGGCCGCCAGTCGAGCCGCGCCAGCGCCTTGGAGATGTCGAGCCGCAGCAACTGCGTCTCCTTCAAGGGCTCACCCTGGATCTCGATCGGGTGCCCAGGCTTGCCCATCGTCGCGAGGAACTGCCGCGCCAGCGCCAGCACGGGCGCGTCGTCATGGCCCCGCGGCCCGAAATTCCAGGCCTCCGCGAAGTCGAAACCGGATTCGCTCAGCCTCGCGCCGAGTTCGAGATAGCCCTCGCACAGCTCCAGCACATGCTGCCAGGGCCTCACGGCCGCCGGATTGCGCAGCACGATCGGACGGCCCGACGCGATCGAGCGCACGACATCGGGCACGATCCGGTCGTCGGACCAGTCGCCCCCGCCGAGCACGTTGCCGCCGCGCGCGGTCGCGACCGCGATCGCCGGGTCCTTGCGGAAGACGTTGTCGCGATAGACCGCCGTGACCAGCTCGGCGCAGGCCTTGCTGGCGCTGTAGGGGTCGGCCCCGCCGAGCGTATCCGTCTCGCGATAGGGCCAGGGCCATTCCCGGCTCTGATAGACCTTGTCGGTGGTGACGCTGACGAAGGCCTCGACCGAGCCGCTGCTCCGGCAGGCCTCGAGCACATGGGCGGTGCCCATGACATTGGTCGAGAAGGTCTCGAGCGGATCGGCGTAGGAGCGCCGGACCAGCGGCTGCGCGGCGAGGTGGAAGACGATCTCGGGCTGGGCCCCCTTGACGATGGCGGCCACGCGCGCGGCGTCCCGGATATCGACCAGATGGGACTCGACGAGCCCGGCGACGTCGATCGCCTCGAACAGGTTCGGCTGGGACGTCGGCGGCAGGGCGATGCCGGTGACCTCAGCCCCGAGCCGATTCAGCCACAAGGCGAGCCAGGAGCCCTTGAAACCCGTATGCCCGGTCAGGACGACGCGCCTGCCCCGGTAGATCGCAGCGAAATCCATCTGAAACGCATCGCCTCCGGCGCGCCCGCGCCAACACATCCCGCCGGAAACGCCGTTCGATCCAGGCTCGCTACCGGGACCGCGTCACGGCCTGTCCAGGTCCGCGAGGCCGGCTCGCGTCCCATCGGTCGTCCGCGCGCGGCTTCCCATACAAGCAGGCTCCCGCAAGGTCCAGAGGCAGGGGCTCGCGGCAGATGCCGGTATCGCGGCTGACCCGCGGCCGGTTCGACTTTCGCGAGATCGGATATTGACGCCTGCCGTCAAAACCTCTTCTTGCGACGGCAAGGAGCCTTTCGATGAATCTGTTGAAACGCGTCGTGGGTTGGCCGGGGAAACTCAGGGCCGTGGTCGGCCTGCCGGCGAGGCTGGACCGGCTGGAGGCAAGGCTTCTCACCCGCTCCGATGAGCTGGAAAACCGGGCGACCAGCGCCTGCGAGGCGCGCGGCCGCGACCTTGCGGCGCAGACGAAAGCGGCGATCGACTCAGCCTTCGTCAATGCGAGGGATAATGCGGCCGGCTTCAGCTATGGCGGCCGGACACCCGACCCGACCTCGACGCACATGCTGTCGCTGGCGGAAGCGAAATGGGCGCTGCGAACCTTTCCGGTCCGGCGCATGAGCGCCGACGAGCCGGCCCAGAAGCTCCGCGAACGCGCCGTGCTCGCCATCGCCGTCGCCAAGGAGGACGACGTCCTTATCGCCACGACCTTTGGCGCGCTGTTGCGCGTGCGTCCGCAGACCGATGTCGTAACGAGCCGGGCGCTGCTGACCGATTCCGTCTATGAGGAGAGCACCTCGGAACTGATCGCTCATCTTCTTGCGCCTGGAGACGTCTTTCTCGACATCGGCGCCAATGTCGGCGTTCATAGCGTCAGGGCGGCCTTGGCCGTCGGGCGCGGCGGTCGTGTCGTCTCCTTCGAGCCGAACCCGCGCGTCAGGGCACAACTCATCGAGCATTTCGGGCTCAACGGCGTCGACAATGCCGAGATCGTGCCGCATGCGGTCGGCGCGGACGCCGGCAGCTTCAAGCTGATCGTCAGCTCGCGTCACGCAGGCTCGGGCTCGATCATGCCGCATGAGCAGCTCACGCCCCAGTTCCTCAGGGATTTCCACCACGGCAACTCTCACAGCGTCAACGAGTGGAAGCTGCTGTTGCCCGGCGAAGCCGACATAGCGGCGTCGACGGTCGACGAGGCGGAAGTCTACGACATCGAGGTGCGCCCGCTGCAGGAGCTGATCGGCGACGCCTACAGGGACAGGATCGCGCTGCTGAAGATCGACGTCGAGGGCAAGGAGGCCGACGTGCTGGCCTCCGCCGATTTCCTGACGCGCGCGGCGGTCAGGCCCTGCTTCATCGTCGAATACGAGGAGCGCCCTTATGTCGGTGGCCGACGCCAGGACATCTACGGCTATTTCGACGAGCGCGATTACGGCGTCTTCCTCATGAGCTACGATGTCGGCTCGAAGTCGATGACCTTCGCCCGCCTGTCGCAGGCCAGGATCGCTTCCGATTTCGAGAACATCGTCGCGATTCCCAAAGAGAAGATCGAGATCCTGACGAAGGGCTGCATGGTGCTCGATTACGCGCACTGAGCCCCCCTCCTTCTGGCGCTCGACGATTCCGACACGCGGCACGATCAGGTAGAATGGCCGGACACTGGCTCCGCAGGCGCATGGACGCCCACTTCAAGCTGCGCCTGCGCGCCTGGCTGCGCCATGTCTGGCAGAAGCTCGCGACGCTGACGATTGGCGCGGCCTTCGTGACGCCGTTCGGCAGGCGCCTGCGCGCGGCGCTGGCGGGCGAGCCGGCGCACGTCCCGGACGTCCGGGTCGCGATCGTCGCGCATGTCTATTATCTCGACCTCGTCGACGAAATCCTGGACTGCCGGACGGCGCTGCCGGGCGAGCCGCCGCTCTTCTTCACCGTGCCGAAGGACCGCGTCGAGGCGGCGCAGGTCCGCATGGCCGGCGTGCCCGGCGTCACCATCATCCCTTGCGAGAACCGCGGCCGCGACATCGCGCCCTTCCTGAGCCTGCTCGGCGCCGGCCTGCTCGATCCCTTCGACGCCGTGCTCAAACTGCACACCAAGCGCAGCCCGCATCTGCTCGACGGCAATATCAGGCGCAAGCTGCTCTTCCAGATGCTCTGCGGCGAGCGCAACGCCACGGCCCGCGCGCTGACCGCGTTCGAGAGCCCGGAAACCGGCATGGTCGGCTGGGCCGATTGCTGGCGCGCCGCGCCCTCCTACTGGATGCGGAACGAAGAGCGCGTGCGCGAGATCGGCGCGCGCATGAATGCCGGCGATGCGATCCGGCTCGGCTTCTTCGAGGGCTCGATGTTCTGGTTCAGGCCGAAGGCGCTCGCCGCCCTGCGCGCGCTTGCGCTGACGCCGGGCGATTTCGAGGCCGAGGCGGGCCAGACCGACGGCACGTTGCATCACGCCGTCGAGCGCTGCTTCACCATCGCCGCCTGGACGCGCGGCTTCGTCGTGCGCGACCTGAAGGGCCGGCTACTCGGGTAGGCGCGCGGGCCCGAGCCGGCCGGTGAGCCCGTCGCGGAAGGCGCGCGCAACGAGCGCGAGCATCGCGAGCGGCGCACCGCCGCGCAGCACGAGGAGCGCGGCCTGCGCCAGCAGGCGAAGCGCGATCCCGATCTTCCGGGCCGGCGGAAAATGCGCCAGCCGCAGGCCGTGGCTGGCGTTGCGGAGATAGTAATAGGAGCGCAGCCGCGACTGCCTGAGGATCTGCGGCAGGCGTCCGCCCTCCGCCTCGGCATGGCCCCAGCGATGGCTCATCGCGACCCGTTCGGCCAGCACGCAGGCCCGACCGCCGCTCCAGGCCCGCAGGCACCATTCGACATCGATGCCGTCGACGAAATAATCGGCCCGGAACGGTCCCACGACGCGCCAGGCGGCGATCGAGACCAGCGTGCCCGAGGTCGGCAGGAAATCGACCGCCGTCAGCGCATCGCCGCCGGGCCTGCGGTCATAGCGGATCGGCAGAAAGCTCTCTCCGGGCGGCGGCGTCAGCACGGGGCCGATCGCGGCGACCGCGCCGTGAAGCCGTTCGGCCTGCGCCCATTGCCCGAGCAGGGCGGCGGCGAGGCCTGGACCGGGCGTACTGTCCTGGTCGAACAGCAGGATATGGCCGAGGCCCTGCGCCTGCGCCGTCTCGACCACCGCGTTGAGCCCGGAGCCGAGGCCGAGATTGACGGGCGAGCGCAGGATCGTCGCCCGCGCCAGCATCGCCAGCCGCGCCTCCACGGCGGCCTCGACCGGCCCGTTGACGAAGATGACCAGCGGAAGGCCGTCGGCTTCGAGCACCGCCAGCAGCGCATCGAGCAGGGCGGCGTCGGGACGGTAGAGCACGGTCGCGGCCGCGACCCCGGCGGGAGCGTGCGGCATCGCCTCAGACCGTCTGGCGCAGGTCGGAGCGCCGCGCCGCCGAAGGGTCCGCGAGCCGGCGCAGGATGGCGGCGGCGGCCTCGATGTCGGCTTCGGCCCAGCGCGCCCCGGGCACGCGGTCGTAGCCGTGCTGCGGATCGACCACCGGCGCCAGCGTCGAGCCGACGGCATGAAACAGCGGGTGTTCGGCGATGCTCGCGGCGAGACCCCACGCCGTCGCCACCACCGGCAGGCCGAGATGCAGGCATTCGGCGAGGTTGAGCCCGAAGCCCTCGCTGCGATGCAGGCTGAGATAGACATCCGCCGCGGCATAATAGTCCGAGAGGCCGGCTTCCGTCGGCTCCTCGAAGCGCAGCTCGATGCGCGGATCGCCTTCCGCCGCCCGCCGCATCTGCGCCGCGCCCGCCTCGAACACCTCATGGTCGAGGCAGCGCAGGACCAGCCGCGCCCGCGCGTCGTCTTGCGGGAAGGCCAGCCTGAAGGCCGCGATCGCCGCGAGCGGGTTCTTGCGCGCCATGGTCGAGCGCATCGAGAATGACTGCAGCACGACATGCGCGTCGGCCGGCAGGCAAAGCCGCAGCCGCGCCTCCCGCCGCCGCACGGGATCGGGCGGCTCGAATGTGCCGAAGGTGACCTGGTGCTCGCGAACCGAGACCCGTCCCGCCAGATCCGGAAAGCTCTGCGCCAGCGCGTCGCGCACGAAGCGGGACGGAACCCAGACGGCGTCCGCCGCCGCGATCGCGCCGCGCCACGAGGCCGGCGCGATCGAGAGCTCCCAGGCGAAGAAGCCGACGATCGTTCTGGGCAGGCGGGACTGCGCCGCCAGATGCAGCAGGAGCGCGCTGAACTCGGGAGGGTTCATGTTCAGCACGGCGAGATCGAAATCGGCCGGCGCGAACGCCGACAGCGGCGCGATGCCCGCATCCAGCGGCCGCGCCTTCTGCCCGGTCTCGGCGCAGCAGTCGAACATCGCGACCTCGGCGCCTTGAGCCCGCAACTCCTGCGCCAGCAGCAGCGCCGCCTGGCTCAGCCCGATCCGCGCGCCGAACAGGCCCATCACCGCGATGCGCCCTCCCGCGACCACGATCTCGGCGCGGCCCGGCCGCGCCAGCGGCGCGAGGCCGCGCCGCTGGCGGCGCTCGACGAGCCTTCGCTTCCAGCCATCGACGAGATGACGCGTCGATCCCGACAGAAATCGGCCAAGGCCCGTACTCAAGATCGAAGACCTTCGTCAGCTCCGCGCACGCATCGGCTTTGTCGATCCGTGGCGGCCATCCATGTCGACCCCCCGGCCGTCGCGCGATGCGTGATCTGGTTTAGAGCCTGACGGGAGCGCAAGGAAGCCTTGTTCGCCATGCGGGTCCGGATGGACAGACGCTTACCGATCAACCCGCAGCAGCCGTGTCGATGTAATCAGGAACGAGGCGGCGCCGGTGGCGGCCAGCCGGAACTCGAGCTTGCCGCGGACCGGCGCCTCGAAGGGCAGCTCGATGCGCCCGGCCAAGGCATGATGGATGCGGATCGCAGCCGCGCCGAGCGATTCCCCATCCAGCAGGCATTCGAGGCTGCCGAGGCGACCCAATGTCCGTGGCGCGCCGACGAGACGCATCGCGACGAAAACCTTGTAGCGGCCGGCCTCGATCGGACAATACGGACCGGTGATGACGAAGCCGGACTGGCCGCGCGGAGCCAGGACGCCTTCGGCGTGGGAGACGCCTGCAGGCCCAATAGGCTGGCCGAGAATCCAGTTCGGGACATCTGCGGCGGACCCGCTCAGGCGACGCACCGAAATATTCGTGACGACGATCGGCTGATCGCCGGAACTGAACACCCGGACCTCGATCGGGACCACACTGTCCGGCGTAGCGCCGCTGATGACGAACGGCACCTTGGCGCAAGCGACGCCCTCTCCGCTGCCGATCAACTGGCTGGACAGGGTTTCGTGCCCGGACGCGGCGACGTCGAGGACGCCGAGGCCGGTTCCGGCCGCGCTGGCTGGAGCGGACAAGGTGATGCTGGCCTCGTAGGCGCCAGAGCCGATGCTCCAGTAAGGTCCGGTCAAGAGGTAGCCGCGGGCGCCGATGCGCGCAGCCACTCCCGCTTCCGTGGTCTGGCCGGCGGGACCGAGGATCATCCCGTTCAGCCAGTTGTCGATCGCCGTGATCTCGTCTCCGATCCGCAGCAGACCGATCGTTTGAAGCTTTAGCGCGTCCGGCTTGGCCGAGGAGATGCGGAACTCCAGCCGATCTCTGTCCGGCACGATATCCGGCGGGACGACGAACGGGATCGGCAGGCGCCTGCCCGCGCCGCCGGTCGCGGCGAGGGATTGGCTCGCGACAACCCGTCCGCCCAGAACGATCTCGAACATACCGGACGGGGTCGCTTCATCCGGCGAAGAGGCCACCCAGCCTACCGTAGCGCGATAGGCGCCCGGCACGACCGGCCAATACGGCCCCGTCATCAGATAGGGTTGCGAAGAGGAGGGTCCGCCGGATTCGGCCAGCTCCGGGGCGGCGGGCTGCGGCGCCGAGAGGCCATCCAGCCAGTTCAGACCCTCTTCCAGGCCCTCGGCGATCTTGCGGACCCATATGCCGCGGATCTCGAAATCGCCAACGCCTGTCGCCGCGATGCGCACTTCGGTCCGGCGCAAAGCCTCCGGATCCTCGCTTTGCTCGGAGAGGAATACAGCGCGGATCTCGCCCCCGACGAGGTCGCGAGGCCGGATCGGCCTGCTGAATCGCAGATTGGTGTTTACGGCGACTTCCAGCAAAAACAGAATGGTGTCTTCGGGGATCGCGGAAGGGGCTACTTTCACGCGAATCTCGAACAGGCCGGACGGCAATGTCCAGTAAGGTCCGCCGATCGGGTATCCCGTGGCCCCTGGCGCAATCCGCACGCCTTCCTCGCCACGCGTGGCGCCGTCGGCACATTGCATATGCGGGAGCCAGTCGCCGATCTTCGCGAAGGGTTTGGTCCGGCCTTCAAGCCTTTCGGCCTCGGAAGGCGGGTCGGTATTCAGCGGCGCGACCGTAAAATCATCGACGGTGAAACGCTCCAATCCGGCGGCGGTCACCTGAAAGTCGAAATGCTCCTGCAAGGCGACCTCGCCCCGCGCAGGCACCTCGAAAACGATCTCGAAGACGGCGGGGCCACCTTTGGTGACCACCATCGGCAACGTCTCGATCGTCCGGCCGCGCTTGTAGTGGGAGAACATGCCGATCGCGACAGGCTCCTCGATCGTCCCTCTGACATTGACGTCGAGGCGGGCAACATGGACGCCCGGCTCGAAATAGCGCCAGGGACCGCCAAGCAACGGACCCGAAACGCCATCGATCGTCTCGATCGTCTTGTCGGGGCGCATGCCGGCCTTGCCGAGCGACATCTCCTTCAGGATCGGGAACGGGCCCCGCGGCGCGGGCAGGACGAAACCGTGCCGCAGCCGTGACGAATAGGGCGTCTGGCCGGTGCCGACATAGCTGCGCATCAGCCGCTCGAAACGGTTGTTGATCGCGCCGATCGCGATGAAGCGCCGCAGCGGGACACCCGTTTCCTGTCGTGCGCGGTCCGCGTCGACCGCCTCCAGGAAGGGGCGGATGACCATCGCCTCCCGCAGCGGTCCCTCGACCGCGCCGGTATCGTCCTTCGCGCCGTCGAGCGCGATCGTCACGTCGAACAGGAAAGCGTCGGCGAGGTCGCGACAGGTCTGTCCGGACACGAAGCGGACGGCGCTGCTCCGCGGAACGGGCAGGCGCTCGCGCAAGGCCTCGTCGCACAGGATCGGCTCGACGAAGCCGCTGGCCTGCCAGGCTTCGGCGAAGAGTTGCAGGATGGCCGGCCGCAGGCCCCACCAGGCCAGCCGGAAATCCCGCCGCTCGGTCGCGAACAGGTCGATCAGGAACGGCAGCACATGGCGCGGTTCGTAGCCTGCGACATCTTCGGCGGTCTTGCCGGTCGAGGCGATCAGCGGCGCTGCGAGTGGTGCACCGATGACCCGCTCGAGCGTGTCGATATAGCCGGAGACGAAGGCGCCATCGAGCCGGACTTCCTCGATCTCCTGGCCGGCGCAACCCCAGCTCGCGGCGTGCTGCGGCAGGTCGGGCCTGTCGATCCGCTCGCCATAGGTGACCCAGTCGTTCTCGAAGCGGTTATGGCCATGGGCCGGCGTGATCTGGCGGGTATGGTCGCAGTGATAGCCCCAGACCGCCTTGCCGAGATCGCCGACCTCGCCATGGATCAGGCCGAGCCTCGCCGCGAGATTGGAATCGACGTGCCAGCCCAGCAGCATGTCCTCGTGGAAGCCCTGGATGCGAAACAGATCCTCGCGCAGGCAAAGCTGGAAATCGCCCGGACCGTCATAGAGGATCGTTTCCGACCCGTAGACGATCTCGTCCAGATGCAGATGCGTGCCCCAGCGCCGGATCGTGTCGATGATCCCGGCAGGCTTGGTCCGGTCGACGCTTTCCCACAGCGTCTCGGGAATCTCCATGCGCGGCGCGTGGTAGAACCCGTCCGGCAGATTGGCGGCGATCTCGGTCAGGCTGCCGTGCCCGCGCGGCACGAAGATCATGTCGGTGTTGGTCGAGAGGATCCAGCGATTGGCCGGGTTCGAACGGCGTATCGCGACGTTCCGCGCGATCGGCTCCAGCGCGACGAGATGGGTGCGATGGGCGAATTGCGCATGGATATGCGGCCTGACCCGCAGAACCCGCGTCAGCGCCCGCGCCTTGGGCGTCAGCGTATCCTGGATCGCCTCCGGGAAGACCGGAAAATCATTGGGCGTATTGTAGTCGACGAACAGGATTTCGTCGTCGGGCCCGCTCAGGACTTCGGCGATGCAGTTCAGGCTCAGCGCCGCCCGCTTGTGCAGGTTGTAACCGTAGCTGTCGTTGCGGCCGTACAGGACCACGGAAATCATCGAGCGCGCTTTCCGTCAGGAACGGTTGCGATCGGGCGCGGCGACGATCCGGGTCTTGCGGCCATGGCAGGCGATCCGGGCGGCATGCTCGATGATCGGATCGCACGAGGCGTCGAGCCAGAGCGAAGACGGGTCGAGCGCGTCGAGCAGCGTGCTGAAGGCGAGGATGGCCTCCGTCGCGCGCGACCTGTGGTCGCCCGCCCGCGTGAATTCGCGCCCGAGTTCCAGATCGAGCCATGACCAGACATGATTGATCTGGTCGGCCGCGCTCAGCCGGAAGGCCTCGGCGGCCGCCTCCCCGGCATCGCGATCCGATCCGCAATAGAACGGGAGGATCTTCGGCCTGGTCGGCCCGAAATCTTCCAGATCGAGGGCAATGCGAATGTTCGCCGCTTCCTCGGCCGAGGAAAACACCGCGAAGACGAAGCCGGTATTCGCCTCCTTGGCTTCCTTCATCCAGCGGACCGCATATCCGCGGTTCAGCAGGCGCCAATATTGGGCGTCGCGGATCGGCAGCATGTCGCCGACGGTGGTGGCATGGTCGCGGATGTTCAGCCAGTCGTCCGACAGGCCCCAGGTGTCGGGGTTTTGCGGCTCGACGGGCACGAGATAGGAGCGCAGTCCCGCGAATTTGCGCAGCGAGAAGGCAAGCTGGAAATCCTCCCCGCTCGCCGTGGTCCAGAGCTCGTCGCGGAACATGAACTTGACATGGGCGAGCCGAAGGAAATGGAACCCGCAGAGCAGATCCGCTTCGACCAGGCCGATATCGTCGCGGTCGGGCGGCAGATGCTCGATGTATTCGCCCCGCTCGGCCGACACGATATGGCCATCCCGGTCCGGCCCCGGCAGCCTGCGCCAGCCATAGACGCCGACATCGCCGGCATCGGGCGCCGTTTCGAGGACGGTGCGGCATCGGCGCAGGAAATCGCGGCCGACCATGATGTCGTCGTCGATGAACGCGACATAGGTCGCGCTGGCGCCCAGCGCGATCTGGAAGCGGCCGTGATATTTGAAGTTCCGGCTCGAACCGACGAACTGGATCGTCGGGTCGTGGAATTCCCGGACGACGTCCTCGTAGACCTTGGGCGCCGCGACGCCGAAGGCGCAGACGATGATTTCGGCCGGGCGTTCCGTCTGTTCGAGCAGGCCCTCGATCTGGCGGCGCAACTGCGCCGGCCCGCGCTTCCACACGTTCAGGACCACGAGCAGGTCCGCCGTCGGGCGCGGCGGCGCGCTCAGCATCTCGCGGACCTCGGGCCATTCCGGCGTTCCGGCGGCCAGCTCGGCACCCCCATTCCGGCTGAGAACGACATAGGTGTCGTTGCGGAAGACGGGCGCGAAATGCGCGTGCAGCACCCGCAGCGCCGAGAGGTTGATCCTGCGCAGTTCGTCGCGTCTCAGAATGACGTCGTAGGCGGGGATGTCGTGATGGTGCCATTCGCGGCGGGCGGAGAAATACTGATATCCGATGCTGCCCGGCAACGCCTCCCGTATCTCGCTCGGCGCGACGACCATCGCGTCCGGATGGGTGGGGCGGCGACCGCCGAGCCATTGCCGCAGTTGCAACTGATCCGCGCTGATGACCGGCAACATCTCCGGCTGCGCGACGACGAGCGCCTGCGCCGGCTTGCCGGCGACCTTCCATTTGACGATCCGCGCCGCGCGACGTGGCTCGTGGCGCGCGATATGCCCGAACTCCCGGGCCTTCGCCGGCAGCATCTTCCAGACCGGCCGGACCGTCCGATAGGCGGCCCAACGCGCGACTCCCCGCGCCTTGAAGTGATGCCGCCCCGAGCGGCTGTCGAACGGGAACCAGTCGCCCCATGCCCGCGACATCGTCTCGGTCCGGAAGATCGCCGAGCCACGCAGCATGATCGGCAGGAAGTTGCGGAAATTGTCGCGGCGTATGCGCAGCAGGCCGTTGCCCGCTCGCGGGATCAGCTCGGTTCCCGACAGGCTGTGCGAGGCCTCCTTGGGACCCATCAGGTCGAAGAACCCGTTGGTCAGCCGATGGTTTTCACGGATCTCGGGATTGATCCAGTAGCGATAGAGATCGATGCTGCCCTTGCTCTTGACGTGGCCGTAATCGTGGTTCTGGTGGATCGCCAGGATCTCGCCGCTGGCATCGACCACGGGGAGCTTGCGGCGGCGCACATCGGCGATCAGCCAGGAATCGAAAAAGTAGCGCCCGATGGTCAGCGCCGGAACCCGAGGATACAGTCCCTTGGGATAGATGAAATAATCCGTGCCGTTGAACGAGTCGTCACCCGCGCCGCGGAAGCGTCCTTCGCGATGCAGCCTCGCGGTGATGTCCTCTTCCCAGCCCGGCTGCGAGAAGTCGATCTCTTCCGTGACGTCGAGATCGGATCGCAGACCGATATAAAGCGCCGGCGGCAGCGACGTCAGCCGGTCGATGAAATCGATAAAGCCGCTCGTGAACATGATGTCGGCGTTGGCCATGCACAGAAACGGGGCCGCGGCGTTGGCCTCGCCGGCCTTCATGATCGAGCTCAGGAGCGGCGTGCCGTATGAATTGCTCTCGATGGCGGCGACATGCCGGATGCCGAGTTCGGCCGCGAATTCCGCGACGCCCGCATCCTGCCCCAGAAGTATAACCTCGACTTTGCCGCCAAGCGCGACCCAACTGCGGATCGCGTTCTTCTGGATAACGCTGATATGGCCAACGAACGACTTGGGAATTGTAAAAATAGTGACGCGCGGCTCGTGATGACCGGCAAGCACAGTCGCGGCGGTGGACGCAGTGTAGCTTTCGGAATGGGCCTTCTCGGGCATCAGATTTCCCATCATTCCGCTTAAAGCTCGTCCACTTGACCGCGAGGGCTATTATCCAAGGTTTCCGAAGATGTCGATAGCCGGGGTAGCACCCTTCGGCCGGCGGAACCAGCCGCTCGGATCATCTCGCTTGAGAGCCTGAGCCGGTTTCGAAGTCGTGGACAAAACCCGCCGCGGCGCCGCGCCCCGCGGCCTCGATCAGCGGATCGAATGGCGCCGCTCGGAACACTTGAAAACAGCGCCGTGACCGAACACGTCCGACCGTCGGCTGTCATGGACACGGTGAAGGGCAAAACAGGCGATCGGCAGCAGCCGACACCGCCATCGCCCCGAAGTCGGAGGGTCCTGAAGTCCTCCGAGGCGAGAGGCCGGCAGCGCTCGAAAACCGTCGCCGATCCTCTTCAGATCGGCTTTGCGGTAATCAGCATATGCCAGCCGAACCGCTTCTCCAGCGCCTCGAACATGCCGTCGGGCATCGACCTGAACCAGGCTTCCGGCTCGTACTCGTACTTGACGTACTTCTCGACCACATAAGGGAAGATATGGTCCTGCCGGACCTCGACGAGCTCGAACAACCCGCCGACGAGTTCCTTGAGCGTCTCCAGCGTGTAGGTCGTGGCGATCGGGCAGCCGCTCTGGGCCTCGGGCTGGTCGAGACCGGCCTCGATCATCGCGTCCTTCCAGGAATTCCGGGCATAGAGCATCATCCGGAATTCGCCGTCGGGCTTGATCACCTTGCGGATCTCCTCGACGATGCGGCGCTGGTCGGGCGAGTGATGGATGACGCCGAAGGAGTAGACGAGATCGAACGGCCCCGTCTTGACGTGAGCGGAGAGTTCCTCCGCGTTGCAGTTCGTGAAGGAGCCCTTCAGCCCGAAGACATCGAAGCGCTTCCGCGCCAGATCCATGCTTGCGCGCGACAATTCGATGGCGGAATAGTCGGCGCCCGCGCGGGCGAAGTTGGTGGCGTCGGTGCCGAGCCCGCAGCCGACCTCGAGAACCTTCTTGCCTTTCCAGCGCTCGAACTGCGCGAAGCCGGGGATGTGCGGCTCGACGAAATACTTCCGCGCCTCGACCTCGTCGAAGTACTCGCGCGTGCCGACCGCCTTGGTCGAATGACGAATATTGCAGGGCCTGCGGTCCCAATACGACTTGACGTCTTCGACGGTCGGAGCAGCCTGCTGCGCTGTCATGGTCATCGCCACTCTATCCCTTGCATAGGCCCTTCGGGCATTCAAATCCGGCGCCCTGATAGTCGCAAAACGGCTTCCGAGGCAAATGGAAACTGAGCCGGCAGGCTGAAGCGCCAGACGGCTCAAGGCAACCACGGCCTTGCCGAAGGCAATCCGATCAATGACTTCGGCCGAGCAACCTGTCAGGCGCGGCGGGTCAGCGCCGCTGGCCACCGAAAAGACCAGCCCCATCTCGCAGGTTGCGTGTAAAAGCGCGGATTGATCCAGGACTGGACGCCGTCTCCAAACGCGATCGGGCCAAATGGCGTGTCGGTGGTCGTCTGACAGGGGAAATCCCACAAGCATGCCCATCCGGCGGCGCCGAGCGCTTCGCGCATCTGGGCCTCGACCTCCGCCGAATGTGTGCCGACATGCAACCGGCGGGCGCGGAGGCTCAACTCCCCGACGCCTTCCCTGATCGCCGCACCTTCGGCGCCCTGGACATCCATGTCGACGAGGTCGACGAAGTCGACCTCGCGCAAGATTGCGGACATCGGCTTCAACACGACTTCGACGCCGCCCCAGCCGCCCGACAGCGAAATCAGCGGCCGGCCGTAATAGTCCGTCTCGGCGGGAGCGGCCACGACATCCGCCTCGCGGGAATGGCCGGAGGCGAGCGCCTGCCCGTACCATTCGCGCTCGTTGTTCGATTCCGACCCTTCGGGCATGCGGACGTAGAAGATGTCGGCGCCCTCATGATCGCTGACGGCCGCATCGATGACCTTATACTGGTCCGGCCTGATCGCGTTGTCGGCCATATGCTCATGAATCCAGTGGACATGGGCCGGCTCCGCCTCCACCAGCACGGCCGCGATCGTCTGGATTCCCAGCGTCCGGGCCGCGGTCAGGCCGCCCGAGGTCCAGCGCCCGTAGCCAGCGCCCAGCTCCATCATGGTGAAGCTGCCCTCGGCGTCGCAGGCGGCTTCGAGAAGATCGGTCCACTCGAAATACTCTTCGTTGAAGGCGGGTATGCCCGTCGTCATGTCGCGCGCTCCGACGCCGAGCTGAACCGGCGCATGGCTTTCGCGCGTCCTGGTGCCGAGGAAGTCCGTATGCATGCCGGCCGCGACATGGCCGCTGAACGCGGAAAAACGATCGAAGACCCAATGCTGGTTCGGGCTCTTGCTGCTCCGCCAGGTCGGACGGGCCTTGGCTTCGGCAAAGCTGATCTTGGCGCGATGTGTCATCTCGACGATCTCTTCCGCGCCCCCGGTCCATGGGGACACGGATATTCAGCGCGAGCGACCGCCTTGTCGCATCGTCAGCGCGGGCGATCAAGCTGCGGGCCACCCGCAACATCGGCGCTGCTCCCTCGTCTCCGACCATCCGCGCCAGATCGCAAGGGCGCGCTTCGGAAATCCGCACCTTCGGGTCGGCACGAACCGCTCGAGGGCTACCGTCGAGCTTGTTGTTGCTGCTTGACCACAGCGATGCCGCCATCCGGGGACCGCCTTCAAAAGCCTGGCCGATCATTCTTGCGGCAGCGGAGGATCGGGTGTAACCGGCCCGCTCTGATGACGTTCCGGAAATCGTCGGGCAACGGTCGCAAGCGTCCTTGCAGCGTTGATCGGGTCACCAAATTGGTCTAGAGCGCTGCGCTTCTGTTTCCGGATATGGATATCTCGTTAAAGAATGCAATCGCGCGGGCTTGTCGGGCCTCTTGCCTGTCCCACGCCTGATTGCCTGTGTTCGCCGATCGGAGAATTGGAATGAAGACGGCTCTTGTGTGCGGCGCGGGTGGTTTCATCGGCTCGCATCTCGTCAAACGGCTGAAGCGCGAGGGGTTCTGGGTTCGCGGCGTCGATCTGAAGTTCCCCGAATACGCGGAGACAGAGGCCGATGACTTCGTCGTCAGCGACCTGCGCGATCCGGGCAATTGCCGCGCCATCGTCGACCGTCGCTTCGACGAGGTCTATCAGCTCGCCGCCGACATGGGCGGAGCCGGCTTCATCTTCACCGGCGAGAACGACGCCGACATCATGCACAATTCGGCGACGATCAACCTGAACATGGTCGAGGCCTGCAAGAACCGCGGCATCAAGCGCGTCTTCTACTCCTCCTCCGCCTGCATGTATCCGGCGCACAACCAGGAAGACCCGGACAAGCCGGTGACCCGCGAGGACTCGGCCTATCCCGCCAACCCCGATTCCGAATATGGCTGGGAGAAGCTGTTCTCCGAGCGCATCTACCTGACCTACAACCGCAATTACGGCATGCAGTGCCGCGTCGCGCGCTATCACAACATCTTCGGGCCGGAAGGCACCTGGGTCGGCGGCCGCGAGAAGGCGCCGGCCGCGCTCTGCCGCAAGATCGCCGAGGTCGAGGACGGCGGCGAGATCGAGATCTGGGGCGACGGCCTGCAGACCCGCTCCTTCCTCTATGTCGACGAATGCGTCGAGGGCACCATCCGCCTGACCCGCTCGAACTGGGAAGGCCCGGTCAATATCGGCTCCGAGGAGATGGTCTCGATCAACCAGCTCGCCGAGATCATCATGGGCGTCGCCGACAAGACCGTGAATCTGCGCCACATCCCCGGCCCCCAGGGCGTGCGCGGCCGCAATTCGCATAACGACCTGATCAAGGAGAAGCTCGGCTGGGCGCCCAACGAATCGCTCAGGGACGGCCTGTCGAAGACCTATCCCTGGATCGAGAGCCAGTTGCTCCGGCTCCGCGGCAAGAACCACTGAGCGGCCAACAACCACCGGGCTGAAACCGCCTAAGTCACGGCCGCCGGGGTGGGACGCTCCGGCCGGTCGCTCGCGTCAAATCAAGGGGTCATGATGTCTACTGCTGCGACGAAGCCGCGCCTTTCCGTGATCGGGCTCGGCAAGCTCGGCTCGCCCATGGCCGCCGTCTTCGCCACCAAGGGATTCCAGGTCGTCGGGCTCGACTACAACGCCGGCTTCGTCGACGCCCTGAACAAGGGCATCGCGCCGGTCGTCGAGCCGCAGCTGCAGGAGCATATCGACCGCGGCCGCGCCAATCTGCGCGCCACCACGGATTACGGCGACGCCATCGCCGCCACCGATGTCAGCTTCATCATCGTGCCGACGCCGAGCGGCCCGGACCGGATGTTCGTCAACAAGTTCGTCATCGACGCGGTCGAGAAGATCGGCGCGGCGCTGAAGGCCAAGGACGCCTACCATGTCGTCGTCGTCACCTCGACCGTGATGCCGGGCTCGACCGAGACAGTGATCAAGGACGCGCTGGAGACGAGCTCCGGCCGCAAGGTCGGCGTCGATGTCGGTCTCTGCTACAATCCCGAGTTCATCGCGCTCGGCAGCGTCGTGCGCGACATGCTCAACCCCGACATGCTGCTGATCGGCGAATCCGACGCGCGCGCCGGCGACGTGCTGGAATCGATCTACCGCGGCTCGACCGATTCCAATCCCGAATACCAGCGCATGAACCTGGTCAACGCCGAGCTCTGCAAGATCTCGGTCAACACCTACGTCACCACCAAGATCTCCTACGCCAACATGATCGCCGACATGTGCGACCATCTCCCGGGCGCTGACGCCGATGTCGTGACCCGCGCCGTCGGCGCCGACAGCCGCGTCGGCAAGAAATATCTCAAGCCGGCGATCGGCTATGGCGGCCCCTGCTTCCCGCGCGACAACAAGGCCTTCTCCGCCTTCGGCCGCAAGCTCGGCGTCAACACCGCGCTGGCCGAGGCGACCGACGCGATCAACGAGCATCAGTTCCAGCGCATGATCGGCGCGGTCGAGGCCTCGGCCGAGCCCGGCGCGTCGATCACGATCCTCGGCATGTCCTACAAGCCGCATACGGCGGTGATCGAGGAAAGCCAAGGCGTCTATCTGGCCAAATACCTGATCGAGAAAGGTTATTCGGTCTCGATCAGCGACCCGATGGCGACCGAGGCGGCGCTCGCCGTGCTCGGCTCGACCGTGAACGCTACGCCGCAAGCGCAGGACGCGGTGTCCCATTCCGACATCGTCGTCATCACCACGCCCTGGGCCGAGTTCAAAGCGGTCGACTGGGGCAAGGATGCGCCGGCCGGCAAGGCCCGCGTCGTGATCGATCCCTGGGGCATCACGCCGGACGCGGTCGGCGCGGGAGCGCGCGTCGTGCGGCTCGGCAGCGGCGACTGGAAGAAGCTCTGAGCGGGGGCCTGCCCTCTCGCGCCGCCATGATCGGCCTGGGGAGGACGACATGATCTCGGTCATCCTCTACGGCCGCAACGACACCCATGGCTACAACCTGCACAAGCGGGCGGCGCTGAGCCTCAACGCCATCGCCGCCACGCTCGACCGGGCCGAGGACGAGATCCTCTTCGTCGACTACAATACGCCCGACGACCTGCCGAGCTTTCCCGAGGCGATCCAGGACACGCTGACCCCGGCCGCGCAGGCGCGGCTGCGCATCTTGCGTGTGCGTCACGCCCAGCATCGCCGTCTCGGCCTCGCGACGCGGCTCAAGGCGATCGAGCCGATCGCGCGCAACGTCGCTTTGCGCCGCTCCAATCCGGCCAATCGCTGGGTGCTCTCGACCAATACCGACGTGGTGCCCGCGATCACGAGCGACGAGACCCTGTCCGCGCTGGCCGCCGCCCTGCCGGGCGGCTTCCACGGCGCGCCGCGCGTCGACATCCCCGAGACGCTCTGGGAGACGCTCGACCGGCGCGATCCGGAATCCTGCATCGCGGCGATGCGCGACTGGGGCCGGCGCTTCCATCTCGACGACTTCGTGCGCGGCCAGGCCTTCTTCGGCTACGACAATCCCGGCGATTTCCAGCTCGCCGGGCGCGCCGATCTCTTCGCCATCGACGGCTTCGACGAGGCCATGGCGCAGGGCTGGCACGTCGACGCCAACCTGGCGCGGCGGCTCTGGCTCAGGCACGGCGCGCTGGGCGACCTTGCCGACCGGCTGGTCTGCTATCATTGCGATCACACGAGGCAGCCGACTTTGGTCCATCAGCAGGCCGCGACCCAGAACAGCTACGAGGATTTCGTCCGTCGCGTCGAACGTCCCGACCTGCCCCGTCAGCGCGCGAGCTGGGGACTCGCCGGCGAGGAGGTCGAGGAGATCAGGCTGCCGGCCGGAGCCGGACGACGCTACATCGCCGGTCTTGCCGCCGCCCTACCCGAACCGCTGCCCGCGCCGCTGCACTCGGCCTATGCGCCCGAGAGCTTCGGCCGCACGGACGCGCCCGCTGGCCACATCCTGCCCTATCTGCTCGATCTCGTCGCCAGCCAGCCCCCGGCGACGCGCATCGCCTGGTTCGGCGAGGACGAGACCGGCCTCGACCTCCTGGCGCGCGCGCTCGACGGCGCGGGCTTCGCCGCCCCCGTTCTGGTCGAAGCCGGACGCGACAGGCCCGCGGGCTTGCCCACGCCCCATCTCGACCAGAGATCGCGCGAGGAGATGCTGGCGGAGGCCGATATCGTCATCCTCGACTTCTCCGGCCTATCGGGCGATGGAGCGGCGCTCACCGGGCCCGCCTGCCGGCTGCTCGACGCCTTCTGGGCCGTGCTCGCCCATGAGCGCGCCCGCCTCGCCGACCCCGCACGGCCGCCGCGCCTGATCGTCGGCGTCAACGTCGTGCACTCGCCCTTCGAGCCGGTCTTCGCCTGGAACCTCGGCGCCGTGAAATCGCCCTTCAGCGCCAGGCTGCGGCACGGCCATCTCGCCGATCGCGGCCCCAATGACGATTGGCTGCCGCTGATGAGCGCAGGCCCGGCCGGACTGCGGCAGGACGGCGCGATCGCCAGCAGGCCGGGCTGCGCCGGCACGCTCGCCCACGGCCCCTATGCCGCGCTGCCGCCTGGCGAGTACGAGCTCGGCGCGACCCTCTCTGTCGCCCGTCCCGCCGCCTTCGCGGACGCATCCCTGACGGCGATCCTGCGCCGGCTGTTTCGACGGCTCACCGGCGCGGGCGCCGCCGCCGCCGAAAGCGGGCGCCCGCTGCGGCCGACGGCGGCGCTGCGCGTCACGGCGGGTCCGGCGATCCTGGCGCAGACGGAGCTGACCGGGCTTTCGCTCCGCTCCGGTCCGGTCTCGTTGCGCTTCGCCATGCCGCCGCTTGCGCCTGGCGCGGCGCTCTCGCCCGGCATCGAACTCGTCGTCCTGAGCAACGGCCTCGGCGCTTTTTCGCTCTCGGACGTGACCTGCCGGCTGCGTTGACAGCCCCTGCCGCAGGCACTACCTGCCGGCCAGTTTGAGAGGGTCCATGTCGAATTTCGCCTTCGAGAGCCTCGCAATTCCCGGTCCCGTGCTGGTCCGCCCGCGCCGTTTCGGGGATGCGCGCGGCTATTTCATGGAGACCTACAGCGCCGGGCCCTTCCGCGCCGCCGGCATCGACGCCGTCTTCGTCCAGGACAACCAGTCGCTCTCGGCCAGACGCGGCGTGCTGCGCGGGCTGCATTTCCAGAAGCCCCCCGCGGCGCAGGCCAAGCTCGTGCGCGTGCTCAGGGGCGCGATCTTCGACGTCGCGGTCGATCTCAGGCGAGGCTCGCCGCATTACGGCCGCTGGTGCGCGGCGACCCTGACGGCCGACGGCGCCGAGCAGTTCTTCATGCCCGCCGGCTTCGCCCATGGCTTCTGCACGCTCGAAGAGAACACGGAGGTCGCCTACAAGGTCGACAGCGCCTATGCGCCGGAGCAGGAAGGCGGCCTCGCCTGGGACGACCCCGCCATCGGGATCGACTGGCCGGTCGCGCGCGCTGACGTGCAGGTCTCCGACAAGGATGCTCGCCTGCCGGGCCTCGCCGGGCTCGAAACGCCATTCAGCGAAGGCATGACGCGATGAGCCGCTTCCTCGTCACCGGCGGCGCCGGCTTCATCGGCTCGGCGGTGGTCCGTCATCTGATCCGCGACACGGGCCATGAGGTACTGGTCGTCGACGCGCTGACCTATGCCGGCAACCTCGACAACCTCGCGCCCGTCTCGAACGATCCGCGCTATCGCTTCCTGCAGGCCGACATCGGCGACCTCGCGGCGATGCGGGGAGCGCTCGCAGACGCCCGCCCCGATGTCGTGATGCATCTCGCCGCCGAGAGCCATGTCGACCGCTCGATCGACGGGCCGGGCGCCTTCATCCAGACCAATGTGGTCGGCACCTTCACGCTGCTGCAGGCCGTGCTCGATCACTGGCGCGGGCTGCCCGCGACCGAGCAGGCCGCCTTCCGCTTCCACCATGTCTCGACCGACGAGGTCTTCGGCTCGCTCGGCCCGGAGGGCTATTTCAGCGAGACCACGCCCTACCAGCCGAACTCGCCCTATTCGGCCTCGAAAGCCGCGTCCGACCATCTCGTGCGCGCCTGGCGCCACACCTACGGCCTGCCGACGCTGCTTTCCAATTGCTCGAACAACTACGGGCCGTATCATTTCCCAGAAAAGCTGATCCCGCTGATGATCCTCAACGCGCTGGAGGGCAAGAAACTGCCGGTCTATGGCGATGGCGGCAATGTCCGCGACTGGCTCTTCGTCGAGGACCATGCCCGCGCGCTGGCGACCATCGCCGAGCGCGGCCGGCCGGGCGAGAGCTACAATGTCGGGGGCCAGGCCGAGCGCGGCAATCTCGATGTGGTGCGGGCGATTTGCGCGCTGGTCGACCGGCTGAGCCCCAACGCGGCGATCGGCCCGCGCGAAAACCTGATCTCCTTCGTCGCCGACCGGCCGGGCCACGACCGGCGCTACGCCATCGACGCCGCCAAGATCGAGGCCGAGCTCGGCTGGCGGCCGCGGGAGAGCTTCGAGAGCGGGCTGGAAGCGACCGTGCGCTGGTATCTCGCCAACCGCGACTGGTGGAGCCGCATCCGCGACGGCCGCTATCGCGGCGAGCGGCTCGGCCTGTCGTGAGCCGCGGCGCCATCCTGCTTTTCGGCGCGGGCGGCCAGCTCGGCCGCGAACTCGCGGCGCTGGCGCTGGCGCGCGGCGTCCCGCTGACCGGCCTGTCGCGAGCCGAGGGCGACATCACCGACCCGGCCGCGATCGACGCCGCGCTCGACGCCCGCCGACCGGCGCTCGTGGTCAACGCCGCCGGCTACACCGCCGTCGACCGGGCCGAGAGCGAGCCGGACGCGGCCTTCGCCGCCAACGCGCTGGGTCCCGAACTGCTGGGCCGGGCCTGCACGGCGGCCGGCGCGCCCCTGCTGCATGTTTCGACCGACTATGTCTTCGACGGCACGAAACCGGGCGCTTACGTCGAGAGCGACCCGGTCGCGCCGCTCGGAATCTACGGCCGCAGCAAGGCCGAGGGCGAGGCCCGCCTGCGCGCCGCTTGCGCCGAGCACATCACCCTGCGCACCGCCTGGGTCTATGGCGTCCATGGCGCAAACTTCCTCAAGACCATGCTGCGCCTCGCGGGCGAGCGCGAGACCCTGCGCGTCGTCGCCGACCAGCGCGGCTGCCCGACCGCGACCGCCGACCTCGCCGAGGCGATCCTGACCGTGCGCGCCGCGCTGCTGGCCGGAGCAAATCCTTGGGGCACCTACCATTTCGCCGGGACGGGCGAGACGACATGGCACGGCTTCGCCGAGCTGATCGTCGCCGAGCAGGCCCGCTTCACCGGCCGCAGTCCGCCGGTCGAGCCGATCGCGACCGAAGACTATCCGACCCCGGCGCGCCGGCCGGCCAATTCGGTGCTCGACTCCTCCCTTTTCGCGGCCGCCTTCGACATGCGCGCCCGGCCGTGGCAGGAACGCGCCCGCGAGGCCGTCGCGGCGCTGCTTTCGCGTTGAGGACACCATGAAGGGCATCATTCTCGCCGGCGGTTCCGGCACGCGGCTGCATCCGGTGACCTCGGTGGTCTCCAAGCAGCTGCTGCCGGTCTACGACAAGCCGATGATCTATTATCCGCTCTCGACGCTGATGCTCGCCGGCATCCGCGAGATCCTGATCATCACCACCCCGCACGACCAGGCGCTGTTCGTCCGCCTGCTCGGGGACGGCTCTCAATTCGGACTCGAACTCGGCTACGCCGTGCAGGAGCATCCGCGCGGGCTCGCCGACGCCTTCATCGTCGGGCGCGACTTCGTCGGCGGGGACCGCGTCGCGCTCGTGCTCGGCGACAACATCTTCTACGGCCACGGCCTGCCCGAGCTGATGGCGTCCGCCGTGGCGCGCGAGGACGGCGCGACCGTCTTCGGCTATGTCGTCACCGATCCGGAGCGCTACGGCGTGGTCGAGCTCGACGGCGCGGGCAAGGGCGTCTCGATCGAGGAGAAGCCGGCCGAGCCGAAGTCGAACCTCGCCGTCACCGGCCTGTATTTCTACGACAACGACGTGCTCGACATCGCGGCGGGCATCGCGCCCTCCCCGCGCGGCGAGATCGAGATCACCGACATCAACCGCGCCTATATGGCGCGGGGCCGGCTGCATGTGCAGGTGATGGGGCGCGGCTTCGCCTGGCTCGACACCGGCACGCATGAGAGCCTGCTGGAAGCCGCCCAGTTCATCGAGATCCTGGAGCGCCGGCAGGGCATGAAGATCTCCTGCCCGGAGGAGATCGCCTGGCGCAAGGGCTTCATCGACCGCGAGCAGCTCGCCGCGCTCGCCCGGCTGACCGCGAAGTCGAGCTACGGCCAGTATCTGCAGCGCCTGCTCACCGGACGCGGCGCCTCGTGAGCTCGGTCCTGCGCCGGCATGCGGCTTGACGCGATGCGGTGTGGCCGGCATATGGCGGGCGCGTGGCGTCCGATCCGGACGCGAAAGTCGAACGTCGCCGATGCTTCCGCCGCGGATGTGCATCGGCGGTGGGCGCACGCTGCGGCAAGTGACGCGGATGCGTGACGAAGAGCCGGAAGGCGGACCGGCCGGCAGGCTGCCTTTGCCCGTTGATTGGACCGCGCAGTTGGAGACGTTTCCTTGAACCGGACAATGCAGGCAGGACGCGCCTGGCACGATCTCGTCGATTCGGTCCGCCGCTGGCGGATGTGGGGCTTCATCGGCATCCAGGACGTCAAGCTACGCTATCGCCGCTCGGTCCTCGGCCCGTTCTGGATCACGCTGACGATGGGCATCACCATCATCACGGTCGGCTTTGTCTATTCAAAGATCTTCAACACCGACATCAAGACCTATCTGCCGTTCTTTGGCCTTGGCTTCATGATCTGGAGCTATATCAGTGGTGTAGCGACCGACGGCTGCAATGTCTTCATCGCGGAAAGCGGCTATATCCGCCAGACGCCGGTGACGCTGATGACGTATATCTTCAAGCATGTTTGGAAGAACGTCATCATCTTCCTGCACAACTTCGTCATCTACGCTTTCATCGTGCTGTACTTCGGCATGGAATTGAAGCTCACCAATCTGCTCGCCGTCCTCGGCTTCGCCCTGATCGTGTTCAACTCGGTCTGGCTCTCGGTCGTGCTCGCCATCCTGTGCGCGCGCTATCGCGACATTCCGCCGGTGGTGCAGAGCCTGGTCGGCGTGCTGTTCTTCATCACCCCGATCCTGTGGGACCGGGGCGGCGTGAATTCCCATCTCGCCTATCTCGACTGGAACCCGGCCTTTCACATGATCCAGATCTTCCGGGGCCCGCTTCTGGGCACGCCGGTCGGCCTGAACTCCTGGGCCTTCGTCGTCGCCATGGGCATTTTCGGCTCGATCTTCGCCTTCGTCTTCATGTCGCGCTACCAGTCGCGCGTCGCCTACTGGGTGTGACGGAACCAGCATGACAGAGGTCATTCTCAGGAATGTCAGCGTCGACATTCCCATCTTCGACAGCTCGTCCCGCTCGCTGCGGACCGAGGCGCTGCGCCTGTCGATCGGCGGCGTCTTCGGGCGCTCGGTCGCCAACGCGCTGATCGTGCGCGCGCTCAGCGACATCAACCTTGATCTCAAGGACGGCGACCGGCTCGGCCTGCTCGGCCATAACGGCGCCGGCAAGAGCACGCTGCTGCGCGTCATCGCCGGCATCTACGCCCCGACCTCGGGCACATTGCGCCGCAGGGGCCGGATCGCGACACTATTCGACGCCACGCTCGGCTTCAATGCCGACGCCAGCGGCTACGACAACATCCTGATCAGCGGCCTGTATCACGGCATGTCGATGCGCGAGATCAAGTCCAAGATCGACGATATCGCCGAATTCTCGGAACTCGGCGAGTTCCTGCACCTGCCGGTCCGGACCTATTCCATGGGCATGCAGGCGCGGCTGTCGTTTTCGCTGGCGACGGCCGTCGATCCAGAGATCCTGGTGCTCGACGAGGGCATCAACGCCGGCGACGCCGGCTTCACGCGCAAGGCCGAAGGGCGGATGCGCGATCTGGTCGACAGGTCGAGCATCCTGGTGCTGGCCTCGCACAACACGACCTTCACCAAGGAATGGTGCAACAAGGCCGTCGTGCTCGAGCATGGCAAGATTCTGCGCCTCGGCCCTGCCGACGCGGTCGTGGACGAATATGTCGAGCATATGCGCTCCGGCGAGCCGCTCTTGCCGGAGTGAAGCCGGAATTCTCGCAGGTCGCGGCCGTCACATCGTCATCTGAGCCACCTGGAGAGACGGCATGCTCGGCCTGGGCCTGGCGCGATTCCTACCCCGTTCCCTGCGCGCCCCGCTGATCCGGCTGGTCGAGGCGGGGCGCATCCTGCGCGTCGAGGTCCGGATCGGGCTGGCGAGGCGGGTCAAGGCGCTGCGGGACGGAAACCGGCGCGATCGGTCGGACGAAGAGCTTGCCGCGCCTCGCGGCGCCATCGCCATCGTCGGCCTGTTCGCGACGCGGACCGGCCTCGGCCAGGGCGCGAGACTCCTGGCCGCCTCGCTTGAGCAACAGGGACGCGAAATCGCCCGCGTCGACGTCACCCGGCATTTCACCGCGCGGCGCGGGCTCGACCCCGCCTTCCTCGGCAAGGTTCCGCGCGATCCGCCCTGTCCGACGGTGGTGATCTGCCTGAATCCGCCGGAATTCCTGCTCGCCTATCTGGCGCTGCCGCTGCGCGTCAGGCTGTCGGCGCGGATCGTCGGCTACTGGGCCTGGGAGCTGGAGACGCTGCCGGAAAGCTGGCTGCGCGGCCTGCCCTTCGCGGACGAGATCTGGGCGCCCTCGCGTTTCGTCGCCGACGCGGTCGCGCGCGCCCTGCCGATAGGCGAAGCAGGCAGGGTCCGGGTCGTGCCGCATGACGTCGCGGCCGCGCCGCTCGGCCCGCGCCGGACCGGCGAGCTCAAGCGCGGCGCCCGTCTGCGCAACGGCCTCGACGAACAGGCCTTCCTCATCGGATATTCCTTCGCCATGGGCTCGAACTACGCCCGCAAGAACCCGCTCGCCGCGGTCGCGGCGTTCAAGCTGGCCTTTCCATCCGAGGGGCCGCTCGCGGCGCGACTGCTGATCCGCTGCAACGAAGCCGAGGCCTGGCCGGCCGGCATCGCCGAGCTCGAGGCCGCCATCGCCGGCGACGCCCGCGTCACGCTGGCGACCGAGCCCGCGCGGAAGCCGCCGATCCTCGATTTCTACCATGCTTTGGACGTGTACCTCTCGCTTCACCGCAGCGAGGGCTACGGCCTGAACCTCGCCGAGGCGGCGAGCCTGGGCGTGCCCGTGATCGCCACGGGCTGGGGCCTCGCCGACGACATCGCCGCCATGCCGGGCGTCGAGACGGTCGCGTGGCGGCTCGTGCCGGTGAACGATCCGCAAGGCGCCTATGCCGGGCTGGACGCGGTCTGGGCCGAGGCCGACATCGCGGAAGCAGCAGCAGCGCTGCGGCGGCTGGCGCGTGGGTGAGGCGGATTGCAACGGCCTACTGCTTGGAAATCGGTCGATCTAGCGCCGGTAGTGCTGTGGGCTGGCGGTGAATCGTCTGACCGCCTCATCGTAGCCGACACCCTCGCCGAGCGCCTTGGCGGTAAGCGCATCCAATATCTCGCGACCAGACCGAAACGCGTCCGGCACGCGAAGAACAATTTCCGCGGCCATGTCTTCCAGTCCGTAGATTTCAAACAGGCAGGCCATGATCTGAACTTTGCGGGGTTTACGGAGGCGCGCGCCGGCATCAGGCGCAAGGATATCTCTGGCGTACAGCGCGTCGGCCCACTGTATCGGACCGCCAGCCGTGTTTGCCGGCAGTCCGGGATACAAAAAGGGGCGCGGTAGCGCCGAGCGCGAATATTGAACCGGCGCGAGCTTGACGAGTGTGAAGCCGCGTTCTCGCAGATGCGTGTCGATGTTCGCGAAGACGTTTGCATCCGGCCCCATCAGGCCATGGAACTGACACTCGACTTCGACCATCAGACAGTCGGCCGCCAAGGCCTGCTCCGCCCCTCTGAGCACATCGAGTTCGTAACCGTCAGTGTCGATCTTGATGACATCGATCGTCGTCAAGCCGAAGCCCTTGAGGATTTCATCCAAAGTGGAGCGGCGTTGCGAGACCTGCACTTCCGTCAGCCCGATCGCCTTCTCAAACAGGCGTTGGTAGTGCGAGTGAAACGGGTCGGAGCCTATGTCGGTCACATTGGAGTAGTTGGCCTCCAGCGGAGCTTGCGCGGTTTGTCCGCTGGCGACCTCGTCCCAGAGCGCAAGGAAGTCCTCGGTCGAAAACTTGGCGACGGTCTGATGATCTAGCCGGTTCAGTACCGTGCCTAGATAGGCCAATGAGCGGTGAAGGGCGTAGTTGCTGCGCTGGGTTGAGTTTTCAGCAGGCCGGCCCGGTCCGACCACCAATGCGGATTCGTAGCGCACGTTCGAATTTGTTTCGAGCGAGCGCAGACGCTCCACTTCTTTCACCAACGGATCGACGCCTAGCGCCAAGAGCGATTTGCGCCACATACGCCAAACATCGTGAAGTCCACCGGAACAGCCGACATCCACCAGATACAGCGGCGGTATCGTTCCCGAAAAAAGCTCGATTGAGTCGAGAATCACGCTGCTCTGGGAGGCGTACATGAAGGCGAGTCTCCTGTTCAGGTTATCTCTCGCTCAGCCCGGCTCCCATAATTTCTGCTGAACGGCCCGCCGCACCACCGAGGCGGCCTGGCCGTCGTCGAAGCGCAGGTTCATGCCGAGATCGCGCGAGGAGACCATCTCGGCGACCTGCGCTTTCGTGAACCCCTGCGGACCGCCCCAGACCGGGAAGAACTTCTTGTACTCGGCGAAAGCCTCCCACTGCTCCTGCGTCAGCGATCCGTCGACTTCGGCAATCAGCGCCCGGGCCCGGCCGCCATCCATCTTCCGCGCGGCGCTCATCGCCTCGAAACCGCCGAGCGAGGCGTAGCTCTCGAAGAAGCCGATCCGGGAAGCAGTCTCCCGCCTGATGCCGAACAGCCTGACCACCATCGCCTTCTTGCGGCCGGCCGCATGGAACTCGGCATCGACCCGTGTCACATGGACGTCGAAACCGGCGACGGTCAGATGCTCGACCATGAGCGGCAGGTTCATGAACGTGATCGGCAAGCCGAGATCCCAGGAATGAAAATCGCCTTCGCCGAGGTTGAAGACATCGATGATGTGGAACGCATCGCACCGGGCGATCTCGGCGGCGAAATCCGAGGTCGAACGGAAGGCATAGCTGCCGACGAAACGCGAGATATGGAAAGCATTCTGGCGCGTGCGCTCCCATTGGAAGGGCTCCTTGACGATCTTGATCGGATCGTCCGGATGCAGGCACAGCGCCGTGCGCGTCAGGAAGGGCGAGTATTCGATCCCGCTGAACAGCATGCTGGCCCGGTCGAAGCTCAGGCCCAGCAGGCTGCTGCAGGCGGCGATCTTTTCGATAGAGACGAAGAAGGTCGAGCCGAGCTCGCAATATTCGACGGTCTCGGCCCCCGCCGCCTGGACGAACTTCGCCACCGGCAGGAAGACATCAAGGATCTCGCTGGCGAGCTGATACTGGGGATCGTTCGTGGCGGATTTGACCGACTGGAAGCGCTCCGTCACCTCGACGCCGGACCTGGGCTCGGAAAAGCCCTTGGCGGCGGCGATCTCGGACATGGAGCGAACCGTCACCAGTTCGTTGAGATACACCCAGGTATACATGCACTCGTGAGCATCGGCGCCCGCCAGCGCGCGTCGCGTCTGCGGGAAATCCCCGTTCGGAAAGACGTCTCCCCAGACGACCAGCGGGAGCCTGCGGAACGTCGGGTCCGCCGGGGTCTTCCCATCGACGATGCGAGAAGGGCCGGCGACCGGAGGCATCAGGCGGTCCTGGTTGAACAGCACCGCCGCGGTTCGGCGTAAACGACTCCAGATCGACATGTTCAACCTCGACGGAACGGCTTGCAGCCTGCTTGACCATAGAGCCGTCGCTGCGTCAACGAAGCGGGACGACAGGCCATGTCGCGGTCCGCTCCGGCGCGCCCTGACCGTCTAGGTCAGGCGCGGATTCAGGCAGTCGATGAGGCCGCCCTGGAAGTTGACCTTGCCGTAGGGGGTGGCCACCCCGTTCGTCATGCCTGGAAAATCGTGGACGATGGTCCAGCCATGCTCCGAAAGGACCGACCTGAGAGTCACCTCGATCTCGGCGGAATGCGTTTCGATATGCATGCGCCGGACGCGCGCATTCAGCAGTTCGATCGCCTGCGGGACGACATCGGCCTCGGCGCCCTGGATATCCATGTCCATCAGGTCGATGTAATCGATGCCCTGGATCATGTCCGTCAGAGGCCGGGCCTCGACGTCGATCGCGTAGAAACCGTTCGACAGCGCCTTCATCGGGTAGCCGAAATAGGTGCGGTCGGCCTCGACGAGATGTTGGCGGGCCCCGGCATCGACGGCGCACTGGCCATACCAGTCGCGGGCGTTGGCGGACCCTTGCGAGGCCGGCCCCTCGACATAGAACGGGATTTTTCCCTGCTCTCCCACCGCAAACGGGAAGATCGTGTATTTCTCCGCGCTGATGTCGTTGTCGGCCATATGGACCGGAATCCAGGCGAGGTGCTGCGGTTCGGCTTCGGCCATGTGCAGGCGATAGTCCTTGGCCAGCCGCCGCGCGGCCAGCGCGGCGATACAGGACCAGCGGCCGAACCCGGCGCCCAGTTCGACGAAGGTGAAGCGCTCGCCCGCGGCCTGGACGGCTTCGAGTATGCTTTTGAACTCGAAGAACTCTTCTCCGACATCCGGGACGATAACCCGGCCGGGACGGATCTCGCAGAATTCGTCGCGGGTGAGGCCCCCGAGGAAATTGACCTCGAAATTATCGGGCGCGACAGCCCGGAAGTCTTGGAAATCCTTGAATATCTGCAGGGTCTTGTCGCGACGGAACAGGCGCATCTGAACTCTCGTCTCGTGTTGCGTCCATAGAACAGTTGGCTGCAACGATTGCAACACCTTGGCGACGCCCATGGCGCGAACGTTGCGATTCCGCCACGCGCCCCTTGACGAGGCGATAAAGGATCATGATCAAGGCCTCGAGATCGCCGCCAGTCGGCAGCAGCCGATCGCATCGCCCGCCTCAGCCATCGTGGATAAGCTCATGCTCCAGTTCAATTCCCTAGGCTTCGCGAATGCGCTGGTCGATGGCGGCATGGACCGGAAGACCGCCGAGACGATCGCGGCCGCCCAGCACGAGCTGATCACCGAACTGGCGTCGAAGAACCTGCCGAGCCGCGACGACGTCAACGACCTGCGCATCCTGGTCGAGACGCGCATGGTGGCGCTCGCAGCCGCCAACGAGCGCGTGATCTATGAGCTGCGCGCCGATCTGGATTCCCTGCGCAGCACCTCTTCGGAGAGCATCGCCGAGATGAGGGCGGCCAACGCGGCGCTGTCGGGAGCGATCGCGCAGCTCCAAGGCGACGTGGCGACCGGCCGGCGCGAGTTAGAAACCGGCCTGCGCGAGGTGGGGAACGGTCTGCGCGAGCCGCTGCTTCAGGGGCACAGACAGGAACTGGCCAAACTGAGGGAGACCTTGCTCGAGCGGATGCAGGTTCATCAGGATCGGCGCGACCACAACACCTTCCTGATGGTTCGCGCCATCCGCAACAAGCTGTTGCTGCTCGGCATCGCCGGCGTCGCGGCGCTGGCCGCGGCCGGCTATTTCGGCCTGCGGCATTTGGGTTACTGAGCGCTCAGCCCGGCACGGATTCGCGGCCATGGTCGATGGCCGCGAAGAACTCGTCATTGTCGTAGAGATGCAGCATCTCTGGATGGATGCCGAAATCGACGATGCCCCGCTTGTCGTAGACCGCTTCGGTCCGGCGCACACGCGCTTCGCGATAGCCGGCATGGCTGTAGGGCGGCAGATAGAGCCCGTGCTGGATCTCGCCGCCGATATCGCCATCGACATGGTCGTCGATCGCCTTGGCGCGGTTCTTGTACGAGATCAGTTTCCTGACCGGCTTGAAGCGTTCCGGCAGCCGGCTTTGGCCGCCCAGCATGGCGCTCGACAATTCGTTGGCGATCAGCGGCGCACAGGTGAAACCGTCACGCTTGGTGCCGTTCGCGAGCCAGATCCCCGGAATATTGGACTCGCCCAGTAGGGGGAAGGCGTCGATCGTCGTCGGGCGGAAGCCGGGCCCGCGAAGGCTGACGCCGGCGAAGAAGAACGCCTTGTGGATTTCCTCGACGAGACCGCGCAGCAGGACATGGATGGCGTGGACGCGCGCCTTGGGCTCCGGGTCGAACCAGACGCCGGCGGAGGCGCCGCAGTAATACTCTCCGTCTCCATGGGGCACGAGATGGAGGCCGCAGGCCCCGCCCCGATCGACGCTGCGCACGACATGATCGATGTCGAAGACCGAGCGGTCGATGCCGCCATATTTCTTGACCCAGTCCGGCAGCGAGACGTCGAGCGCCGAGCCGGCGCCCCAGAGCAGCCTCGGCATGGCGTGGCGAAGGTCGGGGACGGCGTCGATCAGCGCCTGCGCGAACGCGCCGTTCGCCAGGACGATCTGCTTGGCGTCAAGGACCGTGCCGTCCGCCAACCTGACCGCGCGCCGGCCGTCCGCCACGTCGAGCGCGACAACCTTGTCGTTGATCAACTCGATCTGGCGGGCATTCGCTGCCTTTTCGAGGGCTGCCAGCACCTTGAAGGGATCGAAGCGCCCATCCGGCACACGCACGACGCGCGTGATCTGACCACGCTGCTCGGGCTTGAGCCAGGGCACGTCGGACCCGGCCATCACCGTATGCGCGACCTGGCGCTTCGCCATGGTCTCGATGATGTAATCGACCGCGCGCGTTTCGAGCGCCGACCCCATCGCGTTGTTGATGATATAGGTGCCCCAGACGATGCCGAGACTGTCCGGCGTGAACTGGGCCAGTTCCTGGCCGAAATCATCCCACATCGCCAGTGCCTGAATCGGCATTTCGGCGCGATCGCTCAGCGCGGGATTCTCGAAGACGCCATAGCCGACCTCGGCCCATGCGTTGATCATCGCTCCGGCCGTGACCGAGGCCCCTCCCGTGCGATTGGCAGGGCCGACCAAGGCGATCTTGAGCTTGTCGTCGCGTGTCTTCAGACGATTGGCGAGACCGAGACCGACCGAACCGTTGCCGATGACGACCACATCGTAAGTGGTGGAGCGTGTCAGGAATGCCATGGATACAAGCCCTGTCCTTCGGTCGGTCGCATGCGGGTCGATAGCACGCCTCGCGCGGCGTTATAGCGCTCTAGAGCATCGGACCGAAAAGTGGAATCCGCTTTTCGGAAAAATCCGATGCTTAAACAAGGAGATAGATCGCCACTTCGCGTCCGACAGGACGCACGGCGATCTAGCTCAATCGGCAACGCGGCAGGTCGAAGCCGCCGAGGCCCCAATCCGGTCCGTTCAACCGGAATGCGCCGGGCTCGCGGAGTATCCGCGATAGCTGGACCTCATGCTCCGACCACGTCATCGGCTCCTGATAGCCCGTTCGTCCGGAGCGATCATGGTCCGCGTGAAATATGCGATGAGGCTGGGCAAAGATGATCTGCCGATAGCCGGCGGAGAACAATTGCACGATCGCGTAAGAATCAAGGTGAAAATAAAAGTCCTTGGCTTCAAACATGCCTTCGATCTCGAAGAATGCTGCGCGAGGCGCAAGGATGAAGTCTCCGGATGCGTTGCTGTGGAGAAAGAACTTGCGGTAGTAGAATCGCGACTCGAAATTGTCGCGCCACGCCGACAGTCCCTGACGCATCGCCTCAAAGCGAGCATAGTTGCGCTCTCGTCTCCGGTCGCCGGCCAACTCCCGGACGCCTCCTTCGCAGACGATGGTTCCGGCGGAGGGATCGACCTTGTCGCCTGGAACGGGTCTCGATCCCGCCGCCAGCAGGCCGGCGCTGCCAACGGAGACCGAGATCGGGCTGTCATCGGGGTGGTGGCGGCGATGGATCTCGAAGACGTTGGCGAGCGCCGCTTGCTCGAAGGCCGGCGGCGGCAGGTTGCGGCAGGGTTCGAAGTCGAAATCGCAGCGGTCGGCGCGATAGAATGCGCGCTCGTCGAGCCGGCGCTTGGCGATCTCGCGCAGGATGCTCTCGCTCAGGAAGATGTCCTGGTTCATCACCAGCGTGAAGCGCCCGCTGCCGTGACGAGCTGCGACATTGCGCCCGATATAGTCGAGCATGATCCGGCTGGTCGCGCTTTTGATCTCGTCGTGCACCGTCGGGGGGACCTCGATATGCAGGACGTTGCCGAGCTTCTCCCAGCTGAACGCGTCTTTCAGGCGCTGGCGATCTTGCGGCGGGTTCCAGTCGCAGATGACGAACTCGAACAGGTCAGGCCAGCGCGCGCAATAATGCGCGTAATAGTCGATGAACTTCGAGACCCGCTCCTCGAAATCGCCGCCATAGCCGTCGTTGCGGTTGACGAAGGCGACGCTGACATAGGGCTTGCGCGAGGACGAGGAACTCATGGTTGGACGCGCTCGGCTTCGACGTTGAGCATCATCAGCCGGCCGTTCTCCTTATCCATATGCGGCAGATAGGCCTGGCTGTAGTCGTCGATGCCGGCAAGTCCGATATCGGTCCGGCGCCAGTCATAGCGGCGGACGTTGCCGAAGCCGGCCTCGATCAGCCCCTTCTCCAGCACGTCGTAATCGAAGATCATGCCGTGCCAGTCGTACTTGTCCTTCTGGCCGCCGATCAGCAGGCCGAGCATCTGCGGCAGGTTGCGGTTCTGGCGGTATTCCTCGACGCAGGCCTCGAAATCCATCGTCGAAACGCGCAGCAATCCGCCCGGCTTCAGCACCCGGCGCCATTCGCGCAGCAGGTCGACCCATTCGCGCCGTCCGACATGCTCGATCGCGGCGCAGGAATAGATCATGTCGGCCGTCTCGTCGGCGAAATCGAGCTTGCGGATGTCGCAGAGGTGATCGACGGCCGGGCCGGGCAGGATGTCGACATTGATGTAGCCCGGCAGACGCTTCGTGCCGCAGCCGAGATGAAGCCTGGTCATGACGCTTTGCCCAAAATCCGGTTGATCACGGTGTCGTCGACGGCGTCGGGGAAGCCGTACTCGCTGTGGACGAGATCGTAGCGCACCATCAGGCGCGCCAATTCCGGCACCAGCGTCCTGGCCTTCCAGCCGAGATCCCTCTCGATCCGGGCCGGATCGGCGCGCAGCACCTCGACCTCGGTCGGGCGGAAATAGACCGGGTCGACGGCGACGCGGACCGCGCCCGTCGCCGCATCGAGGCCGACCTCGTCGACGCCCGCGCCGCGCCAGACGATCTCGACGCCGATCTCGCGGAAGCAGACCTCGACGAATTCGCGCACGCTGTAGGAGCGCCCGGTGCCGACGACATAGTCGCTGGCCTCGTCGCGCTGCAGCATCAGCCACATCGCCTCGACATAGTCCGGCGCATAGCCCCAGTCGCGCTGCGCCGAGAGATTGCCGAGCTTGACCAGGCCCTGCTCGCCGCGCGCGATGCGGGCGACGGCGAGCGAGATCTTCTTGGTGACGAAGTTGCGGCCCCGGCGCGGCGATTCGTGGTTGAACAGGATGCCGTTCGAGGCGTGCATCCCGTAGGCCTCGCGGAAATTCACCGTGGTCCAGAGCGCGAAGAGCTTGGCGGCGGCGTAGGGCGAGCGCGGCGTGAACGGCGTCGTCTCGCTCTGCGGCTCGGAGCCCGGCAGGCCACCGAAAAGCTCCGAGGTCGAGGCCTGGTAGAAGCGCGCCGGCAGGCCGACCTCCTTCAGCGAGGTCAGCAGCCGCAGCGTGCCCAGCGCATTGACCTGGCTCGAATAGTCGGGGACCGAGAACGAGATGCCGACATGCGACTGCGCCGCGAGGTTGTACACCTCGTCGGGCCTGACGCGTTCGAGCAGCACATGCAGCGAGGATGAATCGACGACGTCGCCGTAATGCGTGACGAAGTTCTCGGCGTAGAGGAAGGGATCGATCCGCTTCGAGGTGAAGTCGGAATTCCGGCGCACGATGCCATGGACCTTGTAGCCCTTCGCCAGCAGGAACTGCGCGAGATAGGAGCCATCCTGGCCGGTCACGCCGGTGATGAGGGCGGTCTTGCTCATGACATGCGACCGTTTTGTCCGCCGCGGCGGCAATGGAGCCAGACCCGCCAGCTGTCCGGCGCGGCGGGGGCGGGGTAGTTCCGATAGTCGAAGAAGGCGATGTCGGTGAAGCCCGCCGCGCTCAGCAATGCGGTCAACTCGCCCTTCGACCAGAGGAACAGTTCCAGCCGCTCCGCGATGGCGATCGGCGCATCGCCGCCGGCGATCGCGATGGCGTAGTCCAGCACGACCTCGCGCGCGGCCTCGTCGGTGCGCGGCATGACCTCGAAGCGGATGTCGTGGCCGAGATTGCGCTTCATGCGGATCTCGTGGCGGGGCGGATCGGCGAGCGCCGCCTCGCCATGCCAGATGTCGGCGACGAAATCGGCGCCGGGAGCGAGGCAGGCGGCGAGGTCGGCGATGAAGCCCGGCATCGCCGCGCGGCCGATATAGTTCAGCACGTGGAAGAACGCGACGGCGGCCGCGAAGTCCCGGCCGCGCAGCGCCGCGATCGGCTGATCGACGACCCGGACATGCGGATGGCTGGCCGGCGTGACCTTGGTCCGGAGGATCTCGGCGAAATCCGGGTCGATCTCGACGCAGGTCGGCCGCGATGCGATTTCGGCCAGCCTGATCGTCTGGTTGCCGGTGCCTGCGCCGATTTCGAGCAGCGGCTTTCCGACCGGGGTGGAGAGCCCCGTCAGCGCCAGGAAATCCCGGATGTCCTTGTCGTAGTCCTTGTCGGCATAGAGCAGGTCGTAATGCGCGACGAACGGCCTTGCCATCGCGTCAGGACCCGAAGAAACCGCGAATGGCCGCGACGATCCGGTCGATCATCGCATCGCTGAGATGGTGATGGACCGGCAGGCAGAGGCCCCTGCGGTTCAGATCCTCGCTGACGGGGAGCGACCGCGGCGGCGAAGCCGCGAGCTTGGGCTGAAGATGCATCGGATAGAAGAAACCGCGCGTCTGGATGCCCTGCGCCTCCAGCGCGGTGGCCAGCGCCTCGCGCCTGTCGGACAGGATGGGGAAGCGGAACGGGATCAGGGTCGAGCCCGGCACGATCTCCATGAAGCCGAGATCGCCGACGCCCTTCAGCCCGCGCATGTAGCGCTCCCATTTCAGGGCGCGGCCGTCGACGATGGTCTGCAGCTTGTCCATCTGCACCACGCCGATCGCCGACTGGAGGTCGGTGGTGCGGAAGTTCATGCCCAGCGAGGGATGAACGAAGGTGCCGGAGTTCGGCCGGCCCTGATTGCGCAGCAGCGCGATCGTCTTGGCGAGGTCGTCGTCATTGGTGACGACGCAGCCGCCTTCGCCCGTGGTGATCACCTTGTCGGAGTAGAACGAGAAGGTCGCGATGTCGCCGAAGGTGCCCGCCGACTTGCCGTTCAGCGTCACGCCGAAGGCCTGCGCCGCGTCCTCGATCACGCGCAGGCCGTGCTTGCGCGCGACCGCCATGATCCCCTCCATGTCGCAGATCTGCCCATAAATATGGACCGGCATGATCGCGCGCGTGCGCGGCGTGATCGCGGCCTCGAAGGCCTCTGGCGTCGCGTTGAAGGTTCTCGGATCGCAGTCGATGAAGACGGGCTTCAGGCCGGCGAAGACGGCCGATGTCGCCGAACCGTAGAAGGTGAAGCTCGGGATGATGATCTCGCTGCCCGGCTCGCAGTCGAGCCCGAGCAAGGCGAGATAGAGCGCGAGCGTTCCGTTCGGCGCCAGGAAGACATGCTTGACGTCGAGCTTGCGCGAAATCTTCTCGATCAGCGCCTTGGTGAACTTGCCTTCCGTGAGCCAGCGCTGCTCCAGCGCCTGCGAGACGAGCGCGAGTTCCCGATCGTCGATGAAGAGATCGACCTGGTTGATCGGCAGCAGGGAGGCGTTCATCGCTACTCTTTTCTGTGCCCCGATCCGCACCGGCGTCGCCCGGAGGAGCACGGTTCGTCCGCGAGCGCGCCTATTGCCATCGCTCATGGCCTTTTGCAATGGCGCACGGGGCGCCGCCGGTGCGGCGGCATGCGCCACGCGCCTGCATTTGAAGGCGAATTGTGCTTTTGCCCGGGGCGCGGCGAGCCCGTTCCGCAGGTCGCGGGACGCACGGCCACCATCCGCGACAGGATGGATGACAGCGGTAAAGCCGAGCCGATACAGTCCGGCATGCGAGTCGACAGGCGACGCGCACGCCGGGGAAGGATGACGACGGCCATGTCCAAAGTGATCGTTGCGAAGACCGCGCTCGACGGCGTGCTGCTGGTGACGCCGCCGACGCGGTTCGAGGATTTCCGCGGCACCTATGTCGAGAGCTACAACCAGGAGCTCTACGAGGCGGCGGGCATCGCCGACAGGTTCATCCAGGACGACTTCTCGGTCAGCTACCGGCATGTGCTGCGCGGCATCCATGGCGACGGCCGGACCACCAAGCTGATATCCTGCGTCCACGGCGTCATCTTCGTGAACATCGTCAACAACGATCCGGACTCGCCGCAATATCGGAAATGGCAGTCCTTCACGCTGTCGGACAGGAACGGCCTGCAGCTCTATATCCCGCCGAAATTCGGCAACTCGTTCCTCGTGATGTCGGATGTCTGCGTCTATCACTACAAGCAGACGACGACCTATGACCGGGCCGGCCAGTTCACGATCAAATGGAACGACCCGGCCTATGGCTTCTTCTGGCCGGTCGGCGCGCCGATCCTGTCGGAGCGCGACTCGGCCTGAGGCGAAGCGTGGATAGGACTGGTCTCGCTATCGGCGGGGGCGCCCAGCGAGCCGGCCGAAGCGCTCAGCGCGTCGGCGTTTTGGCCGCGGCTCCACCCGGCCGCATCCCCTCACTGTCGTCCGTCAGCCCGGGCCGGGGCGCGAAGGTGAGGTAGGTCCCGAGCGAAGCCGGGGAGGACAGGCCGGCCGGGTGGCCTCGCCGTCCTCGCAAGGCGTCGGCGCCTCGTTGAGGCCTTGGCCATCAGCTCCTTCGGATCGGCGAAGCGGAAACTCCGCCGCCCGGTCGCGGCGCGATAGGCCATGACGCGATCCTCTCTTTGCGCCAGCCGAGGCAAGCGTGCCGCGCTGTCGCCCTCGGCTGGCGAAAGATAGGCGTGGCAAGCGGCGGGCCGACGCCATTGCCGCAACCCGAAGGGCGCTCTATCGCTCACGGCAGCGGGCCTGAAGACCCGCCCGGACGAAGCGCGCCATGGCGGAGCAGGCAATGTCGGATCGCAGGACCATCGGCTCGTTCGACTATGTCGTGATCGGCGCGGGCTCGGCCGGCTGCGTCGCCGCCAACCGCCTCTCCGCCGACCGGCGCAGGAAGGTGCTGGTGCTGGAAGCCGGCGGCATGGACGACTGGGTCTGGTTTCACATCCCGGTCGGCTATCTCTATGCCATCGGCAATCCCCGCGCCGACTGGCTATTTAAGACCGAGCCGCAAGCCGGCCTCGGCGGCCGCGCCCTCGCCTTTCCGCGCGGCAAGGTGCTCGGCGGCTCGTCGGCCATCAACGCGATGATCTACATGCGCGGGCAGGCCGCCGACTATGACGGCTGGCGTCAGCAGGGGCTAACCGGCTGGGGCTGGGACGACGTCCTACCGCAGTTCCTCAAGCATGAGGACCATGTCGCGCCGGGCCAGAACGGCTTCCACCGCGCCGGAGGCGAATGGCGCGTCGAGCATCCGCGCGTGCGCTGGGACATTCTCGATGCGGTGCGCGACGCGGCTTCGGCTGCCGGCATCGCGCGGATCGACGACTTCAACACCGGCGACAACGAAGGCTGCGCCTATTTCCAGGTCAACCAGAAGCGCGGCCAGCGGCTGAGCGCCTATCGCGCCTTCCTCGTGCCGGCGCTGGAGCGCGGCAACACGCGGCTCGAGATCGGCGTCATGGTCGAGCGCGTCGTGGTCGAGGACGGCCGCGCGGTCGCGGTGGAATTCACACATAGCGGCGAGGCGCTGCGCGTCGAGGTCACCGGCGAGGTCGTGCTCAGCGCCGGCGCGGTCGGCTCGCCCGCGATCCTCGAACGCTCCGGCATCGGCGACAGCGCGCGCCTCCAAGGCCTCGGCATCGACACGGTGCTGGATAAACCCGGCGTCGGCGAGAACCTGCAGGACCATCTCCAGATCAGACCGGTCTACAAGGTCGAGGGCGTGCGCACGCTCAACACCGACTACGCCAGGCTCTGGCGCCGGCCGCTGATGGCGCTTGAATACGCCGCGCGGCGCACCGGCCCGCTGACCATGGCCCCCTCGCAGCTCGGGGCCTTCGCGAAGTCGTCGGCCGACTACGCCACCGCCAATCTCGAATTCCATTTCCAGCCGCTCTCGCTCGACACCTGGGGAGCGGGCCTGCATCCCTTCGGCGCCTTCACCGCGAGCGTCTGCAACCTGCGTCCGTCGAGCCGGGGCAGCGTCCATATCAGGACGGCGAAGGCGCAGGACGCCCCGGCGATCCATCCGAACTACCTTTCCACCGACGAGGACAGGCGCGTCGCGGTCGATGCGCTGAAGCTCGCCCGCCGCATCGCGGCGCAGGCCCCGCTCGCCCGCTTCCGGCCGAGCGAGCATTTGCCGGGGCCTCGGGCCGGGAGCGACGCCGCCCTGCTGGAGGCCGCCGCCGCGCTCGGGACCACGATCTTCCATCCGGCCGGCACCGCCCGGATGGGCCGCGAGGACGACAGGCTCGCCGTCCTCGACGAGCGCCTGCGCCTGCGCGGAGTCACGGGTCTGCGCGTCATCGACGCCTCCGCGATGCCGACGATCACCTCGGGCAACACCGCCGCGCCGACCATGATGATCGCCGAGAAGGGGGCCGGCATGATGATCGAGGATGCGCGGGCCGCCTGATGGAGCCCGGCACGCCACGCCCAGACCCGCCACGTCCAAGCCCGCGTCCATTGTCGCCGCCGCTGCGCGCGCTGCGTTTTCTCGTCGAGGCGATCCTCGCCGCGCTGATCCTGCTCGACGAGCTGGCGCGGCCGCTCTACCGGCCGCTGGCGCGCTGGATCGCGTCCCTGCGCCTCGTCGCCCGCATGGAGGCGGCCATAGCCCGGATGCCGCGCCTGGCGGTGCTCGTCCTGCTGGCCCTGCCGCTCGCCATCGCCGAGCCGCTCAAGCTCGCCGGCCTTCTGTTCGTCGCGCGCGGGCAACTCGCGCTCGGCGTCCTCGTCCTCGCTCTTGCCTATCTCGCCAGCTTCCTGATCGTCGAGCGCGTCTACCATGCCGGCCGCGCCCAGCTCCTCAGCTATGGCTGGCTCGCCTGGACGATGGGGCATGTCGTGCGCCTGCGCACGGCGCTGCTGGACTGGGTCAAGGCCAGCGCCGCCTGGCGTTTCGTCGTCGAGCGCCGCGAGGCCGTGAGGCGCTGGTGGCGCGGCTCGCGCGCTTGATCGGGAGATCTTGCTCGAAATCACCGCGTCATCCCGGAGAAGCGGCGAAGCCGCGCCGAGCCGGGTTCCATCGCAGGGCGCCGCGGCGCGCCATGATGGAGCCCGGGCAAGTCCGGGATGACGGAGATGTTTCCGTGCGAAATCAGTGCGCTCAGAAGCGTACGTCGAGACGCCCTTTCAGCGCATGATCGCGCTGGCCGTCGCCGAGCGCGGCGCTGTAGGCGATGCCGAGGCTGGTCATGCCCGTGACGCGCCATGACAGGCCGGCCTCGGCGACGAGCGCCTCGCGCGCGATCGGCGCGGCATAGACGTTGAACGCGCCGCCGCCGCTGGCGAAGGCGAGCCGGGCGCTGGGCGTGGTCTCGCCAAAGGCGTGCCGCCAGCCGAGCATGCCGCGCGCGAACAGCGGCATGCCGCCGATCTGCGCCTCGGCGCGCAGCCCGAGCGTGCTGAAGCCGAGGTTCTGGCTCGATCCGGAGACCCGCAAGGCCGCCGCCCCGCCCTGCTCCGTGCCGGCCTCGCTGCGCACACGCACCCAGGCGAGCTGGGCGAAGGGCTCGAAGGCGACCGCGCCCATCCGCAGGCCGTAGCCGATCTCGGCGAAGCCCTGCAGCGTCGAACCCTGGCCGTCATGGCGCAGCACGTCGGAGAAGCCGCGCAGCAGCACCTGCCGCGTCAGCTCGGTCTCGTTCCACGAATAAGCCGCGCCGGCGCGCAAGTCGAACGCGCCGAGCCTTGCCCCGCCGTAGAGCGCCGCGTGAACCGCGTCCTGGGCGCCGCTGGAGCGGCGCGCGTCGAGATCGAATTTGTCCCGGGTGAAGCCGGCGAGCGCGCCGATGCGCCAGGGCGACACGCCGTTCGACTCAAGCTCCGCTCCCGCCAGCATGCCGCCGCCACGCCGCGCCAGCGAGGCGGCGTTGCCGTCGCCGTCGCTGCGACCGGAAGCCCCGATCGCCTCGCCCCAGAGCGTGACGCGATGGCCGTCGATCCGCGGCGCGGGCGGCGCCATGCCGTCCTTGCGGCCCGGCAGGCCGGCGCTGAAGGCCCCCTGCGCCGTGCCCAGCGAGGCGCTGGTCTCGAACGGCGCGCGCAGGCGGTTCAGCACCGCCTCGCGCACGAGATGGCTGGTCTCGATCGCGACCGAGACGCCCTGCGCATGCGCTTCGCCCGAGAGCGCGTCGAAGCCGGCCCGCGCGTCCGCGATGGTCGAGGAGATCAGCGCGTCATAGACCCGGTTGCCCGGCCCCAGCGCCTCGGCGGCCCGGCCGACGCCGGTCTGGTTGCGGGTGATCGCGACGAACCGCGTTGCTCCGCCCGACACACCGGGCGCACTCGGCGCAAACGCGACATCGTTGCGCGCCAGCGTCAGCACGACGTCATTGGCGCCATAGATCAGCGTCGGCGTCAGGAAGGCGAAATTGCTGCTCAGGCTGGCGAAGGTTCCGCTGACGCCGCCCTGCGCGCTCAGGATGACGTAGCGCGTCGAGAGCGCGTAGTCGCCCTGCTCGGCCAGCACCTGAACGAGTCCGCCGGTCAGCAGCGCGCTGCCCGCGGCATTGAGGCGGTCGCTCGCTCCGGCGGCGTTGACCTCGACCTGATAGGTCGAGCCGGGTCCGAAGGCGACGTTCCCGGCGACGTTCAGCGTGCCGATCGAATTGCCCGGCGCGACCGCGCCGGAGACCGCGTTGATGCCGCCGACCGTGCCGGAGCCGCCGAGCACGCCGCCATTGACCGACACCACCGAGCCGGCCAGCGAGCCGTTGACGACGAGCATGCCGCCGGTGAGGCTGGTCGCGCCGGTGAAGGGGCTCGCGCCGGTCAGGCTGAGCGTGCCCGAGCCGGTCTTGACCAGGCCGCCGCTGCCCGAGATCGCGCCGGAGAAGATCGTCGAGGCGTTGTTGCTCCCGGTGGTCAGCGTCGTCGCGCCGATCGCGGCGGCGCCCGCGCCCTCCAGCGAGCCGATGCTCTGGCTGAAGCCGTTCAGCGCGAGCGTCGCGCCCGCCGCCACCGTGAAGGCCGAGTTCGGCGAGAACGCGCCGGCCGCGCCGGCCCGCAGCGTGCCGCCGGTGACGCTGGTCGCGCCTGAATAGCTGTGCGGGCCGGCAAGGAGGAGCGTGCCCGCGCCCGCCTTGGTCAACCCGCCCGCGCCGCTGAAGCCTTGCGTGACGGTAAAGGTGTTGGCGGCGTCGACGATGTCGAAGCCGCCCCCCGCCGCGCCTAATCCGATCGGGCGGGCGGTTTGGGTGAAGGCCGCGCCGGTGACGCGAAGCAGGCCGCCGTTCAGCACGAGCCCACTGGTCGGCCCGCCCAGATTGGCGTTGGAGGAAACGCTGAGCACGCCGCCTTCGATCGTGGTGTCGCCCCGATAGGTGTTCGTTCCGGTCAGGGTCAGGACGCCGGCGCCGCGCTTCGTCAGCGTGCCGGCCAGCGACAGGTCGTTTTCCTCGATATTGGCCGAAAGCGTCACCGCGTTTGTGAAATCGGCGACGACCGCGCCGTCGTTGAGGATCGTCAGCGGATCGGGGCCGGCGCGGCGGACCGTGCCGGCGAGCCCGCCCTGGCCGATCCGCAGCGTGCCGTTGCTCGCGATCGCGATCTGGTTGGCGACGAGCGTGCCCCCATCCGCGACCGCCAGGCTGGCCGGACGGCTGCCGCCGAGGCCGACCGAGACGCCGCCCGCGCTGTTGACGGTCCAGATCGAGTTCGGCCCGGTCACCGTCGCCCTCGTCGAGCCGCCGGCCGAGGCGTCGAGGCTGACGCCGTTGGTCGTCAGCGCCGCGCCGCCCGAAACCGTCAGCACGCTGTTGGCGCCGGGCAGGAGCGCCAGCACACTTCCGAGCGTCGCGCTCGTGCCCGCCCCGTCGACGACGAGCGTCCCGCCGAGCTGTACGGTCGTGCCGCCGGTCAGCGTTCCGCCCTGCTCGACCCGCAGCGTTCCGCTCGACACGTCGATGTTGCCGGCGACGGAGAGGCTGCCGCCCCGCAGGATCAGCGCCCCGGACGAACAGCTGCAGATCTGGATGTCGCCGCCGAGCGCGCTGCCTGTCCCGGTCAGGATCTGCGTGCCCGGCCCGAAGATCTGCAGGCTGCCGGCGCCGCTCGCGCCCTCGATGATGCCGGAGAAAACGGCCGTGCCCGCGATGTTGCCGGTCGAGAGCGTGGCCGAGCCGCGGATCTCGACCTTGCCCGCGCCGGAGAGCAGGCCGACATCGGCGAAGACGACATTGTCGGTGATGCGCAAGGTCGCCCCGGCCGCGACATCATGCAGGGAGTTTGGAGAGAGCGAACCGAACATGTCGTCGGCAAGCAGACGGCCCGCGGCGATCGTCGTCACGCCGCCATAGGTCGCGTTGCTCGTCCCGGCGCCTCCCAGCACGAGGTCGCCCTGCCCGGTCTTGGTCAGCCCGCCGGCCCCGCCGATGGCGCCGGTCAGCGTCAGCATGTTGCTTTGCGTGTCGATCGTGCCGCCGCCGGCGTCGAGCGTGATCGCGCGGGCCGAGGCGAAGCTGCCGGTCGTGATCAGCGTGCCGCCGCCGAAGGCCAGGCCGCCGGCGGCATCGCCGAGATTGGCGTCGTCGGCGACGGAGATGGCGCCTTGGCTGATCGTCGTGCCGCCGGAATAGGAGTTGCTGGAACTGGCCAGGATCAGCATGCCGACCCCGGTCTTGACGACGCCGAAGCCGGGGCCTGCTTCCGTGACCGCGCCGCCTTGCGTCGCCGTCCCGACGGGCACGCTCAGCTCGGTCGTGTTCAGCAGGAGCAGCGGACCCAGATTGGAGCCGTCGGGATAGACGACCTGGGCCTGGCTGGGCAGAGCGGACCCCAGCATCGCGCCGGCGAGCAGCACAGCCAGCAGATGCGACCGTCCGCCCGGACGGCCTCTGTCAACAATCCGACCCACGCGACGGCACCCCCGAATTAACGCGATATTAAGCCAAGGACGAAGGTCGGCACATAGATGGCCGTTCACAGCGCGCGACGCGGGCGCGATGACGCGCGTGCGCGCGGCGAGCCGAACGGCGTCGACCCATATCGTTATCCGCGAAGAGCGCTGTATCCGGCAGCCTATAGCTCGACGGACAGGCACGATGCTCAGGAATTAACCTTGGGACATCTGGCGTAAACCGAATCTTAGCCAGACAATCACATTGTTCCGCGGCAGCTTCGGCGAACTCAAGCAGGCGATCAACGAAACCGTCGCGCGGCTGGCCGAAACCGTCTCGACCATCCAGGTGACGGCGAGCGAGGTCGGCGCGTCCGCCCGCGAGATCACCACCGGCGCCGACGACCTGTCGAAGCGCACCGAGGAGCAGGCGAGTTCGCTCGAGGAGACCGCCGCGACGACCGAGCAGCTCGCGGCCTCGGTCAAGGCGAGCGCCGGCTCGTCGCAGCGCGGCGTCGCGCTCGCCGGCGAGGCGACGCGCGTCGCCGAGAGGGGCGGCGCGATCGTGACGCAGGCCGTCGAGGCGATGGCGCGGATCGAGCAGTCGAGCCGCAGGATCTCCGACATCACCTCGGTGATCGACGAGATCGCCTTCCAGACCAACCTCCTGGCGCTGAACGCGGCGGTCGAGGCGGCGAGGGCCGGCGACGCCGGCAAGGGCTTTGCCGTGGTGGCGAGCGAGGTCCGCACGCTGGCGCAGCGCTCGGGCGAGGCGGCCAGGGACATCAAGGGCCTGATCGGCGCCTCCGGGCAGGAGGTCGCGCAGGGCGTGGCGCTCGTCCATTCCGCTGGCGAGGCGCTGCAGCAGATCGTCGCCGCCTCGGGCACGCTGGCCGGCGCCGTCTCCGAGATCGCCGCGGCAGCGGCCGAACAGGCCAACGGCATCGACGAGATGAGCCAGACCGTGGCGAATATGGACGAGATGACGCAGGCGAACGCGGCGCTCGCCGAGGAAAGCGCCGCCTCGGCGACGGCCCTGTCGCATCAGATCGGCCGCCTCAACACCCTCGTCGCGACCTTCAGGACCGAGCCCGGCGCAAGCGCGCCGCTGCGCGCGGCGGCCTGATCAGACGATGCCGTTGCGCAAGCTCGTCTCGCCGCGCCCCAGCCGGTCGAGGTTCTCGATCAGGAGGTCGACGACGTTCGTCTCGTAGGCCCGCGTCTCGCCTGCGCTGTGCGGCGTCACGATCACCTGCGGCATGGTCCAAAGCGGGGACGCGGCCGGCAGCGGCTCCTCGACCGTGACGTCAAGCCCGGCGCCTGCGATCGCGCCGGCCTGCAGCGCCGCTATCAGCGCCGCCTCGTCGACGACTTTTCCGCGCGCCACGTTGACCAGCAGCGCGGCCGGCTTCATCGCGGCAAGCGCCGCCGCATCGATCAGCCCTTCGGTCTCCGGCGTCAGCGGGCAGGTCAGCGCGACGATGTCGGCGCTCGCCAGCGCTTCGTGCAGCCGATCGGGACGGACGATCTCGTCCGCGCCCGCGATCGTGCCGGGCTGGCGGCGCACGCCGACGATGCGCAGGTCGAAAGCGGAGGCGAGCTTCGCAAGCCGTTGGCCGATCCGGCCCAAGCCCACGATGACCAGCGTCTTGCCGCCGAGCTCGTCCTCTCGCCGTCCACGGTCGCCGATCATCGGCCGCCAGTGTTTCGCCGTCTGGTTGTCGCGGGCGAGATGGATCTGGCGGGTCAGCGACAGGATCAGCGCCATGGCGTGCTCGGCGACCGCCCGCTCGTTCGCGCCTTGCGCGCTCGCGAGCCGGATGCCGGCCGCCGCCAGCGCCGCCTTGTCGTACTGGTCGGCGCCGGCGCTGACCGACTGGATGAAGCGCAGACGCGGCGACGAGGCGATCAGTTCGTTGCGCCAGAGCCCCGAGAGCACAAGCACATCGGCCTCGGCCGCGCGCGCCTTGAGCTCGTCGAGGCTGCGCGCCTCGAAGCTCTTGGCCGAGCGCCCGCGCGTCAGAAATTCGGTCTGCAATTGATAGGCGGCATGGGCGAAGCCGATGGTCAGCTCGGATTCAGGTGGCAGGCTGGGCATATGCCGTGTCCTCGAAGGCTGGTCGGGTGATGATGCTGGAACATGCTGATTTCGCAATGAAACTCTCCTCGTCCCGGGATCCATCGCAAGCCGCGACGGCGCTCCATGATGGACCCGGAGCTCCGATTCGCTGCGTCCGGGTGACGGCGGTGGTTCATGCGCAGGCTGAACACAGTCGCTCCGGCAACGCCGTCAGCGCCCTGCAACGCGCCCCGCCCCGGTCGCGTAGCGCGCCAGGAACAGCTCGACCGCCGACGCCACCACACGCCTTATGTCCGCCTCAGCCGGCGGCCGGCGGTCGGCATTGAACAGGCGCGGCCTGATCAGCGTCGACTGGCACAGATCGAGGAACTGCGCCGCGGCGAGTTCGTGATCCTCGATCGCCAGCAGGCCGCTCTCCGTCTTGCGGGCGAGATAGGCGGCCAGGCGCTGCGCGCCCTGCATCGGCCCGCGCTCGTAGAATTCCTTGCCGAGATCGGGCATGCGCTCGGCGACGCCGAGCACGATGCGATGCGCGCTGACCGCGAAATCGCCCGCAAGAAGCCTGACCAGACCCTCGCCGAAGCCCTGCAAGGCATGGGCGAGGTCGGGGTCGTCGTTCAGAGCATCGAAGGCGCCGCGACGCTGCGCCTCGCGCTCGCGCTCGATCAGCGCGACGAAGAGATGCTCCTTGTCCTCGAAATAGACGTAGAGCGTGCCTTTCGAGACGTTCGCGACGGCGGCGATGTCGCTCATGCTGGCCGCGTCGAAGCCGCGCGCGGTGAAGACGCAGAGCGCGCCGTCGAGGATCTGGCGGCGCTTGTCGGGGTCGGTCCCCGCGACCCGCCGGTTGCGGGACGTCGCCTTCGCGATCGGCTCGGTTGTGTCGCTCATGTCCTCGTGACCCTGTCGCATGGCTGCAATGCGAATAATCGAACCGGACGGTTCGATTTGACCTTGATATGCATCGGCCCGCGCGCTATTTCAATAGCGATCGAACCAGACAGTTCGAATTGACGTTGCGAGGACCGATCATGTCCGCCGAAACCCTCACCGACAAGCGCCGCGACCGGCTGAGGCTGGTCGAAGCCGGCCTCGACGCCGCGCCGCCGGCGGAAGCCCGCCGCAACGGGGACGCGCCGGCCGACCCGGTCGACAACCGGGCCAAGCCCCCACGCAAATTCGCACGCCGCGCCGGGCTGCCGCTGCTCGCCGCCGCCGCGATCGGCATCGGCGGCTGGTACGGGCTCGACTGGTGGCGGACCGGGCGCTTCATCGTCTCGACCGACGACGCCTATGTCGGCGCCGAGATGGCGACGATCTCGGCCAAGCTCGCCGCCAATATCGCGGCCATCTCCGTGACGCAGAACCAGGAGGTCAGGGCCGGCCAGCCGCTCGTCGCGCTCGACGACGGCGACTGGCGCATCGCGCTCGAGAGCGCCCGCGCCAAAAGCGCGACCGCGCAGGCGACGCTCGCCCGCATCGACAGCCAGATCGAGGCCGGCCGCGCCAGTCTTGAACAGGCGCGGGCGCAGGCCGTGTCGGCGAAGGCCGGCGTGACCCGGACGCTGGCCGATTACGACCGGGCCAGCAGCCTCGCCGCCAAATCCTATGGCTCGCAGGCGACGCTCGATGCCGCGACCGCGGCGCGCGACCAGGCCAGGGCCGCGCTCGGCAGCGCCGAAGCCGGCGTCGCGGCGGCGGCCGCCAGCATCGAGGTGCTTAAGGCGCAGCGCAACGAGGCGGCCCGCCAGGGCGACGAACTCAGGATCGCCGAGGAGAAGGCGGCTCGCGACCTGAGCTTCACCAGGGTCGCCGCGCCCATCGACGGGCTGATCGCCAACACCAATGTCCAGCTCGGCGACCTCGTCAGCGCGGGAAAGCGCCTGATGTCGATCGTCCCGCTCGACAAGGTCTATGTCGACGCCAATTTCAAGGAGACGCAGGTCGGTGCGCTGAAGATCGGCGACAAGGCGAAGATCACCGTCGACGCGCTGCCCGGCCAGATCCTCGAGGGCTCGGTCAGCGGCATCAGTGGCGGCACCGGCTCGGTCTTCACGCTGCTGCCGCCCGACAACGCCACCGGCAACTTCACCAAGATCGTCCAGCGCGTGCCGGTGCGCATCGCGCTCGCGCCCGGGTCGGCCGCCAAGCACGTCCTGCGCCCCGGCATGTCGGTCGTCGTGAGGATCGACCCGCGCCCGGCGGGCGAACGCTGATCCCGTCCTGAAAGGCAGGCCGCCATGGCCACCGCGAACCTGACCAGCGCGGCGGGAGTCCCTCCGGCCGAGGACGCCATTCCGGCGAGGCGCATCTTCGCCTTCGTCGCGATGGTCTTCGGCATGTTCATGGCGATCCTGGACATTCAGATCGTCTCGGCCTCGCTGGCCGAGATCCAGGCCGGCCTGTCGGCGTCGTCGGACGAGATCGCCTGGGTCCAGACCGCCTATCTGATCGCCGAAGTGATCATGATCCCGCTCTCCGGCTATCTCAGCCGGGCGCTCTCGACGCGGGTTTTCTTCGCGATCGCGGCGGCGGGCTTCACCGTCGCCAGCATGCTCTGCGCACAGGCCTCCTCGATCAACGAGATGATCCTGTGGCGCGCCGTGCAGGGCTTCATCGGCGGCGGCATGATCCCGGGCGTCTTCGCGGCCGCCTTCACCATCTTCCCGGCCTCGAAACGGCCGATCGTCTCGCCGATCATCGGGCTCGTCGCGACGCTGGCCCCCACCATCGGCCCGACGGTCGGCGGCTATCTCAGCAGCGCCTTCTCGTGGCACTGGCTCTTCCTCGTCAATGTCGTGCCGGGCATCTGCGTCTCTGTCGCGGCCTGGATGCTGATCGACTTCGACAAGCCGCAACCCGGGCTGCTCAGGCGCTTCGACTGGTGGGGGCTGGCCGGCATGGCGGCCTTCCTCGGCAGCCTCGAATATGTGCTGGAGGAAGGCACGCGGCTCGAATGGTTCGACAGCCACGAGATCGTCGCCTTCACCGGTCTGATGATCCTCGGCGCGATTTTGTTCTTCTGGCGGGCCTTGACCCGCGACGATCCGCTGGTCGACCTCTACGCCTTCCGGGACCGCAACTTCGCCTTCGGCTCGCTGTTCTCCTTCACAATGGGTATCGGGCTCTACGGGCTGACCTACCTCTATCCTGTCTATCTCGGGCGCATCCGCGGCTACGACGCGCTGCAGATCGGCGAGACGATGTTCGTCACGGGCCTCTGCATGTTCCTGACGGCCCCCGTCGCGGGCTTCCTTTCGCGCAAGCTCGACCCGCGCATCATGATGATGATCGGCTTCGGCGGCTTCTCGCTCGGCACCTATCTCGCCCGTGCCATCACCACCGACTGGGACTTTTACGAGCTGCTGATCCCGCAGATCCTGCGCGGCGTCTCGCTGATGCTGTGCATGGTCCCGATCAACAACCTGGCGCTCGGCACGCTGCCCCCGGCCCAGTTGAAGAATGCGTCCGGCCTCTACAACCTGACGCGCAACCTCGGCGGCGCGGTCGGCCTCGCTTTGATCAACACCATGCTCAACGCCCGCGCGGACCTGCACATCACCCGCCTGCACGAGGCGGTCGCGGCCGGAAGACAGGTCGCCGAGGAGGCGATCGCCACCACCGTCCAGCGTTTTTCGGATGTCGGAGACGCCGCCCGGCAGATGGCGCTCGCCCTGATCAACCAGCGCGTCCACAAGCAGGCGCTGGTCATGGCCTTCGGCGATGTCTTCCTTGGGCTGACCGTGGTCTTCGCCAGCCTCGTCCTGCTGGCGCTGTTCATGCGCAAGCCGCCGGCCGCGGCGCCCGACGGTTCCGGGCACTGACGGCGCGTCATGCGCCGACATGGACCCGATGTCGCAGCCATGGCATTTGACATCCCCCGCCCGATCCGACAAATATAACAACAATATCAGTAGTTTAGATGTTTTCTAAACTACGTGGCCGGGCAATCGGCAGTGTCGGAAGGCGTTTGCGATGAGCGTTTCACCCCTGAAGGATATCTCGCTCGCGAAGGATTCGGGCCAGCCCCGCATCCAGGCGGACCATATCCCGTGGCCGCAGAAGAGTCCTGCCTCCTGCCCGATCGGCGCGGTGAAGGCCCGCCTGCGCACCGCCGGGCTCAGGCCCACCCGCCAGCGCATGGCGCTGGGCTGGCTGCTCTTCGCCAAGGGCGACCGCCATGTTTCTGCCGAGATGCTCTACGAGGAGGCGATCCGCGCCCGCGAGCCGCTTTCGCTCGCCACCGTCTACAACACGCTGCGCCAGTTCTCGGAAGCAGGCCTGCTGCGCCAGGTCTCGGTCTCCGGCCCGAAGACCTTCTTCGACACCAACGTCTCCGAGCACCATCACTTCTACAATGAGGAGGACGAGACCGTCGTCGACATCCCCGGCTCGACGATCCAGGTCGCGGGCCTGCCCGACGCGCCCGACGGCATGGAGATCTCCTCGGTCGAGGTGATCGTCCGGCTGCGCCGCGCCGACGGCGAGGAGACGCAGATGCGCGTCGGGACCCGGCATTCGTGATCGTCTGCTCCTGCAACGTCATCTCCTGCAGCCAGATCAAGGGCATGGTCGCCCCCGACGGCAGCGGCCCGGCCACGGCCGGCCAAGCCTATGACTGTCTCGGCTACAGCCCGGATTGCGGCCGCTGCGCCCGCGCCGTGCGCTCGATCCTCGCCGAGGCGCGCGCCGCCTGCGCCAGCCAGTGCGGCTCCTGCGCCAGCCGCGACATCGAATGCGCGGTCCATGTCCAGGTCGGGCACATGATGGACTGCGTCGAGATCGCGGGCGAGCGCGTCGCCGCCTGAGCCTCTCTCGCCCGCGCGAGAAAACCGCGCCGCCGACGCATTTCGGTCTTTCCTTCCGCTGCATCCGCCTCTACATTAGGATCATTCTAATGTAGCGCCGCGAGGAGAGCCGCCATGAAGGGTGACAAGAAGGTCATCGAATATCTCAACAAGGGGCTTCGCTCGGAGCTCACCGCGATCAGCCAGTACTGGCTCCATTACCGGATCCTCGACAATTGGGGCCTGAAGGAGATGGCCAAGACCTGGCGCAAGGAATCGATCGAGGAGATGGTCCATGCCGACCGCTTCACCGACCGCATCCTCTTCCTCGAAGGCTTTCCGAACATGCAGACGCTCGATGCGCTGCGCATCGGCGAGAACGTCAAGGAAATCATCGAATGCGATCTCAAGGCCGAGGTCGAGGCGCGCGCGCTGTATCAGGAAGCGGCCAGCTATTGCCGCGAGGTCGGCGACTATCCGTCCGAGGATCTGTTCAAGGCGCTGATGAAGGATGAGGAAGGCCATATCGACTTCCTCGAGACGCAGCTCGAGCTGATCGGCCGCATCGGACTGGAACTCTACACCCAGAAGCACGTCGGACATCTCGACGAAGGCCACTGAGCCTTCTTCTGCTGACGCTATGAACGGCTTTCGCGCCGGGCCCCATGGGTCCGGCGTTTTCGTTCGCGTCCCGAAGGATGCTCCAGACGTCTCCGGTGCGAACTGGCGCAGCCTTCCGCTCCTCGGGATGAGGGCGGCGGAAGTGGGAGGCCTTGCAGCCGCTTTCAGCGATTGACGGGAACGCCCCGTCGGGACTAAGTCATATGCTGGTCAAGCAACTGTTTTGATTTGGTTTTATTCCAAACAAACGGTTCCGTGGAACCGGCGCCTACGCTGACGGCCTCGTTCAGGCACCGCCGCCGGATTCCCTTTTCATGAATGCCGCACCGCCCGCCGCTCCTGCCGGAAAGACCTCGCCGCCCGCCGGCCAGCCGGCGATCCCCGTCGTCGATGTCCGGGAGCTGCTCGGCGAGGGCCGCGAGGTCGTGCTGATGCATCTCGGCGAGGCCTATCGCCTGCGGATCACGGCGCGCGAGCGGCTGATCCTGACGAAGTAGCGCGCTCGCCAATCCGACGCCGCCATGGCAGAAGCCGCCCATCGAGGCGCGGGCGCGAGGGTGGCGGATGACGGCGAAGATTGTCTCGGTGAGCCGCGATCCCGGCCACGGCTTCAGCAAGCCGGTCCGCGCCGAAATCCGCCTCTTGGCCGGGCTCGGCGTCGAGGGCGACGCCCATTGCGGCGAGACGGTCAGGCACCGCTCTCGCGTCAGGATCGACCCGACCCGGCCCAATCTGCGCCAGGTCCATCTGCTCCAGTCCGAACTCTTCGAGGAACTGGTCGCCGCCGGTTTTGCGATCGAGCCGGGCCAGATGGGCGAGAACGTCCTGACGCGCGGGGTCGACCTGCTGCGGCTGCCGGCCGGCGCGCGACTGCGCCTCGGCGGCGAGGCGCTGGTCGAGATCACCGGCCTGCGCAACCCCTGCGCCCAGATCGAGGCGTTCCGGCCGGGCCTGCTCGCCGCCGTGCTCGGGCGCGACGCGGATGGCAGGATCGTCCGCAAGGCCGGCGTCATGGCGATCGTGCTCGAAGGCGGGCCGGTGCGTCCTGGCGACGCCATCGACGTGACGCTGCCGGCGCAGCCGCACCGGGCGCTGGAGCGCGTCTGACGCGACCACGAACGAAAAGACCCGCCGGAGCGGCGGGTCTGGCGATCGTTCCCGGCCGGCGCGCCTGCGTCAGACGTAGCTGACATCGGCGGCTTCGGGACCCTTCTTGCCGGCGCGGATCGAGAAGCGCACGCGCTGACCGTCCATCGGTGGCTGCAGCCCGGAGCGGCTGAGCGAGGAGACGTGCAGGAACACGTCCGGCCCGCCCTTGTCGGGCGCGATGAAGCCGAAGCCGCGTTCCGAGTTGAAGAACTTCACGGCGCCGTCGAACGGGCCTTCCATCGGGCCGCTGTCGCGACCGCCGAAGCCGCCACGCTCGCCGCGGTCGGAATAGCCGCCCCCCCCGCCATAGCCGCCCCGGTCGCCGCCGCCATAGCCGCGATCGCCGCCGCCGAAATCATCGCGCGGCGGACGGGGCGAGAACGGGCGCGGCGCCCGCTCGCCGCGCGGCGCGGGTGCCTGCGCGGTCGATGCGTCGATCTCGTGGACGGCGACGACCTGCAGGCCGCGCCGGCCCTCGCCGAGATCGGCGATGATCGTCGCGCCGGGCTGCAGATCCTGCTGGTCGAGCGGGCCGATGGCGGAGATGTGCAGGAACACGTCGCCCGAGCCGTCGGCCGGCGAGGCGAAGCCGAACCCCTTTTCGGGGTCGAACCATTTGACCTTGGCTTCGATGTTTTCGTGCGTGACGAAGGGCTGGGCGGCGGGCGGCTTGCGACGGTCGAACATGGAGCTTCAAGGATGCGGTGATCGGAAGGACGCAATCTAGCGCAAGCCCGCCGTTCCGTCATCGGGGGCGGCGCAGGAAATTATCGCGGCGCGGGCCGCTTCCGCCAAGGCTGTCCGACCGCTCAGCCGGGCTCGTCGCAGCGGATCGTCCGGAGCTTTCTCGGCATCTCGCCGACCGCCGGCACGAACTGCCCCGTGGCCGGATCGAGCAGCATCAGCACCCCTGTCGCGACCGCGAAATAGGCCCCATGCAGTTGCAGCCGGCCCTTGCCCTCGAGGATCTGGACGCAAGGAAAGCTGCGCAGATTGGCGAGCGACTGCTGGATCGAGGCGAAGGCGAGCCGCTCGACATAGGTGTCGAGATCCTCGTTACGGCCGCGCCCGCCGGAGCGCTGCGCCGCGGGGCCGATCAGGGTGATCCACTTGCCGATGAAGTCGCCGGACGAGAGCGGGCCCTGCGCATCGTCGGCGAAGGCGCGGATGCCGCCGCAGCGGCCATGGCCGAGCACGACGATATGCTCGACCCTGAGCGCCTGGACCGCATATTCGAGCGCGGCCGAGGTGCCGTGCAGCTGGTCGTCCGGCGAGAAGGGCGGCACGAGGTTGGCGACGTTCCTGGCGACGAACATCTCGCCCGGCCGCGCGTCGAAGATAATCTCCGGCGAGACGCGGGAATCGCAGCAGCCGATCAGCATGATCTTCGGCGTCTGCCCGTCGGCCAGTTCCTCGTAGCGGCTCTTCTCGCGGTCGAAACGGTCGTCGAGGAAGGCGCGATAGCCCTCGGTCAGGCGCGCGGGAAACGGGGCGGCCGGCTTGTCCGTGGCGTTCGTGTCCATGGCGCTATGTCGAACAGGAGCGGCGCGATTTCGTCAAGCCTCGGCCGCGCCGCGGCACGACCGGCCGGCTGGCCCGGATTTAGAACACGTTGGGATAGATGTAGCGCGTGATCACGCTCTGGACGAAGAAGATCAGCAGCAGCAGGATGATCGGCGAGACATCGATGCCGCCGAGATTGGGCAGCATGTTGCGGATCGGGCGGAGCGCCGGCTCGGTGATGCGATAGAGCATGTCCCAAACCGTCGCCACGAACTGGTTGCGCGTGTTGACCACGTTGAAGGCGATCAGCCAGCTCAGAATGGCGGACACGATGAGGACCCAGACATAGAGCTGCAAGGCGAGCATCACCACATCGAGAACGGCACGCATCGGTATTCCTCTGGTCGGGGTTTCGCCGCACGGACGAGGCCGGGCCGCGTGCCGCGCGAACAGCGCAGGCGATTGACATTCACGCGACGCACGGCCTAGAAGGCCAGCGCCTTGGGGCTGTAGCTCAGATGGGAGAGCGCTGCAATCGCACTGCAGAGGTCAGGGGTTCGAATCCCCTCAGCTCCACCAAGGTTCTCCCGACGTTGAACGTTCTCCGCCGCCGAATGGCGCAGCCGCCGGGGCGATGCCGGACGCGCCGGAGCGTCCTCATCTCAAGGCCGGATGGCCGACCAGCCTCGGGCGCATGAAAAGCGGCTCGCGCATCTCCAGAATATATCAGCATGGCGCTACTTGGCCGCAGCGATGCAATCAGGCCATTTCGGCTGGCTTTGCTCCAATAATTAAGATATATCAGCACGATATCGCGGCGACACTCGAATTCTGGCAGGCGCGATGAAACTGGCGGGCAAGATCGCGATCGTCACCGGGGCTGGCTCCGGCATCGGGCACCAGGCGGCGAAGCTGTTCGCCGCCGAGGGCGCGACGGTCGTCGTCGCCGACCGCCATGCGGCGGCTGCGGACGCGGTCGCGGCCGAAATTGGGGCGGCTGGCGGCAAGGCGACGGCCCGAACGGTCGACGTGTCGCGCGAAGCCGAGGTCGCGGCCATGGTCGAGGCGACCGTCTCCGCCCACGGCCGGCTCGACATCCTGGTCAACAATGCCGGCTACGGCTTCGCCGGCACGGTCGTCACGACATCCGAGGCCGACTGGGACGCGCTGATGGCGGTCAACGTCAAGGGCGTCTTCTTCGGCTGCAAGCACGCGATTCCGGTGATGCAGCGTCAGGGCGGCGGCGCCATCGTCAACACGGCTTCCGCCGCCGCCAATATCGGGATCCATGACCGCGCGGCCTATGTCGCCTCCAAGGGCGCGGTCGCGGCGCTGACGCGGGCGATGGCGATCGACCATGTCGAGGCCGGCGTCCGCATCAACGCGGTCGCGCCGGGCACGATCGAATCGCCCTATTTTGCCGAGATCCTGAAGGCGCCGGGCGCGGCCGAGTTGCGGCGCGGTCTGGAGGAGCGCCAGGCGATGGGCCGCATGGGCCGACCGGTCGAGATCGCGCAGGCGATGCTGTGGCTCGCCAGCGACGACGCCTCCTTCTGCACCGGCACGGTGATGGTGGTCGATGGCGGTTGGACCGCTCAGGGCGACCGCAAGGCCAAAAGCAAGAGCTGACGAAAGGGACCGAGCGGCATGTATGGGCTCGGAGGGCAAAAGGCGATCGTCACCGGCGCGGCGCACGGCATCGGCAAGGCGATCGCGGCGCGGCTGCTGGCGGAAGGCTGCGCCGTCGGCATCCTCGACCTCGACCCGGCGGCCGAGGCGACGGCCGCGAGCCTGCGCAAGGATGGCGGCACGGTCGCGACGGCGGGCGCCGACGTGTCCTCGGCCGCGCAGGTCGCGGTCGCCGTGGCGACATTGCGCGCCGCGCTCGGCCCGATCGACATCCTGGTCAACAATGCCGGCATCCTGAAGGTCGGCAAGCTGCTGGAGACCAGCGAGGCCGACTGGAAGGCGCATTTCGCGGTAAATGTCGACGGCATGTTCCACATGATCCGCGCTGTGGCGCCCGAGATGGTCGAGCGGCGCACGGGCGCGATCGTCAACATCGCCTCCTGGATGGGCAAGTCGGGCGTCGCCTCCTACGGCGCTTATTGCGCCTCGAAATTCGCCATCATCGGCGCGACCCAGTCGCTGGCGGCCGAGCTGGGCGAGCATGGCGTGCGGGTCAACGCGGTCGGTCCCGGCCTCATCGTCGACACCAGGATGCGCGACGAATCCGAGATCAAGCGCAAGGCCGAAGGCCTGCCCGACGCCTATGAGCGGGCGCAGGCCATCCCGCTGCGGCGGCTTGGCTTTCCCGACGACATCGCCAAGGCCGTCGCCTTCCTGGCCTCGGAGCAGGCGAGCTACATCACTGGCGAGACCATCAACATCACCGGCGGCCTCTGGAACGACTGATCCGCGTTGCGGACAGGACGGCAGCCTGAGCAAGGGGAAAGACCATGTCATTGCTCGATCACAACACCCAGCCGATGGAAAAATGGCGCGACGGCGTGATGACGCAGATGCGCGTCTCGGCGACCGTGCGGTCCCATCAGCTCTGCATCTTCGACCAGTTCTGCGAGCCGGGCCTCGGCGCGCCGATGCATCTGCACGCGGTCGAGGAGGTGCTGGAGGTGTTCTCGGGCACGGCCGAGATCACGCTCGGCCGGGAGACCATGACCGTCACCGCCAACCAGGCGGTGCTGATCCCGGCGGGCGCGCGGCATGGCTTCAGGAACGTCGGCACGGACATGCTGCATGTCCGCGCGACGCTGGCGGCCGCGATCTTCGAGGCCTCCTATGACGACCGGAACGAGCTGTCGCGGCGCTACGTGCCCGAGGCCCCCTGATCGCCCGGTCAATCGGCCGGTTTCGACAGCCTCGCGCCGATGAGCGCCAGCAGATCCTTCACCGTGACGCAACTCTCGAGTTCGTCGTCGCCGAGCATGTCGCGGTCGAACTGGCGCTCGATCGCGTTGCCGATCAGGATCAGATCGTCGTTCGACACGCCGATGTCGCCGAGCACCGCGTCGGGCTCGAGTTTGCTGCGATCGACGAGGCCTTCCTCGGCGATGATCTCCAGAAGCCGGTCCACAACGCCGGCCTCGTCCGCGCTCATTTGCGACATCTGGCCTCCTTCCACGGCAACGGGCCGCCCGCTTATCGGTTCCCATGACGAGACGGGCGACCGCGCGATCAATGGCGATGGTGGTCGCGACGACCATGGCGCGCGCATGGGAGGCGGCCCGTGGTCAGCCCACAGGGCAGGTTGCGACCACAACCGCGCATGAACAGGAACGTCGGCTCGCGTTCATGCGACGGCGGCAAGCGAACGGCCGAGGCCGCCAATGCAAAAAGCGCCGGGGAACCCGACGCTTGCGTGATTCTCGAACGATGAGATGTCCTGGAGCGGGAGAAGGGATTCGAACCCTCGACCCCAACCTTGGCAAGGTTGTGCTCTACCCCTGAGCTACTCCCGCATCAGGACATGACGCAGCCGTCACCGGCGGCGAGGCCGGCTTATTGCCCCAAAGCCGCAGGCAGCGCAAGCGCCTTGTTGAACCCGCCCTGTTGAAATTGTCGCGCGGCTTGCTCACACAGACGCACCAAGCCGTTCACGCCACGATCGACCAGCCCATGACTGCACTGACGACCATGACCGCACCGCTGACGCCCGACGAACTCTGCGCCCATCTGACCGCGCAGGGTCTGCCCTTCCATCGCATCGACCACGACGCCGTCTTCACGGTCGCGGAATCGGCGAGCCATCGCGAGGGACGGCCCGGCCTGCATACGAAGAACCTGTTTCTGAAGGACAAGAAGGGCCGGCTCTTTTTGGTTTCGGCGCGCGAGGACGCGCGCATCGACCTGAAGCGCCTGCACGAGACGCTCGGCGCGAGCGGGCGGCTCTCCTTCGGCTCGGCCGAGGCGCTGATGCAGCGGCTCGGCGTGACGCCGGGCTCGGTCACCGCCTTCGCCGTGATCAACGACCGCGACCGCGCCGTCACCATGGTGCTCGACGCCAAGCTGATGACCGGCGAGGATATGAACTTCCATCCGCTGATCAACACGGCGACGCTGCGGATCGCGCGCGACGACATGCTGGCCTTTCTGCGCGGGACCGGCCATGAGCCTGTGGTCATCGATCTGCCCGTGCCGCAAGATGGCATGCGGCAAGATGGACAGAACGGCTGAGCCTCCCCATCTATGCGGCAGCTGCCTTGGCGGCGCGCCCGCCGATTTTCAGACGCTAGCGATTGCGACGAAGGACGACCCATGCTGGGCAACGACGCTGTGGCCGACCAACCCGGCCTGATCAAGGACACGACGACGCAAGGCTTCCGGCAGGACGTCGTCACCGAATCGATGACGCAGCCCGTGCTCGTCGATTTCTGGGCGCCGTGGTGCGGCCCGTGCAAGCAATTGACCCCGATCATTGAGAAGGTCGTCAAGGGCGCCAAGGGCAAGGTCAAGCTCGTCAAGATGAACATCGACGAGCACCCGCAGATCCCGGGCCAGCTCGGCATCCAGTCGATCCCGGCCGTGATCGCCTTCAGGCAGGGCCAGCCGATCGACGGCTTCATGGGCGCGCTGCCCGAAAGCCAGGTCAAGGCCTTCGTCGAGAAGCTGGTCGGCCCGGTCGGCCCCGGCCCGACCGAGGAGATGGTCGCGGCGGCCGAGGCCGCGGCGGAAGCGGGCGACGCCGCCGGCGCGAGCGAACTCTATGCCGGCGTGCTGGAGCTCGAGCCCGGGAACCTCGCCGCCATCGCCGGCCTCGCCCGGTTGCATCTCGACATGGGCGATCTCGACGGCGCCAAGGGTATTCTCGCCATGGCGCCGGAGGCCAAGGCCGCCGATCCGGCGATCGCGGCGATGCGCGCCGCGATCGAGCTCGCCGAGCAGGCCGCCGATCTCGGCGACACCGCCGAGCTCGAGGCCAGGGTCGCGGCCGACCCGAAGGACCATCAGGCGCGCTTCGATCTCGCCGTCGCGCTGAACGCGCGCGACAAGCGCGAGGAGGCGGTCGACCATCTGATCGCCATCATCAGGGCCGATCGCGCATGGAACGACGACGGCGCGCGCAAGCAGCTGCTGCAATTCTTCGAGGCGTGGGGGCCGATGGACGAACACAGCATGGCGGGCCGACGCAAGCTCTCGACCCTGCTGTTCTCCTGACCGACAAGGAACGACCAAAGTGGGCATGAACGCCGTCTACAACGGAGCCGAGGATTGCCCGCTGGTGATCCCCGTCTTCCCGCTGGCCGGCGCCCTGCTCCTGCCGCGCGGGCAGATGCCGCTCAACATCTTCGAGCCGCGCTATCTCGCCATGGTCGACGACGCGATCCGCGCGCACCGGGTCGTCGGCATCATCCAGCCGGAGCCCGAAAGCGGCCGCCAGCAGAGCGCGCCGGCCCTGCTGCATGTCGGCTGCATCGGCCGCATCACCCAGTTCGCCGAGACCGGCGACGACCGCTACATCATGACCCTGACCGGAATCAGCCGCTTTCGGCTCGTCGAGGAGCTCTCGGTCACGACGCCCTACCGGCAGGCCCGCGTCTCGTATGACGACTTCGCCGTCGACTTCACCGCGCGCGCCGGCGAGGACGAGGTCGACCGCGCCGGCCTGCTCAAGGCGCTGCGCTCCTTCGCCAAGGCGAACGAGCTCAAGATCGACTGGAAGGGCGTCAACGAGGCTCCCAACGAGGCGCTGGTCAATGCGCTGGCGATGATGTGCCCCTTCGGCCCGCGCGAGAAGCAGGCGCTGCTGGAGGCGCACGACCTGAAGAACCGGGCCGAGGTGCTGGTCGCGATCACCGAGATCGAGCTCGCGCGCGGCGGGGGCGACCCCGAGACGACGCTTCAGTGACGATATCTCCTTCCGACCTCGTTCTGCGGAGCGCGAAAGGCGCGTCTCGGAGGATGCTCCGGATGGCTCCGGAGCAGACTGCAGGATCCTTCGACACACAGGCTTCGCCTGCTGCTCGGGATGAGGGTTGAGGTGGTGGCCGAGCCATCGTCATTAACGTACCCGCCGCGCCGCGCCGTCACGGCCTGGCTGTTCTTCGACTGGGCGGCGCAGCCCTTCTTCACGCTGATCACCACCTTCGTCTTCGCCCCCTTCTTCGCATCGGTGCTGGCCGCCGATCCGGCGCAGGGCCAGGCCCTCTGGGGCTACGCCACCGGCTTCGCCGGCCTGTGCATCGCGCTGCTCTCGCCCGTGCTCGGCGGCATCGCCGACCGGACCGGGCCGCGCAAACCCTGGATCGCGACCTTCGGGGCGCTGCTCGTCGCGGGCTCGGGCGCGCTCTGGTTCGCCGTCCCGGGTTCGCCCTCGGCCGTGCCGATCGCGCTCGCCGGCTTCGTGATCGCGACGATCGGGGCGGAGTTCGCGACCACTTTCAACAACGCCATGATGACCCGGCTCGTGCCGCCGGAACGCCTCGGCTGGCTCTCGGGCACGGGCTGGGCGATCGGCTATCTCGGCGGGCTGATCTCGCTTGCGATCACGCTGGCCCTGCTCGCGGCCGATCCCGGCGCCGGCAGGACGCTCGCGGGGCTGACGCCGATCCTCGGGCTCGACGCCGCCGCCCGCGAGGGCGACCGCTTCTCCGGCCCGCTGACGGCGCTCTGGTTCGTGATCTTCGTCACGCCGATGTTCGTGCTGACGCCGGATGCGCCTCCTACCGGCATGAAGCTGGCGGAGGCCGCCGGCGGCGGCTGGAGCCGGCTCGGGGCGACGCTCTCCGAGCTGCCGCGGCTGGGCTCGCTCGGCCGCTTCCTGCTCGCCAACATGATCTACCAGGACGCGCTGGTCGCGCTCTTCGCCTTTGGCGGCATCTACGGCGCAGGCGTCTTCGGCTGGCAGACGATCGAGCTCGGCATCTTCGGCATCCTGCTGACCGTCACCGGCACGCTCGGCGCCTGGCTCGGCGGCAGGCTCGACGACCGAATCGGCGGCAAGCCGGTGGTGCTCGGCGCGATCGCCTGCCTGCTGCTGGCCTGCCTCGGCATCCTCTCGCTCGGGCGCGAGACGGTGTTCTTCGTCATGGCGGCCGCGCCGGCGACGCCGGGCGACGGGCTTTTCGCCTCGCTGGCGGAGCGGGTCTATCTCGCGCTCGGCCTTCTGATCGGCCTCGTCGCGGGCCCGCTTCAGGCCTCCTCGCGCAGCTTGATGGCGCGGCTCGCGCCGGAGGGGCGGGCGGGCGAGTTCTTCGGCCTGTTCGCGCTCTCGGGGAAGGTCACGTCGTTCATGGGTCCGACGCTGGTGGCGCTGGCGACGACGCTGTTCGCCAGCCAGCGCGCGGGACTGGCGGTGCTGGTGGCGTTCTTCCTCGTCGGCGGGGCGCTGCTCGCGGGGGTGAGGGTCGAGCGGCCGAAGTAGCCCTCGGTCCTTCCGGGGCGGCCCAGCAGGGCCGAACCCGGAGCCCACGACGGCGTGCTGCATCGACCGCGCTTCGCAAAAGCGTCCGCCCGGTCGCGGGTTCCGGGTCCTTCGCTCCGCGAAGCCGCGGAATGACAGTCCTCAGCGCACCAGAATGTTCCGGAACTGCCAGGGATCGCTCGTGTCGATGTCCTCGGGGAAGAAGCCCGGACGGCCGTCGAGCGGGGTCCAGTCGGTGTAGTGTCCCGTCACCGGCCCGAGATAGGGCAGTTGCACTTCGAGGCAGCGGCGGAAATCCATCTCGTCGGCCTCGACGATGCCGGCGTTCGGGTTCTCCAGCGCCCAGACCATGCCGGCGAGCACGGCCGAGGTCACCTGCATGCCGGTCGCGTTCTGATAGGGCGCGATCCGGCGCGTTTCCTCGACCGAGAGCTGCGAGCCGTACCAGTAGGCGCCGCGCGCATGGCCGTAGAGCAGCACGCCGAGTTCGTCGATGCCGTCGACGATTTCGTTCTCCTCGAGGATGTGGTGTTCCTCCTGAACGCGACCGGCCTGGCCGAACATCTCGTGCAGCGAGAGCACGGCGTCGTTGGCCGGGTGATAGGCGTAATGGCATGTCGGCCGGTAGACCGGCTTGTCCGAGCCGTCGCGCACGGTGAAATAGTCGGCGATCGAGATCGACTCGTTATGGGTGACGAGGAACCCGTATTGCGGCCCCGGCGTCGGGCACCACGACCTGACGCGCGTGTTCGCGCCGGGCTGGAGCAGGTAGATCGCCGCCTGGCAGCCGGCCTCGTGGGTGCGGCCGTTCTCCGGCATCCAGGTTTCGTGCGTGCCCCAGCCGAGTTCCGCCGGCTGCATGCCCTCGGAGACGAAGCCCTCGACCGACCAGGTGTTGACGAAGACGCCGGGCGGCTTGGGCTGGCGCGCGCGCTGCGTGTCGCGCTCGGCGATGTGGATGCCCTTGACGCCGACCGCCTGCGCCAGCGCGCCCCATTCGGCGCGGGTCTTCGGCTCGGCCATCTGCAATCCAAGATCGGCGGCGATGTTGAGCAGGCCCTGCTTGACGAACCACGAGACCATGCCGGGGTTCGCCCCACAGCAGGAGACGGCCGTGGTCGTCCCGGCCGGGCGCGCGTGCTTGGCCGCGATCGTCGCCTCGCGCAGCGCGTAGTTCGAGCGCGCCTCAGGGCCCTTGCTGGCGTCGAAATAGAACCCGACCCAGGGCTCGTTGACGGTGTCGATATAGAGCGCGCCGAGATCGGAGCAGAACTGCATGATGTCGAGCGAGGAGGTATCGACCGAGAGGTTGACGCAAAACCCCTGGCCGCCGCCTGCGGTCAGCAGGGGCTCGAGCATCTCCTGATAGTTTTCCTTCGTCACCGCCTGCTGGATGAAGCGGATGCCGCGCTCGTCGAGCAGGGCCCGGTCGGCATCGTCGGGATCGATCACCACGAGGCGCGCGCGGTCGTAGTCGAAATGCCGCTCGATCAGCGGCAGCGTGCCACGGCCGATCGAACCGAAGCCGATCATCACGATGGGGCCGGTGATCGTTGCGTAGACGGGCCAGGTGGTCATGAGCGAGGCGTCCTTCAGCGGGCGTCAGAAACGGGAGATGCGCGGCTCCTATGGCTGGAACGGCGACGCGTCAATGATCGCGGCCGTGTGTGGCATCCGCTTGACGGGAGGGAATCGCCGCAGGAACTGGCTCCCGGACGAAGCCGCCGCGTGTCCGCGGACCGGCCTGCCGCTCGCCGCGGTCGCGATGGGAGACATGGATGGTGTCGGCGCCGCTCATGCAAGGGCCGGCAGGTGATGACCGACCCCTCCTTCACCTCGCTGCAGCTCTCGTGATCGGGATGAACGCGAGGCGTAAGGGCTGGCGAGAGGCCGCGCGCCAACGACATCGCGGCCGCGACCTGTCGGCAGCGCTGGACCTGACGGTTAGAGCGAGGGCACGGTCTCTTCTCAGGCCTTGGGCGGCAGGCCGCCTCGGTCGAAGACCGGCATGCGCTCGATCGGGCCTTCCGGCGATGCGCCGGTGGGAATGTCCTCGGCCGCATGCCGCACGGCCTCTTCCTGCTCGGTCAGGCCGTCTGGCGTATCGTTGGCGTCGCTGCCGGCGTCATGGACATTGGTCCGATCGCCGACGCGGGAGCCGGTCTCGACAGGATCGGCGTCGATTCCCGACACCGCCGGGCCCGCCGGCCTCCGTTCGGCTTCCGGCAGGGCCTGGTTTTCGCGGGGCTTGGTCATGGCAGGCAACCTCCTGTGATGGAGGAAGCCGTCAGGGCCGGCATTGTTCCCGGCGATCCGGGAGGACGCCGCGCGAGAACGCACGGGCGCCCGATTCCGACGGATGGGCCGGCTACGGCACCGGAGCGCGATCGCGCCGACCGCGCTCCGTCGGCCTCGCCACGGGCGCCATGCGGGCGAAGACCGGGTTCGGCTTGTGGTCGAGCGCGGCGCCCGTGCTCGCATCGACCGCCATGCCGACCACTCCCCCGACCAGCACGTTCCCGGCGAAACCGGAGGCGCCGCCGCCGCTGACATCGGTCGTCACCGCGATCTGCTGCGGTGCGTAGCCTTCGAGCGTGAACGTGGCGATGAACTCCTGCTTCCGGTTGATCGGCAATGTGCAGGGCGTCTCCGGACAGCTCAGCCCGGTCGATGTCTGCATCCGGGCCCCGGCCGGCTCGGAATTGAAGGTCACGTCGTTTGTGGTGCCCCTGGTCACCGTGCCACACGCGCCGACCAGCAGCGCGGCGACGCACGAAATCACAATCTTCATCTTTGTCAGCCCCTTGAAACCCCCATACGCATCTGCACAAGCAAGACAGGCATGTCCAGCGGTCGAAACCGCCAGGCTGTTGAAAGGTCTGGGAAAGATGGAGCGATGGCGTCCCGGAAGGGACTGCAACAAGCGCATGATCGCAACGACTTGCCTTTTCGGTTCGCCAGACCTGTTCCCCCGATGTTCCAAGGCGCCGGCGAACCAGAACGAAAAAGCCGCCGCCAGCGGTTGCTGACGACGGCCCTTGCGACTGGCGAAAACCAGAACTACTGCGCCCGCCGCTGCTCCAGCGCCCGCATCCGCTCCCGCATCTCGGCGAAATCCTTGCCTCCGAGCAGATCCGCGACCTCGCGCACGCCATAGACGGCGAAGTTCTCGGCGAAGACGCGGGCGATCTGCGGCTTCAGCGTCTGGTCCCGCCGCGCCCTGGCCGACTGCCGGGCCGGATCAGTTCAGAATAACATCTGCCCATGATCCACCTCCGCAAACGGTGAATCACAAAGCCGAACTCAAGGGGATCCCAACGATTCCAATTTCAAGTCCGGCGCTCTAGCCGATCGAGTTGTGCCTGGGACCATGTCGACCAGTCCGGATCGTTCGTGAAGACGTCGAGCAGGACATTGGTGTCGACGAGCGTCATTCGTCGCCGCGCAACATGGCCATGATCTCGTCTGTCGTGGGCCGCGATGGGAGGATGCCCCTCACGGAATCAAATCGACTTTTGGGCCTCTCGCCGACGAGCTTCTCGACGACGACCTGAACACCTAGTCTTGTCGATGCGGAAATCAACCGCGTTTCCAGGCTCGATCCCGAGCAAGTCAATGATCGCTTTCGGGATCGTCACCTGTCCTTTGCTCGTCACCGTGGTCGCCATCGCAGCCTGTGTATTAACCTCTGCCGCTCAAGGTAATACCAGCCTCGCTCAGCGGCAAGTGTTCCTCAGCCCGTCGCCCTCTCCGGCGTCAGCGCATAGACCGCAGCCGAGACCACCAGCAGTCCCGCGAAGACCCAATGCAGGTTGGCGAATGTCGCCGCCGCCCCCAGGCCCGCTTCGCGCTGGGCCGCGATGAACCAGCCCGAACCCGACTGCACCAGCGCCGCGCCCGAGATGAACAGGAAGTTCACCGCCGTCATGCCGCGCCCGATCAGATGGGCCGGGAAGAAGATGCGCGCATGCGCCATCAGCACGGCATAGGTGAAGCCGATCGCCCCGATGGCGGAAAACAGCACGACCGCGGCGAACCACGACGCCCCGCCCGCCAAAGCCAGCAGCGCGAACAATGCGGCGGCCGCGACCGTGCCCCACAGGGCCAGCGGCTTGACCCGGCCGATCCGCTTTTCCAGCGCGCCGTAGAAGAACGCGCCGCCGACCATGGCGAGCGCCATCGCGGTGGCGGCATGGCCGGCCGTCACGGCGTCGAAACCGTGGACGTCGCGCATGAAGGGCGCGATCCACAGGCCCCGCGCTGTCGCCACGATGGCGTAGCCGCTCAGCGTGAGCAGCGCGAGATAGCGCAGGGCCCTGATCTTCAGGATGCTGGCGAGCCCCTCGATCAGTCCCTCGGCCCTGCCCGATGCCTGCTCGGCGCGCGGCGGGTCCCTGATCAGCAAGGCCGCCAGCAGCGCCGCGACGCCGAAGGCGCCGGCCATCGCCAGCATGGAGGGCCGCCAGCCGAAGCGCTCGGCCGCGACCGCCAGCGGCCCGGCGCCCACCAGATTGCCGAGCGAGCCGATGCCGATGAAGACCGAGGTCAGATAGGCGAAGCGCGCGGTTTCGGTCGTGCGCGCGAACAGGAACAGCGCCGACATGAAGATCGGCGCGCAGCCGATGCCGATCAGCGCCATGGCGAACATGCCGGTGAGCGCGTTTCCGGCCGAGGCGAACAGGAAGGCCCCGGCCGTGCCGAGCGCCATCGTCGCCGCCACCGTCCGGCGCGGGCCGAGCCGGTCGAGCGCCCAGCCGACCGGGAACTGCGCGCAGGCGAAGGCGACGAACCAGGCCGCACCGAGAAAGCCGAACTCGCGCGGGCCGATCGAAAGATCGGCCATCACCGGCTGGGCGATCACGCTCAGGAAGGAGCGGTAGAAGATCGACAGGAAATAGGCCGGCAGCAGCGCCAGGAAGACGATCACGTCACGCCCGCCTGCCGACCGGCCGGATCACTTGATCCGCTCGAGCACCGAGACGTAGTTGGCCACCGCCGCCCCGCCCATGTTGAAGATGCCGCCGAGACGGGCGTCCCCGACCTGAATGCCCTCCGGCGCCTCGCCGACGAGCTGCATGGCGCTGAGCACGTGCATGGAGACGCCGGTCGCGCCGATCGGGTGGCCCTTGGCCTTGAGGCCGCCGGAGACGTTGACCGGCAGCTTGCCGTCCTTCTGGGTCCAGCCTTCCTTGATCGCGCGCGCGCCGTCGCCTTCCCTGGTCAGGCCCATCGCCTCGTATTCGAGCAGTTCGGCGATGGTGAAGCAGTCATGCGTCTCCACGAAGGAGAGATCGTCGAGCGCCACGCCGGCCTGGCCGAGCGCCTGCTTCCAGGCCAGCGCGCAGCCGTCGAACTTCAGGATGTCGCGCTTCGACATCGGCAGGAAATCCTGGACATGGGCCATGCCGCGGAAGCCGACGGCCCGGCGCATGCCGAGCGCCGTCTCGTCGTCGGCGAGCACCAGCGCCGCCGCCCCGTCCGAGACGAGCGAGCAGTCCGTGCGCTTCAGCGGCCCGGCGACGAAAGGGTTCTTCTCGCTCTCGTTGCGGCAGAAGGCGAAGCCCAGATCCTTGCGCATCTGGGCATAGGGATTCTCGACGCCGTTCTTGTGGTTCTTGGCCGCGATCATCGCGAGCGCGTCGGACTGGTCGCCATGGCGCTGGAAATAGGAAGCGGCGATGTTGCCGAAGACACCGGCGAAACCGCCCGTGGTTTCGCCGTCCTCGGCGAGATAGGAGGCTTTCAGCAGGAACTTGCCGATGTCGGCGGACGGCGTCCTGGTCATCTGCTCGACGCCGACGACGAGCACGATCTTGGCGGCGCCGGCCTTGATCGCGCGCGCGCCCTGATGCACGGCCGCCGAGCCGGTCGCGCAGGCATTCTCGACCCGCGTCGTCGGCTTGAAACGCAAGGCCGGATCGGCCTGCAGCACCAGCGAGGCGGTGAAGTCCTGGGCGGAGAAGCCGGCGTTGTAGTGCCCCAGCACGATCTCGTCGACCTGATCGGCGGCGATCCCGGCATCGACCAGCGCATCGGTCGCGACCCGTACGATCAGGCTCTCGATGGTCTCGGCGTCGTGCTTGCCGAACGGCGTATGGGCCCAGCCGACGATTGCGGCGCACATGGCGTTTCTCTCCTGATAATCAGCTTTTCAGTCTAATTGCGCCGCGAAAGTCCTGCCCGCAAGCGGGCACAAGCGCATTTCCGGCGTGCGTGGAAAGAGGGACCACGATGCGGAACGGATCGCGCTCAAACCGACAGCAGCAGCACCAGTCCCACCCCGACCACGATCATCGCCATGCCGGCGAGTTCGCGCGCGTTCGTCCCTTCGGCGAAGACCCGCCGCGAGGCGATCTGCGCCAGCGGCACTTCGAGCAGGCCGAGCGTGCGGACATTGGCGGCGCTCGTCAGCGAGAAACCGATGAACCAGAATTGCGAGGCCGCCGCGCCGAGGAAGCCGGCCGTCAGCGAGCGCCGCCAGATCCGGAGCGAGCGCACCAGCGCGCCGCGATCGGCGATCGTCATGTAGGCCACGAGTACGATCGTGCTGAAGGCCAGCCCCCAGGCCAGCGTCGTGGTGGCGCGGAGCAAGAAATTCCCGTCCGGCAGCGCCAGGATCGCGGCCCGGAAGCCGAGCGCGGACAGCGCGAAACTGGCGCCGGCCGCGATGCCGAGCACAGCCGGCCGAAGCCCCGCCGCGCTCAGCTTCTCGCCCGGCTTCCACGACATCGTCACGACGCCCGCCGTGGCCAGCGCGATCGCGGCGAACTTCCAGAGCGTCACCGCGTCGCCGAGCAGGAGCGCGCCGAAGACCGCGACCTGCACCGGCTCGGTCTTGGTGTAGGCGGTTGTGACGGCGAAGGAGCGCTCGCGCATCGCCGCCAGCATCAGCCCGGTCGCGGCGATCTGGGTCAGCGAGCCCCAGAGCGCGAACAGCAGGAAGCGCGCGTCGGTCGAAGGCGGCATCCGCCCGCTCGCGAGGCAGACACCCGCAAGGAAAACGAGCGCGAAGGGCAAGCCGTAGAGGAAGCGCACCTGAGTCGCGCCGACGACGCCGATCGCCTCGGTCAGCGAGCGCTGCGTCAGGTTGCGCGCGGTCTGCAGCAGCGAGGCCGCGATCGTCGCCGGAATCCAGAGGAGGATGAGGTTCACTGAGGCGTGTCTTCTGGCGCAGTCCGCACCGGCGCAGGTCCCGGTTGACACGCCTTGTGAACCGGCTTTGGCGGCTAGGCAAATCGCTCCGCTGGGGGTAGGTATGCGTCGGTGAGCCGGCGCCTCGGCGTCAGCCGTCTCGAAAATGCCGCACGCGTCGCGTTGAAGCCTCCAGCCTCAACCCTCGTCCAGACAGGTTCAAGACCAGCCGATGATCGCTTTCCGCTTCGCCGCCGCCGTCTGGCTCGGTCTCGCATTCGCCGTGCCGGCCAGCGCCGGCACCAGTCTCGTGATCGACGCCGCGAGCGGCGAGGTTCTCTCGAGCGAGAACCCGAGCCAGGCCTGGTATCCGGCCTCGACCACCAAGATGATGACCGCCTATCTCGCGCTGAAGGCGGTCCGCGAGCGCCGCATCGGGCTCGAGACGGCGATCCCGGCCTCGAAGCTCGCCGCCGGTCAGCCGCGCGTGAAGGTCTATATCCGCGCCGGCCAGGAGGTGACGCTCGACAACGCGCTGCGCATCATGATGGTCAAGTCGGCCAACGACATTTCCTATGTCATCGCCGAGGGCGTGGGCGGCGACGTTCCGACCTTCGTCTCGATGATGAACGCCGAGGCGCAGCGGCTCGGCATGCGCGACACGAATTTCGTCAATCCCAATGGCTGGCACCATCCCGACCAGCAGACCAGCGCGCGCGATCTCGCCATCCTGGCCATGGCGCTGATGCGCGAGTTTCCGGACTATTCGGACTACTGGAACACGGCCGCCGTCCAGCTCGGCAGGCAGGTGCTCAACAACACCAACGGCCTCGTCGGACGCTATTACGGCGTCAGTGGCATGAAGACCGGCTTCGTCTGCGCGTCGGGCTTCAATGTGGTGGCGACCGCGACGCGCGGCGGACGCACCCTGATCGCCGTCGTGCTCGGCGCGCTTTCGGCCTCGGAGCGCACCATCAAGGCGGCGCAACTGCTCGATGACGGCTTCGGCAAATGGGGCGGCTTCGGCTACACCGCCGCGACGCTTCCCTCCGGCAATGGCGGCCGCGCCCAGAGCGTCTGCGACGACGTCCGCCGCAAGGGCGGCGAGGGCGCGCTCGCCGACGATGCCGAGTTCGCCGGCCCGATCGGCGCCCAGCCCGTGCTCGGGCTCGGCGGCAATGGCGAGGGCACGTCCGACCGCTTCCCGATCTTCACAGCCCAACCCTCCGCCTCCAGCAGCTTATTGTCGCGCGCGCCCTCGGGCCGCATCGTGCTCGGACCGCGCGCCCAGGCGATGCCGGTCGAGGTCTCCTTCGGCCGCACGCCCGGTTCGGCGACCGCGCCGCTGGCCGCCAATGTCACCGGGCGCCCCGACAGCATGATCGCGCGCGGCGCGGCGCCGCCGACGATCACGCCCGGCGCGCCGGCCACGGCCAGCCTGCTCGGCACGGCCTCGGCCCGCACCGCCTCGGGCAATGGCGGCATTCCCGGCACGACCTCGGCCTTCGCGCCGGCGACGGAGGAGGTCACGCCCCAGTCCGGTCCCTTGCGCCTGCAGGGTGCGATCCAGCCCGGCGCGGCGACTGCGGCGAGCCTGCGTCCCGGTGCGGCGGCCGGCATCAAGGCGAAGCCCGCGCCGGCCCGACCGCTGCTGCTGGCCAAGCCCAAGGGCAAGGCGGACGGCAAGGCCGAGCCCGCCAAGGCCGCGGCCGCGCCGCAGGCCAAGGTCAAGACGAAGCCCAAGACGAAGCCCGACGCCTGAGCATGAGCGCGTGATTGCCGGACGCAGCGCCGCTGCGACGCAGCAGGGCCTGTTGCTGGCGCTCGGCTCGGCCGCCGCGTTCGGGACCAACATCGTCAGCGCCCGGATCGCAGGGCAGGCCGGCCTTTCGGGACCGCTGCTGGTGTTCTACCGCGTCTTCATCATGCTGGCGCTGGTGCTCGCCGCCATGGCGATCTGGCGCGCCTCGCTCAAGGTTCCGCCGCAAGAGCGCCGGGCGCTGGCCCTGTTCGGCCTGATGAGCGCGCTGGTCGGCTGCGCCTATCTCTCCTCGGTCGCGTTCCTGCCGATCACGGTCGCGGTCGTGGTGTTCTACACCTTCCCGATCCTGATCGTGCTGGCAGAACCGCTCGTCACCCCGGCGCGCTTCAGCCCGGACCGGCTCGGCGTCGCGCTCGTCGCCTTCGCCGGCGTCGCCATGGTCGTCGGACCGAATTTCCACGGCCTCGATCCGCGCGGTCTGGCGCTCGCCATCGCCGCGAGCGTTTTCGCCGCGACGCAGTTCTTCGCGGCTTCCGCCAGCGCGACGACGGGTCTCGCGCCGAAGCTGTTCTGGTCGCATCTGCTGATCTTGCCGGTGACGCTGGCGATCCTGGCGCTCACGGGCGATTTCAGACCGCCCGGCAGTCTGGCGCTGGCCCCGCTCGCGGTCGCGGTGACGATCGGCGGCTATATCGTCGGCTTCCTGCTGCAGGTGCTGGCGCTGGCCCGCGTCGCGCCGGGCCCCGCCGGACTGGCCTTCTGCGCCGAGCCGGTCTTCGCCGTCGCTATCGCGGCCTTCGTGCTCGGCGAGCGGGTCGGCCTGATGCAATATGCCGGCGGCGGCCTTGTCGTGGCGGCGATCATAGCCAATGTAATACTGGAACAAAAATTCCGCCGGCCGGCAGCGGCCTGACGCCCGGGGACCACCCCGCAATGCCAGATTCCAGCCAGGACGCAAGGCGTCCCGCGCCCGTTCCCCTGACCCTGCTGACCGGCTTCCTCGGCGCTGGCAAGACGACGCTGCTCAACCGCCTGCTGAAAGACACGGCGCTCTCCGAGACCGTCGTCATCGTCAACGAATTCGGCGAGATCGGCCTCGACCACCTGATGATCGAGGGCGTCGAGGAGAGCATGATCCTGCTCGCCTCGGGCTGCCTGTGCTGCACCATCCGCGACGATCTGATCGTGACCCTGGAGGATCTGCTGCGCCGGCACGACAATGGCCGGATCACGCCGTTCAGGCGCGTCGTCATCGAGACGACGGGGCTGGCCGACCCCGCGCCGATCCTCAACGTCCTGATCAACCACCCCTATCTCGCCATGCGCTTCAGGCTCGACGGCGTCGTCACGCTGGTCGACGCGGTCAATGGCATGGCGACCATCGACGAGCACGAGGAAGCCCGCAAGCAGGTGATCGCGGCCGACCGCATCGTCCTGACCAAGACGGAGCTGGCGACGGATGCGGAGACGGTCGACGCGTTGCGCCAGCGGCTCGCGGCGCTCAATCCCGGCGTCTCGCTGCGCAAGCCGGACGCTCCGGCGAAAGACCTGATCGGCGCAGGGCTCTACGACCTCGCCGGGAGGCCGGCCGAGCTGACGCATTGGCTTGCCACCGAGGCCGTCGCCGCGCCGCACGCGGATCGTCACCACGACGACCATCATGGCCATGATCACGTCCACGGCCACGCCCGTCGTCATGACGTGAATCGTCATGACGGGGCGATCCGCGCCTTCACGCTGACGGCCGAGCAGCCGATCGCACGGGCGACCTTCGATCTGTTCTGGACCCTGCTGCGCTCGACCCATGGCTCGAAGCTGCTGCGCCTCAAGGGACTCGTCGGCCTGCGCGAGCATCCGGGGCGGCCCCTGCTGGTCCATGCCGTGCAGCAGATCCTGCATCCGCCGGTCCTGCTCGAGAGCTGGCCCGATGCCGACCGGCGCTCGCGGCTCGTGCTGTTCGTCAGGGACATCGAGCCGGCCGGGGTCGAGCGGCTCTGGGCCGCCTTTCTCGGCCAGACGGAGAGGCAGACCGCCCCGGCCTGATCCGGCCCGCTGGCCCCGATTTTGAAACCTGTCCCGCCACGAGTTCTCCCGGACGCGCCGGCTTGCCATTTTGGCACAGGCCCGCGCCGGGACGACGCAGCGGACCGCAGGCAGGGCCAGATGAATTTAATCGTCGCCGTCAAGGGCTCTTCTTCGGGAGCCGGTCCGTTCACCGCGCCGCAGTCGGGGCGCCGCCGGCCGGACACTCCGATCAGGATCGAGATCAGGCCGCTCCACGCCTGCGCCGGCATCCGCGACGCCTGGGCCGACCTCGCCGGCCGCGCCGTCGAATCCAACCTCTTCTTCGAACCTGCTTTCGCGCTCGCCGCCGCGCAGCACATCGTCGCCTTTCGGGACGCGGTCGCGATCCTGGCCTGGCAGGGCGAGGCGGACGAGCCGCAGCGCCGGCTGATCGGGCTGATCCCGTGCTTTCCGCGCAACCGCCTGTTCGTGCCCGACGAACTGATCGGCTTCTCCGACCGGCGCATCCTCGACGGAGCGCCTTTGCTCGATCGCATGCAGGCCCAGGCCGCGATCGAGGCCGTGCTCAGCCTGCGCGATGGCTGGCGGCTCGATGGCCATGGCCTCGTCCTGCGCCAGGTCGCTCTCGAAGGCCCGCTGACCACCGCGATCCTGCGCGCCGCCGAACGGCTCGGTCTCACCGCGACGCTGCGGCCGATGCGACAGGCCGGGCGCCCGCGGCTTGCGCTGGCCGGCCGCGAGGAGGCCCGCGCGCTGACCGATGGGCTCGCCCGGCAGGGCAAGCTCACCCTGATCGAGAGCGGCGCGCGCATAGCGCTACGCGACGCCGTCGAGGTGCTGCTGGCGATGGAGGCCTCCGGCGCGCGCGCCCGCGCCGGCACGGCGATGCTGCAGGACACCCGCGAGGCCGGCTTCATCCGCGCCATGACGCGCGGCCTCGCCCGCATCCGGCAATGCCGCGTGGCGCTGCTGATGCTCGGCGAAAGGCCGATCGCCGGCGCGATCCTGCTCGGCCGCGGCCGGACGCGCTGGCTTTTCGCCTCGGCTCAGGACGATGCCTATGGGCCGTTCGAGCCGGAACTGGTGCTGCTGGCGCTGCTCGACGAAGCCTCGCCCGGCCGCGCGATCCTGCTGCCCGGCGGCGCGCCGGCGTTCGGCTCGGGGCCCGCCAGACAGGGCGAGTTCCGCCTGACGCCGCATGCCGCGATGAAGCCGCGCGATCTGGCGGTGCGCGCCCGCGACGTGCTGCGGCGCTCGCTGCTTAGGCTTCCGCGCGCAGGAGCCGCCTGACGATCTTGCCGGTCGTGGTCAGCGGCAGCTGGTCGCGAAAGGCGATCTCGCGCGGATATTCATGCGCCGAGAGCCGCTTTCGGACGAAGGCCTGAAGCTCGGCCGCCAGCGCGTCGGACGGCGCACGGCCCGCCTTCAGCACGACGAAGGCCTTGACGATCTCCGTCCGAAGCGCATCCGGCTTGCCGACCACGGCGGCGAGCGACACCGCCTCGTGCTTCAGCAGGCAATCCTCGATCTCGCCCGGCCCGATGCGATAGCCCGACGAGGTGATGACGTCGTCGTCGCGGCCGATGAAGCGGACATAGCCGTCCTGGTCCTGCACGCCCTGGTCGCCGGTCGTCATCCAGTCGCCGACGAACTTGTCCGCGGTCGCCTTCGGGTTGTTCCAGTAGCCGAGGAACATCACCGGGTCCGGCCTTCGCACCGCGATCTGGCCATCCTCCCCGGCGTTACACACTGAGCCGTCCGGCCGGATGATCGCGACCTCGTGGCCCGGCACCGCCTTGCCGATGGAGCCCGGCCGGCTGACGCCGATCGCGGCGCAGGAGGCGAGCACGAGGTTGCACTCGGTCTGGCCATAGGCCTCGTTGATGGTGAGCCCCAGCGCCTCGCGGCCCCAATGCAGCGTCTCTGCGCCGAGCGCCTCGCCGGCGGCGGCGAGCGTGCGCAGGTCGAACTCGAAACGCTCGCGCGGCCTGTCGACGCCGCGCAGCATCCGAAGCGCGGTCGGCGGCACGAAGGCGTTGCGGATGCCCTGTTCCGCCATCAGCCGGAAGGCCTCCTCGGGCTCGAAGCGCGTCACCGGCCGCGCCACGACTGGCACCCCGAAATGCAGGCTCGGCAGCAGCATGTTGAGCAAACCGCCGGCCCAGGCCCAGTCCGCCGGCGTCCAGGCGATGTCGCCGGCCTGCGGAAAGAACTCGTGCGGCATCCGCACGCCCGGCAGATGGCCCGGCAGGACGCGGTGGCCGTGCAGCGCGCCCTTCGGGTTCCCGGTCGTGCCGGAGGTGTAGATCATCAGCGCCGGGTCGTCCGGGCCTGTGTCGACTGCGGTGAAGTCCGGGCTTGCCTGGGAGAGCAGGCTCTCCCAGCCGAGCGCCGCGCCCTGCGCCCCATCCGTCGAGATCGTCAGCGCCAGCTCCGGCAGCGGCTCGGCGATCTGCCCGACCTTGGCGAGCCCGGCGGCGTCGGTGACCAATACCTTCACGCCGGCGTCCGACAGCCGATAGGCCAGCGCATCGACGCCGAACAGCGCCGCCAGCGGCACGGCGATGGCGCCGAGCCTGTAAGCGGCGAGATGGGCGGTCAGCACCGCCCTGCCCTGCGGCAGCAGGATCGCGATCCGGTCGCCGCGCGCGACGCCGCGAGACCTCAGCGCATTGGCCAGCCGGTTCGACTGCTCGCGCAGACGGCCGAAGGAGACGGGGGTTGCCCGCCAGTCCTGGCTGACCTCGATGATCGCGGTCCGGTCTGGCTCGACCGCCGCCCAGCGGTCGCAGATGTCGACGGCGATGTTGTAGCGCGCGGGGATGGCCCAGCGGAAGGCGGCGCGAAGCGCGTCATGGTCGCGGAGGTCGGGAAGCTGCAACGGTCAGAAGTCCGGCGGAAAAGCCGCGGCACGATAGGCAGGAGGCCCCGGCCTGTCACCTTGGCCTTAAGTCATGCCGCACTCACGCATTGCCCATCTGCGAGCGCTTGGCCCAGCCGGTCATCCGGTTCTCGACGATGTCGACGATCGCGACCAGGAACACGCCGAGGATGGCGAGCACGATCAGCGCGGCGAAGATCAGCGGCACGTTGAAATCGGCCGAGGCGCGGGTGATCAGGTTGCCGAGGCCCATGTTCGAGGCGTTCTGCTCGCCGATCACCGATCCGACATAGGCCAGCGTGATCGAGACCTTCAGCGCGCCGAACAGATAGGGCAGCGAGCGCGGGATGCCGACCTTGGTCATGATGTCGAGCCGGCTCGCGCCGAGCGCCTTCATCACGTCCTCGGTCTCGGGTTCGATGGTGGCGAGGCCCGTCGCGACATTGACCACGATCGGGAAGAACGAGATCACGAAGGCGGTCAGCACCGGGGGCAGCCAGCCGACGCCGAACCAGATCACCAGGATCGGCACGACCGCGACCTTCGGGATCGAGTTGAAGCCGACCAGAAGCGGATTGAGGCCGGCATAGATCAGCTTCGACGAGCCGACGAGCAGGCCGAGCGCCAGTCCGAACACGATCGATAGCCCGAAGCCGAAACTGGTCATCCAGAGCGTGTGGAAGGCGTTGGTGTAGAGCGGCTTCTGGTACTGCATCAGCGCGGCCCAGATCGCGGTCGGCGGCGGCAGGATGAAGCCGGAGATCTTGAAGACCCGGCAGGCCAGCTCCCAGAGCAGGAAGAAGGCGAGTGTGAACAGATAGGGCGCGAGCTTGAGCCAGGTCGAACGCGTCATGCCGCCTGCCTCGCCGCGCTGATATGGCCGCGCAGCTCGTGCACGATGCCTGCGAATTCCGGCGTGTAGGTGATCTCCAGATCGCGCGGGCGCGCGAACGTGACCTCGCGCTCGGCGATGATGCGGCCCGGCCTTGCCGACATGCAGAACACCCGGTCGGCCAGGAACACGGCCTCGCGCAGGTCGTGCGTCACCAGGATCACGGTGACGCCGCGCTGCGCATGCAGGTCGCGGATCACGCACCAGAGCTCCTCGCGGGTGAAGGCGTCGAGCGCGCCGAAGGGCTCGTCCAGCATCAGCAGCTTCGGCTCGTGGATCAGCGAGCGGCACAGCGAGGCGCGCTGCTGCATGCCGCCCGAGAGCTGCCATGGAAACTTCGAGCCCATGCCCTCGAGGCCGACCGTCTCCAGGAGCCTCTCGGCGCGGGCGACGTATTCGGCCTTGTTGGCGCGCAGGCGCGAGCGGTGCGGCTGGACGATCTCCAGCGGCAGGAGGAGGTTCTCCAGCGTCGTCCGCCAGGGCAGCATCACCGGGTTCTGGAAAGCCATGCCGGTGATCTTGATCGGCTCGACGACTTGTCTGCCGTCGACGATCACGGTTCCGGATTTCGGCCGCTGCAGCCCGGTCGCGAGCTTCATCATCGTCGACTTGCCGCAGCCGGACGGACCGACGATGGCCGCGAACTCGCCCTCCGCGACCTTCAGCGACAGCCCCTCGACGGCGGGCGGCCCAGCGCCGCCGCCATAGACATGGGTGACATCGTGAAGTTCGACGAAGGCGGTCAAGCGGCTCTCTCTTCTCGCATCCAGCGCCGTCATCCCGGACGCGGCGAAGCGGAGATCCGGGATGACGTCGGATCAAATCCTCAAGCTCAGAACACCCGCTCGGCCGAGGCCGGCAGGAAGGTGTCGACGAAGGCATCGCCAGCCTTCGCCTTGTCCTTGAAGGTGAAGGTCAGCGCGATCTGGTCGAGCGCGCGGGCCCAGCGCGCCTTGTCGATGCCGCCGAAGCCGTTGGCCTTGACCCAGGGCGTCATCACGTTCTGGTCGAGCGTCATCTTCAGACGCTCCTCCTCGACCTCCACCTTGGCGACGTCGTTGCGCTTGATCACGAGCTGCGCGCCCAAGGCCGGGTTGGCGACCGCCTCCTTGACGCTTCTGGTGATCGCCCGCAGCAGGCCGCGCACGGCTTCCGGCTTCTCGGCGGCGAATTTCGGCGAGACCATGATGACGTTGCCGTAGAGCTCGACGCCGTAATCGGACATCAGCATGGTGACGATGTCGTCGACCGGCACGCCGCGCGATTTCAGGTTGATGTAGGAGGAGTTGGCGAAGCCGAACACTGCGTCGACCTCTCCCGAGGCCAGCATCGGCTCGCGCACCGGAAAGCCGACATTCTCCAGCTTCATCTTGCTGTCGTCGAGCTTGTTGACCGCCTTGAAGATCGGCCATTGCGCGAAGGCCGCGTCCGCCGCCGGGGCGCCGAACTTCTTGCCTTCGAGGCTCCTCACATCGGCCGTGACGCCGCGGCTCTTGCGGCCCACGATGGCGAAGGGCGGCTTGTCGTAGACCATCATAACGGCCTTGAGGTCGACCGAGGGGTTCTCATCGCGGAAGCGGATCAGCGAGTTCACGTCGCCGAAGCCGACATCGTAGGTGCCGGACGCGACGCGCGGGATCGCCTCGCGCGAGCCGTTGCCGGTGTCGATCGTGACGTCGAGTCCCTCGGCTTTGAAGAAGCCCTTCTCCTGCGCCATCAGAAAGAGCGCGGCGGGGCCCTCGAAGCGCCAGTCCAGCGTGAAGCGAACGGCGGTCTGGGCGCTGGCGCCGTGCAGGCCGGCAAGGGAGGCGGACAGGGCGAGCGCGCCGGCGGTCGCCAGGCGAACGAGCTTCCGCCGCGACAGCGAACCGGCGGCTGAATGCAGAACCTTGAACATCGTGAACTCCGGGCGGGGCGGACAGAGCCGCCATTCGAGGACGGATACAGCAAGCGGCATGCCGGACGAGAACCGTTTCAAACTGGCGGATAGCGCCGGCAGGTCAAGCGCTAAGCGTCCTGTCGGCAGGCATCCTGCACCAAAAAAAGGCATCTGCGTCCACAGCACGCGGCGACCTCACAACGGCAGCGCGCCATCGGTCTTTACCTCCTCCATCACCGCATAGGTGCGCGTCTCGCGCACCGCCGGCAGCGCGAGCAGCACCTCTCCGAGAAAGCGGCGATAGGCGTTCATGTCGGCGACGCGGGTCTTGACCAGATAATCGAAGCCGCCCGCCACCATATGGCATTCCAGCACCTCCGGGGCGCGCTTCACCGCGGCCGCGAACCGCTCGAAGGCGTCGGGCGTCGTCTTGTCGAGATAGACCTCGACGAAGACGAGCAGGTTGAGACCGAGCTTCAGCGGATCGAGCGTGGCGCGGTAGCCGGTGACGAAACCCTCGCGCGTCAGCCGCTTCAGCCGCTCGCCGACGGCCGTGGGCGACAGGCCGACCTTGTCGGCGAGTTCGACGCCGGCGATCCGCCCCTCGGATTGCAGGAGGGAGAGGATGCGACGGTCGATGCGGTCGAGCATGGGATTATTCTCTGCTGAAGCGAGAATTTACGATACATTATGCGGCATATCTTACAGAATATCCAATTGATATGCGGCCAAAGAAGCCTGATGCTTCAGATCATCCCACCGCTGCTCATCCGGAGCCCGTCATGGCCGCCCCCGCCCCTCGCCTCGTCGAGACCAGGTCCGTTGCGTCTTTCCGCGCGCCTTATGCGGAAGATGACGGCGCGATCGCGGCCCGGCTGCTCGCCGGCGCGAAGCGCGAGCCGGCCACAAAGGCCCGCATCGACGCCCGCGCGACCTTGCTGATAGAGGCGATCCGCACCCGCAAGGTCGGCCTCGGCGGCATCGAGGAACTGCTGCGCGAATACTCGCTCTCGACCAAGGAGGGGCTGGCGCTGATGGTGCTGGCCGAGGCGCTGCTGCGCGTGCCGGACGCCGCCACCGCCGACCGGCTGATCGAGGACAAGCTCGGCCAGGGCGATTTCGCCCATCACGAGTCGAAATCCGACGCTTTCCTGGTCTCGGCCTCGGCCTGGGCGCTCGGCATCACCGCCCGCGTGATCCAGCCGGGCGAAACCCCGACCAGCATCATCGGCGGCCTCGCCAAGCGCCTCGGCATGCCGACAGTGCGCAGCGCGACGCGGCAGGCGATGCGCGTGATGGGCAATCATTTCGTGCTCGGCCAGACGATCCAGGAAGCGCTGAAGCGCGCCGCCTCCGGCGCCGGCAAGCTCTACCGCTACTCCTTCGACATGCTCGGCGAGGGCGCGCGCACGCAAGCCGACGCCGATCGTTACCTCGCCTCCTATGCCGCCGCGATCGACGCCATCGGCGCCTCCGCCGGCAACGCGCCGCTGCCGAACCGGCCGGGCATCTCGGTCAAGCTCTCGGCGCTGCACCCGCGCTACGAGGCGACCAACCGCGAGCGCGTGCTGACCGAACTGACGCCGAAGGTGATCGCGCTGGCGCGGCAGGCGAAGAAGTACGACCTCAACTTCACCGTCGACGCCGAGGAGGCCGACCGGCTCGAGCTCTCGCTCGACGTCGTCGCCGCCGTGATGGCCGACGACACGCTCGCGGGCTGGGACGGATTCGGCCTCGCCATCCAGGCCTATCAGAAGCGGGCTTCGGCGGTGATCGACCGGATCGCGGCCCTGGCCGAGTTCCATGACCGCCGCCTGATGGTCCGGCTCGTCAAGGGCGCCTATTGGGACACCGAACTGAAGCGCGCCCAGGAGCGCGGCCTGCCAGACTATCCGGTCTTCACCCGCAAGGCGATGACCGACCTGAACTACGAGGCCTGCGCCGCGCAACTTCTGGCGCTGCGGCCCCGCATCATTCCCCAGTTCGCCACGCACAACGCGCTGACCGTCGCCACCGTCGCCGAAATGGCCGGCGATCATCAGGCCGCCCAAGCGGACGGCCGTCTAGCCGGAGGCTTGAACTTCGAGTTCCAGCGCCTGCACGGCATGGGCGAGGCGCTTTATGAGCGGCTGCTGCGCGAAAACGAGGGCTATGCCTGCCGGACCTACGCGCCCGTGGGCGGGCATCAGGACCTGCTCGCCTATCTCGTCCGCCGCTTGCTGGAGAACGGCGCGAACTCCTCCTTCGTCAGCGTCTCGGGCGATCCTGACGTGCCCGTGGCGGAACTGCTGGTGCCGCCGGCCGACAGCATCGGCCAGGCGAGCGCGGCCAGGCACCGCCGCATCCCGCTGCCGGCCGATCTCTTCGGCCCGTCGCGCAAGAACTCGGCCGGCGTCGAGTTCGGCCATGCCGAGAGCCTCGGGGCGCTGCTGGCCGAGGTCTCTGCCGCGGCCGCGAAGCCCTTTCCCGAGGCCAGCGCCATCATCGACGGCAAGCCGGCTGGCGGCGCGAAACGGCCGGTGCCGTCCCCGATCGACGGCAAGCCGATCGGCACGGTCGCCGAGGCCGACGCGACGCTCGCCGACCGCGCCATGAAGGCGGCGAAGGCCGGTTTTCCGGCCTGGAACGCAACGCCCGCCCGGACGCGCGCCGCGACGCTTCGCAAGGCCGCGGATCTGATGGAAGCGCGGCGCGGCCTGCTGCTGGCGCTGCTGCAGGCCGAGGCCGGCAAGACGCTCGACGACGCCATCGCCGAACTGCGCGAGGCGGTCGATTTCTGCCGCTACTACGCCGCCGAGGCCGAGGCGAAGTTCGCCCTGCCGACCGCCCTGCCCGGCCCGACGGGCGAGGAGAACCATCTCGTCCTGCGCGGACGCGGCCCGTTCCTGTGCATCGCGCCGTGGAATTTTCCGCTCGCGATCTTCGCCGGCCAGATCGCGGCGGCGCTCGTCGCCGGCAACAGCGTCGTCGCCAAGCCCGCGCCGCAGACGCCGCTGATCGCGGCCGTGACCATCCGCCTGCTGCACGAGGCCGGCGTGCCGGTTTCCGCGCTGCATCTGACGCCCGGCGATGGCGCGCTCGGCGCGGCGCTGGTCGCCCATCCTGCCGTGGCCGGCGTCGCCTTCACCGGCTCGACCGCCACGGCGCGCGCCATCAACCGGGCGCTCGCCGCCAAGGACGGCCCGATCGTGCCGCTGATCGCCGAGACCGGCGGCCTCAACGCCATGATCGTCGACGCCACCGCCCTGCCCGAACAGGTCGCCGACGACGTCGTGATGTCGGCCTTCCGCTCGGCCGGGCAGCGCTGCTCGGCGCTGCGCCTGCTCGTGGTGCAGGACGACGTCGCCGACAGGATGATCGAGATGATCGAGGGCGCGGCCCGCGAACTCACCATCGGCGACCCGCGCAGGATCCAGACCCATATCGGCCCGGTGATCGACGCCGCCGCCAGGGAGCGTCTCGACGGCCACGTCGCGGCGATGCGCAAGCTCGGCCGTCTGAGCTTCGCCGGCGAGGCCCCGGCGCTGGGCGGCACCTATGTCGCCCCGCACATCGTCTCGCTGAAGAGCATCGGCGAACTCAGTCAGGAGCATTTCGGCCCGATCCTGCATGTCGTGCGCTGGAAATCGGGCCAACTCGACAAGGTCATCGAAGCGATCGAGGCGACCGGCTACGGGCTGACGCTCGGCGTGCATTCGCGCATCGAGACCACGGTCGAGGAGGTCACCAAGCGGCTCTCGACCGGCAACATCTACGTCAACCGCAACATCATCGGCGCGGTCGTCGGCGTGCAGCCCTTCGGCGGCCATGGCCTCTCCGGCACCGGCCCGAAGGCCGGCGGACCGCACTACCTGATGCGCTTCGCGACCGAACAGACCGTGACGGTGAACACGGCCGCCGCCGGCGGCAACGCCAGCCTGATCGCGATGGGGGAGTGAGGCGAGATTGCGGGCTCTTTTGAGTGGAGCAGGACCATCCACCTCGTCGCCTTCGACCACTGCGTCATCCACGTCTCGGACTGGGAGCGCTCCAACGCCTTCCAGCGCGACGTCATCGGCGCGCAGGTGATCGCGAACGGCAACGGCTTCGTCTACCGCATCGGCAAGGCGCAACTGAACTGCCACGGGCCGAACCTGCAACCCGATCCGAAGGCCTGCATCCCGGTGCCGCCCGGTGGCAGCGATCTCTGCTTCACCTGGCCCGGCCCGATCGGCGGCGCGATCGCGCATCTGGCAAAAGTCGGCGTCGCGATCGAAACTCGGGCCGATCCAGCGCGTCGGCGTCGGCGGCACTGGCGCGAGCGTCTATTCCCGCGATCCCGAAGGCTCGCTGATGGAGTTCATCAGCTATGCGTGAAAAAAGGACCGCTTGCGCGGCCCCTGAACGATCAGACTTGTAAACTGCTCACGCAGCCTTGCGCTCGGCGAAGACGCCCTTGAACTCGCGCAGCTGCACCAGAACCTCATGCAGGCGCTTCTTCTCGTCCTCGTCCTGCGAGCCCGCGAGCTTCGTCTCGGCGGTCAGGATCTCGGCGTCGAGCACGGCGTTGTCGACATCCTCGATGAAATGCGCCTGCTCGGCCAGGATCGTCGTCGAGGCCTGGTTGATCTCGGCCAGCCCGCCATTGACGAAGAATTCCTTGCCGTGGCCGGCGTCGGTCTTGGCCAGCACGATGCCGGCCTTGAGCACCGCCACGACCGGGGCATGGCCGGCCAGCACCGTCATCTCGCCCTCGACGGACGGGACGATGACGCTTTCGACGTCGCCCGAGAACAGGATGCGCTCGGGCGAGACGAGTTCGAACTTGAAGGTGGCCATCGGGTCTCTTTCCGCCGGTTACAGTCGGATCAGGCCGCTTCCGCCGCCAGGCGCTGGGCCTTCTCGACGGCTTCCTCGATCGAGCCGACCATGTAGAAGGCCGCCTCCGGCAGGTGGTCGTACTTGCCCTCGACCAGCCCCTTGAAGCCCTTGATCGTGTCCTCCAGCGCGACGAGCTTGCCCGGCGAGCCGGTGAAGACCTCGGCGACGAAGAAGGGCTGCGACAGGAAGCGCTCGATCTTGCGGGCGCGCGCCACCGTCAGCTTGTCCTCTTCGGAAAGCTCGTCCATGCCCAGGATCGCGATGATGTCCTGCAGCGCCTTGTAGCGCTGGAGCACCTGCTGGACCTGCCGGGCGATGGCGTAGTGCTCCTCGCCGACGATGTCGGCCGAGAGCATGCGCGAGGTCGAGTCGAGCGGGTCGACCGCCGGATAGATGCCCTTCTCCGCGATCGAGCGCGACAGCACGGTCGTGGCGTCGAGATGGGCGAAGGAGGTCGCCGGCGCCGGGTCGGTCAGGTCGTCGGCGGGCACGTAGATCGCCTGCACCGAGGTGATCGAGCCCTTGTTGGTGGTGGTGATGCGCTCCTGCAGGTTGCCCATGTCGGTCGCCAGCGTCGGCTGGTAGCCCACCGCCGAGGGGATGCGGCCGAGCAGCGCCGACACCTCGGAGCCCGCCTGCGTGAAGCGGAAGATGTTGTCGACGAAGAACAGCACGTCCTGGCCCTTGTCGCGGAAGTCCTCGGCGACGGTGAGGCCAGACAGCGCGACGCGCATGCGCGCGCCCGGGGGCTCGTTCATCTGGCCGTAGACCAGGGCGCATTTCGAGCCCTCGCCGCCGCCCTTCTTGTTCACGCCGGACTCGATCATCTCGTGATAGAGGTCGTTGCCCTCGCGGGTGCGCTCGCCGACGCCGGCGAACACCGAATAGCCGCCATGCGCCTTCGCGACGTTGTTGATCAGCTCCATGATCAGCACGGTCTTGCCGACGCCGGCGCCGCCGAACAGGCCGATCTTGCCGCCCTTGGCGTAGGGCGCGAGCAGGTCGACGACCTTGATGCCGGTGACCAGGATCTGCGCCTCGGTCGCCTGATCGGCATAGGTCGGGGCCGGCTGGTGGATGCCGCGGGTGTTGGTGGTCAGGATCGGGCCGGCCTCGTCGACCGGCTCGCCGATGACGTTCATGATGCGGCCGAGGCATTCGTCGCCTACGGGCACTGCGATCGGCGCGCCGGTGTCGGTGACGGACTGGCCGCGCACCAGGCCCTCGGTGGAATCCATCGCGATGGTGCGGACCGTGTTCTCGCCGAGATGCTGGGCGACTTCGAGAACCAGCCGGTTGCCGAGATTGGTCGTCTCCAGCGCGTTCAGGATCTCCGGCAGGACGCCGTCGAACTGCACGTCGACGACTGCGCCGATGACCTGGGCGACCTTGCCGGTCCCGGTGTTGGCGGGCTTGTCGGTGGCGGACTTCTTCGTAGCGGCTTTGGCCATGGTTCCAAACCTCGGGTTCAGCGTGTCGTTTGGCCGAAAGATCCGGCCGAAGTAATGGCGGTTAGAGCGCTTCCGCGCCGGAGATGATCTCGATCAGTTCCTTGGTGATCATCGCCTGACGCGAGCGGTTGTAGAGCTGCGTCTGCTTCTTGATCATTTCGCCGGCGTTGCGCGTGGCGGAATCCATCGCCGACATGCGGGCGCCCTGCTCGGAGGCCGCGTTCTCCAGGATCGCGCGCAGCACCTGCACCGTGAGGTTGCGCGGCAGCAGCGTCTCCAGGATCTCGCTTTCGTCGGGCTCGTAGTCGTAAACCGCGGCGGTCGCCTGGGTCCCGGCCGGAATCTCGGCGGGGATGATCCGCTGGGCCGTCGGGATCTGCGCGATCACCGACTTGAACTTCGAGAAGAACAAGGTCGCGACGTCGAACTCGCCGGCATTGAAGCGGGCGAGGATGTTCTGCGCGATGGTCTCGGCATTGGCGAAGCCGATCTGCTTGAAGGCGCGCAGATCGATCAGCTCGATGATGTCCTTCTCGAACTGCCGGCGCAGGATGTCGTAGCCCTTCTTGCCGACGCAGATGATCTTGACCGTCTTGCCCTCGGCCTTGAGCGCGTTCGCCTTGTCGCGGGCGAGCCTGGCGATCGAGGAGTTGAAGGCGCCGCACAGGCCGCGCTCGGCCGTGCAGACGACGAGAAGCTGGACCTTGTCGGAGCCGGTGCCGCCGATCAGCCTCGGCGCGCCGTCGGCCGAGACGCCGCCGGCGAGGTTGGCCAGAACGGTCTCCATGCGCTCGGCATAGGGACGCGCGGCCTCCGCCGCGGCCTGCGCCCGGCGCAGCTTGGCGGCCGCGACCATCTGCATGGCCTTGGTGATCTTCTGCGTCGCCTTCACGGAGGCGATGCGGTTCCTGAGGTCCTTCAATGAAGGCATAGGTTTTGTCTCACCCCGTCATGCCCGGGCTTGTCCCGGGCATCCACGTCTTCACCCACTTGATCCCACCTGCGCGCTGCCCGAAAGGAGCAAGACGTGGATGATCGGCACAAGGCCGACCATGACGGGACACCTTACGAGAACGACTTGGCGTAGCCTTCGACCAGATCCTTCAGCTTCGCGGCGTTCGCGTCCGAAAGATCCTTGCTCTTGGCGATCTCGGCCAGCAGGTCGGCGTGCTTGCCGCGCACCAGCGCCAGCAGGCCGTCCTCGAAGGCCCGGACCTTGTTGACCGGCAGCGGGTCGAGATAGCCGTTGACGCCGGCATAGATCACGACCGTCTGCTCTTCCATCTTCAGCGGCGAGAACTGCGCCTGCTTCAGGAGCTCGGTCAGGCGCGCGCCGCGGTTGAGCAGGCGCTGGGTGACCGCGTCGAGGTCGGAGCCGAACTGGGCGAAGGCCGCCATCTCGCGATACTGGGCGAGCTCGCCCTTGATCTTGCCGGCGACCTTCTTGGTCGCCTTGGTCTGCGCGGCCGAGCCGACGCGCGAGACCGAGAGGCCGACGTTCACGGCCGGGCGGATGCCCTGATAGAACAGGTCGGTCTCGAGGAATATCTGGCCGTCGGTGATCGAGATCACGTTGGTCGGGATGTAGGCCGAGACGTCGTTGGCCTGCGTCTCGATGACCGGCAGCGCGGTCAGCGAGCCGTTGCCGGCCTCGTCGCCCATCTTGGCGGCGCGCTCGAGCAGGCGGGAGTGGAGATAGAACACGTCTCCCGGATAGGCCTCGCGGCCCGGCGGGCGGCGCAGCAGGAGCGACATCTGGCGGTAGGCGACGGCCTGCTTGGAGAGATCGTCATAGATGATCACGGCGTGCATGCCGTTGTCGCGGAAATACTCGCCCATGGCGCAGCCGGCGAAGGGCGCCAGGAACTGCATCGGGGCGGCGTCGGACGCGGTGGCGGCGACGATGATCGAGTATTCCAGCGCGCCGCGCTCCTCGAGCACCTTCACGAACTGGGCGACGGTGGAGCGCTTCTGGCCGATCGCGACATAGACGCAATAGAGCTTCTGGCTCTCGTCCGCGCCCTCGTTGATCGCCTTCTGGTTCAGGATCGTGTCGAGCGCGACCGCGGTCTTGCCGGTCTGGCGGTCGCCGATGATCAGCTCGCGCTGGCCGCGGCCGATCGGGATCAGCGCGTCGATCGCCTTGAGGCCGGTCGCCATCGGCTCGTGCACCGACTTGCGCGGGATGATGCCGGGCGCCTTGACGTCGACGCGGGCGCGCTGGGCCGCCTTGATCGGGCCCTTGCCGTCGATCGGGTTGCCGAGCGCGTCGACGACGCGGCCGAGGAGTTCCTTGCCGACCGGAACGTCGACGATGGCGCCGGTGCGCTTGACGGTCTGGCCTTCCTTGATCTCGCGGTCGGAGCCGAAGATGACGACGCCGACATTGTCGCTCTCGAGGTTGAGCGCCATGCCGCGCACGCCGCTCTCGAACTCGACCATCTCGCCGGCCTGGACCTGGTCGAGGCCGTAGACGCGGGCGATGCCGTCGCCGACGGAGAGAACCTGGCCGACCTCGGTGACGGAGGCTTCGGACCCGAAATTGGAAATCTGGGCCTTCAGGATCGCGGAGATTTCAGCGGGGCGGATTTCCATCAGCCGACCTCTTTCATGGCAAGACGAATTGAATTGAGTTTGGTCTTCAGCGAGGCGTCGACCATGCGCGAGCCCATCTTGACGACGAGACCGCCGATCAGGGCCGGGTCGATCTTGACGGCGACGTTGACATCCTTGCCGGCGACGCCCTTCAGCGCCGCGCGGATCTCGTCGAGGCGCTTGGGCGAGGGCTGCTCGGCGAGCGTGACCTCGGCGCTGACGATGCCCTTGGCCTGCGCGACCAGGTTCCTGTAGCCCTGGATCATGCCCGGCAGCGCGAAGAGCCGGCGCTTGCTCGCGACGAGGCCGATGAAGTTGCCGGCGATGCCCGAGATGCCGGCCTTGGCGAGGATCGCCTTGATCGCGGCGACCTGGTCCTCGGCCGAGAAGGCCGGGCTCCCGATCAGCCGGGTCAGATCTGCGCTCTCGCCCAGCATCGCGCTGAAGGCGTCGAGATCGGCCGAGACGGCGTCGATGGACTTGGCCTCGCTGGCCAGTTCGAAGAGCGCCGTCGCATAGCGCTCGGCGACGCCCGAAACCAGAATGTCCTGCGATCCGCCGTCTGCCACGCGTCAGGTCTCTCGTTCAAAGGGCGATTGCGGCGACCCTTGTCTCGAAGGGTGGAGTGCATCGTCCCGGCGCTGCGATGTATCTGGGCGGCGGAAGCGTGAGCAAGCCATCTTTCGCCCGAAATGTGGCGGTGCACTAGCATGTGGTTTTGGGGTGCGCAATCCGTAGATGCCAATCCGGGCGCACGAATGGGCCCCTCGCGACACCGCTACAAAAAGCTCTGCGGATCGACGTCGACCGCGACCTTGACCGAGCCCTTCGGCTTCGGCGCGCGTCTCAGCCAGGCCCGCAGATAGTCCTGCAGGTTGACCTCGCGCCCGGTCCTGACGATCAGGCGCATCCGGTGCCGGCCGCGCAGGACCGCGAGCGGCGCTTCCGCCGGCCCGAGCACGGCGATGTCGTCGGGCGCGTCGGCGCAGCGGGCGAGCGCGCGGGCATGGCTTTCGGCCTCGGCCTGGCTGTTGGCCGAGACGATCAGCCCCGCCAGCCGACCGAAGGGCGGCAGGCCCGCCGCCTCGCGCGCCTGCGTCTCTGCGACATAAAACCGCTCCGGATCGCCCGAGACCAGCGCCTTCAGCACCGGATGGGCCGGATCATGCGTCTGCAGCAGCGCCCGGCCCGGCCGCTCGCCCCGCCCCGCCCGGCCCGTGACCTGCCGCAGCACCTGGAAGGTGCGCTCGGCCGCGCGCGGATCGCCCGAGGTCAGGCCGAGATCGGCGTCGACGACGCCGACCAGCGTCATGCCGGGAAAGTTGTGGCCCTTGGCGACGAGCTGCGTGCCGATGACGATGTCGAATTCGCCCTGCGCCACCGCCATCAGCTCCTGCTTCAAACGCTCGGTCCCGCCGGGAAAATCGCTCGACAGCACGATCGCGCGCGCCCGCGGGAACAGCGTCGCGACCTCCTCGGCCAGCCGCTCGACGCCCGGCCCGCAGGCGGTCAGGCTTTCGGGCGCATGGCATTGCGGACACTCATGCGGCCTGCGCTCGACATGGCCGCAATGATGGCAGACCAGCGCGCGCCGGAAACGGTGGTCCACCAGCCAAGCCGAGCAGTTCGGGCACTGGAAGCGGTGGCCGCAATCGCGGCACACCGTCAGCGGCGCATAGCCGCGCCGGTTGAGGAACAGCAGCGACTGCTCCTTCGCATCGAGGTTGTCGCGGATCGCCTCGACGAGCGCGCCCGAAAGCCAGCGCCCCCGTTCCGGCTTGTCCTTGCGCAGATCGACCAGCCCGAGCGCCGGCAATTCGCGCCCGCCGAAGCGCTCGGGCAGCCTCAGATGGGCATAGCGCCCGCGCTCGGCGTTGACGCGCGTCTCCAGCGAGGGCGTCGCCGAGGTCAGGATCACGGGCGCGTTCGCGATGCGCCCGCGCACCACAGCCATGTCGCGGGCGTGATAGGCGACGCCGTCCTCCTGCTTGTAGGCGGCCTCGTGCTCCTCGTCGACGACGATCAGCCCGAGCTTGCGGTAGGGGAGGAACAGCGCCGAGCGCGCGCCGGCCACCACCATCGCCTCGCCGCCGGCGATCGCCGCCTGCAGCCGTTCGCGCCTGCGCCCGCCGACGCCCGAATGCCACAGCCCCGGCCGGACGCCGAAGCGCGCCTCGAAGCGGTCGATGAACTGCACCGTCAGCGCGATCTCGGGCATCAGGATCAGGCTCTGCCGGCCCTGCCGGATCGCCTCGGCGACCGCCTCGAAATAGACTTCCGTCTTGCCCGAGCCGGTGACGCCTTCGAGCAGCGTGACGCCGTAGGATGCGCCCCGCACGGTCTCGACCAGCACCGCGGCGGCGGCCGATTGATCCGCCGAAAGCCGGGGTTGCGCGAAATCCGGATCGGGCCCCGGCGCGACCGCCGCGCGCGGCAGCTCCTCCACCGCGAAGGTGCCGGCATCGACCAGCGCGTCGATCACCGCCGCGCTCACGGACGCGGCTTCGGCCAGCGCCGCCTTCGCGATCAGCAACCCGCCCTGCGCCGCCGCGATCGCCCGCGCCCTTCCCGGCGTCATCCGCGCGGGCGGCGCGCCAGCCAGCCTGACGCCGAGCCTGGACCGCTCCGGCGTGTCGTCGGGCGGTCGCCGCAAGACCAGGCCCAGCACGGAGCCTTTCGGCGCGAGCGTGTACCAGGCGACCCAGTCGACCAGCTTCATCAGCGCGCCGTCGAGCGGCGGCATGTCGAGCTTGCCGGTGACCTTCTTGAGATTGCCGCCGCGCCCGGAGCCGGCTTCCCAGACGACGCCGACGGTCTGGCGCGGCCCGAGCGGCACCTGCACCACGTCGCCCGCCTCGAGCACGAGCCCCGGCGGCGCGGCGTAGCTGTAGGCCTGGTCGAGCGCGAGCGGGATCAGCACCTCGACCGTGCCGCCGCCTTCCGCCGCCTTGTCGGGCTCCTCGCTCATGCGGGCTGTCTAGCACCGATTCGCGACCTGTTAAGGCAGGGGCGTCATGCTCGGGCGATGACCGATCTCGACGCCCTCCAGCGCGCCTGGCTCTCCCATCTCGCGACCGAGCGCCGGCTCTCGCCGAAGACGCTGGAGGCCTATGCCCGCGACCTGCGCCAGTTCGCGGCCTTCCTCGATGGCGATCTCGGCGGTCCGGCCACGCTCGCCGACATCGCCGGGCTGAAACCGTTCGACCTGCGCGCCTTCCTCGGCCGGCGCCGGCGCGACGGCGTCGGCAACCGCACGCTGATGCGCCAGCTCGCGGCGCTCCGCTCCTTCGCCCGCTTCGGCGAGCGAGCCGGCAAGCTGACGGCCGCGGCCTTCGCCGCGACGCGCGGCCCGCGCATCGGCAAGTCCCTGCCGCGCCCGCTCGACGCCCGCGCGGCCAAGGCCGCGACCCGGGCCGAGAGCCGCGCCGGCGAGGCGCGCGAGGACTGGGTGCTGGCGCGCGACGCCGCCGTGCTGGCGCTGCTCTATGGCTGCGGCCTGCGCATCTCGGAGGCGCTCTCGCTGACCCGCGCGCAGGCGCCGGCCAACCCCGGTGACGGCCTGACCGTGATCGGCAAGGGCGGCAAGACCCGCATGGTCCCGGTGCTGCCGATCGTCGTCGCCGCCATCGCCGAGTATCTGGCGCTCTGCCCCTGGCGGCTCGCGGCCGACGGACCGCTCTTCGTCGGCGTCAAGGGCGGCGCCCTTTCGCCGCGCATCATCCAGCTCGCGGTCGAGGGACTGCGCGGCGCGCTCGGCCTGCCGCCCTCGGCGACGCCGCATGCGCTGCGTCATTCCTTCGCGACGCATCTGCTCGGGCGCGGCGGCGATCTGCGCGCGATTCAGGAACTCCTGGGCCACGCCTCGCTCTCGACCACGCAGATCTACACGCGGATCGATTCCACCCGGCTGATGGCGGCCTATGACGCAGCCCATCCGCGCAGCCGCGCCTGATCGCGCCTGAGTGGAAGCCCCTCTTGCTATTGTCATGTGATGCCGGCATGCCCGCCCCGCGATCAGCGGGGAGATTCGGATCATGTCATCTGCGGCGACGGACATCGCGGACAATGGCAACAAGCGCATCGGCCTTCTGATCGCGGTGCTGGCGCTCCTGCTCGCCTTCTCGGAGATCGGCGGCAAGAACGCCGAGCAGGACGCGCTGGCCAAGAATGTCGAGGCCTCCAATCTCTGGGCCTTTTTCCAGGCCAAGACGATCCGCGGCACCACGCTGCGCACCGCCGTCGAGACCATGGAAGTCGATATCGCGGCCGTGACCGAGCCGGCCGCGCGCGAGCGCATGCAGAAGCGCATCGATGGCTGGAAGGCCACGATCGCCCGCTACGAGTCGGAGCCCGAAACCAATGAGGGCCGCAAGGAACTGATGGCCCGCGCCAAGGCGGCCGAGGCGCAGCGCGACATCTCGTCGGCGCGCGACGACAAATACGACGTCGTCTCCGGCCTGTTCCAGATCGCGATCGTGGTGTCGTCCGCCGCGATCATCACCGGCGTGACCCTGCTCGCCTTCACCGGCGCGGGGCTAGGCCTGCTCGGCATTGCGCTGATGGCGGTCGCCCATTTCGCGCCGACCGCGCTGTTCTGAGACCACGACGTCATGACGGCGGCTTCGGCCAAGGCACTTCGCCGCCGCGCAGGCCCTCCCAAGCCTTCGCCATCCTCAGAACGCCGAGATCGTCGAAGCGGCGGCCGGTGATCTGCAGGCCGACCGGCAGGCGCTCCGTCGTCATCCCGGCATGGACCGAGACCGAAGGCTGGTCCGACATGTTCGCCGCCACCGTGAAGACGATGTGCTCGAAGGGCCGTTCCGGATCGTTTGTCGGCGAAGCGAGTTCGGCGGCAAAGGCCGGCACGGGCGAGACCGGAGAGAGCACGAAATCGAACGGCGCGCTCGCCTTCAGCGCCGCCTCCCGGATCGCCAGCATCTGGCTCATGCCGCGATAGACCCTGTCGCCGGAGAGGTTCGCGCCGCGCCGCGCCCAGGCCAGGATGTAGGGCAGCACCTTGGCGCGCGCCGCCTCGGGCAGCGCCCCGATATCGGCCCATGCGCGCTGCCGCCAGAAATCGTCGAGGCCGTCCAGCATCTCGCGCGTCAGGAAAGCCGGCGCGGGCTCGACGATCGCGCCCGCCGCCGCGAACGCCTTCGCCGCCGCCTCGATCGCCGCCCTCGCCTGCGGCTCTACCGGCAGGCCGATGCCGGCCTCGAGCTGCAGTCCGAGCCGCACGCCCTTCGGGTCGAGGTCGAGCGCGAGCCAGTCGATCTCCTGCGGAGGCAGGCTCATGCCGTCGCGCGCATCGGGCTTCGACAGCTCGCGCATCATCAGTGCGGCGTCCGCGGCCGTGCGGGTCATCGGCCCGGCGACGCGACCGTAATAGCTCGGCTCGATCGGCACGCGCCCGAAGCTCGGTTTCAGGCCGACGAGCCCGCACCAGCCGGCCGGGAGCCGGATCGAGCCGCCGATATCGGTGCCGACATGCAGAGGGCCGTAGCCCGCGCCCCCCGCCGCGCCCGCGCCGGCCGAGGAGCCGCCGGGATTCTTCGACAGATCGAACGGATTGCGCGCCAGCTTGTGGAAGCTGGAGAGCCCGGACGACAGCATCCCGTAATCGGGCATCGTCGTCTTGGCGAGGATCACGCAGCCGGCCTCGCGCAGCCGCGCCGCCGGCGGCGCGTCCTCCGACGCGGGCGCCAGATCGCGCGCCGCGACGCCGAGCGGCACGGGGGCGCCTTTCGTCGCGATGTTCTCCTTGATCGTACAGGGCACGCCGTCGAGCGGCAGCGCCGCGCCCTTGCGCCAGCGCGCCTCCGACGCGGCGGCTCGAGCCAGCGCGCCCTCGGGATCATAGGCGTAGAGCGCGTTCAGCCTCGGCTCCCAGGCCTCGACCCGGGCGATCACGGCCTCCGTCACCGCGACCGGCGACAGGCTGCCATCCCCGTAAGCCTTAAGCAGCTCGGCGGCGGAGAGATCGGCGAGATCGGTCATGGGGTAATCCTCCGCAAGCTCATCGCGCCCGCCTGACGCGCGGGTCGAGCGCGTCGCGCAGGCCGTCGCCGAGCAGGTTGAAGCCGAGCACCGTGACGGCGATCGCCGCGCCGGGAAAGACCGCGAGCCAGGGCTGCACCGCCATGAAGGTCTGCGCCTCGTTCAGCATCCGCCCCCAGGACGGGTTCGGCGGCTGCGTGCCGAGGCCGAGATAGGACAGCCCGGCCTCGGCCAGCACCGCGAGCGCGAACTGGATCGTCGCCTGCACGATGATGATGCCGGCGATGTTGGGCAGGACATGGCGCAAGGTGATCTGCCAGTCGCTCAGCCCATGCCCGCGCGCCGCCTGGATGAAATCCTTCGTCCAGACCTGCAACGCCGAGCCGCGCGCCAGCCTGGCGAAATAGGGCAGGTTCAGCACGCCGATCGCGATCACCGCGTTGAGCATGCCGGGTCCGGCGGCGGCCGTGATCATGATCGCGGTCAGCACGGCCGGGAAGGCATGGGTGAAGTCGGCGCCGCGCATGATCAGGTTGTCGAGCAGGCCGTCGGGCCGCATCGACGCGATGAGACCGAGCGTCGTGCCCAGCACCATGCCGAAGCCGACCGCGCCGACGCCGACGGAAAGCGAGTTGCGCGCGCCGACCATGATCATCGAGAACACGTCGCGACCGAACTGGTCGGCGCCGAACCAGTTGGCGAGCGAGGGCGGCTTCAGCCGGTTGAGGATCGCCATCTGCGTCGGCTGCTGCGGCGTCCAGACGAAGGAGAGCAGCGCGGTCGCGACCACGGTCAGCGTCAGCGCCGCCCCGATCAGGAAGGACGGGCTCGTCCACCAGCGCCGCTTGCGGCTGAGCTCGGAGGTCACGGCGCTCATCACGCCTCGCGCAGGCGCGGGTCGATCACGCCATAGAGCAGATCGACGATGAAGTTGACCAGGATCGCGAACGCCGCGAACAGCATGACGAGGCCCTTGACCACGATCAGGTCGTGCTGCGCGATCGACTGGAAGACGAGCCGGCCGAGGCCGGGCAGCGCGAAGACGTTCTCGATGATGATCGCGCCGGCGATCAGCACGGAGAACTGCAGGCCGAGAATGGTCACGACGGGGATCAGCGCGTTCCGCAGCGCGTGGCGCAGCAGGGTGACCCGCTCGCTGAGGCCTTTGGCGCGGGCGGTGCGGACGAAATCCTCCTGCAGCGTGTCGAGCATGGCCGAGCGCGTCACCCGCGCCAGGATCGCCGCCTGCGGCAGCGCCAGCGCGAAGGCCGGCAGGGCGAGCGCGCGCAGGGCGGCCGGCGCGCCGGCCTGCCAGCCCGGAAAGCCGCCGGACGGGAGCCAGCCGAGCCCGATCGCGAAGAAGAGCACGAGCAGGAGCCCGAACCAGAAATTCGGGATGGCGAGCCCGAGTTGAGCGAACACCATCACGGCGGCGTCGGCCGGGCGGTTGTGGTTCGCCGCCGCCAGCATGCCGAGCGGCACGCCGATCGCGGCCGCCAGCGTCATCGCCATCAAGGCGAGCGGCAGCGTCACCGCCATGCGCTCGCCGATGAGCTGCGAGACCGGGACGCGGTAGGTGTAGCTCAGGCCGAGATCGCCGGTCAGCAGCCCGCCGACCCATGAGACGAAGCGGATGACGGCCGGCCGGTCGAGCCCCATCTCGGCCCGCAAGGCGGCGAGAGCCTCCGGGGCGGCGTTCAGGCCCAGCGTTACGGCGGCGGGATCGCCCGGCAGTACCTCCAGCATCAGGAAGATGACGAGTGCGGCAGCGGTCAGCGTCAGCACGAAGGCGATCAGGCGTCGCCCGGCGAAGGCCAGCATCGGCTCAGCGCCACGCCACCTCGGCCAGCGGCGTGATCGGCAGCGGCCAGTCGGTCCACATTCCGTCCAGCCCGGCGGCCGTCACCGTGATCTTCGGCAGCACGAAGAGATAGCCGTTGACCGCGTCGCGGGCGAGGATGCGCTGCGCCTGCTTGTAGAGTTCGTTGCGCTCGGCCTCCGGCAAGGTGACCTCGATCCTGTCGATCAGCGCCTTGAACTCCGGATTCCTGTACTGGAAATAATAGTCGTCGCGGGCATAGTTGCCGATGTCGAGCGGCTCGGTATGGGCGATGACGCTGAGGTCGAAATCCTTGCCCCGGAACACCCGCTCCAGCCATTGCGGGAACTCCAGCGGCTCGATCTTGGCGGTGATGCCGATCTGCGCCAGCAGCGCCGCGATGATCTCGCCGGAACGGCGCGCATAGGCCGGCGGCGGCAGCTTCAGGGTGCAGGTGAAGCCGCTGGGATGCCCGGCCTGGACCAGCAGCGCCTTGGCCTTTGCGAGGTCGACCGGATAGGTGTTGGTCAGGTCGACATAGGCCGGGTGCAACGGCGAGAAATGGCTGCCGATCAGGTCGACGTCGAAGCCGTAGACGCCGAGCGCGATCATCCTGCGGTCGAGCACATGGGCGATGGCCTGGCGCACGCGCAGATCGTTGAAGGGCGGCCTGGCGTTGTTGGTGGCGAGGATGACCTCGCCCTCGGTCTTGCCGAACGAGACCTTCAGCTTCGGATCGGCCCTGAGTTGCGGCACGGCCTCGGGCGCGGCGAGGTTGGTCTGCGCATCGACATCGCCGGCGCGCAAGCTCGCGACCTGCGCCTGCGGATCGGAGATGAAGCGGAAGACCGCCCTGGCGAGCGCGGGCCTCGGGCCCCAGTACTCGTCGTTGCGGGCGAATTCGAGCCGGTCGCCGCGGTTCCAGCGCACGAATTTGAACGGGCCGGTGCCGATCGGGCTGGTCTTGTTGTTGGCGGCGCTGGCCGGCGCGACGATCACAGCGTCGCCCCAGGCGAGCCCGTAGAGGAAGTTCGCCGTCGGCTGCTTCAGCCTGATCACGACGGTCGCGGGGTCCGGCGTCTCGATGCCCACGATCGGCGTGAAGAGCTGGCGCTGGGCGTTGGTCGAATCCGGCGCGACCGCGCGCTCGAACGAGAACTTCACCATCTCGGAGGTGAAGGGCGTGCCGTCATGGAACTTGACGTCGGTCCTGAGCCTGAAGCGGTAGGTGATGGTGTCGGCGGCCACCTCCCAGCTCTCGGCGAGGCAGGGCGCGATCTTGCCGGTCCGGTCCATCCGGACCAGCCCCTCGAAGACGTTCTGCAGCGTGACCTCGCGGATCGCCTGCGCGGCTCCGGACGTCGGGTCGAGCGTCGGCGGCTCCAGCGTCATGGCGATCGTGACGCTGTCCTTCGGCTGAGCCAGCGCGACCACGGGAAGCTGCGCGGCCAGCGCGCCCAGCCCCGCGCCCGCCAGAAGATCACGCCGCGTCGTCATGCCGAACTCTCCGAGACCCATTGCGAGGGGAGGATGGCCGGGCCTTCGCCTCGGCGCAAGGCGAAGCGTCAGATGAAGTAGTCGGGATGCGCCTGCCGGAGGTGCACGAGGTCCGGCAGCAGCGTGCCGAGATGCTTGCGCATCGCGGCCTGCGCCGCCGGCCCGTCACGCCGGCGGATGGCGTCGACGATGCTGAGATGCTCGCGAATCACCATCTCCATGCGGCCGGGCACGGGCAGCGTCATGCGCCGGCAGCGATCGATCTGGCCCTTGGCGGCCTGCGCCAGCTTCCAGGCGCCGGGATAGCCGGCCTGGACCGCCAGCATCCCGTGGAAATCCTCGTCGAGCAGGTGGAAGCGCTCCTGATCGCCCTCGTCGAAGGCCACGTGCTGGCGCGCGATCACCACGTCGAGACTTCCGACGATCTCGTCGGTCGAGAGCCCGGCGACGAGTTCGACCGTGGCGCATTCCAGAGCCTGTCGGATGAACACCGCCTCGGGAATGGCTTCGACCGGAATGCGCGCGACGAAAGTGCCGGCCTGCGGGAAGATCTCGACCAGGCCCTCCTCCTTGAGCTTGATCAGCGCCTCGCGCACCGGCGTCCGGCTGATGCCGAAGCGCGCGGTCAGCTCCTTTTCCTGCAGGGGCGACCCGGGCAGGATCGCCATTGCCAGGATGGCCCGGCGCAGTTCGTCCTGCACCAGCGAGGCGGCGGTCGAGCGCTGCGCCGGCGCGCCGGCCGCGCGCTGCGGACGGCGGTCCCTGCGCCCGGTCTCGCCTGCGATCAAAATCTCCGACATCGCCTGTCCCGTCCAAAGCCGGCCTCGCAAGCCGCCTTGTAAGGAGCGACTGCGCCACGGCATTGGACAGGTTCGACGCGCCCGGCACAAGCCCGTTTGACAGGCTAGTATATTAGTATATTCAGCCAGACGAACGCCATGGACGTAATGCGAATGAAGAAGCGTCAGGGAGTGGTTTGAGGATGCCGTTGCACGAGGATCGCCTGTTTCCGGCCGAGACCGCGACGCGCGCCGTCGCGCGGCGGCTCTATTCGGCCGTTCGCGATCTGCCGATCGTCTCCCCGCATGGCCACACCGATCCACGCTGGTTCGCCGAGAACAAGCCGTTTCCCGATCCCGCGACGCTGTTCGTCAAGCCCGACCACTACATCTTCCGCATGCTCTACTCCCAGGGCGTTCGCCTGGAGGATCTCGGCATCGCGCGCAAGGATGGCGGCGAGGCCAAGACCGATCCGCGCGAGATCTGGCGGCTCTTCGCCGGCCACTGGCATCTTTTCAGGGGCACGCCGACCCGGCTCTGGTTCGAGCACGCCGTCTCCACCATCTTCGGTATCGAGGAGCGGCTCTCGCCCGCCAATGCCGACGCGATCTACGACCGCATCGCGGAGAAGCTGACGCAGGCCGACTACCTGCCGCGCGCGCTGTTCGAGCGCTTCAACATCGAGGCGATCGCCACCACCGAGGGCGCGCTCGACGACCTGCGCTGGCATGACATGATCAGGGCCTCGGGCTGGAGCGGCAAGGTCGTCACCGCCTATCGCCCAGACAGCGTCGTCGATCCCGAGTTCGAGGGGTTTGCCGGCAATCTCGACGAGTTCGGCGCTCTGACGGCTGAGGACGTCCATGGCTGGAGCGGCTATCTCGCCGCCCACCGCAAGCGCCGCGATTACTTCAGGGCGCGCGGCGCGACCTCGTCGGACCACGGCCACGCCTCGGCCCGCACCGCCAATCTGTCCAAGGCCGAATGCGAGGCGCTGTTCGCGAAGGTCGTCGCCGGCAAGGCCGACGCCGCAGATGCCGACCTGTTCCGCGGCCAGATGCTGACCGAGATGGCCAGGATGAGCCTCGATGACGGGCTCGTGCTGCAGATCCATCCCGGCTCCTTCCGCAATCACAACACGCAGCTCTTCGCGCAGTTCGGCCGCGACATGGGCGCCGACATCCCGCGCCAGACCGACTACGTGACGGCGCTCAAGCCCTTGCTCGAAGCGGTCGGCAACGAGCCGAACCTGACCGTCATCGCCTTCACGCTGGACGAGACCAGCTATTCGCGCGAACTCGCGCCGCTCGCCGGCCATTATCCGGCGCTGAAGCTCGGACCCGGCTGGTGGTTCCTCGATGCCCCCGAGGCGATGCTGCGCTTCCGCGAGCTGACGACCGAGACGGCCGGCTTCTACAACACCGTCGGCTTCAACGACGACACCCGCGCCTATCTCTCGATCCCCGCGCGCCACGACGTCGCCCGGCGGATGGACTGCCACTACCTCGCCCGCCTCGTCGCCGAGCACCGGCTCGACGAGGACGAGGCGGCGCTGGTCGCCCATGACCTCGCCTACCGCCTGGCCAAGGAGGCCTATCGCCTGTGACCGGGACCGCAAGAACCATCGACGAACGCCAGGCCGCCCATCCCCGCGACGTCAGGGGCTACGACACGCAGACCCTTCGCGACGACTTCCTGGTCGAGCGCATCTTCGTCCCCGGCGAGATCGCGCTGACCTACAGCCATTACGACCGCATGATCGTCGGCGGCGCGATGCCGACCGCGGCCGCGCTGTCGCTCGCCCCCTATCCGCCGGCCGGCACGCCCTTCTTTCTGGCGCGCCGCGAGCTCGGCGTGATCAATCTCGGCGGCGCGGGCTCGGCGACCGTCGACGGCGAGGTCTTCGACCTGCCGTCGCTCGACGCGCTTTATGTCGGGCTCGGCGCGCAGGAGGTTTCGTTCACGAGCGCCAGCGCCGCCGAGCCGGCAAAGTTCTATCTCACCAGCGCGCCGGCCCATCGCGAGGCGCCGCACAGGCTCATCCGCAAGGACGAGGCCAACACGCTGCATCTCGGCTCGGCCGAGACCTCCAACAAGCGCACCATCCGGCAATACATCATGCCGGACACCACCGGCACCAACCAGCTTGTCATGGGCATGACGGCGCTGGAGCCGGGCTCGGTCTGGAACTCGATGCCCTGCCACACCCACACGCGGCGCATGGAGGCCTATCTCTACTTCAACCTCGACCCCGCCCACCGCGTCTTCCATTTCATGGGCGAGCCGCGGGAGACGCGACACATGGTGGTCGCCAACGAGCAGGCGATCATCTCGCCGAACTGGTCGATCCATTGCGGCTGCGGCACCTCGAACTACGCATTCGTCTGGGCCATGGCCGGCGACAATGTCGAGTTCACCGACATGGACGCGGCCCCCGTGGAGACGCTGCGCTGATGTCCGCGCGCCCGCCCTTCGACCTTTCAGGTCGCACGGCGCTGGTGACCGGCGCCAATACCGGCATCGGCCAGGGCATCGCGCTGGCGCTGGCGGAGGCGGGAGCGAGCGTGGTCGCCGCCGGGCGCTCGGATATGGGCGAGACGCTGGCGCTGATCACGGAGGCTGGCGGCACGGGCCACGCGCTGCAGGCCGATCTCCAGCAGGCCGGCATCGCCCAGCGCGTCGTCGCCAGGGCGGCGGAGCTCGCGGGGCCCCTCGACATCCTCGTCAACAACGCCGGCATCATCCGCCGTTCCGACGCGCTCGATTTCTCCGAGAGCGACTGGGACGAGGTCATGAACGTGAACCTCAAGGCGAATTTCTTCCTCGCCCAGGCCTTCGCAAAGGCCGCGCTCGCAGCCGGACGCACGGGCCGCATCGTCAACATCGCCTCGCTGCTCTCCTTCCAGGGCGGCATCCGCGTCGCCTCCTACACCGCCAGCAAGAGCGGCCTCGCCGGTTTGACGAGGCTGCTCGCCTGCGAATGGGCGGCGAAAGGCATCAACGTCAACGCGATCGCGCCCGGCTATGTCGAGAGCAACAATACGGAAGCGCTCCGCGCCGACCCCGACCGCAACAGCGCGATCCTCGCGCGCATCCCGGCCGGGCGCTGGGGCAGGCCGTCGGACATCGGCGGCGCGGCCGTGTTCCTGGCGAGCGACGCCGCCGCCTACATCCATGGCGTGGTGCTGCCCGTGGACGGAGGCTGGCTGGCGCGATGAGCGACCGTCTCAACTCATTCTTCCAGAACGAGGCCGACTTCGCCTGGGAGCCGACCGAGCCCGGCGTGAAGCGCAAGATCATGGCCTATGGCGAGGATCTGATGGTGGTGCGCGTCGTCTTCGACACCGGGGCGGTCGGCAAGGCGCACCAGCATCCGCACCGGCAGGCGTCCTATGTCGAGAGCGGCGTCTTCGAGGTCACCATCGACGGCACGACCAGCCGGCTCTCCGCCGGAGATACGTTTTTCGTGCCGTCCGGTCTCGTCCATGGCGTCGTCGCCATCGAGGCCGGACAGCTGATCGATTCCTTCACGCCGATGAGGGCCGAATTTCTCTAGACGAGACCGCCCTGCCGGCCGCGCTGGAAGGGCTCCCATCACGGGACAAGAACGACCGGGAAAAGCCGGCCAACCAGAAACGGGAGATAACCAGATGACCATCACCAAGAGGACTTTCGCCACGCTCGCGGGCGCGGCCATCTTCGCCATGACGGCCACGGGCGCCAGCGCCCAGAACGTCGTCCTGCGCTCGACCGACATCCATCCGGACGGCTATCCGACGATCGAGGCCGTCAAATACATGAGCCAGCTGCTTGAGCAGCGCTCGAACGGCCGCATCAAGATCAACGTCTTCCATTCGGGCCAGCTCGGCCAGGAGAAGGACACGATCGAGCAGACCCGCTTCGGCGTGATCGACATTAACCGCATCAACATGGCGCCGTTCAACAACCTGATCGCCGAGACGAACGTGCCTTCGCTGCCCTTCGTGTTTCGGTCGGTCGAGCATATGCGCAAGGTCATGGACGGGCCGATCGGCGACGACCTGCTCAAGAAGTTCGAGGCGCACGACCTGATCGGGCTGGCCTTCTACGATTCCGGCTCGCGCTCCTTCTACAACTCCAAGCGCCCGATCAACTCGCCCGCCGATATGAAGGGCATGAAGATCCGCGTCCAGCAGTCGGACATGTTCGTCTCGCTCGTGCAGTCGCTCGGCGGCAACGCCACGCCGATGCCCTTCGGCGAGGTCTATTCCGGCCTGCAGACCGGCGTCATCGACGGCGCCGAGAACAATTGGCCGAGCTTCGAGTCGACCCGTCATTTCGAGGTGGCGAAGTTCTACTCGCTGACCGAGCATTCGCTTTCGCCGGAGGTTCTGGTGATGTCGAAGCGCTCCTTCGCCAAGTTCAACGCCGCCGACCAGGCGCTGATCAAGGCGGCGGCGAAGGAGTCCGTCGCCAAGATGCGCGAACTCTGGGATGCGCGCGAGAAAGCCTCCGAGGCCAAGGTCCGGGCCGGCGGCGCGCAGATCAACACGGTCGAGAAGCAGCCCTTCATCGACGCGATGGCCCCGGTCTACGCCCAGTTCGCCGGCGACGCGAAGCTGAAAGAGATGATCGCCGCGATCCAGGCGGTGAAGTGAGCCTTTGATGAAAGGACGGGCGGCGCACTGCCGCCCGTCCCTGACTCTGCCCTCATCCCTCGAGACGCCGCTTCGCGGCTTCCCGGGATGAAGGCAGAGGATATCGGTCGCGAAGTCAGCGCAGGTCCGGAACCGCCCCATGCACGCATTCACACTCGCCCTCTCGCGAATTGCCGCGAAGGTCACTCTCGCCGTGCTGGTGGTGGCCGGCTTCGGCATCATGCTGATGACGGCCCTGATCGCCTGGGGCGTCTTCGGCCGCTTCGTGCTCAACGACACGCCGACCTGGGTCGAGGCCGGCTCGCTCCTGCTGATGGCCTGGTTCATCTTCCTCGGCGCGGCGGTCGGCGTGCGCGAAAGCGACCATATGGGCTTCGAGAGCCTGCTCGCCTACGTGCCGAAATCGGTCGAGGCCGGGCTGGTGCTTTTCATACAGGCGCTGATCCTGATCTTCGGCGCCGCCATGGTGTTCTACGGGCTCCAGCTCGTCGACAAGGGCTGGACCGACCGCATCCCGCTGATCGGCATCGCCAAGTCCTGGGACTACATCCCGCTCGTCGTCGGCGGCGGGCTGATCGTCTTCTTCAGCATAGAGCGCGTGCTGCTGATCCTGACCGGCGTCCAGCGCGCGCCCTTGCGCGTGCAGGCCGACCGCGTCGGCGGCGGGGAGCTCTGAACCATGGAAATCTGGGTCCTGTTCGGCGTCTTCGCGGCGCTGCTGATCATCGGCGCGCCCGTCGCCTTCTGCCTCGGCCTGTCGTCGCTGGCGACCGTGCTCTACATGGGCATCCCGCCGGTCGTGGTGTTCCAGCAGATCACCTCGCAGGTCAGCGTCTTCTCGCTGATGGCGATCCCGTTCTTCATCTTCTCGGGCGATCTGATGATCCGCGGCGGCATCGCCGAGCGCATCATCTCCTTCGCCGCCTCGATGGTCGGGCATCTGCGCGGCGGCCTCGGCCAGGTCAACGTCGTCGCCTGCACGCTCTTCGGCGGCATCTCGGGCTCGGCGGTGGCGGATGCGTCCGCGATCGGCGGCATCATGATCCCGCAGATGGTCAAGCGCGGCTATGCGGCGGACTACGCCGTCAACGTCACCGCCAACGCCGCGATCATCGCGCTGCTGCTGCCGCCCTCGCACAACATGATCCTGTATTCGCTCGCCGCCGGCAGCGGCATCTCGATCGCCGACCTCTTCACCGCCGGCATCATTCCCGGCCTGCTGCTGGCCCTGTCGCTGATGGTGACGGCCTGGTTCGTCGCGATGCGGCGCGGCTATCCCGCCGGCGTCTTCCCGGGCTTCGCCGCGATCCTGCGCTATTTCGTCGTGGCGGTGCCGGGCCTGCTGCTGATCGTGATCATCTTCGGCGGCGTCCGCTCGGGCATCTTCACCGCGACCGAATCCTCCTGCATCGCCGTCATATACGCTCTCTTCATCACGGCGCTGGTCTATCGCCAGCTCGACTGGGACAACTTCCTGCACGCGCTGCTCGGCGCGGTCCGCACCACCTCGATGGTGCTGCTGATCATCGGCACGGCCGGCGCCTTCGGCTGGCTGATGGCCTTCCTCCAGGTGCCGGCCGCCACCATCAACGCGATGAAGGCGATCTCGGACAATCCGCTGATCATCCTGCTGATGATCAACGTCATTCTGCTGGTGCTCGGCACCTTCATGGACATGGCGCCGATGATCATCATCTGCACGCCGATGTTCCTGCCGGTGGTCAAGGCGATCGGCATGGATCCGATCCATTTCGGCGTGGTGCTGATCCTCAACGCCGGCATCGGCCTGAACACGCCGCCGGTCGGCTCGGTCCAGTTCGTCGCCTGCGCCGTCGGCAAGATCACCATCATGGAATCGATGAAGTCGATCTGGCCGTTCTACGGCGCGAGCGTGGCGGTGCTGCTGCTGGTGACCTATGTTCCGGGCTTCTCGCTCTGGCTGCCGAGCCTGTTCCGTTAGAAGAAGCCTGTTCCGCTGAAAAGTCCGCGCCGATGACCCGCCTCTCGACCGCCACCCTCGCCGGCCTTCCGGCCGCGATCCGCCGCCCGTCCTATGACCGGGCGGCGCTAAGGCCCGGCATCGTCCATCTCGGTCTCGGCGCCTTCGCGCGCGGGCACCTCGCCGAATACACCGAGGACGCGCTGGAGCGGGCTTTCGACGCCTGGGGCATCGTCGGCGCGAGCCTGCAGCGGCCCGACCAGCGCGACCGGCTGGCGCCGCAGGACGGGCTCTACACGCTGCTGAAGCGCGGTCCGGCCGGGCCGGATCTGCGCATCGTCGGCTCCGTCCTCGACGTGCTGGTCGCGCCCGAAGACCCCGCCGCGCTGATCGCAAGGCTCGCCTCGGCCGACACCAGGATCGTCTCGCTGACCGTGACCGAGAAGGGCTATTGCCACGATCCCGCGACCGGCAGGCTCAAGGCGGACCATCCCGACATCGTCCATGACCTCGCCAACCCCCTCGCGCCGCGCTCGGCGATCGGCCTGCTCGTCGCGGGGCTGAAGGCGCGCCGCGATGCGGGCCTCGGCCCCTTCACGGTGCTCTGCTGCGACAACCTTCCCCATAACGGCACGGTGCTGGCCGGGCTCGTGCGCGACTTCGCGGCGCTCTCCGACGATCGCCTGAGCAGTTGGATCGCGGCCGCGGGCGCGTTTCCCCGCACCATGGTCGACCGGATCGTGCCCGCGACCACCGACGCCGACATCGCCGAGGTCGAGGGCCTGCTCGGCCTGCACGATGCCGCCCCCGTCATCGGCGAGCCGTTCCGGCAATGGGCGATCGAGGACGCCTTTGGAGCGGGCCGCCCGAAATGGGAGGACGTCGGCGCGCAGATGGTCTCCGAGGTCGCGCCCTTCGAGTTCATGAAGCTGCGGATGCTCAACGGCGCGCATTCCTCGCTCGCCTATCTCGGCTATCTCGCAGGCCACGAGACGGTCTCGCAGGCGAGCGACGACCCCGTCTTCGCTCGCTTCCTGAAAGGTCTCTGGAGCGAGATCATCCCGACCGTGCCGGCTCCGCAGGGCGTCGCGCTGGCCGATTACGCATCCGTCCTGCTGACCCGCTTCCAGAACCCGGCGATCCGCCACCGCACCTGGCAGATCGCGATGGACGGCTCGCAGAAACTGCCGCAGCGCCTGCTCGGCACGATCCGCGACCGGCTCAAGGGGGATGCTCCTATCGGCCATCTCGCCCTCGGCGTCGCCGCCTGGATGCGCTACGTGACCGGCACGGACGAAACCGGCGCGGCGATCGAGGTCAAGGATCCGCTCGCGGCGGAGTTCGCCAAGCGGGCCGCAAGCGCCGGCCGCGACGCCAGGGCGCTCAGCGCCGCGCTGCTCGGCGTCGAGAGCATTTTCGGCACGGACCTGCCGCGCGAGAAGCGATTTGCGAAGGCGGTCGAGCGGCATCTGGCGGGGCTGTTCGACAAGGGCGCGAAGCCGACGGCGGCGGCGCTATCGGCTTGAGTTCGGGCGCTGGAAGAACCCCTCTCCCTCCGGAAGAGGGGTTCCCCCCGCGAAACCTCTTGATCGTAGCCGCTCTCTGACGCCAGATGCGCGCATGACGCGGTTCGCGGGTCTTGTCTTCGGCATGCTGTGTCTGACGATGGCTGCCGCCATCGCCCAGGCCCGCGTCGCCGTCCCCGATTTCTGGGACCCGCGCATTCGCATCGACCGGCCCGAACCCGGCCCGCCGCGCGTCGTCCGTTTCCTCACCGACGACGACTACCCGCCGCTGCATTTTCCCGGCGCGGACGGCGGGTTGACCGGCTTCTCGGTCGAGCTCGCCCGCGCGGTCTGCGAGAAGATGATCTGGAACTGCACCATCCAGGCGCGCCGCTTCGACACGCTGCCGGATTCGCTCGCCGAGGGGCGCGGCGACGTGCTTGCCGCCGCGATCAACCTGACGCCGCCGCTGCGGACGCGCTTCGCCGCGAGCCATCTCTATTTTCGCGGCACGGCCCGCTTCGTCACGACGCGCGGCAACGCATCAGTCGAGCTCGACACCGGCGATCTGCGCGGCAAGCGCGTCGCGGTCGTCTCCGGCACCGCCCATCAGGCCTATCTGGAGAACCTCCTGCCCTTCGTGCAGCGCCGCGAGGCGGCGAGTCCGGCCGCCGCACTCGCCGCGCTGCGCAGCGGCGACGCCGAATATGTCTTCGGCGACGGCGTGGCGCTCTCGCTCCAGCTCGCCGGCAGCGCCGGCCGCGATCTCGCCTTCAGCGGCGGCCCCTTCCTCGAGAGTCGCTATTTCGGCGAGGGCGTCGCCTTCCTGCTGCGCAAGGACGACCCCGCCTTGAAGCGCGGCCTCGACTACGCCCTGCAGGCGCTGCGCGACGACGGCACCTATGCGCGGTTGTTCCTGCGCTTCTTCCCCGTCAGCCCGTTCTGAAGCGGGTTCAGCTTGCGGTCGCCAGCGCCTGTTTCGCCACCGCCGCCATCCAGCCGGCGGTGGCGGGCAGGATCGCGTCGTTGAAGTCGTAGCGGTCGTTGTGCAGTTCGCCGCCGTCCTTCACCGGGCCGTTGCCGACCCAGATGTAGCAGCCGGGCAGGCGCTCGAGAAAATGGGCGAAGTCCTCGCCGGTGGTGCTGGCCTTGAGATCGCGCCGCACGGTCAAGCCCGCCGCGGCGCCCGCCGCGGCGGCGATGTCCTCCTCGGCCGCCGTGTTGACCGTCGCGACGCCATGCGTCGTCTCGACCTGCGCCTTCATCTCGAAGGTAGCGGCGATGTTCTGCGCGATGCCGTCGATGCGCGCCAGCACCCGCTCGCGCACGGCGGGAACGAAGGTGCGGAAGGTGCCCTCGATGAAGACGTTGGTCGGGATCTGGTTGGAGGCGAGCCCGCCATGCACCTGCCCGATCGAGACCACGGCCGAATCCATCGGATCGACATTGCGCGCCACCACTGTCTGCAGCGCGACGATGAGATGCCCCATCGCGACGATCGGATCGCGCGTCAGGTCCGGCAGGGCGGCATGGCCGGCGGTCCCTTCCAGCGTGATCTTGAAGCGCCCCGGCTCCGACATCACCGGGCCGCGATGCACCGCGATCGTGCCCGCTTCCAGCCCCGGCCAGTTGTGCAGGGCGAAGATGCGCTCCATCGGGAAGCGCTCCAGCACGCCCTCGGCCAGCATCGCCTGCGCCCCGCCCGCCCCTTCCTCGGCCGGCTGGAAGACGAGTTGCACCGTGCCGCTCCAGCTCTCGTCGCGGGACAGCAGGGCGGCCGCCCCGAGCAGCGAGACGGTATGCCCGTCATGGCCGCAGGCATGCATCACGTCGGGCCTGGTCGACTTGTAGGGCAGATCGCTGGCTTCCGCGATCGGCAGCGCGTCCATGTCGGCGCGCAGGCCGACCGAGCGGTTCGAGCCCGGGCGCGTCAGGGTCGCGACCACGCCATGGCCGCCGACATCGGCGACGAAGGCAACGCCGAGCTCGGCCAGCCTCTCCTGCACGAAGGCGCTCGTCCGCGCCTCGAAACGGCCGAGCTCGGGATGGGCGTGCAGATGCCGGCGCCACCTGGTCAGTGTGTCGAGAAGATCGCGGTCCAAGATCGGCATCCTTTTGCAGGCAGTCGCGGCGGCAGCCTATACCTGCGGCCGCCTCCCGCAAGCGCCCCCAACGGGTGGGCCGCGCCCGCCACGCGCATTGACGCCCCCCGCCGCGATCTGCCAAAGCCCGTGACCCGCTTCTCGAGCGCACTCGCCCAAGGCCCGGAGAGGACCGAACCGATCATGCCCGCCTTCGATGCAGCTCTTGTCGACGCCGCCCGGCGTTCGGCCGCCTGGCCGTTCGAGGAAGCACGCAAGCTGGTCGCGCGGATCGAGAAATCGGGCAAGCGCGAGGTTCTGTTCGAGACCGGCTACGGCCCGTCGGGCCTGCCGCATATCGGCACGTTCGGCGAGGTCGCGCGCACCTCGATGGTCCGGCACGCCTTCCGCGTGCTGACCGACGACGCGGTGCCGACCCGGCTGATCTGCTTCTCGGACGACATGGACGGCATGCGGAAGATTCCCGACGGCGTGCCGGATCGCGCGTTTCTGGAGCCGTATCTGCACAAGCCGTTGACCGCCGTGCCGAATCCGTTCGGCGGCGACCATGCGAGCTTCGGCGACCACAACAACGCGATGCTGCGCCGTTTCCTCGACACGTTCGGTTTCGACTACGAGTTCGCCAGCGCCACCGACTACTACAAGTCCGGCAAATTCGACGCCGCGCTGATCCGCGCCGCCGAGTGCTACGACCAGATCATGGCGGTGATGCTCCCGACGCTCGGGTCCGAGCGGCAGGCGACCTATTCGCCCTTCCTGCCGATCTCGCCGACCACCGGCCGCGTGCTCTACGTGCCGATGAAGGCGGTCGATGCCAAAGCCGGCGCCATCACCTTCGCCGACGAGGACGGCGCCGAGACGACGCTGCCCGTGACCGGCGGCCATGTGAAGCTGCAATGGAAGCCGGATTTCGGCATGCGCTGGTATGCGCTCGGCGTCGATTTCGAGATGTTCGGCAAGGACCACCAGACCAATGCGCCGATCTACGACCGGATCTGCGAAATCCTCGGCGCGCCGGCGCCGCAGCATTATGTCTACGAGCTGTTCCTCGACGAGATCGGCCAGAAGATCTCCAAGTCGAAGGGCAACGGCCTGACCATCGATCAATGGCTGACCTATGCCAGCGAGGAGAGCCTGTCGCTCTACATGTATTCGCGCCCGCGAGAGGCCAAGAAGCTCCATTTCGACGTGATCCCGCGCGCGGCCGACGAATACCTCCAGTTCCTTGGCGGCTACGAGAAGCAGGACTGGAAGAACCGGCTCGGCAACCCGGTCTGGCACATCCATGGCGGGCAGCCGCCGCAGCCGGAGGTTCTCGCCTCAGGCGAGGGCGACAATGCGGTGCGCACGCAGGTCAGCTTCAGCCTGCTGATGAACCTCGTCGCGGTGGCGAACTCCGAGGACAAGGCGGTGCTGTGGGGCTTCCTGCAGCGCTATGCGCCTTCGATCTCGCCTGCGACCCACCCGCGCCTCGACGCGCTCGTCGGCTATGCGATCACCTATTTCCGCGACTTCGTGAAGCCGGCGAAGCATTACCGCCTCGCCGACGAGACGGAAAGGTCGGCCTTCACGGCGCTCGATGCGGCGCTGGCGGCGCTTCCGGTCGACGCCAGCGCCGAGACGATCCAGGACACGGCGCTCGACGTCGCCCGCATCATCCCGCGCTATCAGAACCTCGCCGCCAAGAACGCCACACCCGAGCGGCCGGGCGTCTCCGGCGAATGGTGGAAGGCGATATACCAGGTGTTCTTCGGCGAGGACCAGGGCCCGCGTTTCGGCTCCTTCGTGGCGATCTACGGCATTCCCGAAACGCGCGCCCTGATCGCCAAGGCGCTGGCCGGCGAACTGGTCGGCGAGCATGCCGCGTTCGTGGCGGGGCGCGAGGCGAAGCCCGAATGAGCGTCGACGCCGCCGCCGCGATCGACGCCGCCATCGCGCGCCGCCGCGCGGTGCGCGCCTTCCTGCCCGACCCGGTCGATCCGGGCTTGGTGCGGCATCTGCTGGCGCTGGCCGCGCAGGCGCCGAGCGGCACCAACATGCAGCCCTGGAAAGTCCGGGTGCTCGGGCCACAGACGCGCGCGCGGCTGGAGCCGGCGCTGATCGCGGCGCTGGATTCGCCCGATCTGCCGCCGGCGGAAGAGTATCGCTACTACCCCGAGACCTTCCGCGAGCCCTATCGGTCGCGCCGCCGCAAGGTCGGCTGGGACCTTTACGGCCTGCTCGGCGTGACTAAGGGCGATGTGGCGGGCATGCAGCGCCAGACGGCGGCGAACCTGCGCTTCTTCGGCGCGCCGGTCGCGCTGATGGTGACGATCGACCGCGATCTCGAGATCGGCTCCTGGCTCGACCTCGGCATGTTCGTGCAGACGCTGCTGATCGCCGCCCAGGGCCACGGCCTCGATTCCTGCCCGCAGGCAATTTTTGCGCGCTTCCATCCTGTGGTGCGGCGTGAACTCGCCATCCCCGAGAGCGAGGTCGTGGTCTGCGGCGTCGCCATCGGCAAGGCCGATCCCGACGCACCTGCCAACAAGCTGGCGCCGGAGCGCGAGCCGGTCGAGGGCTTCACGAGCTGGCTGGACTGAGCGTCAGGCGAAGCTGACGGAAACCCGCCCCAGCACCCCGAAATCCGCCTCGACCGCATCGCCCGGCGAAATCGCGATCGGCACGACGCAGGTGCCTGTCGTCACCACCTCGCCCGCCTTCAGCGTGACGCCGAGCCCGGACAATTCGTTGGCGAGCCAGGTCAGCGCGATACGCGGATCGCCGAGCACATTCGCGCCGAGCCCCTCCTGATCCGGCCGGCCCGGCACCCGCGCAATGGGCTTGTAGGCAGCGAGATCGAGCCCGCGCCAATCGGCGCCAGTGCTCTCGCCGAGCACGAATTCATGCGCGCAGGCATTGTCGGCGACGAGCTGGACATGCCCGGCCGTCACGAAATCGGCGAAGCGGGAATCGGGCGCCTCGATCGCCGGATGCAGGCTCGCGACCGCGTCCAGCACCTCGTCCTGGCTGTAGGGCGTCTCGCGCGGCGGCAGATCGCGCGCCATGCGGAATGCGAACTCGACCTCGGCGACGCGCATCGCATTGCCGGCAAGCGAGGTCGTTGCGCCATCCGGCAACACGCGCTCGGCGAGGATACGGCCCGCCAGCGGCCCGTCGACGCCGATATGCGCCTGCCCCGCCTTGCTGGTCGCGGCGATCTTCCAGCCGAACAGTGGCGCCGGGCTCGCCCGCTCCAGCAGCGCCTGCATCGCATAGGCCTCGCGCCGGTCCTCGGGCCGCAAGCCCTCGGGCATCGTCTCGCATTTCGTTCCCGCCCGCCATTGCGCCAGCAGGAAGGCCGCCCCGGACGCCAGCCGCTCCTCGCCGCTCATGCCGCGAGCCCTCCCGCCGCGCCGACCCGGCGCAGATGATGCGTGGTGTCGCCGAACAGGCTCTCGATCATCGTCAACCGCTTGAAGTAATGCGCGCCGAGATACTCCATCGTCATGCCGATGCCGCCATGGAGCTGCACCGCCTCCTGGCCGACCAGCCGGCAGGAGCGGTTGACCTGGACCTTGACCGCCGACAAGGCCGCCGCACGCTCGGCAGCATTCTCATGCTCGACCATCATCGCGGCATAGGCCGCCATCGAGCGCGCCTGCTCCAGCGCGATCAGCATGTCGACGGCGCGGTGCTGCAGCACCTGGAACTGCGCGATCGGAGCCCCGAACTGCCGGCGCGTCTTGAGATAATCGACGGTAAGTGTGTGCAGCGCTTCCATGATGCCGACCGCTTCGGAGGCCAAAGCCGCGATGGCGAATTCGGCGACGCGCTCCAGGATCGGCAGGCCCTCGCCTTCAGGGCCGATGAGGTCTTCGGCGGAAACCGTCACGCCAGACAGGGCGATCTCGGCGGCGCGCCCGCCATCCTGCGTCGCATAGCCGTGGATTTTCACGCCCCCGGCATCGGCCGGCACGAGGAACAGGCTGATGCCCTCGCGGTCGCGCCGGTTGCCGGAGGTCCGGGCGCTCACGACGAGCCGCTGCGCGCTGTCGCCGCTGATCACGACGCTTTTCGCTCCCTCCAGCACGTAGCCGTCGACCGTCTTCTTGGCGCTGGTGGCGACATCGTGCAGATCGTAGCGCGACTGCGTCTCGGTGAAGGCGAGAGCGAGCCGCGCCGTGCCCTCGACGATGCCGGGGATGACGCGCTCCTTCATCGTCGCGGAGCCGCCGAGCCGAATGGCGCTGCCGCCGAGCACGACGGTCGCCAGATAAGGCTCCAGCGCGAGGCCCCGCCCCAGCGTCTCCATCACCAGCAGCGTCTCGACCGGCCCGCCGCCGAAACCGCCCTCCTCCTCGGAGAACGGAATGCCGAGCAGGCCCATCTCGGCGAACCGGGCCCAGCCGGCTTCCGAAAAGCCGGGCGGCTCCTTCGCCAGCTTCTGCCGTGCCTCCAGCGAGCCGTAACTGGATGCGATCAGCCGGTCGACACTGTCCTTGAGCTGCGTCTGTTCGGGGGAGAGGTCGAAATCCATGATGCCGTTCCAGTGTCTGCAGAGACCATCAACCCGTCATGGTCGGGCTTGCCCCGGCCATCCACGTCTTCTTTCATCCGCGTTGCAAGACGTGGATGCCCGGCACAAGGCCGGGCATGACGGGAGGGACCCGCCAGCCCGCGCCGCTAAAGTCCCAGCACCGCCTTGGCGATGATGTTCTTCTGGATCTCGTTCGAGCCGCCATAGATCGAGACCTTGCGGTTGTTGAAATAGCTCGTGGCGGCCGCGTCGGCCCAGTCATGGTCGAAGGGCCAGTCGTTCGTCAGATCGCCCGATCGCACCGGAGCCGCCAGCGCGAACGGCCCCGCCGCCTCCAGCAGCAATTCCGTCGTCGCCTGCTGCAGCTGCGAGCCCTTGATCTTCAGGATCGAGGAGGCCGGATCGGGCTTGCCCGGATCGCGCTTGCCCTGCGCCGCGACGACCCGCATCTGCGTGATCTCCAGCGCCTTCAACTCGATCTCCACCTCGGCCAGCCGCTCGCGGAAGGCGGCGTCGTCCCAGACCGTCCCCTCGCCTGCCGGCATCCCCTTCGCCAACCTCTTGATCCGCGTCAGCCGCTCCTTGGACAAACCGATGCGGGCGATGCCGGTGCGCTCGTTGGCGAGCAGGAACTTGGCGTAGTCCCAGCCCTTGTTCTCCTCGCCGACCAGATTCTCGACCGGCACCTTGACGTTGTCGAAGAAGACCTCGTTGACCTCGTGCCTTCCCTCCAGCGTGATGATCGGACGGACCGTGATGCCCGGCGTCTTCATGTCGATCAGGATGAAGGAGATGCCGGCCTGCTTCTTCGCCGACGGATCGGTGCGGACGAGGCAGAATATCCAGTCGGCGTGCTGGCCGAGCGTCGTCCAGGTCTTCTGGCCGTCGACGACGTAGTGCTCGCCCTCGCGCACGGCCCTCGTCTTGAGCGAGGCGAGGTCGGAGCCGGCGCCGGGCTCGGAGAAGCCCTGGCACCACCATTCGTCGAGATTGGCGATGCGGGCGAGATGCTTTTCCTTCTGCGCCTGGTTGCCGAAGGCCGCGATCACCGGCCCGACCATGTAGCAGTTGAACTGCAGCGGCAGGGGCACGGCCGCCAGCAGCATCTCCTCGGTGAAGATGTAGCGCTGGATCGCGGTCCAGTCCCGGCCGCCCCATTCCCGGGGCCAATGTGGCACGGCCCAACCCTTGGCGTTCATGATGCGCTGTGAGGTGACCATGTCCTCGCGCGTCAGGCCGCGGCCTTCCGAGACCTTCTTGCGGATCTCGGCCGGGATTTCGGTGCGGAAGAAATTCCGCACCTCGTCGCGGAAGGCGATCTCCTCGGGGGTGAAGCGCAGGTCCATGGCAATCAACCCTGATTGATCTCGAACAGCCCGGCGCAGCCCATGCCGCCGGCGACGCACATCGTCACCACGGCGTAGCGCGCCTTGCGGCGGCGGCCCTCCAGCAGGGCATGGCCGACGAGCCGCGCCCCGCTCATGCCGAAGGGATGGCCGACCGAGATCGCCCCGCCATTGACGTTGACCTTCTCGGGGTCGATGCCGAGCGTGTCGCGGCAATAGAGCGATTGCGAGGCGAAGGCCTCGTTCAGCTCCCAGAGATCGATGTCGGACACTTTCAAACCGTTGCGCTCCAGCAGGCGCGGCACGGCGAAGACCGGCCCGATGCCCATCTCGTCGGGCTCGCAGCCGGCCGAGGCGAAGCCGCGGAAGATGCCGAGCGGCGAGAGGCCGCGCCGGGCCGCCTCGCCCGCCGACATCACCACGCTGGCGGAGGCGCCGTCGGAAAGCTGGCTCGCGTTGCCGGCGGTGATGAACTGATCGTCGCCGCGCACGGGCTTGAGCTTCATCAGTCCCTCCAGCGTCGTGTCCGGCCGGTTGCCCTCGTCCTTGTCGAGCGTGGTCTCCTCCATCCGGGTTTCGCCGCTCGCCTTGTCGGTGACGGACATCGTCGCCGTCATCGGCACGATCTCGCCGTCGAAGAGGCGGCGCTGCTGGGCGCTCGCCGTGCGGCGCTGGCTCTCCAGCGAGAATTCGTCCTGCGCCCGCCGCGAGATGCCGTAGCGGCTCGCGACGATGTCGGCGGTCTCGATCATCGAGGTGTAGATTTGCGGCTTGTTCGCCGTCAGCCAGTCGTTCTGGGTCAGCTCGCGCTTGACCTGCGGCTGCACGAGCGAGATCGACTCGACCCCGCCGCCGACCGCGACCGGCACGCCGTCCATCACCACGCGCCGCGCCGCGTGCGCGATCGCCTCAAGGCCCGAGGCGCAGAAACGGCTGACCGTGACGCCGGCCGACTGCACCGGGATGCCGGCCATCAGCGCCGCGTGGCGCGCGACATTGCCGCCGGTCGCCGCCTCCGGGTAGCCGCAGCCCAGCACGACCTCCTCGATCGCCTCGCCCTCGACGCCGGCGCGCGCCATGGCGTGGCGGATCGCATGGGCGGCCATGTCGGCGCCCTTGGTCTGATTGAACGCCCCGCGAAAGGCCTTTCCGATCGGCGTGCGGGCGGTGGAGACGATGACGGCTTCTGTCATGGGATGTCCTGGGAGGCACTGTCTTGGCTGGAATTCTCTACTCCGTCACGGCAAGGGCGCTTGCCATGCAGCGGCATCCTTCGCCGCCTGTTTGTCCTGTTCCTCGGCGACCAGCACCTTGGCCAGCAATTTGCCGGCGGCGCTGCGCGGCAGCGAGTCGCGGAACTCGAGAGCGCGCGGCATCTCGTGGCGGCCGAGACGGTCCTTCAGGAAGCCGAGCAATTCCTCCAGCGTGAACGGCGCCGAGCCCGCCTTCAGCTTGACGAAGGCTTTCGCCGCCTGGCCGCGATAGGCGTCGTCGATGCCGATCACCACGACCTCCTGCACGGCAGGATGCTCGTAGATCGCGCTCTCGATCGCCACCGGATAGACGTTGTAGCCGCTGGAGATGATCATGTTCTTGCGGCGGTCGACGATCTCGAACAGCCCGTTCCCGTCCATCCTCCCGAGATCGCCGGTCAGGAACCAGCCCTCGTGGAAGGCCTCGGCCGTGCCGGCGGGGTCGTCGAGATACCCCTTGAAGACGTTGGGGCCCCTGATCGCGATCTCGCCGATCTCGCCGGGCGGGAACTCGTCGCGCTCGGGCTCCAGCGAAACGATCGTCATCGTGATGCCGGGCAGCGGAATGCCGATCAGCCCCGGCCTGGGTTCGGCGTCCTTCGGCACGCGCGAGCCCGCCGGCGCGGTCTCGGTCATGCCCCAGCCATTGTTGAGCCGGACGCCGAGAATGCCCTCCAGCTTCGTCTGCACGTCGAAGGGCAGCGGCGCGCCGCCCGAGACGCATGAGCGCAGCGAGGAGAAATCGACGCGCTCGACGCCCTCGCGGTTGAGCAGCGCGAACCACATCGTCGGCACGCCGGAAAACAGGGTCGCGCGCTTGACCGCGATGTCGGCGATCAGCGTCTCCAGGTCGAAGCGCTGGCGCAGCAGGATCGCGTTGCCGTCGCGGACCTGCCGCAGCAGGATCGTGGTCAGGGCATAGATGTGGAACAGCGGCAGCACGCAGATCGACTTCTGCGCGCCGGGCTCCAGCGTCTCGCCGTCGCTCCAGAGCCGGTAGATGTTCACGGCCGAGACGAGGTTGCCATGCGTCAGCATCGCGGCCCGGGGCATGCCGGTGGTGCCGCCGGTGAACTGCAGCAGCATCACGTCGTCCGGCGATACCGCCGGCCAGACGGCGGGCAAGGGCGCCAGCATCAGCCTGTCGAGCTGCGCGACGTCCTTTCGCCGCGGCATCGGCAGCGACTCGGCGTCGATCTTGCCCCAGCGCTGGTCCTCGCCGACGAGCAGGCGCGGCGCCAGCCCCTGGTCGAGCAGCGTCAGCGCATTGGGCAGGAAGCCCGGCAGGTTGGTGGTGACGAGCCGCGACGGCGTCGTGACCTTGAGCTTGTGTTCGAGCTCGCGCGGCGCGTCGAGCGCCGAGAGATGCACGACGGTCGCGCCGCAGCGTGCGATCGCGAAGAAGGCGGCGGGATGCCAGGGAGTGTTCGGCAGCAGCAGGGCGATCCGGTCGCCCGGCTTGACGCCGTCCGCGATCAGCCCGCCGGCGAGCAGCGTCACCAGCGCGTCGAACCCGGCATAACTGATCTCGCGCTCGCGGAACTCGATCGCGGTCGCGTCGGGGGTCAGCGACACCGGCGCGGCCAGGAGCTCCGGCACCGTGCCGGTTTCGACAGGGGCGTCCCAGTCGCAGGCGTTCGGAAACCGCTCCCGCCAGATCGGGCGAGGTTCGCTCATGACGCACTGCCCCGTCCCCTTCCCCCCGCTCGCGGTGGGGAAGGGGACGGGCGGCGGCGCGCTTGCGCGAAACCGCTCACGCGGCCTTGGCCTTCAGCTCGGAGAAGGTCTTGCCCTCGGCCGCGAGCCGCCTCAGCAGCGGCGCGGGCTCCAGCGCCTTGTCGCCGCTCTCGGCCGCCTGCTCTTCGAGCCGCTTGACGATGACGCCCAAGCCCACCGTATCGGCCCAGTGCATCGGCCCGCCGCGCCAGGCCGGCCAGTTGTAGCCGTTGAGCCAGATGATATCGATGTCGCCGGGCCTGGTCGCGATGCCCTCCTCCAGGATGCGCGCGCCCTCGTTGACCATCGGGTCGAGCAGCCGCGCCAGGATCCCGCTTTCGGTGAAGCGCCGCCGCGTCACGCCCTGTTCTTTCGAGATGCAGGCGATCAGCGCCTCGACCTCGGGATCTCGCTCGCCCGCCCGTGCGCCCTCGGGATAGAGATAGTAGCCGCGTCCGGTCTTCTGGCCGAACCAGCCGGCCTCGCAGATCGCGTCGGCCACGGCGGCCGTCTTGCCGCGCGATTTGCGCGTGCGCCAGCCGATGTCGTTGCCGGCGAGGTCCGACATCGCGAACGGCCCCATCCTGAAGCCGAAGCCGGTCAGCGCCGCATCGACCTCGTGCGGCAGCGCGCCGGCGATCAGCAGCCGCTCGGCCGCTTTCGTGCGCTGCTCCAGCATGCGGTTGCCGACGAAGCCGAAGCCGTTGCCGACCACGACCGGCGCCTTGCCGAGCCGGCGCGCCAGCGAGACGGCCGTCGCCACGACATCGTCGGCGACGCCGGCCGGGCGGACGACCTCCAGCAGCCTCATCACATTGGCCGGGCTGAAGAAATGCATGCCGAGCACATCCCGCGGGCGCTTCGTCGCGGCGGCGATCGTCGGGATGTCGAGATAGGAGGTGTTGCTGGCGAGGATCGCGCCCGGCTTCGCGATGCCGTCCAGCGCGCCGAAGATTTCCTGCTTGACGCCCATCTCCTCGAAGGCCGCCTCGATCACGATGTCGGCCCCGGCCGCCGCCTGCAGCCCCACCGCAGGCGTGATCAATGCGAGCCGCTTGTCGCGCAGCTCCGGCGTCAGCGAGCCGCGCGTCACCGACATCTCGTAGATCGCCGCGACCCGGTTGATGCCGTTGTCGATCTGCGCCTGCTCCTGCTCGATCAGCGTCACCGGGATGCCGGCGTTGGCGAAGCACATCGCGATGCCGCCGCCCATCGTGCCGGCCCCGATCACGGCCGCCGTCGCGACCGGCCGCTCCTTGATGCCCGGCGCGAGGCCGGGGATCTTGGCGGCCTCGCGCTCGGCGAAGAAGACATGGCGCAGCGCCTTCGAGCGCTCGTCGGCGACGAGCTTGAGGAACAGCGCCCGCTCGGCCGCCAGCCCCTCGGTGAAGGACAGCGTGAAGACGCCGCGCACCGCCTCGACCAGCGCCATCGCATTGGGCATGTCGCCGGATTTCTTCGTGGCGTCGGCCGCCATCGCCTCGAACGCATCGCGATCGGCGTGCGTCAGCCTGTCGGCCTGCTCGCCGGTCCGGCGCGGCGCGCCCTTCGCGGCCAGCCGCCCGGCGAGCGCGACGGCCGCCGCGACCACGTCCTCGCCGACCTCGTCGACCAGCCCGAGCGCCAGCGCCTCGTCGGCGGAGACCGGCTCGCCGGACAGCATCATCGGGAAGGCTTTAGCCGCGCCGATCAGCCGGGGCAGGCGTTGCGTGCCGCCGGCGCCGGGAATGATGCCGAGCTTGATCTCGGGCAGGCCGAGCTTGGCCGCGGGCGCCGCGACGCGGGCATGGCAGGCGAGCGCCACTTCGAGCCCGCCGCCCAGCGCCGCGCCCTGGATCGCGGCGACGACCGGCTTCCGGCAGCCTTCGATCACATCGAGCACGTCGGGCAGGATCGGCGCGAGCGGCGGCTTGCCGAACTCGCTGATGTCGGCTCCCGCGATGAAGGCCTTACCCGCCGCCGCGATGACGATCGCATCGACGCCCGCATCCGCCGCCGCCGTCTCGACCGCCGCCTCGAGGTCGGCGCGCAGCTTCGCGCCGAGCGCATTGACGGGTGGATTGTCGATCGTCACGATCGCGATCCGGCCGCGATGCGCGAGCTGTGCGGTCTGCATGGGCGGCGTCCTTGAAGGCCTTTGTGTTCTGCATTGCAGAACGATTATCTGCATGAATGGCTGCTAGGAAGAACCCCTCGCTCGCTTTGTCAAGCGAGGGACCAAGCGTTTCTCGTCAAGGCCGGCGCTGGTGCTGCACTGCGGAATTCGCGCCCGCCGCCTTGACCCGCCGCGAAACGCCATGCCATGCCTTTCGGCAGTGCCGCATCGCGCCGTTCCGCCGGCAGGCGATGAAGAAGCCGCCCGGAGGAACATCATGATCCGCAGGACTGTCCTGGCCTCGACCCTGATCTGCGGCCTTGCCGCGAACCTCGCCTGGAGCGCCGCCGCCGCGGAGGAGATCCAGGTCGGTTCGCACATGCCGCTGACCGGCGCGCTGGCGCGCTCCGGCCAGTCCTTCCGCGAAGGCATGCTGGTCGCGGTCAAGATGTTCAACGACTCGCAGACGAAGCACCAGATCAAGGTCACCCTGATCGACGACGAGACCCAGCCGGCCAAGGCGGTCGGCGCGGTCGAGAAGCTGGCCTCGGACGGCGCTGTCGCGATCCTCGGCGGCTACGGCTCCAACATCGTCGGGCCGGCCTCGGACACCTCCAACCGGCTGGGCAAGGTCTACATCACCGCCGGCGCGGTCAGCGAGGAGTTGGTCCAGCGCGGTCACAAGACCTTCTTCCGGATCAACAACAATGCCGGCTATCTGCGCGGCTTCGAGGGCATGGTCGAGGAGCTCAAGGCCGGCAGCGTCTCGATCGTCGCCTCGACGCGCGAGGCCCCGATGCTGCTCGCCAAGGGGCTCGAGGAGAGCCTGGCCAAGAAGAACGTCAAGGTCACGCTGCATCCCTTCGACCCCGCGATCACCGACTTCAAACCGATCATCAACAAGGTGAAGCTGCAGGACAAGTCCGACATCATCTTCATGTCGGCCTATGAAAACGACTATGTCGGCATCATCCGCGCCGCCAAGGTGCTGAAGCCTCCGGCGAAACTGATCGCCGGCGCCTGGTCGCTGGCGATCCCGAAGATGTACCAGGACTTCCCCGACCTGATGCAGAACGTCGTCGGCACCACGCCGCTGCCCTACCCCGTCGACATGAAGGACGCCGAGGGCCAGGCCTTCGTCGCGGCCTTCAAGGCGATGTGGAACAAGGACATCGACTATGCCGCGACGCTCTCCTTCGTGAAGACGATCGTGCTCTGCGAGGCGCTCGCCCGCGCCGCCGACGCCGGCACGCTCAAGAGCGGCGGCCTCGCCGACGAGGTCCGCAAGACCAGGCGCTCCTCGGTGCTCGGGCCGATCGCCTTCAACGAGGTCGGCGACAACCCGAACTTCACTCTCGCCATGGGCCAGCACCGCGACGGCAAGATCGTGCTGGTCTCGCCGGCCGAGCAGGCCACGGGCAAGATCGCCTATCCCGGCCTGCCCTGGTGAGCACAGGGGCATCGGAAACAACCGTCATTGCGAGCGTAGCGACGCAATCCAGCGGCTCGCGCTACGCCCCCTGGATCGCTTCGTCGCCGCGCTCCTCGCAATGACGATGAAGCCTTAAGCCGAGAACCATCCCGCCCCATGCTCGAACTCTCACAGCAAGCGATCTTCTCGGGCCTGCTCGTCGGCTCGGTCTACGCGCTCGTGGCGCTCGGCATCGCGCTCACCTTCGGCGCGATGAAGATCATCAATCTCGCCCATGGCGAACTCGTGCTGCTGGCCGCCTACATGGCCTATGTCGTCGAGAGCCGGACCGGCTGGAACCCCTATGCCGCGATCCCGCTCGCCTTCGCGGTGACGGCCGTGGTCTCGATCGCGGTCTACCTGCTGATCGACCGCATCAGGCAGCACCGCGAACTCAACTCGCTGATCCTGACCTTCGCCATCGGCATCATCATCACCAACGGCATCCTGCTGGTCTTCGCCAGCGACGTGCGCTCGACCAATTCGCCGACCCTGCAGGACGCGGTCTCCTTCCACACCGTCTATGCGATGAAGGGGGAGCTCACCGCCTTCGTCGTCAGCATGGCCGTGATGACCGGGCTGTGGTGGTGGCTGAAGCTGAGCTGGTACGGGCGCGCGGTCCGCGCCGTCTCCTCCAGCCGCGACGCCGCGATGCTGATGGGCATCGACCCGCGCCGCGTCGAACTGGCCGCCTTCCTCGTCGCCGGGATTCTCGCGAGCGTCGCCGGCGTCGCGCTCTTCACCATGAGCGTGGTCCAGCCGGCGCTCGGGCCGGCGCTGACGGTCAAGGCCTTCATCGTCACGGTGCTGGCCGGCGTCGGCTCGATCCCAGGCGTGTTCTGCGCCGCGCTCCTGCTCGGCGTCACCGAGGCGATGACCGTGACGCTGGCGAGTTCGGCGCTGCAGGAACTCGTCGGCATGGTGCTGTTCCTGCTCGTGCTCTTCTTCATGCCGAACGGGCTTTTCGGCGCCCGGGCGCGGCGCGGCTGAGACGGCGGCGATGAAGAACCTCCCCGCCATCCTGCTCGGGCTCGGCGCCTGCGCCGTCCCGCTGGTCTATGGCGGCAACGGCTACATCATGGGGCTGATGGTGTCGGGCCTGATCGTGGCCGGCGTCGCGCTCGCCTGGGCGCTGCTCGGCAATCTCGGCGGCATGGTCTCCTTCGGCCACGCCGCCTTCTTCGGCGTCGGCGCCTATGCCTCGGCGCTTCTGTCGGCCAAGGCCGGCCTGCCGGTGCCGCTCTCGCTGCTGGCCGGCGGCGCGGTCGCGGCGCTGTCCTCGCTCGCCATGCTGCCGGCGCTGAGATTGTCCGGTCCCTATTTCGCGCTCGCCATCCTGGCCTATGCCCACATCTTCAGGATCCTAGCGACCGAGCTGGGCTGGCTGACCGGCGGCTCGGCCGGCTTCGCCCGCTTTCCCGTTCTGCCGACCATCGCCGGGATCGATTTCTCCAGCCGTGTCGGCAGCTACTGGCTGCTCGTCGGCATGGTTTGCCTGTGCCTGCTCGCCTACCGCGCCGTGAAGGCGAGCCATGTCGGGACGGCCTTGCGCGCCATGGCCGAGAGCGAGGACGCGACCCGCGTCGTCGGCGTCAACGCGACCCTGCTCAAGGCCTGGATGCTGCTGCTCTCGGCCTTCATCACCGGGCTGTTCGGCGCGATGAACGCCCACATCATCAACTTCCTCGAACCGGACTACGCCTTTTCCGGCAACTGGTCTGTGCTGCCGATCATCGCCGCGATCTTCGGCGGCTACCGCACCATCCTCGGCCCTGTGGCGGGCGCGGTCGCGATCTATCTGTTCGACCAGATCGTCGCCAAGGCGATCCTGCCCGTCGGCCACCAGATCATTCTCGGCGTCCTGCTCGCCGGCATGATCCTGGTCGCGCCCAACGGCCTGTTCGGGCTGTTCGGCAAAAAGAGGACGGGAGCCGCCCATGCTGCGGCTTGAGGACGTCACCGTCCGCTTCGGCGGCCTCGTCGCGCTGAGGCAAGTCTCGTTTTCGCTGTCGGCCGGCGAGATCCTCGGCCTCGTCGGCCCCAACGGCGCCGGCAAGACGACCCTGTTCAACACCATCTCCGGCCTCGTCCGACCGCGCTCCGGAAAGATCCTGTTCGAGGAGCGCGAGATCGGCCGCAAGGCGCTGCATGCGCGCGCGAGGCTGGGTCTGGGCCGCACCTTCCAGATCCCGCAGCCGATGCATCATCTGACCGTGCGCGAGAACCTGACCGTCGCGCAGGTCTTCGGAGCCGGCCGCTCCGATCCCGCCCGCATCGGCGAGATCCTGCGGGTGATGGAACTCGCCGAGCACGCCGAACGCGACGCCGCGACCGAACTCGCGCTTCAGGAACTGAAGCGGCTCGAAGTCGCCAAGGCGCTGGCGACCAACCCGAAGCTGCTGCTGCTCGACGAGGTGCTGGCAGGCCTCGAAAGCCAGGCCAAGCGCCGCTTCATCGCCAAGCTGCGCGAGCTGCGCGAGCGTTACGGCCTGACCATCGTCATCGTCGAGCACGACATCGAGACGATCTCGACCCTGTGTTCGCGCGCGGTCGTTCTGAATTTCGGCCAGATGATCGCCGACGGTACGCCAGACGCGGTCTTCCGCAACCCGGCCGTGGTCGAGAGCTATACGGGGACGGCCGATGCTTGAGGTCCGCAATCTCCGTGCCGGTTATGGCGCGATCAACGTTCTCTGGGACGTCTCGCTGACCTTCCCCAAGGGCGAGCTGACCGCGATCGTCGGCCCCAACGGGGCGGGCAAAACGACGCTGTTCCGCGCGCTGATGGGCCTCGTGCCGCATCAGGGCGAGATCAGGCTCGACGGCCGCGGCCTGAAGGCCAAGACCTGGGATCTGATCGAGGCCGGGCTCGTCATGGTCCCTGAGGGCCGGCTCGTCTTCAGGGAGATGAGCGTCGAGGAGAACCTCTCGCTCGGAGCCTATCCGCGCCGCTGCCGCAAGGCGCTCGGCCGCAATCTGGAGCGCGTCTACGACCTCTTTCCGCGCCTGAAGGAGCGCCGCGCCCAGGCGGCGGGCTCGCTCTCGGGCGGCGAGGCGCAGATGGTGGCGATGGGGCGCGGCATGATGAGCGAGCCGCGCATCCTGCTGATCGACGAACCCTCGCTTGGCCTGGCGCCCGTGATCGTGAAGGAGGTCTTCGGCATCGTCCGCCGGCTCAAGGCCGAGGGCGTCACCATCGCGCTGATCGAGCAGAACACCCATATCGCGCTCTCGGTCGCCGACCATGTCCATCTGATGCGTTCGGGAAAAGTCCTGCTCAGCCAGAAGGCGGCGCAGGTCGATCTCGCCCGCCTGCACGATCTCTATCTCGCCCGTGAGGGTACTGCTGTTGGGCGAACCGGATGATCGACGCTGGAGACAAGCACGACCTGTCCCCTTCCCCCCGCTTGCGGTGGGGAAGGGTTAGGGATGGGGGGCCGGAAAGCCGGAGTGCTATCGCCTATCGTCTCGCCCGGCCGAACTGCCCCCCACCCCAACCCTCCCCACCGCAAGCGGGGGGAGGGAGCGGAGAGCGCAGCGCCCTGCTTGTCTCTTCCGAGAGCGTATGATCCATGGCCCTGCCTCCATCCCTCGCCGATACGCTCGACCTGCCGGTGATCGGCTCGCCGATGTTCATCGTCTCGGGCCCGGAGCTCGTGATCGCGCAATGCCTCAGCGGCGTCGTCGGCTCGTTCCCGGCGCTGAACGCGCGGCCAGCCGACCAGCTCGATGTCTGGATCACCCGGATCAAGGCCGGGCTCGCCGCCGCCAAGGCCGCCGATCCGTCGCGGAAGATCGCGCCCTTCGCGGTCAACCAGATCGTCCATGCCAGCAACGACCGGCTGCGGCACGACATGGAGGTCTGCGTCAGACATCAGGCGCCGATCATCATCACCTCGCTGCGCGCGCCGGGCGAGGTCGTCGATGCCGCCCATTCCTATGGCGGGCTCGTCTTCCACGACGTCACCACGATCCGCCACGCCCGGAAGGCGCTGGAGGCCGGCGTCGACGGGCTGATCCTGGTCTGCGCCGGGGCCGGCGGCCATGCCGGCACGCTCTCGCCCTTCGCGCTGGTCGGCGAGGTCAGGCGCTTCTTTGACGGGCCGATCATCCTGTCGGGATCGATTGCGACCGGCCAGGCGATCCTGGCGACGCAGGCGATGGGGGCCGACCTCGCCTATATCGGCACCCGCTTCATCGCCACCAAGGAAGCCAACGCCACCCAGGGCTACAAGGACATGATCGTCGGCGCGAGCGCCGCGGACATCGTCCACACGCCCTATTTCACCGGCGTTCCGGGCAATTACCTCAGGCCTTCGATCGCGGCGCAGGGGCTCGACCCCGACGCGCTGCCCGACGCCGACAAGACCAAGATGAGCTTCGGCTCGGGCACGGTGAAGGCCTGGCGCGACATCTGGGGCTCGGGTCAGGGCGTCGGCCTGATCGACGACGCGCCGCCCGTCGCCGAGGTCGTCGCGCGCCTCAAGGCCGAATACCTGCAGGCGAAAGCCGCGTTGACCAGCATCTGAACGAGGACCACGAGATGACCGCCACCGTTCTGACCGAGACCGCCGCGCCGGGCGTGCTCCAGATCACCATGAACCGGCCAGAGCGCAAGAACGCGCTCGACCGGGCGAGCTATCAGGGCCTGATCGACGCGCTTCGGTCCGCCGAGGCCGACCCCGAAATCCGCGCCATGGTGCTGACCGGCGCCGGCGGCTGCTTCACCAGCGGCAACGACATCAAGGATTTCGCGGCAGCCGCCGACGCCGGCCCGCGCATCGCGATGGATTACCTGACCGCGATCTCGACCGCGAAGAAGCCGATCGTCGCCGCCGTCGAGGGCTTCGCCGTCGGCATCGGCACGACGATGCTGCTGCACTGCGACCTGGCCTATGCCGGCAAGGGCGCGAGCTTCCGCCTGCCCTTCGTCGCGCTGGGCCTGTGCCCGGAGGGCGCGTCCTCCTACCTGCTCCCGCTGATGGCGGGCTCCAAGCGCGCGGCCGAGCTCCTGATGCTGGGCGAGGCCTTCGGGCCGGAGACCGCGCTGGAGGCCGGCCTGCTCAACGCCGTGACGCCCGAGGGCGGCGCGCTCGCCATGGCGGTCGAGAAGGCCCGCGCGCTGGCGGCCCTGCCGCCGCAATCGGTCGCGCTGACCAAGCTGCTGCTGAAGCGCGGCAACGCCGCCGGCGTCGCCGAGACGATCGCGACCGAAGGCCGCCATTTCGGCGAGCGGCTGCTCTCGGCCGAGGCACAGGCCGCCTTCGCCGCCTTCCTGATGAAGCGCTGACTGTCCCATGGTTCTCGACCAGAACACCATCGTCATCCCGGATGCGGCGAAGCGGAGATCCGGAATCCATCATGGAACGTTGTCGTGCTCTGTGACGGACCCCGGATCGGCGCGGCTTCGCCGCTTGTCCGGGATGACGAGGTGTTTCACCGGATCACGATCATGCGGCGCGTGAAGCCGATGCTCGTGCGCGACGATCCGGCGCGGGAAGCCGAGATGGACGACACGAGGGAGGACCGCCACTTCGTCACGGCGCTGGCGCGCGGGCTCGACGTGCTCGCCTGCTTCCGGCGCGGCGAGCGCATGCTGGCCAATTCCGAGATCGCCGAGCGTTGCGGCCTCGCCCGCTCCACCGTCTCGCGCCTGACCCACACGCTGACGACGCTCGGCTATCTCCACCATGTCCCGGAATCGGGCGGCTACCGCCTCGGCACGGCCCTGATCGCGCTCGGCGCGACCGCGCTGGCCGGCCTCGACGTGCGCCAGCTGGCGCGGCCGGGCATGCGCGAGATCGCGATCCTCGCCAACGCCTCCGTGGGCCTGGGCGTCCGCGACCGGCTCAGCATGCGCTATATCGAATGCTGCCGGGGCGAGGCCGCGATCGCGCTCAACATGGATGTCGGCTCGAGGCTCTCCATGGCCCGCAGCGCCATGGGCCGGGCCTATCTCTGCGTCTGCGACGAGGCCGAGCGCCGCGCTATCCTTGACGACATCCGCTCGGTCGACGATGCCGGCTGGCCGCGTCTGCGCGATGGCGTCGAGCGTGCGCTCGCCGACTATCGCGAATTCGGCTGCGCCCGCTCCTTCGGCGACTGGCAGCCGACGGTCAGCGCCATCGCGGTCGCCTTCCGGCCCGGCGGCGGGTTGCCGCCGATGTCGATCAACTGCGGCGCGCCCAGCGTCATCCTCGACCGCGAGATGCTGATGACCGAGGTCCGCCCCAGGCTGATCGCGCTCGCCGCAGGCCTCGAAGGGGTTATGGGCTCGTGAGCGATCTCGACCTTCCCCTCGCCGGCATCCGCGTGCTCGATCTCTCGCGCATCCTCGCCGGCCCCTGGTGCGGCCAGGTGCTGGGCGATCTCGGGGCCGAGGTCATCAAGGTCGAGCATCCCGGCCGCGGCGACGACACGCGCGACTGGGGCTTTCGGCTGGGCGAGGCCAACACCTGCTATTTCAACAGCGTCAACCGCAACAAGCGCGCCATCGGCATCGATCTCGGCAAGCCGGAAGGCCTCGCCATCGTCCGCGACCTCGCCGCGAAAAGCGACGTGCTGATCCAGAACTTCAAGACCGGCGGGGCCGTTAGGCTCGGCCTCGGCTACGAGGCGCTCAGCGCGCTCAACCCCGGGCTGATCTACTGCTCGATCGCGGGCTACGGCCCCGATGGCCCCGAGGCCACGCGCCCCGGCTACGACCTCGTCATCCAGGGCGAATCCGGGCTGATGGGCATGAACGGCAATGACGACCAGCCGCCGCTGAAATTCGGCGTCGCCATCGTCGATCTCTTCACCGGCCAGTTCTCGGCGCAGGCGATCCTCGCGGCGCTGGTCCAGCGCGCCCGCACGGCGAAGGGCCGGCACATCGAGATGGCGCTGTTCGATTGCGGCCTGTCCGTCACCTCCTATTACGGGCTGGAGGCGCTGGCGCTTGGGCAAGACCCGCCGCGCTACGGCAACGCCCATCCCTCGATCGTGCCCTATGGCGTGTTCGAGGCGGCCGACGGCCCGCTCGTCATCACCGTCGGCAACAACGCCCAGTTCGCCCGCTTCTGCCGCCATGTCATCGAGCGGCCGGACCTCGCCGACGATCCGCGCTTCGCCACCAATCTGCAGCGCACCCATGCGCGGCCCGAGCTGCTGCCGGTGCTCGAAGCGGAACTGCTCGCCCGCCCGCGCGCGCTGCTGCTGGAGCGGCTCGCGGCCCATGGCATCCCGGCCGGCGAGGTTCTGGGTCTCAACCAGGCGCTGCGCTCCAATCGCGCGGCGCGGGCCGGCATGGTCTCGGATGCGCCCGACGCAGCCGCGACTCCGTCGGTGCTCTCGCCGCCATACCGCCTCGACGGCGACCGCCTGCCGCTGCGCCGCCGCCCGCCGGGTCTGGGACAGGATACGGATGCGGTGCTGGAGGAGATGGGGGCGGATGCGGAGCGAATCGCGGCGCTCAGGTCGAGGGGCATCATCTCCTGACAGGGCGCGGGAAACCCCTCTCCTGCAAGGATAGGGGCAGGGGCGAGGTGACGGCCCTTGGACCAGCGAGGCGCCAGCCCGACAGCCCGTGGCGGCGAGGTCTCGTCCATGCGGAAAACGACCTCCCCCTCATCCTGCCCTCTCCCTCCGCGAGAGGATTCTCCGTCGGCGCGTCCCGCGATCACCCTCAAGCCGCCGCCGCCACCCGCCGCGCCCTCAGCCTGTCCATGCTCCACGAGAACACCGGCCAGAGCAGCGCCGCGAACGTCATCGCCGCCAGCACGCTGGAGACCGTCCGGCTGAAGAAGGGCAGGATCGAGCCGTCCGACTTGATCAGAGAGGTGACGAAGCTCTGCTCGACCATCGTGCCCATGACGATGCCGAGCACCAGCGCCGCGACCGGATAGCCGTTCTTCTCCATGGCGAAGCCGAGCAGCCCGAAGAAGGCGACGCAATAGACCGCGAACAGGTTGTTGCCGGCCGTCGCGAAGGCTCCGACCGCGCAAAAGACCATGATCACCGGCATCACGGCCGAGCGCGGCGCGCCCACGACGAAGCTCGCGCCCCGGATCATCATGATGCCGAGCGGAATCATGATGATGTTGCCGAGGATGAAGATGATGTAGAGCGCGTACATGCTCGACGCCTGTTGCGTGAAGAGCGACGGACCCGGATTCAGCCCCTTCATGTAGAGCACGCCGATGGCGATCGCGGTGATCGTGTCGCCGGGGATGCCGAAGAGAAGCGCCGGCACCCAGCCCGAGGCGAGCGAGGCGTTGTTGCTGGCCCCGGCCTCGATCAGCCCCTCGGGATGGCCGGTGCCGAATTTCTCCGGCGTCTTCGAGAAGCGCTTGGCCATGGCGTAGCTGACCCAGGCGGCCATGTCGGCGCCGGCGCCCGGCAGCACGCCGATGATGATGCCGACGACGTTGCCGCGCACCTGCTGCTTGGGATGCTTCTTGGTCAGCTCCCACTGGCCCTTCAGGATCGAGCCCATGCGCCGGTGCTCGAGCCTCGGCGGCTCGCGCTCGGTCAGCGCCCGCATCACCTCCGCCAGCGCGAACACGCCGACCAGCGCGGGAATGGGCTCGATGCCGCCGAGCAGGTCGGTCGAGCCGAAGGTGAAGCGCGCGACGCCGCCGGGGTTGTCGATGCCGATGCAGGTGATCAGCAGGCCGAGCAGCATCGCCGCGATCGCCTTGATCGGCGAGGAGCGTGCGACCAGCGTCGCGCACATCAGGCCGAGCATGGCGAGCCAGAAGTTTTCGTAGGTCGAGAACGACAGCGCGAACTCGGCCAGCACCGGCGCGAGGATCATCAGCGAGAGCGTGCCGGCGATGCCGCCCAGCGCCGAGAACCACAGGCAGATGCCGAGCGCGGTCTCGGCCTGGCCCTTGCGCGTCATCGCATAGGCCTCGTCGGTATAGGCGGCCGAGGCCGGCGTGCCGGGGATGCGTAGCAGGCAGCCCGGAATGTCGCCCGAGAAGATCGCCATGGCGGAGGCCGTGATGATCGTCGCGACCGCCGCGATCGGCGAAAGGTAGAAGGTGACCGGCACGAGCAGCGCCGTCGCCATCGTCGCCGAGAGCCCGGGCAGCGAGCCGACGACCAGCCCGTAGATGGCCGAGGCGAGGATCGCGATCAGCACGTCGGGCGCGAAGACGAGCCCGAAGGCCTGTATGATCGTGTTCGTCATCGCATCACCACGGAAACGGCAGCAGGCCGCCGGGCAGCGGCACGCGCAGCAGCTTGAGGAAGATCAGGTTGATGACGAAGGGCGCGACGAGCGCCAGCGGGACGGCGAGCTTAGCCTTCGCGCCGAAGGCGAAGGAGGCGGTCAGCACCATCAGCGCCGCCGTCGGCAGGAAGCCGAGACGCTCCGAGACCAGCGCGTAGAAGAAGACGAGGCCGGGCGGCAGCAGCGCGAGCCACGAGCGCCAGGCCGGCAGCGGCTCCAGCATCTCCGGCGCCGTATGCTCGGCGACATCGGCCTCGGCCGCCTGTTCGAAATGCCGGCCGACGCCGAGCGCGATCAGCACGCCGCAGATCGCCAGCCCCGCGCCGACGACCATCGGGAAGGCCGATGGCCCGACCTGCTGGCCGGGCACCGGTGGCAGCTTCGAGCCGAAGTAGAACGCGACGGAACCGAGCGTGGCGATCAGGCCGCCGGTGATGCGGTCGGACAGAAGCATGAACAAACTCTCGATCTTCACCTGCGCATCGCGCCGTCATCCCGGACGCAGCGAAGCGGAAGACACGGGACTCATCCCTGAACCGTTCAGGCGTGAATCCCGGGTCTCCCTCTGCTCGTCCGGGACGACAGCGGGTTTCCGGAAGCGAACCGACTCAGGCCTTGGCCAGGCCCGCGGCCTTCATCGCCGAGGCCATGGCCTGGTCGCCCTCGTCCATGAACTTCGTGAAGCCCGCCTGGTCGGCGAAGGTCATGCCGAAGCCGCGCGCGTTCATGAAGTCCTGGAAGTCCTTCGAGTCGTAGACCTTCTTCAGCGCGGCGATGACCGTCGTCTGGACGTCCGCCGGCATGCCCTTCGGCCCGGCGATGCCGCGCCAGGCGCCGACCGAGTAGTTGATGCCGAGCGTCTCGTTCAGCGTCGGCACGTCCTTGAACTGCGGGTTGCGCTGAACCGCCATGATGGCGAGCGACTTCGCCTTGCCGGCGTCGATCATGGCGCGCCCTTCCGGCACCGAGCAGGTGACGAGGTCGATGCCGCCCGCCGCCAGATCCTGCATGGCCGGCGCCGCGCCGTTCGACGGCACCCAGGCGACATGGTCGGGCTTCAGGCCCATGGCGACCATCCAGCCGATCAGCGCCAGATGCCAGATGCCGCCCTGGCCCGTGCCGGACGCCTTGAACCTGCCGGCGGGCGCGGCCTTGATCGCGTCGGCCAGTTCCTTGATCGTCCTGTAGGGGCTGGCCGAATTGACCTGCACGCCCGGCGGATCCTCGTTCATCAAAGCGAGCGGAGTGTAGCTCGTCGGCTTGAGGTCGGTCAGGCCCTGGTGATGCATCATGATGATCTCGACCGTGATCATCCCGATCGTGTAGCCGTCGGGGGCTGCGGTCGCGATCGCCGAATGACCGACCACGCCCGAGCCGCCGGTGCGGTTGACCACGTTGAAAGGCTGGCCGAGCTCCTTCTCCAGAAGCTGCGCCACGATGCGCGCGGTCGCGTCCGTGCCGCCGCCCGCGCCCCAGGGGCAGACCACGGTGACGGGGCGCGCCGGCCATTTCGCCTGCGCGCCTGACGGGCTTGCGACCAGCCCGGCCGCGCCGGCGGCCGCCGCGCCCTTCAGAATCGAACGTCTGCTGATGATGTCGCGCACGATGTCTCTCCCTAAATCGATTTAATCATGAGCGCTCCTCGACCCGAAGACGGGGCGCTCTTGCCTAGCCGAGCTATCTGAGCCGATTGTCGCGGCCGAGACAACCGCTCTTTGTGCGCGAGTTCACAATCCGCAGACGACCGGCAGCGCCGCCTTTCCGGCCTTGTCGACGACCGCCCCGGTGCTGAGATCGGCCCCGGAAACCGCGGCCGCGACGGCGACGCCGGCCTTGCCCAGGAAAGCCCGCAGCGCCGCGCCGTCGGCGATCGCATAGGCACGCTGCGGAGCGACGCCGGCGACGAGCACCTTGTCGGAAGGGTTGGCTGTGACGAGCCCGACCCAACGGCCCTGACGGTCGAAGAGCGGGCTGCCGGCCTGGCCCGGCTGCAGCGGCGCGAACACGGCCGCGCCTTGCCCGATCCGCGCGCCCGAGCCCGGCAACGCAAGCGCCGTCCGTTTGCCGGCATCGTCGCCGAAGGCGAGGAGCACGACATTCTCCTTGTCGGCCAGCGGCTCGGCGCGCAGCCCGGAAGCGGCCGCTCCCGCGGTGACGTCGAGGTCGAGCACGGCAAGCCCGCTGGCATCGTCCTTCAGGCGCAAACGCGCGGTCCGCCCGTCGACGCGCAGCGCGCGGCAGCCATCGAGCGCGCTCGCCGCCGTCAGCACGGCGCGGTCCGACACGGCGACGCCGACGCCATGGCGCTCGGTCGGCCGGCCGGCGACCGGCGGCAGTTGCTGCGACGGCCCGGTCAGCGCGCCGAGCGCGCCGCCGGGCGTGACAGGCGGCGCGCTCGGCGCAGGCCCCGTCGGGAACGGCTCGAAGCTCGACGCGACGGCGATCACCAGCTTGTCGACCGTCGGCGACAACGCCTTGTCGTAGCCGATCGAGAAGCCGCGCAGCCCCTGCGGACCGGCAGCGAGGCGGCGATAGAACTTGCCGGTCGGCGTCTCGCCGGTGATGACGAAGAAGTCGGGCCGCAGCAGCTTGTAGGTGATCTTGCGACCGGGATTGTTCGGATTGGCCACGGTCGCGCGCTCGAAGATCTGGTCGAGGCCTTCGCCCGGCGGCGTGGTGCTGAGGTCGAGCGTGACCTTGCCGTCGGCGCTCTGCCAGCGGCTGCCGCCGGTCGGCAGCGCCTCGCGCTTCGGCAACACCGTTTGCGGCACGCCGAGCCTGATGCCTGTGCGTTCGTCGCTGACGATCCGGAAGCCCGCGGCGTCGCGGGCCGCCTGGCCCTGCTGCGCCAGCGCGCGCCGCTCGGCCGGGTTCAGCAGACCGTCGGCCGCGCCGTTGCCGGCCTTGAAGGCGTTGATCGCGCGGAAGGTGAGAGGCCCGTAGCCGCCGCTGGCGGCGCTGTTGAGATGCCCGGTCCAGATCAGATCGGTCTGGATCGCCTTGCGCTCGGCCTCCGGGAGGGCCTCGAATGTCGTCTGGGCGGCGGCGAGCTGCGGGTTCGGGGTCGGGCCGCCAGGCGCCTGCGCGGCGGCCGGCAGCACCAGCAGACCCGCCAGGACGAGGCCGGCGCAACAGCTCGACAGCGGATAAAACCTGATCGTCCGCGCCATGACCCGTCTCCGCAGCTCCTCGAGGCCGGTATTCAGCGACAGAACGGGCCGTTCCGCAACTGCGATCGGGGGCTGCGCTGCGCTTTCGGATTGCGCGCGCAAGCGTCGGTGATAGCCTGCGCGGCGGACCGGCAGCCCCGTCATCCAGTCGATGCGCGGCTGAACGGGACTGCCGTCCGGCCCGATGGAGACAAAGACCATGACGCTGCTCGCCCGCCTCGCGCTTGTCCTGGGTCTGACCGTCGCGGCCATGCCAGCTTTCGCCCAGAAGGCCTATGTCCGCACGGATCTCGCGACGCAGGGCCAGCAGCTCGAAGAGCGGCTGAAGCGCGAGGTTTCGGCGGGCCAACCGGCGGGGACAGCCTTGCGCGACGGGCTCGCGGCGCTGGCGCGCGGCGAGGCCCGCGCCGCCCTGCCCCGCGCCAACGCCGCCGTGGTCGCCGAGCCGAACAACGCCGCCGCCTGGCGGCTGATGGCCAACGCCGCCAACGCGATCGAGCCGCGCGACTACCGCGAGCGCTACGAACTGCGCGAGCGCGCCGTCTCGGCCGCCTACATGGCCTATAGCCGCTCGACCACCCGCCCCGACGAGGCCGCCTCGCTCGGCGTGCTCGCCCGCACCTTCGAGAAGAACGAGACGTGGCGGCCGGCGCTGACGGCCTATCGCCTCAGCCTCGACCTCGCCGACAATGCCTCGCTGCGCAGCGCCTACGAGGCCCTGCGCGAGACCCGCGGCTTCCGCCTGCTCTCCAACAAGGTCGACGCCGACGCCGCGAGCCCCCGCGCCTGCTTCGTGTTCTCGGAACCGCTGGCGCGCGGCCGCGTCGATTTCGCGCCCTATGTCGCCGTCTCCGGCGGGCGCGGCGACTTCGCCGTCAGCGCCGAGGACCGGCAGATCTGCGTCGACGGCCTGCGCCATGGCGAGCGCTACGCCTTCGTCATCCGCCAGGGCGTGCCCTCCGCGATCCCCGACGAGAAGCTGCAGAAATCGGCCGATTACGAGATCTATGTCCGCGACCGCACGCCGTCCGTCCGCTTCACCGGCAAGAACTACGTGCTGCCGCGCACCGGCCAGCAGGGCGTGCCGGTCGTCTCGGTCAATGCCGACCGGCTCGACCTCGAGGTGATGCGGATCGGCGACCGCAACCTGATCAACTCGGTGCATTCCGAGGATTTCCTCGGCCAGCTCGGCTCCTACCAGTCGAAGCAGATCGCCTCCGACAAGGGCCAGACCGTCTGGACCGGCTCGATGGAGGTGAAATCCGAACTCAACAAGGACGTCGTCACCGCCTTCCCGGTGATCGAGGCGGTCGGCGCGCTCAAGCCCGGCGTCTATGTGATGTTCGCCAAGCCGGCCGGCGGCCGCGCCGCGCCCGCGCCGTCGGATGGCGACGGCGGCGACTATGACGACGGCACGACGCGCGCCACGCAATGGTTCGTCGTCTCCGATCTCGGACTGACCGCATTTACCGGCCCGGACGGCGTCCATGTGTTGGTGCGCTCGCTGGCGGATGCCGCTCCCGTCGCCAACACCGAGGTCAGGCTCGTCGCGCGCAACAACGAGATCCTCGGCACGGCCCGCTCCGACGCCAACGGCTATGCCCGTTTCGACGCCGGCCTCGGCAAGGGCCAGGGCGGCAATGCGCCCGGACTCGTCACGGCCCTGCTCGGCGAGGACTACGGCTTCCTCGATCTGAAGCAGACGGCGTTCGATCTCTCCGACCGCGGCGTCAAGGGCCGCGTCGCCCCGACGGGGCTCGACGCCTATCTCTACACGGAGCGCGGCGTCTACCGCTCCGGCGAGACGGTCTACCTGACCAGCTTGCTGCGCGATGCGCGCGGCGCCGCCGTCACCGGCCTGCCGCTGACCATCGTCGTCAAGCGCCCCGACGGCGTAGAATACCGCCGCCGCCAGGTCGAGGACCAGGGTGCGGGCGGCCGCGCCCATTCGATCCCGCTGATCTCCGGCGCGCAGACCGGCACCTGGCGCGTCCAGGCCTATGCCGATCCCAAGGGCCCGGCGATCGGCGAAGTATCCTTCCTCGTCGAGGATTACATCCCCGAGCGTCTGGAGCTGACGCTCGCGCCGAAGAAGCCCGTGCTGCAGGCCGGCGAGCCGGCCGAGATCGACCTGACCGCGCGCTATCTCTACGGCGCGCCGGGCTCCGCGCTCGACGTCGCCGGCTCGATGACGATCCGCGCGGCGGGCCAGAGCGCGATCCCCGGATTCGCCGGCTATCAGGTCGGTCTGACCGACGAGGCCTTCGAGCCGGTCCAGTCCGATTTCGAGGACAGCGCGATCACCGACGCCGCCGGCAAGGTCACTGTCGCCAATCCCGTGGCCCAGCCCGAGACCAGCCGCCCGCTCGAAGTCGAGCTGACGCTGCGCGTCGGCGAGCCCGGGGGGCGCGCCATCGCCCGCTCGCTGACGCTGCCGATCGTGCCCAAGGGCGCGGCCATCGGCGTGAAGGCGCTGTTCCGGGACGGCGAGCTCGGCAACGGCCAGACCGCGAATTTCGAGGTCATCATGGCCAATGGCGACGGCCGCCGCCTCGCCCGCCCCGGCGTGAAATGGACGCTGTCCAAGGTCACGCGCAACTACCAGTGGTTCTTCCAGGACGGGCGCTGGAACTTCGAGGGCGTCAAGCAGACGCGCCGCGTCGCGGACGGCGAGGTCGCGGTGAGCGCCACCGCCGGCGCGCGGATTTCCTCGGCCATCGAATGGGGCAATTACCGGCTCGACGTCTCCGCAGACGGCGCGGACGCGACCGAGACCTCGGTTTCCTTCACGATCGGCTACGAGGCCGACAAGACCGCCGATACGCCGGACGTCCTCGACGTCGCGCTCGACAAGGCGTCCTATGCCGAGGGCGAGAGCCTTCAGGTTCGCCTCGCGCCGCGCTTCGCCGGCAAGGCGACGCTCGCCGTGATCAGCGACCGCGTCGCCGAATTGCGCACCATCGACGTCGCCGCCAATGGCGCGACGGCGTCGATCCCGGTCAAGGCGGAATGGGGCGCCAGCGCCTATCTCGTGGTGCTCGCGCATCGCCCGATGGACACCGCGGCCCAGCGCCTGCCCGGCCGCGCCATCGGCCTGTCCTGGTTCCAGGTCGGCAAGGAGAGCCGCACGCTGGCGATCGACCTCGGCGCGCCCGATCTGGTGCGCCCGCTCTCGACCCTGTCGCTGCCGGTCAAGGTCAGCGGCGCGCGCGCCGGCGAGGACGCCTTCGTGACGGTCGCGGCGGTCGATGTCGGCATTCTCAACCTGACCCGTTTCGAGAGCCCCGATCCGAGCAGGTTCTTCTTCGGCCAGCGCCAGCTCGGGCATGAGCTGCGCGATATCTACGGCTATCTGATCGACGGCATGCAGGGCGTGCGTGGCGCGATCCGCACCGGCGGCGACGGCGCGCCCGCGCTCGCGGGCGAGAAGCCGACGCAGGAGCCGGTCGCGCGCTATTCTGGCGTGGTCAAGGTCGGACCCGACGGCACGGCGAAGATCGACTTCGACATGCCGGCCTTCAACGGCTCGGTCCGCGTCATGGCGGTGGCCTGGTCGGCCGGTCGCACCGGGCAAGCCAGCACCGACGTCATCGTGCGCGACCCTGTCGTGGCGCAGGCGACGCTGCCGCGCTTCCTCGCCATCGGCGACCAGTCGCGCTTCCATCTCCAGGTCGACAATGTCGAGGGCCCGGCCGGCCCTTACGTGGTCGATCTCGACGTGCGCGGCCCCGTGCTGATCGCGGCCGAGGCGACTCGGCGCACGGTCCAGCTCGCGGCCGGCGCCAAGACGCAGATGACGCTGCCGGTGACGGCGGCCGGTCTCGGCCGCGCCGAGTTCGACGTCAGGATCACCGGGCCGAACGGCGTCGCTACGGTGCAGAACCTCGCCGTCCGCGTGCAGCCCTCCGCCGCGACGATTGCGCGGCGGGTCGTGCGGCCGATTCCCGGCAATGGCGGCGCGATCACCGTCTCGGCCGATCTGATGGCCGATCTGGTGCCGAATTCCGGCCAGGTCTCGGTGTCGGTCTCGCCGCTGGCGGCGCTCGACGTGCCGGCGCTGCTCAAGGCGCTCGACCGCTACCCCTATGGCTGCACCGAGCAGACCGTCAGCCGCGCGCTGCCGCTGCTGGCCGTCAACAAGCTCGCCAGCATGGAGAACCTCGCGCTGGACGATACCGCCGACGAACGCGTCAACGGAGCGATCGAGCGCGTTCTCGCCCGGCAGGGCGCGAACGGCTCCTTCGGACTTTGGGGCGTCGGCGGCGGCGAGGATCTCTGGCTCGACGCCTTCGTCGCCGATTTCCTGACGCGAGCCCGCGAGCGCCAGTTCGCCGTGCCGCAGATCGCCTTCAACCTCGCGCTCGACCGGCTGCGCAACCAGGTCGTCAACACGAGCGAGATCAACAAGGAGGAGGCCGCCGGCATCGCCTATGCGCTCTATGTGCTCGCCCGCAACGGCCGGCCGGTGATGGGCGATCTGCGCTATCTCGCCGACAACAAGCTCGATGATTTCACCACGCCTTTGGCCCGCGGCCAGATCGGCGCGGCGCTCTCGGCGCTGGGCGACCGCACGCGCGGTCGCGCCGCCTTCGCCAGCGCGCTGGCGAGCCTGCAGGTCGCACGCGACAACGGCCTGTCGCGGTCCGATTACGGCACGCGCCTGCGCGACGGCGCCGGCGTGCTGGCGCTGATCGCCGAGGCCAATGGCGAGCGCGCCGATATCTCCCGCGCGGCCTCGGTCGTCGAGCAGGCGCGCGGCGACACCCGCTACACCTCGACCCAGGAGCAGATGTGGATGGTGCTCGCCGCCCAGGCGATGGCGAAGGACGCCGAGGGCATGTCGCTCGTCGTCGACGGCGCGGAACGCAAAGGGCCGCTCTACCGCACGCTCTCGCAGGAGGCGCTCGAGGCCAGGCCGCTCACCGTCGCCAATCCGGGCTCCAGCCCGGCCCAGGCGGTGATCACCGTCGCCGGCATCCCGACCGCGGCCGAGCCCGCGCTGAACCAGGGTTTCGGCCTGGAGCGGGTGATCTACACGATGAAGGGCGAGCGCGCCGACCCGGTCCGCCTGCGCCAGAACGAGCGCTATGTCGTGGCGCTGACCGTGACCGAGCCGGCGGCGCGCTATGGCCGGGTGCTGCTGGTCGATCCGCTGCCGGCCGGGCTCGAGATCGAGAACGCCAACCTGACCGAAGGCGCCTCGACGGCCGGCCTCGACTGGCTCAAGCAGGAGGTCGCGCCGGTCCACACCGAGGCCCGCGACGACCGCTATGTCGCCGCCTTCGACCGCGACGGCTCCAGCACGCAGAAACTCGCCTTCACCGTCGCCTACATCGCCCGCGCCGTCTCGCCCGGCCGCTACGTCGCGCCCGCCGCCGTGATCGAGGACATGTACAGGCCGGATCGGTTCGGGCGAACGGCATTCGGGACCGTCGATATCGCGTCGGCGCGGTAGGGCGATGAGCGATCAGCCAGCCTCGGCGGAGCCCCCTCTCCCCTCGGGGCAGAGGGTTGGGGTGAGGGAAGGCGGGACGGATTCCGTCATGCTCGCCCATGTGGCGAGCATCCACGTCTTGATCGTCACGCTCGACGTCTCAAGGCGTGGATGGTCGGGACAAGCCCGACCATGACGATAATGGCGGCCCCTTCCGTCAGTGCGAGCGCAGCGAAGCCATCCAGACGTCGATGCGCCGGCCTCTGGATTGCTTCGTCGCTGACGCTCCTCGCAATGGCGGCTGGCGCCACCCTCCTCAACTACGCCGCCGCCCTCCCGCCGCTCGACCTCGCCGCCGCCACCGAGCGCTCGACCATCGTGCTCGATCGCGAAGGCCGGCTGCTGCGGCCCTTCCTGACCGAGGACGGCCGCTGGAAACTCCCCGTGACCGCAAACGACGTCGATCCGCGCTATCTCGCCATGCTCAAGGCCTATGAGGACCGGCGCTTCGACAGCCATGCCGGGATCGATCCGCTCGGCATGGCGCGCGCCGCGTGGCAGGCGCTGACGAACGGGCGCATCGTTTCCGGCGGCTCGACCCTGTCGATGCAGGTCGCCCGCCTGCTGGAGCCGCGCGAGGAGCGCTCGCTCGCGGCCAAGCTCAGGCAGGCGGTTCGCGCCGTCGAACTGGAGCGCCGCTTCGACAAGGCCCGCATCCTCGACCTCTATCTCACGCTCGCCCCCTATGGCGGCAATCTCGAGGGTGTGCGCGCCGCGAGCTTCGCCTATTTCGGCAAGGAGCCGAAGCGGCTCTCGACCGCGGAAGCCGCGCTGCTGGTCGCCCTGCCGCAAGCGCCGGAGCAGCGCCGGCCCGACCGCTTCGCCGCCTCGGCCGAGCGTGCCCGCGAACGGGTCCTCGCCCGCGCCGCGGCGGCCGGCATCGTGACGCCAGCCGAGATCGCCGCCGCCCGCGACGAGCCGGTTCCGACAGCGCGAAAGCCGTTCCCCAACCTTGCTCCCCATGTCGCCGAGCAGGTCGTGGCGCAGGCGCCTGCCGAGCCGGTGCACAGGCTGACGCTGGACGCGCGCCTTCAGGCCAATCTCGAAAACCTCGCCCGCGAGCGCGTCGCGACGCTGCCGCCGCAGGTCTCGATCGCGATCCTGGTCGTCGACAACGAGACCGGCGCGGTCCGCGCCTCGGTCGGCGGCGTCGACTATTTCGCGGCCGAGCGCGCCGGCTCGCTCGACCTGACGCGGGCGCTGCGTTCGCCGGGCTCGGCGCTGAAGCCTTTCATCTACGCGCTCGCCTTCGACAACGGTCTTGCCCATCCCGAGACGATGCTGGAGGACCGCCCGGCGCGCTACGGCATCTATGTGCCGGAGAATTTCGACATGACCTTCCAGGGCATGGTCTCGGCCCGCAAGGCGCTTCAGCTTTCGCTCAACGTGCCGGCGGTGGAGCTGCTCTCGGCGGTCGGGCCGCAGCGCTTCCTGTCGCGGCTGCGCGATGCCGGCGTCACGGTCGCGCTGCCGAAAGAGGGCGGCGCGCCCGGCCTCGCGGTCGGCCTCGGCGGACTCGGCATCACGCTCTCGGATTTGACGCGGCTCTATGTCGGGCTGGCGCGCGGCGGCGAGATGGCGGAGTTGACAGTGCAGGCGTCGCCAACGGCGTCGGCTCCCCCGATCCGCCTCGTCGATCCCGTCGCCGCCTGGTACGTCGCCGACACCCTGCTCGGCGCGCCACCTCCGCTCAACGCCGCGCCCGGCCGCATCGCCTACAAGACCGGCACCTCCTACGGCTATCGCGACGCCTGGGCGGTCGGCTTCGATCGCAAGCACACGATCGGCGTCTGGGTCGGGCGGGCCGACAACGGCGCGGTGCCGGGCCTCGTCGGTCGCACGGTCGCGGCGCCGATCCTGTTCGACGCCTTCGCGCGGCTCGGCCACGATCCGCGCCCCTTCCCGCAGCCGCCGGACGCGATCGTCGCCAGCGCCGCGCAGCTCCCGCCGCCGCTGCGACACCTGCGCCAGGATATCCCCAAGACGGTGCTGGCCATGGCGACGCCGTCGCTCAAGCTCGCCTTCCCGCCCGAGGGGGCAAGGATCGACCTCGCGGCGTCGAGCATCGATGGCAGGGCTCTGCTCAACCTCAAGGTCTCGGGCGGCGCGCCGCCCTTCACCTGGCTGGTCGACGGCGCGCCGGTGCTCTCGCCGACGCGACGGCGCGAGGCCGCCTGGCAGCCGGACGGGCGCGGGTTCGTGCGGATTTCGGTGATCGACGCCGCCGGCGTCAGCGAGAGCGTCTCGGTCCGGCTGCAATAAAGCCCGCTCAAATCGCCCGCGCGCCGATGATCGCGAAGCGCAATTTGCTCGACAGGAAGTCGATCGTCGACACGGCCGCCAGGATCAGCAGGATCAGGAACGAGACCTGCTGCCATTCCAGCGTGCGGATCGTCTCGGCGAGATAGAGTCCGATGCCGCCGGCCCCGACGATGCCGATGATGGTCGAGGAGCGGGCGTTGGATTCGATATAGTAGAGCACCTGGCTCGCGATAACGGGGAGCACCTGCGGGATCATGCCGAAGCGGATCTCGTGCAGCTTGCCGCCGCCCATCGAGGTGACGCCCTCGACCGGCTTGCGGTCGGCCGCCTCGATCGCCTCCGAATAGAGCTTGCCGAACGCCCCGATGTCGCTGGTCATGATCGCGAGCATGCCGGCGAACGGCCCCAGTCCCACGACATTGACCCAGATCAGCGCCCAGATCAGCGCATCGACGCCGCGCACCGTGTCGAGCGAGCGCCGCGCCAGGAAATGCACGACCTTGTTGGCGACGACGTTGCGCGCCGCGATGAAGCCGAGCGGGAAGGCGAGGATCGCCGCCAGGATGGTGCCGAGGAAGGCGATCGCGACCGTCTCGAACAGCGCCTTCACGAACACGATCGCCCGCGCGAGCGAGCCGGGGTCAGGCGGCAGCATCAGCACGACGAAGGCGCCGAGATTTCCAGAGCCGGAGATGATCCGCCAGAACGAGACCTCCAGCGTCGACAACCCGTAGAGGAAGAACCCGACGAGCCCGGCCACGACCGCGATCGTCGTCAGGCGCGTGCTGAGCGAGCCGTCGATCGCGGCCTTGTGGCGCGAGACCAGCGCGGCGCGGTCCGTGGCGGACAAAGCGAGGCTCATTTGCCGTGCTCCAGGCTGAGCAGCGCGTGGCGCAGGCGCTCGGTGCCGTAGTCGATCAGCATCACGGTGACGATGATCAGCAGCAGGATGGCGCTGATGTCGGTGAAGTAGAATTTCCGGATCGCCTCGATCAGGTCCTGCCCGATGCCGCCCGCGCCGACGAAGCCCATGATCGAGGCGCCCCTGACGTTGATCTCGAAACGCAGCAGCGAATAGCTCGCGAAGTTCGAGAGCACCTGCGGCACCACCGCGAAGCGGATCACCTGCCACCAGCCGGCGCCCGTGGCGGTCAGCCCGTCGACCGGCTTCATGTCGATGTTCTCGACGACCTCGGAGAAGAGCTTGCCCATCGCGCCGGTGGTGTGGATCGCGATGGCCAGCACGCCCGGCAATGGCCCGAGCCCGAAGGCGATGACGAAGATCAGCGCGAAGACGATCTCCGGCACGGTGCGGCAGAATTCGAGATAGCGCTTGGTGACGAAGCGCAAGACGCCGGACCGGCCGAGATTGGCGGCGGCGACGAAGCAGAGCAGGAAGCCGCCGGCCGCGCCCAGGATCGTGCCGACATAGGCGATCAGCACGGTCTGCCAGAGCAGCTTGAGCCAGCCTTTCCAGCCCCAGAACCATTCGGCGAAGTCTGCGCCGAGACTCTGCCAGCGCAGCGCCGGCATGGTCTCGACGATGTATTTCGGGAAGCGCCAGACATTCTCCGCGAACTTGCCGGGATCGACCTCCGAGCCGAGCGCCGCCAGCCAGACGCAGGCCGCGAAGATGGCGGCGCCGATCAGCATCTGCCGGCGCCTTGCCGACATGGCCGCGCGGTAGGCGGCGTCATGCGCGCGGATCACCGGGTTGGCGCTGTCGGTCGCGAGGGTCATGGAGGATGAATTCCGTCGCTGAGCGAGGTGTCCTTGGCGGCGGCGAACCTCCCCGTCATGCTCGCCCTCGTGGCGAGCATCCACGTCTCGCCGTGGCGTTCGACGCTGGAAGACGCAGGATCGCTCGGGACAAGCCCGGCCATCACGGGACGGGCTGGCGGTAGCCTTACGACGCCTTCTTGCGGCGCAGCGCGTCGACGAACTTGTTGAGTTCGATGATGGGGTCGTAGGCCTTGTTGTCCACGGCGACGAGCGGGCCCTGCTTGCCCTCGTAGATCTTGTCGAAGGCGACCTTGTCCTTGGTGGCGAGGTTCAGGACCGCGTCGCGGATCTTCGCCTTCAGGTCGGCCGGGAGTTCGGTCAGGTAGGCCATCGGCGAGTTCACGATCTGCTCGGACTTGTAGATGATCCGGAAATCCTCGGCCTTGACCATGTTCTTGCGGGCCATGCGCAGGAGGTTGGATTCCTGCTCGTCGTTCCACCAGTTGGCGGCGACGTCGACGGTGCCCTGGCCGAGCGCGATCACCGCGTTCTCGTGGCTGCCGGTGTAGACGACCTTGGAGAAATAGGTCTCCGGGTCGATCTTCATGCCGTCGAGCGCGAAGCGCGGCACGTTGTTGCCCGAGGTCGAGTTCGGATCGACGAGGCCGAGATTCTTGCCCTTCAGATCCTCGATCTTCTGGTAGGGCGAATCCTTCTTCACGTAGAAGACCGAGTAGTATCCCTTGGTGCCGTCGACATTGGTCTCGATCGCGAAGGCGTCGATCCTGGCGCCGGTCATCAGGGCGCGGGCGAAGGATGACGGGCCGTACATGCCGATATGGATGTTGCCGGCGCGCTGGCCCTCGATCAGGGCGGCGTAGTCGCTGGCGATGCGCAGCGTGATCTTGGTGCCGAGTTCCCTGGAGAGATAGTTGACGAAGGGTGTGTAGCGCTCGACGACGCCGGACGCGTTCTCGGCCGGGATGATGGCGAAGACGAGCTCGGGATATTTCGCCTTCCAGTCCTGCGCGAGGGCAGGCGCGGCGAGCGAGGCGGCCAGTCCGGCGGCGGCGAGGGTGAGGGTATGACGACGGGTCGGCATGGTCTTGCTCCTGTTGTGGTCTGTCGTTGGGGTGTCGGTCGTCGAACGGCAGGCTCAGGCGGCGTTCTGCTTGGCGCGCTGCGCCTCTTCGCTCGCGATCGCGTCGAGCGCGTCGAGCGCCTCGGCCCCGGCGTCCCTGGCCTCGATGCCGTAGAGTTCGGCCGCGGTCTCGCTGGTCAGCCCATGCGGCGGGCCGTCGAACACGACCTTGCCGGCGGCCATGCCGATCAGCCGGTCGCAATATTTCGCCGCGATCTCGAGATGATGCAGATTGCTGATGACGGTGATGCCGTCCTCGCGGTTGATCCGGAACAGCGCGTCCATCACGATCTGCGTGTTGCGCGGATCGAGCGAGGCGATCGGCTCGTCGGCGAGGATGACAGTCGGCTCCTGCACCAGCGCACGCGCGATCGCGACCCGCTGCTGCTGGCCGCCCGACAGCGTCTCGGCCCGCTGCGCCAGGAGATGGCCCATGTCGAGCCGCTCCAGCGCCGCGATGGCGCGGACCTTGTCGTCCTGCGAGAAGCTCTTCACCAGCGTCAGCAGGGCCGAGCGGTGGTTCAGCCGGCCGAGCAGCACATTGGTCAGCACGTCGAGGCGGCCGACCAGGTTGAACTGCTGGAAGATCATCGCCGTGTCGCGCCGCCACGCGCGCAGCTCCGCGCCCTTCAGCGCGGTGACGTCGCGCTCGCCGGACAGGATGCGGCCCTCGCTCGGATCGGCGAGGCGGTTGAGCATGCGCAGCAGCGTCGATTTGCCGGCTCCGGAACGGCCGATGATGCCGACCATCTCGCCGCGCGGGATGGTCAGCGTGACGTTTTCGACCGCAGCCTTGCCGCCGAAGCGCTTGGTCAGGCCTTCGATGCGCAGCATGAAACGGCTCTCGCTCGCTGAACGGGCATGCCGACCAGCAGAGGCCGCGAAAGCCCTCCGTCGATCGATCCTGCTATGGAACGAGAGTTATCGGGCGCAGATGACAGTGGGGTGACGCGATAGCGCTTCACGCGATCGCAGGCGTCAAAGCCACGTTCCAGGTTCGCGCATCCATGGACGATGGCGATGACGTCGATGCCAACATCGCTCTTTTCATAGATGATGACGTATCGACCATCGATAAGCACGCGATCCTTGTCTCCAAGTTCGGGGCGCGGTGACCCAATGCCCGGCTGACCGGCAGCGAGCTGGAGCTTCCGCGACACGCGACGCGGGAACGCATCTGCCGCCGACAGGTTATCGGCGGCAATGGTGAGCCAATATCCTCGAGTTCCTGCTTGGCCCGCGGCGTCAGCCGAGGTCTAGCCACGGCGCGCCGCCCTCGTTTTGAACTCCGACAACAATGTCTCGATGTCGAATTCCATCGCGGGTCCGCTTGCCAAGGCCCTCTTCGCAGGCGCGCTTCAAATGCGTGATATCGAGCGCTCTCTGTTCCTCTTGGCGCTCCCACAGTCTCAACGCCTCCCGGATGACTTCGCTGTTGGACGCATAGTCACCCGAATCGACCGCGCCCTGGACGCGCTCGACCTGCTGCGGAGACAGGGAAATCGTCAGGGTTCTCATCGATTGAGGCTTCATCGCATCAGCCTGTCATTGAGAGAAACCAACAACGCCTAGGCAGCCGGATGAGCCGCTTAAACCCCACGCAGCAGCAGATCGACGCAGGCCCGAACATAGTCGCGTCGCGCTTGCGTCGAAGCCGGCTCCACGCCGAGCAGCGCGCGCTGCTGGTGGAAACCGCGCAGCATGCCGACGAATTGTTCCGCCAGGATTCGCGCCTCGGTCTCCGACACCGGCCGGGCCAACCCATCACGCAGTCGTGACCGATGGGTCAGAAGCGTGGAGAGGTCGTGGATCATCCGGGTCGCGCCGGCATCGAACGCGGCCCGGCCAAGCTCCGGAAAGCGCGCCGCGGCGTTCATCACCAGCCGATGCAGATCGAGCGAGGCCGGCCGCAGCATCAATGCCAGCGAATCGTCGCCCAGGCGCAGCAGAACCTCACGGAGACTGCCCTCCGCAGGCAGTGCTTTTCGCAGCGGAATCGTCAATGTCTCAGTGAGTTCGGCGCAGATCGCCTTGAACAGCGCTTCCTTGTCGGCGAAGTGGCTGTAGATCGTCTGCTTGGAGACCCCGGCGCGCTGCGCGATCTGGTCGAGGCTCGCCCGGTCGAAGCCTTCCGAAAGGAACATCTCCGAGGCTGCTCTGGTTATGGCGCCGTGCTTGTCGGGCCGCGTTTTGTCGACCGGGAGCCGCGCGCCGTCGCCATCGACCGATGCTTGCCGCCGCAACGGCGTTGATGCAGTCACGCTTCCGCCCATATGGTCTCTTATCAAACTGGACCGTCCAGTCCAAATCTAGGCATTCGGCAATGGAGCGTCCAGTCCCATGAAGCGCCTCTTGATCCTCGTCCTGATCGCCGGCGCGGCGGGCGGCGGCTTCTATGGCTACCGGAACTTCAAGGACGCGCCGGAGCCTGCCGCCGCCCGCGCCGCGGTCAATCCGCAGGCTGCGGGCGTTCCCGTCGAGATCGGCCGGATCGAGGCGATGACGGTCAACGAGGAGGTCGAGGCGCTCGGCACTCTCGCCGCCGACGAATCCGTCGTGATCGCGCCCGAGATCGCCGGCCGCATCGTCTCGCTCGGTTTCAGGGAGGGCGAGCGTGTCAGCAAGGGCCAGCCGCTGGTCAAGCTCGACACCGCGATCCTCGACGCCGAACTCAAGCAGGCCCAGGCCGATCTGAGCCTGTCGCGCGACACATTCCAGCGCAACCAGTCGCTGGTCCAGCGCGGCGCCGGCACGCAGGTCGCGCTCGAACAGGCAACCGCCCAGCTCGCCACCAACGAGGCCCGCCTCCAGCTCGCCCAGGCCAAGCTCGCGCAGTCGACCATCGTCGCGCCGTTCAACGGCGTCGTCGGTCTGCGCTCGGTCGGCGTCGGCGATTACGTCTCGATCGGCAAGACGCTGATCACCCTGACCAATATCGACCCGATCAAGGTCGATTTCCGCGTGCCGGAGATCTTCCTCGCCCGCGTGAAGGTCGACCAGCCGATCAAGGTCAAGGTCGACGCCGTGCCGACGCGCGATTTCGACGGCAAGATCTTCGCGATCGATCCGGTCGTCGACGTCAACGGCCGCGCCATCAGGCTGCGCGCCGCGATCCCCAATCCCGACCTGCTGCTGAAGCCCGGCCTCTTCGCCCGCATCGTCATCATCGTCGACCGGCGCGAGAACGCCCTCGTCGTGCCAGAGACGGCGGTGGTGCCGGACGGCGTCGGCAAGGTCGTCTACATCGTCGAGAACGGCAAGGCGAAGCGCCTGGCCGTCGAGCTCGGCAAGCGCCTGCCCGGCAAGGTCGAGATCGTGAAGGGGCTGAAGGCCGACATGCAGATCGTCAGCGCCGGCCAGATGCGCCTGCGCGACGGCGCGACGGTGGCGGTCAAGGCCGCGCCGCCTCCGGTCCAGACCAGCGCGACGGACGCCGCGCCCGCGAGCGTGCTCCGATGAGCCTGTTCGAGCTCTTCGTCCGCCGGCCCGTCCTCTCGACGGTGATGAGCCTGCTCGTCGTCCTGATCGGCATCGTCTCCTATAGCCGCCTGACCGTTCGCGAATATCCGAACATCGACGAGCCCACTGTTTCGGTGCGCACGACCTATAACGGGGCTTCCGCCGAGATCATCGAGACGCAGGTGACGCAGATCCTCGAGAACTCCATCGCCGGCATCGAAGGCATCGAGATCGTCTCCTCGACCAGCCGTCAGGAGACCAGCAACATCACCGTGCGCTTCCGGCCGGACGTCGACCCCGACGTCGCGGCGTCCGACGTGCGCGACCGCGCCAGCCGCGTGCGCGGCCGCATGCCGACCGAGATCGACGAGCCGATCATCGCCAAGGTCGAGGCCGATGCGCACCCGGTCATGTATCTTTCGCTGACCAGTTCGCGGCACAACCCGCTCGAACTGACCGACTTCGCCGACCGCTTCATCACCGACCGCGTCCAGAACATCACCGGCGTCGCCGAGGTCCGCATCCAGGGCGAGCGCCGCTACGCCATGCGCATCTGGCTCGATCGCGCGCGCATGGCCGCCTACGCCATCACCGTGCAGGAGGTCGAGGCGGCGCTGCGGGCGCAGAACGTCGAGATCCCCTCCGGCCGGATCGAGAGCAACAACCGCGAATTCACCGTGCTCTCGCAGACCAGCCTGACCTCGCCGGACCAGTTCAAGCAGATCGTCGTCAAGGATGTCAGCGGCTTCCCGGTCAAGCTCGGCGACGTCTCGCGCGTCGAGCTCGGCGCGCTGGCCGAGCGCAACGCGGCCTGGTTCTCCGGCCGCCCCTCCGTCACCATCGGCATCGTCAAGCAGGCGACCGCGAACCCGCTCGACGTCTCGGCCGGCGTCAGCGCGGCTTTGCCCGGCATCACCGAGGATCTGCCCGACGGCATGTCGATCGCGACCTCCTACGACACCTCGATCTTCATCGATCGCTCGATCAAGGCGGTCTACACGACGATCGCCGAGGCGGTCGTCCTCGTCGTGCTGATCATCTTCCTGTTCCTGCGCTCGGCGCGCGCGACGCTGATCCCGCTCGTCACGATCCCGGTTTCGCTGATCGGCGCGTTCGCGCTGATGTATGCCTTCGGCTTCACCGTGAACACGCTGACGCTGCTCTCGATGGTGCTCGCCATCGGTCTCGTCGTCGACGACGCCATCGTCGTGCTGGAGAACATCCACCGCCATATCGAGGACGGCATGGAGCCCGACGCGGCGGCGATACGCGGCATCAAGGAGATCGCCTTCGCGGTCATCGCGATGACGCTGACGCTGGTCGCGGTCTATGCGCCGATGGCGTTCTCGACCGGCCGCACCGGCAAGCTCTTCGTCGAATTCGCCCTGACGCTGGCCGGCGCGGTGCTGGTCTCGGGCTTCGTCGCGCTGACGCTGACGCCGATGATGTGCGCCAAGCTGATCCGGCACCAGGACAAGCATGGCCGCTTCTACAACTGGCTTGAACGCGGGTTCGAGGCGATGTCGAACGGCTATCGCGGCTCGCTGCGCGCCGCGCTCTCGGTGCGTCCGCTGATCGTGGTGGCGGCGCTCGTCGTCGCCGGCGGCAGCTGGTTCTTCATGAGCAACCTGCGCTCCGAACTCGCGCCGGTCGAGGATCGCGGCACCGTCACCGCGATCGGCGTCGCCCCCGAAGGCGCGACGCTCGCCTTCACCGCCGACTACGCCCGCCGCGTCGAGGAGTATTTCTCGAAGCTGCCGGAGGTGCAGAACCACCTCGTCATCGTCGGCTTCCCGGACGTGACGCGCGCCATCGCCTTCGCCCGGCTGAAACCCTGGGAAGAGCGCGGCCGCAAGCAGCAGGACATCGTCACCGAGATCAATCGCGGCCTGTCGCAGATCCCCGGCATCAGGCTGTTCGCCACCAACCCGCCCTCGCTCGGCAGCGGCGGGGCCAACAGCAAGCCGGTCGAGTTCGTGCTGCGCTCGGCCGAGCCCTATGCCCAGATCAAGACCTATGTCGACCAGCTTCTGGCCGAGGTCCAGGGCAATCCGGCGCTGACCAACCTCGAATCGAACCTGATCCTCGACAAGCCTCAGCTCAAGGTCTCGATCGACCGGCAGCGCGCCGCCGATCTCGGCGTCGGCGTCGACGTCGTCGGCCGCACCATGGAGACGCTGCTCGGCGGCCGCCAGGTCACGCGCTTCAACATGAACGGCGAGCAATACGACGTCGTCCTGCAGGTCGAGGGCCAGGACCGCAACACGCCGCAGGCCCTGCAGACGATCTACCTGATGGGTCGCGGCGGCGCGGTCGTGCAGCTCTCGTCGCTGGTCACGATCGAGGAGAATGTCGCGCCCAAGGAGCTGATCCGCTTCAACCAGCTCCGCTCGGCGACGATCACCGCCGTGCCCGGTCCCGGCTATTCGCTCGGCGATGCGCTGGCCGTGCTGGAGACGGCCGCCGCCAAGGTGCTGCCGACCACGGTGCAGATCGACTATTCCGGCCAGAGCCGCGAGTTCAGGCAATCCGGTTCGTCGATCCTGATCGTCTTCCTGCTGGCGCTGTTCTTCATCTATCTCGTGCTGGCGGCGCAGTTCGAGAGCTTCATCGACCCTGTCGTCATCATGGTCTCGGTGCCGCTTTCGCTGACCGGGGCGCTGGCCGCGCTCTGGCTCACCGGCGGAACGATGAACGTCTACAGCCAGATCGGCCTGATCACGCTGGTCGGGCTGATCACCAAGCACGGCATCCTGATTCTCGAATTCACCAACCAGCTCCGCGACGAGGGCAAGGAGATGGTCGATGCGCTGGTCGAGGCCGCGGAGCTGCGGCTGCGGCCGATCCTGATGACGACCGGCGCGATGGTGCTGGGCGCCGTGCCGCTGGCTCTCGCCACCGGCGCGGGCGCAGAGAGCCGCCGCCAGATCGGCTGGGTCATCGTCGGCGGCATGAGCTTCGGCACGCTGCTGACGCTCTTCGTGGTGCCGGTCGCCTATACCTATCTGGCCCGGAAGAAGCGGGCCGTGCATGGCGCGCCTGTCGCGCATGCCCATCCGCAGCCGGCGGAGTAGTCGCCGCCCTCACGTCTCGAAGGGCTCGACCACCATCTCCATGCGCTCGCCGGCGAAGACGCTCTCGACGAGATGGATCGGCGTCAGGTCCGGCAGGGCGTCGACCGCGAGCGAGACCATCACCGCCGCCTCGGGCGCGATCTGGAGCAGCTCGGCCTCGCGCTCGCTGGCGAGCCTTGCCGTCAGCCGTGTCGAGCGCCGGACATAGTCCTCGATCCCGACCGCCCTGAACGCCGCCGTCATCGAGGCCTGCGCCTTGGCATAGACCTCGTCGAACCCGGAAAAGCGCTCGGCGGAGAGCCAATGCGTGCCGGTCCCGATCGGCGCGCCGTCGGCGAGGCTCAGTCCCTCCAGCCGCCAGAGCGGCGCACCCGTTCTCAGGCCGAGCTGCGCGCAGATCTCCGCCTCGCCCGGAGCTTGCGCGGCCGACAGCATCCGGCTCGAGGCGGCGATGCCGAGCTTGCCGAGATTGGCGCGCATGCTGACGCGCCGGCCGAGAGGATACGGAAAGCGCCGCGCATTGACCTGCGTGCCGCGCCCGCGCGAGACCGAAACCAGCCCTTGCTCGGCGAGATGGCGAAAGGCCTGCCGCACGGTGTGGCGATGCACGCCGTAGCGCTCGGCCAGCGCGACCGAGGCCGGCAGGATGTCGCCCGGCGCATAGGCGCCCGTCTCGATCTCGGCCGCGAGCGTATCGGCGATGCGCCGCCAGGCCGTACCCGGCTCGGTCGCAGCCGCAGCCGAATCCGTCATCGAAATGTCGTCCAAAATGTATAGACCTTTGCTCGCAAGATGCCTATGATAGTCTAGACATTAGCGGATGGCCAGACGACGCATGACGACGAACCCACACTCCGAGCGGCAAGGCTGGATGGCGGTCCTCGCCCGCGCCACCCGCGCCGAGATCGAGGACCTGGCCGGCCCTGAGCCTCCGGCTCACGAGATGATGAAGGCGCCCGAGACCGGCACGGTCATGGTCGAAGGTCGGGCCGGCGGCGCCGGCCGCCGCTTCAATCTCGGCGAGGCCACGGTGACGCGCTGCGTCGTCAGGCTCGCCGATGGCGCCATGGGATTCTCCTATGCGCTCGGCCGCGACGGCCGCAAGGCGCGCCTCGCCGCGATCCTCGACGCCCGCCTGCAACGCGAAAGCGACGGCCAACTCAGGAAGGGCGTCGCCCGCCTCGCCGAGGCGCAGGCCGCGGCCCGCGACCTCGCCTCGCGCAAGGCCGCCGCGACAAAGGTCGACTTCTTCACTCTGGTCAGGGGCTCGTGATGGCAGGCGACGCCATGATCGCGGCGGGTTTTTCCGACCCCGTCTTCCAGTCCCAGAGCGCTTTCCGCGCCTTGCTCGCGGCGCTCTCGGAGCCCGGCACGCGCCATGAGATCGCGCGTGACACGGCCGCTCCCGAAGGCCTCGACGGCGCGACCGCGACCGCCCTGCTGACGCTTGCGGACTACGAGACGCCGATCTGGCTGCACGCTGCCTTTCGCGACGGGGCGGCAGGAGCCTGGCTGCGCTTCCATTGCGGCGCCGCTCTGACCGACGAGCCGATGGCCGCGAGCTTCGCCGTGATCGACGGGGCGGAAGCCGCTCCTCTGCTCGCCGATTTCAACCCCGGCCATGACCAGTTCCCCGACCGCTCGGCCACGGTGATCGTCTCCGTCGCGAGCCTCGATGACGGCCCGGAGGTGACCCTCTCCGGCCCCGGCATCGACGGCAGCCGGACGATCGCGCCGCGCGGCCTTCGCCCCGGCTTCTGGGCCGAGGTCGCGGCCAATGCCGAGATCTACCCGCTCGGCGTCGACCTGATTTTGACCTGCGGCGACGCCCTGATCGGTGTGCCGCGCACGACGCAAGTCATGGAGTTCCGCTGATGTATGTCGCGGTCAAGGGCGGCGAGGCCGCGATCCTCGCCACGCATGATCTGGTCGCGGAAGCCCGGCGCGGCGACGAGGCCGTGCCAGAGATTTCCGTCGCGCAGATCCGCGGGCAGCAGGGGCTGGCCTGCGCCCGCGTGATGAACGAGGGCTCGCTCTACGATCCCGATCTCGCCGCGCTGGCGCTGAAGCAGGCCCAGGGCGACGTGATCGAGGCCGCCTTCCTGATGCGCGCCTACCGCACGACGCTGCCGCGCTTCGGCTCGTCCGAGCCGGTCGATACCGCCACGATGGCGATCCGCCGCCGCGTCTCGGCGACCTACAAGGATTTGCCGGGCGGGCAGGTGCTTGGGCCGACCTATGACTACACGCATCGGCTGTTCGATTTCGGGTTGATGGATGATGGGGGTGACGTCTCCGGTCCCCTTCCCCCCGCTTGCGGTGGGGAAGGGTCAGGGATGGGGGGGCGCGCAGAAAAGAACTCGGCGACCATTCCAGGCGACGGCCTGAACTCTCCTCCGCGCCCCGGCCCTCCCCACCGCAAGCGGGGGGAGGGAGAAGCCCTCGACGCCCACATGCCGCGCGTCCCCGACATCCTCGGCGCGGAAGGCCTGATGGAGCCCGAGACGCCGCCCGAGGGCGATCCGCGCCCCTTCGACCTGACCCGCGAGCCGATCGCCTTCCCGGCCGACCGCGATGTCCGGCTGCAGGCGATGGCGCGCGGCGACGAAGGTTTCCTGCTCGGCCTGGGTTACTCCGTCCAGCGCGGCTTCGGCGGCAATCACCCTTTCGTCGGCGAGATCAGGGTCGGCGAGGTCTCCGTCGGGTTCGTCCCGGAAGAGCTCGGCTTCGCCGTCGATCTCGGCGAGATCACCCTGACCGAATGCCAGATGGTCAACCAGTTCCAGGGGTCCAAGGAGGTCGCGCCTCAGTTCACGCGCGGCTACGGCCTCGCCTTCGGCCATGCCGAGCGCAAGGCGATGTCGATGTCGCTGGTCGACCGGGCCCTGAAATGCCGCGAGTTCGGCGAGGCGGCGGACTACCCGGCGCAGCAGGACGAGTTCGTGCTCTACCACTCCGACAATGTCGAGGCGGCGGGCTTCGTCGAGCATCTCAAGCTGCCGCACTACGTCGATTTCCAAGGCGAGCTCGAACTGATCCGCCGCATCGTCCGCGAGCGGGAAGAGAGGCTGGCGCGAGAGGCGCGGCCTCTCCGGGAGGCCGCGGAATGACGATCCACCAGACCATGCCGGCGGACGACGCGAAGCCGGCCTACAACTACGCCTATCTCGACGAGCAGACCAAGCGGATGATCCGCCGGGCGCTGCTGAAGGCGGTCGCGATCCCCGGCTACCAGGTGCCGTTCGGCTCGCGCGAAATGCCGCTGGCGCGCGGCTGGGGCACCGGCGGCATCCAGGTCACGGCGGCGATAATCGGACCCGACGATATGCTCAAGGTGATCGACCAGGGCGCCGACGACACCACCAACGCCGTCTCGATCCGCCGCTTCTTCGAGCGCACGGCCGATGCGAGGACGACCGAGGCGACGGAAGCCGCGACGATCATCCAGACCCGCCACCGCATCCCGGAGGCTCCGCTGACCGCCGGCCAGATCATGGTCTATCAGGTGCCGACGCCCGAGCCCCTGCGCCGGCTCGAGCCGCGCGAGGCCGAGACGCGGAAAATGCACGCCTGGGCCGAATACGGGCTGATGCAGGTCAAGCTCTACGAGGACATCGCCCGCTATGGCGAGATCACCAAGACCTACGACTATCCGGTCATGGTCAACGGCCGCTATGTCATGGCGCCCTCGCCGATCCCGAAATTCGACAATCCGAAGATGCACATGTCGCCGGCGCTGCAGCTCTTCGGGGCGGGCCGCGAAAAGCGCATCTACGCGTTGCCGCCCTACACCAGCGTCACAAGCCTCGATTTCGACGACCATCCCTTCCGCATCCAGAGCTGGAGCCAGCCCTGCGGGCTCTGCGGCGCGGCCGACAGCTATCTCGACGAGGTCGTCACCGACGATCGCGGCGGGCGCATGTTCGTCTGCTCCGACAGCCACCATTGCGAGACGCGGCGCGGGGCCGGCCATCGCGGAACGATGCTGGGCGATGCGGCGGCGCTGCATCTGGTCGAGGAGATGAAGCCATGACCGTCCACGTCTCCCCGCCCGACACAGCGCTGGACCCCGCGCCGCTGCTCTCCGCCGCCGGCGTGGGCCGCTTCTATGGCGAGCGCATCGGCTGCGCGGACGTCTCCTTCGATCTCTGGCCCGGCGAGGTGCTCGGCATCGTCGGCGAGTCCGGCTCGGGCAAGTCGACGCTGCTGCGCTGCCTAGCCGGCATCGACCGGCCGGACGAGGGCGAGGTGCTGTTTCGCGGCTCGGGCGCTCCGCTCGACATCTATTCGGTCTCCGAGCAGGAGCGCCGCCGCCTGATGCGCACCGCCTGGGGCATCGTCCACCAGAACCCGCGCGACGGGCTGCGCATGGACGTCTCGGCCGGCGGCAATGTCGGCGAGCGGCTGATGGACCGCGGCGACCGGCATTACGGCCGGATCCGCGAGCGCGCGCTCGACTGGCTCGCCCGCGTCGAGATCGCCGGCGAGCGTATCGACGACCGGCCGCGCCAGTTCTCCGGCGGCATGCAGCAGCGCCTGCAGATCGCCCGCGTGCTGGTCTCCGACCCAAAGCTCGTCTTCATGGACGAGCCGACCGGCGGCCTCGACGTCTCGGTGCAGGCCCGCCTGCTCGACCTGCTGCGGGTGCTGGTGCGCGACCTCGGCCTCGCCGCGATCATCGTCACGCACGACCTCGCCGTCGCGCGTCTGCTGACCGACCGGCTGATGGTGATGAAGGACGGCCATGTCGTCGAACAGGGCCTCACCGACCAGGTGCTCGACGATCCGCACCATGCGTATACGCAGCTTCTGACATCGGCGGTGCTGAATGTGTGATCCGCGACACCGTCGTCGCGAGCGCGGCGAAGCAATCCAGAGCCGGGCGCTCGACCTCCCCTGGATTGCTTCGTCGGCTTCGCCTCCTCGCAATGACGGATCCGTCACACCGGCGTCACCTCGCCCACCCAAGGCACTGACACCATGACCACGATGATCCGCGTCGAGAACGTCGCCAAGGTCTTCACCCTGCACAACCAGGGCGGCGTCCGCCTGCCCGTCTTCGACGCCGTCAATTTCAGCGTCGCGGCCGGCGAGGCGCTGGTGCTGGCCGGCGCTTCGGGCGCCGGCAAATCGAGCCTGCTGCGCATCCTCTACGGCAATTACCGCCCGACCGCCGGCCATATCCACATCACCCATGCCGGACGCGCGATCGATATCGTCCAGGCCGTGCCGCGCACCGTGCTCGACATCCGCCGCCGCACGCTCGGCTTCGTCTCGCAGTTCCTGCGCGTCATCCCGCGCGTCTCGGCGCTCGACATCGTGCGCGACCCGCTGCTGGCGCGCGGCGCGTCTCCGGAGGACGCGACCGCCCGCGCGCGGGCCATGCTCGCCCGGCTCAACCTGCCCGAGCGCCTGTGGAACCTCGCGCCGGCGACCTTCTCCGGCGGCGAGCAGCAGCGCGTCAATATCGCCCGCTCCTTCGTCGACCCCTCGCCGATCATGCTGATCGACGAGCCGACCGCTTCGCTCGACGCGACCAATCGCGACGTGGTGGTTGAGCTCATCGCCGAGGCGCGCCAGAACGGCGCGGCCATCGTCGGCATCTTCCATGACGAGGCCGTGCGCGAGCGGGTCGCAACCCGCTATCTCGACATCACCGATTTCCGGAAGGCCGCCTGATGACGACGATCCTGACCAATGCCCGCCTGATCCTCGAAAACGAGATCGTCAACGGCACCATCGCCTTCAATGAGGCCGGCATCACGGGGCTCGACCACGGCCTCTCCTCAGCGCCGGGCGCGCTCGACGTCGGCGGCGACTATGTCGCGCCGGGCCTCGTCGAGATGCATACCGACAACATGGAAAAGCACTTCATGCCACGGCCGAAGGTGTTCTGGCCGAACGGGCTGGCGGCCGCGCTCGTTCATGACGCGCAGATGGCGGCGGCCGGCGTCACCACCGTCTACGACGCGATCTGCGCCGGCACGCCCTTCTCGGCCAAGGACTATCGCAAGGACATCTTCGCCGACGTGATGACGGCGCTGGCCGAGGGCAAGCGCGAAAACGTCTTCCGCATCGACCACCGCATCCATATGCGCTGCGAACTGACGAGCCCGGACCTGCTCGCCGACATCGCGCCCTATCAGGACGACGAGCTGGTCCAGCTCGTCTCGTTGATGGACCATACGCCGGGCCAGCGCCAATGGCGCAATATCGAGCATCTCAAGACCTACTCGATCGGCAACGGCAAGACGGTCGAGGAGTTCGAGGAGGACGTCGTGATCCGCCAGCAGGAGGGCGCGGCCAATGTCTCGCGCAACTGGTCGGCGGTGGTCGATCTGTTCCGGACGCGCGGCATCCCGATCGCGACCCATGACGACACCACGCTCGACCATGTCGAGGCCGGCATCGCGTCGGGCGCGGTGATCTCCGAATTCCCGACCACCGTCGAGGCCGCAACCGCCGCCAAGCAGCGCGGGCTCGCGACCGTCGCGGGCGCGCCGAACGTCGTGCGCGGCGGCTCGCATTCCGGCGGCGTCTCGGTTTCCGAGCTGGCCGAGAAGGGCCTGCTCGACGGGCTGTCCTCTGATTACGTCCCCGCCAGCCTGCTGCAGGCCGTGCTGAAGCTGCATGCCGAGCATGGCATCGCCTTGCCCGAGGCGATGGGCATGGTGACCTGGAAGGTCGCCGACATTCTCGGCCTGAAGGATCGCGGCCATCTCAAGCCCGGCCTGCGCGCCGACGTCGTGCGCTTCAGGGCGCTGGGCCCGACGCCGGTGATCGCCGCGGTCTGGTCGAAGGGCGAGCGCGCGTTTTGAGCGGCCCGCGCTACGCGATCTACTACGCGCCGGAAGCCGCGAGCCCGCTCTGGCGCTTCGGCAGCGCCGTGCTCGGCTACGACGCGGTCACCGGGGAGGACGTGCCCTTCGCGGCGCCGGACGGCTGCGATGCAGAGCGCTGGCCGGCGCTGACCGAGGAGCCGCGCCGCTACGGTTTCCACGCCACGCTGAAGGCGCCGTTCGAGCTGGCGTCCGGCCGCGGCGAGGCGCAGCTGCGCGCCTTCACGCACAACTATGCCGCGAGCCTGGAGCCCGTGCCGCTGACCGGACTGACCGTCTCGGCGCTCGGCTCCTTCGTGGCGCTGACGCCATCGGCCGAGAGCCCGGCGCTGCAGCGCCTCGCCTTCGCGCTGGTGCAGGCCTTCGAGCCGTTTCGCGCGTCGCTGGGCGAGGCCGACATGGCGCGCCGTCTCAAAAGCCCGCTGACGCCGGCCCATCGCGCCTATCTCGAAGCCTATGGCTATCCTTATGTCGGCGACGCCTTCCGCTTCCACATGACGCTGACCGGCTCGCTGCCGCGGGACCGGGTCGCGGCCGTGAAGCAGGCTCTCGCCTCGGCCTATGCCGATGCGGCGCCCGAGGGGCCGATCGCGATCGACCGGATCGCGCTGTTCCGGCAGGAGACGCGCGAGAGCCGCTTCCGCCTGCTCGATTCCGTCAGCCTGGGCTGAGCCCGCGATGCCGGCACAGCGCCGCGATCACGCGCACCAGTTCATCCGCGCCCTCGGCGATCGTCCGGTCGTTGCCGATCGTCACAAGCTCGGCGCTCTGCGTTCTGAGCGGCGCTTCCCGCGCCAGTCTGGCGGCGATGTCGGCTTCGCTCTCGCGGCCGCGCGCCGCGAGGCGCTTCGCCAGCACGTCCGGCGGCGCGGTGATGTTGACCACGACGACGCGCGCGCCCAGCGCCTCCGCCTGCGCGATCACCCCGCGCGAGACGTTTGCGACCACGACCTCGCCCTGCGCGACGCCGGCAAGCGCCGCGGCCGGGATGCCGTAGCTCAGCCCGTGCGCCTGCCAGTGCAGCGCGATCTCGCGGCGCGCGACCGCCGCATCGAACTCTTCCGGCGAGCAGCTGTCATGATCCTCCGCGCCGATCATCGCAGGCCTGGTGATCAGCCGGCGCGCGAAGCGGCAGCCGGCGAGCCGCGCATGGGCGGCGTCCATCAGCGTGTCCTTGCCTGCGCCGGACGGGCCGACGACGAGCACGAGCGCGCCTTGCGACAAGGCCGGAGCGGCGGTCGAGACGGGAGAGGATGACGACATGGCAGGCAAGAAACTCGGACCTGAACCCCTGATCGACCCGACCGCGCAGGTGCGGCAGGCGACGCTCGGACGGTATACCGAGATCGGCGCGCGCACCGCCTTCGTCGAGTCGGCGATGGACGACTACTCCTATGTCGTGAACGATTCCAATGTCATCTACACGACGATCGGCAAATTCTGCTCGATCGCGGCGATGACCCGGATCAACCCCGGCAACCACCCGATGCAGCGGGCGAGCCAGTCGCACTTCACCTACCGGGCCAGCGCCTATTTCGACGATGCGCAGGACGACGCGGCGTTCTTCGACTGGAGGCGCTCGACGCCGGTGACCATCGGCCACGACGTCTGGATCGGCCATGGCGCGGTCATCCTGCCCGGCCGCACGATCGGCACGGGCGCGGTCGTCGCCGGCGGAGCGATCGTCACCAAGGACGTGGCGCCCTATGCGATCGTCGCGGGCAACCCGGCGCGCCCGATCCGGGACCGCTTTCCCGAGCCGATCGCCGGACGCCTGCAGCGGCTCGGCTGGTGGGATTGGGAGCATGCCCGCCTGGGCGCGGCGTTGGCGGATTTCAGGAGCCTCGACGTCGAGGCCTTCCTCGAAAAGCACGGCGGCTGAACCGGGGCACGGCCGCCGCCGCGGTCACCAGCGCTCTTCGTAGCGGCGGCGGCGCGGAGGCTCGTCGTCGTCGAAGCGGCGGCGGTCGTCGTAGCGGCGATCGTCATAGCCGCGTCTATCGTCATAGCCGCGCCGGTCTTCATAGCCGCGGCGATCGTCGCGCGGGTCGAAGCGGCGCTCGTCGCGCCTGTCGTCGAAGCCGCGCTGCGGGGGCGGTGGAGGCGCGGCTCTGCCGCCGCCACCGCCGCCGCCACTGCCGCCGCAGACCAGATTGCCGTTGTTGTTGGCGATGTCGCCGCTGCAGCCGCGCGGATCGATCCGCGTGGCGCGGACCTGGCCGTTCCTGTCGCGGCAGCCGGCGACGATCAGCGGGCCTTCCATGGTCACGTTCGGGCAGGACTGCAGATAGCTGCCGCGCACCTGGGCCGAAGCGCCGCCGATCGAAAGACCGAAAGCCGTCAGGCCGGCGGCGAGACACAGAATGGTTTTCACGGAACGAAGCTCCAGGCGACGATGCGGGATGGTCTAGCCTGAGCTTCCTGAATGCAAGCTGAGCGTTGTCGCCATGCAACGAATTCCGTCGCGATCAATCGGTCAGCAGCCGCCAGACCGTGCTGCGCTTGATTTCGGCGTCCTCGAGCGAGCGCGTCACCGGCACCTCGTAACTCGCGAGCGCTTCCAGCCGTTGCCTGGGCAGGTAGCCGCGCCCCGGATCCCCGATCAGGACGAGCGCGCCGCGCCGGCTCAGTCCGTCGAGCCACGCGATGACACGCTCCGCCATCGCCTTCTCGTAGCAGACGTCGCCGGCGCAGATCACATCCCAGCCTTCGTCGCGGCCGACCAGATCGTCGAGACGGATCGAAATCGAAACGCCGTTGGCGTCCGCGTTCAGCGCCATCGCCGCCGCGGCGAAGGCATCGATGTCGCAGGCCTCGACGCTTGCCGCCCCGGCCTTCGCGGCGGCGATCGCGACCAGCCCCGACCCGCTGGCGAAGTCGAGCACGCGCCTGCCCGCGACAAGCTCCGGCCGGTCGGACAGATAGCGCGCCAGCGCCTGGCCGCCGGCCCAGGCCCAGAACGGCGGCGGCAGCCCGATCGTGGCGAGTTCGTCCTCGGTCTTCTGCCAGAGCTCGGTGGCTTCCTGCGCGACGTATAGCGAGATCTCCGGCGCATGCGGCACGGGCAGAAGGGCGGTATGCGCCAGGATGAAGCCGCGCCGGTCGAGCGCGGCGCCCGGCCCGCTCATGCGATGGCATCCGTCGTCGGCCCCGCGAGCAGATCGCGATAGAGCGCCTTGACCCCGTCCATAACGTCGCGCTCGGTATGGCCGTCGAGCAGGCGCGCGCGGGCGCTCGTCCCCATGCGTTCGACCAGCGAGGGCGCGCCCGCCAGCACGACCAGCGCTTTTGCCAGCGCCGGCGCGTCGTCGACCGGAACGACCATACCGTCCTGCCCGTCGCGCACGAAGCTGCGGCAGCCCGGCACGTCCGTGGTCAGGATGGCGCGCCCGCATGCGGCCGCCTCCAGCAGCGTGCGCGGCAGACCCTCGCCGCCGCGCGAGGGCAGGCAACAGAGATGATGTTTGCGCCAGACGCCCTCGATGTCGCGCGTCGGACCGGCCCAGCTCACGCCCGGTCGCGCAGCCCATTCGGTCAACGTCGCCTCGGGAATGGCCTTCGGGTTGGACGAGTCCGGCGCGCCATGGATCGTCAATTCCACCCGCGCGCCCTCGGCCCGGGCGAGCCTGACCGCCTCGACCGCGAGATCGACGCCCTTCGACCACAACATGCGCGCCACCAGCGCGACCTTGAGCGGCGGAAACAGCGGCATCGGCTCCGGCATCAGGATCAGCGGATCGACGCCCGCCCCGCCGATCAGCGCGACCTTGCCGGCATCCGCCGGATCGAGGCCGAGCGCCACGGGATCGTCCGGGTTCTCGAACAGGAAGCGCACCTTCGGCCCGTCGATCGCCTCGCGCAGCCACAGCCGCGCCGCCAGCCGCGCGGCATCGGCGAGCGGATCCTGCCGCGCGCCGAGGAAACCCAGACCCGTCAGCGCATAGACGCGCCGCTCGACGCCGGCGAGCCTGCCGGCGAGCCCCGCCAGCGCGATCGGCTTCAGGGCGATGCAATGCAGGATGTCGGGCCGCTCCAGCGCGATCAGCCGCCGCAGCGCGACGACGTGGCGGACGAGCCCGGCTGGCGACAGGCTGCGCCGCTCGGCCTCCAGCGCGACGAGCCTTGCTCCGGCGGCCTCGATGACGCGGCGGTGCTGGCGCTCGCGCGCGATCACCACGACCTCGTAATCGAGCTCGCGCGCCGCCCGCGCCATCGGCAGGAAATGCGAGGCGAAGAACCAGTCCTCGGTGGCGACGAAGAGAAGTTTTGGGCGGCGCGGCATGGCGCGACATCAGGAGCATGACGCGGCGAAGGTCAAGGGAGGCCGGCGGCGCGCAGGCTCGAATGCGGCGAACCGTTTCCCTGAAGGACCGGGCCGTCCTCCCCATCATGGTCGGGCTTGTGCCGGCCATCCACGGTTTTGCCCGCATCGTCGGAAGCGTCGATGGCCGCAAGCCCGACGCCGATGCGCAGGCGCGAAAGCTCGCGGACGGGATGGCGGCGGGCTTTCGCTGCGGTCAGGAGCAGCGCGTCACGCGCTGATCCCCCGCGCTCACCCGTACATGTATTTCGGCAGCCACAGCGCCATGCCCGGAAAGACATACATCGCCACCATGAACAGTACGACGATGGCGATGTAGGGCATCACGCCGGAGAATATCTGGTTGATGGTGATGTGCGGCGGCGAGACGCCCTTGAGATAGAACGGCGCCATCGCCACCGGCGGCGACAGGAACGAGGTCTGCAGGTTCAGCGCCACCATCACGCCGAAGAACAGCGGATCGATGCCGAAATCGTCGAGCAGCGGCAGGAAGATCGGCACGAAGATGATGATGATCTCGGTCCATTCCAGCGGCCAGCCCAGCACGAAGATGATCGCCTGCGTCACCAGCATGAAGCCGATCGAGTTCAGCCCCAGGCCGAGCACGAACTTCTCGATGAAGGCCTGCCCGCCGAGATAGGCGAAGACGGCCGAGAAGATCGCCGAGCCGACGAAGAGCCAGCACACCATCGCGGTGGTGCGCGCCGTCAGGAAGACCGACTCCTTCAGTTTCTGGAACGTCAGGGCGCGGTAGCAGATCGCCAGGATCAGCGCGCCGAGCGCCCCCATCGCCGCCGACTCGGTCGGCGTCGCGATGCCGAAGAAGATCACCGCCAGCACGACGATGGTCAAAAGCGTCAGCGGCATGAACGAGACCATGATCTCGTAGACGATGGTGCCGAGCGGCGCGCTCCGCTCCTCCGGCGGCAGCTTCGGCGCGAGTCGCGGTTTCCACATCGCCATGAAGACGATGTAGAGGATATAGGCCGCCGTCAGGCCGAAGCCAGGGATGAAGGCCGCCGCGTAGAGCTTCACCACCGAGACGCCGGCGGTCGCGCCGTAAAGGATCAGCATCACGCTCGGCGGGATCAGGATGCCGAGCGTGCCGCCGGCGCAGATCACGCCGGTCGCGAGCTTCTCGTCATAGCCGGCGCGAAGCATCGCCGGCAAGGCGAGCAGCCCCATCAGCACGACGACCGCGCCGACGATGCCGGACGCGATGCCCCAGAGCGCGCAGATGATCATGGTGACGATGGCGATCGAGCCCGGCAGCCCTCCGATCGCGAGCTGCAGCGCCCGGAACATCCGGTCGAGGATGTTCGCGCGGTCGATGATGTAGCCCATGAAGGTGAACAGCGGCACCGAGATGAGCACGTCGTTGGTCATCGTCGAGTAGGCGCGCTGGACGACGAGCTGGAAGATCGCGTCGCCCATGGCGAAATAGCCGAAGCCGACGCCGAGAGCCATCAGCGTGAAGGCAATCGGGAAGCCGAGCACGATCGAGACGACGAACAGGCCCAGCATCACCACGCCGAGTTGGGCGGACTCAAGACCCAGCATCAGATGCTTCCCTTGTGCTGCCCGATGTCCCTGAGCTTCGCGTCGAGGCCCTTCTCGCTGACCTCCGCGAGGATCTCGTTCTCGAGCTCCTCGACGTCGGACAGCCGATGCGGCCACCGCCCTTCGCGCAGGCAGATCAGGCAGCGCCCCACCTCCGCCGCGCCCTGCGCCGCCATCAGCACGCCCACGACCGGGATCAGCGTCTTGAAGTGGTAGAGCGGCGGCCCATCCGGCGAGAAGGAGGAGTGCTCCCTGATCAGCCAGGAGAACGCGGCGAAGCCGTAGCCGGCATAGATCAGCGCCAGGATGCCGGGGAAGAAGAACAGCAGATAGCAGGCGAGGTCGATCGAGGCCTGCGTTCGCGGCGGCCAGGTCCTGTATTTGAAGTCGCCGCGGACATGCCCGTTGCGCGCCAGCGCATAGGGGCCGGCGAGCATGAACAGCGCGCCATAGAGCATGTAGCTGACGTCGAAGGCCCAGGTCGTCGGCGCGCGCAGGGCGTAGCGCACGAAGACCTCGTAGCAGACGGCGAAGGTGAGGATCACGATCGCCCAGCCGGCGATCTTGCCGATGGCGGAGTTGAAGCGATCGATCGCCAGGATAAACGTCATTCCATCACTCCGGACAGACCCGCGCCGTCATCCCGGCCGGAGCGAAGCGAAGAGCCGGGATCCACGCCTGAACGGTTCAGGAATGGATCCCGGAGCGGCGCTGCTTCGCAGCTTGCCCGGGATGACGGCGTGGTCTTGCGGCGTTGGCAGCTCACGCCTTGAAGAAGTGCGTGTAGGCGAGTTCGCGCGGCGGGGTGTTGACCCGTTCATAGCCGACCGAGCGCTTGACCCATGCCTTCTGCGACTCGACCACCTTCTTGAAGAAGGCGTTTTCGCCGCCGAGCTTGTCGAGCACCTTGTCCCAGGCGGCGAGCTGCGCCGTGAGGATCGCCTCGGGCGTCTGGACGATGCTGACGCCCTTGGTCCGCAGCATGTCGAGATCCTTGGAGTAGCGGTCGAGCGCCTTCCAGAGCATGTCCGATGAGGAGGATTCGGCGGCGTATTTCACGATCGCCTTGAGCTCCGGCGAGAGCGCGTCGAACTTGGTCTTGTTGAAGATGATCTCGAAAGCCTCCGCCGCCTGGTGGTAGCTCTGCAGCATGAACACCTTGGCGACATCCTGGAAGCCGAGCAGCGAATCCGAGGACGGGTTGTTGAACTCCGCCCCGTCGATGACGCCGCGCTCCAGCGCCGGCACGATCTCGCCGCCGGCCAGGATCGTCACCGCCGCGCCCATCTCGCGCATCAGGTCCGCAGCCAGCCCGACGGTGCGGTATTTCAGGCCCTTGAAGTCGTCGGCCGTCTTCAGCTCCTTCTTGAACCAGCCGAGCGGCTGGCACGGCATCGGCCCGGACAGGAAGCCGACGAGGTTGAGCTTGAGCTGGTTCTGGACGAGGTCGTTGTAGAGTTCGTAGCCGCCGCCATAGTTCATCCAGGCGAGGAAGGAATGCGCGTCCCAGCCCAGCGCCGGCGGCGTGCCGAACAGCGAGAACGCCTTGTTCTTGCCGTACCAGTAGGCGCAGACGCCGTGGCCGGCGTCGAGGATCCCGGCGGCGACCGCGTCCTGCATCTGGAAGGCCGGCACCACCGCGCCGGCGGCGAGCACGTCGAGCTTCAGGCGGCCGCCCGACATCTCGTTGACGCGCCTGGCGAAGTCGCCCGCCATCTCGTGGAAGATGTCCTTGGTCGGCCAGGTCGACTGGTATTTCCAGGTCACGGTCTGGGCCCGGCTGACCTGCGGCATGGCGATCGCGCCGGCGCCGGCGAGACCCGCGACCTTGAGGAAGTTGCGGCGGCTTGAACGAGGCTTGACTGTCTCCGACATGGTCATCTCTCCCTGCTGCTCTGTCCTTGTGGCCGGACGAGTCCTTGGAGCGGCTTTTCGCCGCGATATTGCAGAGTTTATCGCTTCTCTTCGCAACGCAAGAGCAGGACGTAAGACTAAGGTCTACAGTCTTGTCCGACCGCCTCTTGCCCTGGCCGGCGCCGCAACAGGCTGGCGGCATGGCTGACGACGATTCTTCGCAGCGCAGCATGGCGAGCGGGCCAGCGGCGGCGGCATAGCCGTGAAACCGTCTCAGCATTCCGGCATTGCTGGACAACCGCCGGAACTTACGTTGTGAAGCAGCGCAAACACGGTCGCGGCTTCGTGAGGACGCGTTCATGTCCGGACCAAGCTCTGTTGCGTTATCGGAAAGAATTGGAAGGACAAGCCGATGCTTTCGAGACGAAACCTGCTGTCGGGCGTTTCCGTTGGCGGCGGCGCGGGCGCAATCGCGTCGATGCTGGCGGTCGAGAACCACCGTGCCGGCGCCGCCGAGGCAACGTTCGGGGTCACGCGGACCGATGCCGAATGGAAGAGTTGCTGACGCCGGCCCAACGGCGTGCTGCGCCGCGAGGCGCGGAGCGCGCCTTCAGCAGCCCGCTCGATCGGGAAAAACGCGCAGGGACTTTCCGGTGCGCCGGATGCAACCTGCCCGTCCATGCGTCGGCGACGAAACTCGACAGCGGCACGGGCTGGCCGAGCTTCTGGGCGCCGTTGCCCGACGCCGTCGGCGCCAGGACCGACCGCAAATTCCTGATGACGCGCACCGAGGTGCATTGCCGGCGCTGCGGGGGCCATCTCGGCCATGTCTTCGACGACGGCCCGCCCCCGACCGGCAAGCGCCACTGCCTCAACGGCGTGGCGCTGACATTCGTCGCCGCCTGACGCCGCGCCGGAAACAGAAAGCCGGCAAATCATATGCGGTGGCGCGCGTTTTAACGGATGCGCGCAACGGAGGATTGATCCCGTTCGGGCCTCCCGTGACGCCGTTTGTCAGCCGGGCTCGCGCCTGGCGGATCTGGCCGCGCGCTCGGCGCTCTTGGCCGCCTTGTCGGTCGCCGTCTTGGTCTTGGCGGCCTTCGCGGCGGCCTTGGCCTCGACGATGTCGGCCTTGGCCTGGGCCTGCTCGGCGGCGACGATCGCGGCGGTCTCGGCCTCGGCCGCCTCCTTGGCGAGGCGCAGCGCGCGCAGGCGCGCGGTCTTCTGCAGCACCGCGTCGCGGGCGGCGCGCTCGGCTTCCATGGCGCGCGAGGCTTCCTGCTTGCGTGCGTCGGCCTTGTCGAAAGCGGCCTGGGCGCGACGCTTGATCTCGTCGGCCGACAATCCTCGCGTGGCCATGGCGGCTCGCTCCGGTCTGGGGCGGGAGCGGAATTCGCGCTTCGGACCGTCGGCCCGGAGCGATCCGGCTCCTCTCAGGCAAGTTCAGACTCGGCCGCCCCGCAGGGTGGAGCGAGGTCGAGGATCTTGCCGGCCCGACATGGAAGCGACGAACCGGGTCTCGGGCCGCGCCTTCACCGGCGGCGGCCGATAGCCCAAAGCCTAGCGGCGGCCTTTGCCGGCGGCGCGCATCTGGGCGTATTGCACGGCCTCGAGCAGCACCTTGCGCGGGCGCTCGGCGTCGCGCTTGGCCTGCTCGGCCTTGCGGGCTGCCTCGCGGGCGAGTTCGGCGATGCGCTCTTCCTCGGCGAGGCGGGCGCGCTCGATCTCGGCGAGGCGCTCGGCCTCGGCGCGGGCGGCGGCCTTCTCGGCGTCGCGGGCGGCGCGCGCGACGGCGACGGCCTCACGTTCCGCGCGGCGCTGCTGCATGATCGGGTCGTCCGGTCCCGGCCTCGCCTTGAAACGCTCGAGAAGCGCCTTCTTGGCGGCTGCGGAGTTGGACTGGCGATCAGTAAAGCTGCGGTCGTTCGGGTTCTTCAAGGTCGGCCTTCTTTGGGTTCACACGGGCGACATGTCGGCCCGCGAGCGGGCAATAATCCAAATCGCCCCGGATTGGTATCGAAATCAACGCGCAGGCGCTGCGCTCCCAGTGCGGGCCGGCCTCGGCTTCGGCTTCGGCGCGGCGATCAGGCCTTCGCGCTGCATCTGCTTGCGAGCGACCTTGCGGGCGCGGCGGATGGCGTCGGCCTTCTCGCGGACGCGCTTTTCGGAGGGCTTCTCATAGGCCGAGCGGCGCTTCATCTCGCGGAACACGCCTTCGCGCTGCATCTTCTTCTTCAGGACCCGGAGGGCCTGGTCGACATTGTTGTCGCGGACGAGAACCTGCATGGCTTTGAGCCTCCTGCGTGTGGAATGACGGAAAAAGGGCCGGGCTTTGAACCCCGACCCCTCATCGTGCCGCATCGTCTCAGGCCCGGAAGGTCTTGGCGCCAGTACATCCGTGGTCGCCCGACCTGAATTCCGGTGCCGACAGATGCGGCCTGGCGGTTCACTCGGCGCGGAGCTGGTCGGCCGACATCTTGCCCGAGCGCTTGTCCTGGACCATCTCGTAGGAGATCTTCTGACCTTCGCGGAGATCGCGCATTCCGGCGCGCTCGACGGCGCTGATGTGGACGAACACGTCCTGCCCGCCATCATCCGGCTGAATGAAGCCGAAACCCTTGGTGGAATTGAACCATTTGACTGTGCCGGCGGCCATGACGAACCTCTTTCGCGAAATGCTGTGACGGCACGCGATCGCTCACGCGCCAGATTTTTCGATTTTTTGAGCGGTGAAGGTCGTCAGCAGGCGCATTTCTCATGCGCGGGGCCACGTCGTTCGGCCTAAATATCGACTTTGCTCATATGAGCGCCAGAGCCGCGCTTGTCAATGCAGCCAGCGGGTGAATCGCCGTCGCGGCCGCCGAAGACGGGCGCAACGCTTTACAAGCGCGCGCTTTTCGCCAAAGGCAGGACGCTCTTTCCATAACCTCGGCGCCATGCCCGTGCAGACCCCCTCGCTCGCCCAGTTCCGCCGGATCGTCGTCAAGGTCGGCTCCAGCCTGCTCGTCGACCGGGCGCGCGGCCGGCTGCGGCAGGCCTGGCTCGCGGCTCTCGCCGAGGACCTCGCCGACCTGCACCAGCGCGGCGCCGACGTGCTGGTCGTCTCCTCGGGCGCGATCGCGCTCGGGCGCACCGTGCTCGGCCTGCCGTCGGGTCCGCTCAGGCTGGAGGAGAGCCAGGCCGCCGCCGCCGTTGGCCAGATTTCGCTGGCCCGGACCTGGGCCGAGGCGCTTTCCCATCACGGCCTCACCGCCGGCCAGATCCTGCTGACGCTCGCCGACACCGAGGAGCGCCGGCGCTACCTCAATGCGCGCGCCACGCTCGGCCGGCTGCTCGACCTGCGCGCCATTCCCGTCATCAACGAGAACGACACCGTCGCCACCACCGAGATCCGCTATGGCGACAACGACCGGCTCGCCGCCCGCGTCGCGACCATGGCCGGCGCCGACCTGCTGGTGCTGTTCTCCGACATCGACGGGCTCTATACCGCCCCGCCCGCGGGCGACCCGTCGGCCCGGCATCTCCCCGTCGTCGAACGCATCACGCCCGAGATCGACGCGATGGCGGGCGGCGCGGCGTCGGAACTGTCGCGCGGCGGCATGCGCACCAAGATCGAGGCCGGCCGGATCGCCTGCGCCGGCGGCGCCCATATGCTGATCGCCGACGGACGCGGGAAGAACCCGCTCGCCGCGATCAACCAGGGCGCACGCTGCACCTGGTTCCTCACCGCGTCCACGCCCGCGACCGCGCGAAAAACCTGGATCGCCGGCTCGCTGGAGCCGCGCGGCTCGCTTTATGTCGATGCGGGCGCGGCGCGCGCGCTCGCCGGCGGGGCGAGCCTGCTGCCGGTCGGCGTCAGCCGGATCGAGGGCGATTTCGCGCGCGGCGACGCCGTCCTGATCCGCGACGCGGCGGGGTTCGTGCTCGGCCGCGGCCTCGTCGCCTATGATGCGGCCGAGGCGGCGCTCGTGCTCGGCAAGGCCTCGCGCGACATCGCCGCCGTGCTCGGCTATCCCGGCCGCGCCGAGATGATCCACCGGGACGACATGGCGCTCGGGCTGGTTTAGAAGATCGGATGAGGGCTGAAGGTGGACGGTCGCCGCCATCCGGCGTGGCGACGCCCAAGCGGACGGGTCGGATATGACGAGCGAGCAGGCATTGCGGGTGGTTGCGACCACCGAGACGCAGGACATCACCGCGCTGATGGCCGATCTCGGGCGGCGGGCGCGGACGGCCGCGCGGATCGTCGCGCTGGCGCCGACGGCGCGGAAGGACGCGGCCCTGCTCGCCATGGCCGACGCGCTGCGCCGGAACGCCCACACCATCCTCGCCGCCAACGCGCTCGACTTGGCCGACGCCAGGAAAGCCGACCAGACCGCCGCCTTCATCGACCGGCTGATGCTCGATGCCGGCCGGCTCGACGGCGTCGCGGATGCCGTCGTCGAGGTCGCGGCGCTGACCGACCCGGTCGGCCGCGTGAAGGCGCAGTGGACGCAACCCAACGGCCTGCGCTTCGAGCGCGTCGCGACCCCGCTCGGCGTCATCGCCGTGATCTTCGAGAGCCGGCCCAACGTCACGGCCGACGCGGGCGCGCTCTGCCTGAAGAGCGGCAACGCCGCGATCCTGCGCGCCGGCTCCGACAGCTTCCGGACGTCGAGCGCGATCGCGGCGGCCCTGCGCGAGGGGCTGGCGGAAGCCGGCCTGCCCGACGACGCGCTCCAGCTCGTCCCGACCCGCGATCGCGACGCCGTCGGCGAAATCCTCAAAGGCCTCGGCGGCTGCGTCGACGTCGTCGTGCCGCGCGGCGGCAAGAGCCTGGTCGCCCGTGTCCAGAGCGATGCGCGCGTGCCGGTCTTCGCCCATCTCGACGGCAACTGCCATGTCTACGTCCATGGGCAAGCCGACCTCGCCATGGCCCGCGCCCTCGTGCTCAACGCCAAGCTGCGTCGCACCGGCGTCTGCGGTGCGGCCGAGACGCTGCTGGTCGACGCGGCCTGCGCCGCGACCCATCTCGCGCCGCTGGTGAGCGACCTGCTCGACGCCGGCTGCGCCGTGAGCGGCGATGCGGCGGCGCAAGCCGTCGATCCGCGCGTCACGCCCGCGACGGAAGCAGACTGGGCGACGGAATTCCTCGACAGGATCATTGCCGTCAAGGTCGTCGCCGGACTCGATGCGGCGATCGACCACATCGCCCGGCACGGCTCCAGCCATACCGAGGCGATCGTCACCGCCGACGCGGACGCGGCCGCGCGCTTCCTGGCCGAGGTCGATTCCGCCATCGTGCTGCACAACGCCTCGACGCAGTTCGCCGATGGAGGCGAGTTCGGCTTCGGCGCGGAGATCGGCATCGCCACGGGTCGCATGCACGCGCGCGGGCCCGTCGGCGTCGAGCAGCTCTGCTCCTTCAAATACCGGGTCCATGGCGACGGCCAGATCAGGCCGTGACCGGCAAGACCGTCGTGACGCCCGATCCCGCCGCGAGCGCCGAGCATCTGCGCCTGCCGCCGCATGCGCCGGGCCTGCGCATCGGCCTGTTCGGCGGCAGCTTCAACCCGGCCCATGACGGCCACAGGCTGGCGAGCCTGACCGCGCTGCGCCGCCTCCAGCTCGACCGGGTCTGGTGGCTGGTGACACCGGGCAACCCGCTCAAGGACAATGCCGGCTTGCCGCCGCTCGCGGAGCGCATCGCCTTCGCCCGCACGATCGCCGACCATGGCCGCATCCAGGCGACCGGGATCGAGGCGAAACTGCGCACGCGCTACACCGCCGACACGCTGCGCGCGCTCACCCTGCGCTGCCCCGGCGTGCGCTTCGTCTGGATCATGGGCTCGGACAATCTCGCCAGCTTCCACCGCTGGAACGAGTGGCGCGCGATCGCCCGGATGATGCCGATCGCGGTGATCGACCGGCCGGGCTCGACCCATCGCGCCATCGCCTCGCCGGCGGCCAACTGGCTGTCGCGCTGGCGCATTTCGGAGAATCAGGCCGGCGCGCTGGCGGGCGCCGAGCCTCCGGCCTGGGTCTTCCTGCATGGCAGGCGCTCGGCGCTGTCGTCCACGCAGCTGCGCCGGGAGGCCGAATCCGATTGAATTTCGGCCCCGGGAGGCGTAATTTGATCGGGTCGCGCTGGAGCGCGTCGTGATCGAGAGGATACGGAACTGAACCGTCAGACCCTTGGCGAAGCCGAGCCCGCGCCGCTTCCCCAGGCCGCTATGTCGGACAACCCGTCCGCCGATAGCGTAGCCCTCGCATTGCATGTCCTCGAAGAAATGAAGGCCGAGGACGTCACCGTCATCGATCTGGTCGGAAAGACCTCGCTGGCCGACGCCATGATCATCGCGTCCGGCCGGGTGAACCGCCATGTCGCGTCCATCGCCGAGTCGCTGGTCGAGGCGATCAAGGGGTCCGGCCTGCCGACGCCCAAGGTCGAAGGCATGCCGGCCTGCGACTGGGTGCTGATCGACACCGGCGACATCATCGTCCACATCTTCCGCCCGGAAGTGCGCCAGTTCTACAATCTCGAGAAGATGTGGGGCGCCGACCGGCCGAACGAGCGGCTCGTCAGCTGAACTGACGTCGAGACCGCATGCGCCTCGCGCTGATCACGGTGGGCCGTCTCAAGGACGGCCCCGAGCGCGAACTCTGCGAGCGTTATCGCGAGCGGGCCGTGGCGCTCGGTCGCGGACTCGGACTGAGCGGCCCCGACATCGTCGAGATCACCGAGGGCCGCGGCCGCCGTCCCGACGAGCGCAAGCGCGAAGAGAGCCAGGCCATCCTGGCCAAGCTCCAGCCCGGCCTCGTCATCGCGCTGGACGAACGCGGCAAGAGCCAGAGCAGCGAGGCCTTCGCGGCCCGGATCACTGCTGCCCGCGATGCCGGGGCGGTTTCCGCCAGCCTCGTCATCGGCGGCGCCGACGGGCTCTCCGACGACATCCGCGATCGGGCCGGACTGACGCTCGCCTTCGGCGCCTTGACCATCCCCCACCAGATCGTGCGCGCGCTCGTGCTCGAACAGCTCTATCGGGCGATGACGATCATCGCCGGCCACCCCTATCATCGCGCATGACGCTTTCGCGCTCCCTGATTCGCAGGTTGCGAGCCGCTACCTGTCCCCTTCCCCCCGCTTGCGGTGGGGAAGGGTCAGGGATGGGGGGGCGTGCAGAAAGAGGCTCGGCCGTGTCGCCCGGCCATACGCCACCCCATCCCAGCCCTCCCCACCGCAAGCGGGGGGAGGGAATGCGCGCAGGCCTCATCGCGCTCTCTCTAATGATTGTACCAGCCGCGGCCCAGGCGCCCTCCCCCGATCCCGAGCAGCTCACCCGCGAGGCGCAGACCAAGCAGGCCGAAAAGCAGGCCCGCGAGGCCGAGCTCAAGGCGATCGAGCAGCGTCTCGCCGGCAACGCCGAGGCGCGGGCCAAGCTGGAGACCGAGATCGCAGCGATCCGCGCCGACCGCGCCGCGCTGAACGGCTCGCTGTTGGACACCACGCGGCGCGCCCAGGCGGCCGAGCGGCGCATCGGCGCGACCGAGGAACGGCTTGCCCTGCTGCAGGCCAGCGAGGCGGCGATCCGGCGCTCGCTCGAAGGCAGGCGCGGCCTGATCGCCGAGGTGCTGGCGGCGCTGCAGCGCATCGGCCGCCGGCCGCCGCCGGCCGTGCTGGTGCGGCCGGAAGACATCCTGGAGGCGGTGCGCGCCTCGATGCTGCTCGGCGCGGTCGTGCCGGATCTGCGCCAGGAGATCGAGATCCTCAGCGCCGATCTCGGCGAGTTGATGCGCCTGCGCAACGGCATCGGCTCGGAGCGCAAGGCGCTCACCGCGGAGTTGGAGCAGCTCGCCGGCGAGCGGCAGCGCCTCGCTTCGCTGGTCGATGCGCGGCGTCTGCGCGAGGCGAGCGCGGCCAGGGACGCCGAGGCGCAGCGCAGCCAGGGCGGCGAGCTCGCGGCGCAGGCGAAGTCGCTGCGCGATTTCGTCGAGCGCATGGAGAAGGAGATTTCGGTCGCGACGCGGGCTGCCGATTCGGCCAGGCAGGCGCTGGAGGCCGAAACGCGCGAGCAGCGCCAGCGCATGGCCGCGCTCGCGTTCCGGGATCCGGCCAGGCTGGCGCCCAAGATCGCCTTCGCGGAAACGCGCGGGCTGCTGGCGCTGCCGGCGGCGGGATCACAATTGCGTGGTTTCGGCGAAAACGACGGCGCCGGAGGAATGACGCGCGGAATTTCTTTGAGCACGCGTCCCGGCGCCCTGATTTCGGCACCATCTGACGCTTGGGTGGCCTATGCCGGTCCGTTCCGCTCCTTCGGGCAACTCTTGATCCTGAATGCGGGCGCGGGATACTATATCTTGCTGGCCGGCATGCAGCGGATCGACGTCACCTTGAATCAATTCGTTCTCGCCGGAGAACCTGTTGCAGTGATGGGCGAAACGTCGGAAGCTGCGGCATCGATCGTCGGCCCGGGAACCGGGCAGCCGATCCTCTATATCGAATTCCGCAAGGACGGCGTCTCGATCGATCCGACGCCCTGGTGGACGAAACCGCAAAGCGAAAAGGTTCGCGGATGATGCGCAAGGTTTCTCTCGTTCTGGCCGGCGCCATCGCCGGCGCGGGCCTGACGGGCGTGGTCACCCAGACCAGGCTGTTCTCCTCGACCAGCGCGGTCGCGGCCTCGGCCGAGGTCTATCGCAGCCTCAACCTGTTCGGCGACATCTTCGAGAAGATCCGCACCGACTATGTCGAGAAGCCGGATGAACAGAAGCTGATCGAGGCCGCCATCAACGGCATGGTCTCCTCGCTCGATCCCCATTCGGGCTATCTCGACGCCAAGTCGTTCCGCGACATGGACACCGACATGCGCGGCCAGTTCGGCGGCCTCGGCATCGAGGTGACGATGGAGGACGGCGTTCTCAAGGTCGCCAAGCCGATCCGCGACACGCCCGCCTCCAAGGCCGGCATCCTGACCGGCGACCTGATCCGCCAGATCGACGAGACCGAGGTCAAGGGCCTCTCCCTGACCCAGGCCGTCGAAAAGATGCGCGGCCTGATCAACACGCAGGTCAAGCTCAAGATCGAGCGCCCCGGCAAGCCCGAGCCGCTCGAATTCACCCTGACCCGCTCGACCATCGTCGTGCCGGCGGTCGAGGAGCGCGTCGAGGCCGATGTCGGCTATATCCGCATCGGCACCTTCAGCGAGCAGACCTATGAGGGCCTGCGCAAGGCGATCGACAAGGTCAACACCGAGATCGGCGTCGACAAGATCAAGGGCTACGTCATCGACCTGCGCAACAACCGCGGCGGCCGTCTCGACCAGTCCGTGCTCGTTTCCGACGCCTTCCTCGAGCGCGGCAAGATCGTCTCGACGCGCGGCCGCAACGCCGAGGAGACGCAGGTCTTCAACGCCAAGGCGGGCGATCTGACCAAAGGCAAGCCGTTGGTCGTGCTGATCAACGGCTCGTCCGCTTCGGCCGCGGAGATCGTCGCCGGCGCGCTGCAGGACCACAAGCGCGCGACCGTGCTGGGCACGCGCTCCTTCGGCAAGGGCTCGGTCCAGACCGTGATCCCGCTCGGCGGCAATGGCGGCCTGCGCCTGACCACCGCGCGCTACTACACCCCGTCGGGCACCTCGATCCAGGCCAAGGGCATTTCGCCCGACATCGAGGTGATCCAGGACATCCCGGCCGATCTCAAGGACAAGCTGACCGAGAACAAGGGCGAGGCGGCGCTGAAGGGCCATCTCAAATCCAGCGACGGCAAGGACGAGCAGTCCGGTTCGGCGTCCTACGTGCCCAACGACCCGACCAAGGACACCCAGCTGATCGCCGCGCTTAACCTTTTGCGCGGGGTCAAGAAGGATGCCGCCGCTCCGGCCGCGGCGCCGGCGCCCGAGGAGCCCAAGCCGAACTGAAAAAGCCGAACTGAAAAGCCTGGCCTGTCTTACCGGAATCGAAACCCTGGGCGGAGAAATCCACCCGGGGTTTTTCTCGGCCTCCGACTCGGGCTCGACGGGACGCGCGCGACGCGACAAGACTAGCGCGCGGGCCGCTGATTCGGGTCCGATGCGCATGAGTTGAGGACGGCTGCCCTTGGCCGGAATGCCGCTCACGGAGCTTGACCGTCCCCTCGGTCAGGACCGCCCCCCGCCAACCGGCAGGCCCTGGGCCCGCTGGATCGCTTGGGGCTGCGCCGGCCTCACCGGCCTTGTCCTTGCGTCGCTGCTGCTCGTCGTGGCGATCAGGCGCGATCCCGCCGGTGGCGAGCCGACCGCGACGGCCTCGATCCAAAAGCGCAGTCCCCCGCCGCAGACCGCCGCGCTGCCGCCCGCCGCGACCGTCCAGCCCGAAACGCGCGCCCAGTCCAGCGCCCGCCAGATGGAGAGCGAGGCCGGCGTCACCGTGGTCAGGCCGGGCTCGGAAGCGCCGGGCTCGATCGTCATCACCATTCCCGACAGCGGCACGGTCAAGCTCGCGACCGCGCCCGATCCGCGCCTGACCGAGCGCAGCCGACACGGCCTTCTGCCGAAGATCGGTTCCGACGGCGCGACGCCGGCGCAGATCTACGCGCGCCCGCTCGGCCCGCCGCCGCTGGCCAAACCGGCCGGCCGCATCGCTCTGCTCGTCGGCGGCCTCGGCATCAGCCAGAGCGGCACGGCCGACGCCGTGACGAAGCTCCCAGGCGCCGTCTCGCTCGCTTTCGCGCCCTATGGCGCCGAACTCGAACGCAGCGTCCAGCGCGCCCGCGGCGAAGGCCACGAGGTCTTCCTGCAGGTGCCGATGGAGCCCTTCGACTATCCCGACAACGACCCCGGCCCGCATACGCTGCTGTCCGGCCCGAAGGCGGCCGAGAATCTCGAACGACTGCAATGGGTGCTCGGCCGCTTCACCGGCTATGTCGGCATCGTCAATTTTCTCGGCGGCCGGCTGACCGCCGACGAAGCGGCGCTGTCTCCGGTGCTGCGCGAGCTCGCCGCGCGCGGCCTGATGGTCGTCGATGACGGCTCCTCCTCGCGCAGCCTGCTCGCCTCCTCGGCGGCGCGCGCCCAGATCCCCGCGCTCAAGGTCGACCGCGTCGTCGACGGCGTCGTCCGCGCCGACGCGATCGACAAGGAACTGGCCAGGCTCGAAGCGCTCGCGCGCGAGCAGGGCGTCGCCGTCGCCGCCGCCAGCGCCCTTCCCGTCTCGATCGACCGGATCGCGCGCTGGGCCGAGACGCTGGAGGGCAAGGGCATCGCGCTCGTGCCGGTCAGCGCCGCGCGCGGCTTCCGCAATCCCGGCGCCACGGGTTCGCTGCCGGGCCCGTCGAGATGACGCCGGACGCCCCTGCCCGCTACCGCCCCTGCGTCGGCCTGGCCCTGTTCAACCGGGGCGGCCTCGTCTTCGTCGGCCGGCGCGCCAACAAGGCCCTCCGCGAGCATGTCGACGCCACCCATCAATGGCAGATGCCCCAGGGCGGGATCGACAAGGGCGAGACGCCGCTGCAGGCCGCGCGTCGCGAACTGCGGGAAGAGACCAACGTCGTCTCCGCCACGCTGCTGGCCGAGGCGCCGGGCTGGCTGAGCTACGACCTTCCAGTCGATATCGGCAAGGAAGCCTGGAAAGGCCGCTGGCGCGGACAGGCCCAGAAATGGTTCGCCTTCCGGCTGGACGAGGGCGCCGAGAGCGAGATCGACATCGAGAACCCGGCCGGCGGCCACAAGGCCGAGTTCGACGCCTGGCGCTGGGAACGGCTGGCGGCGACGCCGGACCTGATCATCCCGTTCAAGGCGGAGGTCTATCGGGCCGTGGCGGCCCTGTTCGCGCCGTACGCCCTGCCTTGACGCGTGGGGCTCGGATGTCGCCGGCGATCACGCCCTTGCGCAACAGAAAGCAGCCATAGGGGCGCGGATCGCCGACCTGCACCACGGCGAACGCCGCCTTTGCCGCCTCATAGAAGGCGAAGCGCTCGATTCCCGCCATCGGCGAGGCCTGCCCCAGCGCCGCGTCCAGTTCGCGCCGCACCTGCGCCTGCACCTCTGGCACGGCCTCGGCATCGCCGACGACTTCCATCCGCCTGACCGGCTCCGGCGCGAAATCGTCGATGGGCAGCACCGACAGGATCGCGCGCGCCGCCCGGGCCATCGTCAGCCCCGGCAGTCTGACCAGCCGCCCGCTGGTGGTCGCGCGCGAGATCGTCTCGGCCGGATGGTTGGCGTCGACCAGAGCGAGATCGTCGCCATGGCCCATCGCCGCGAGGATCCAGAGCAGGTCGGCGGAGAGAACGGGATCGAGGGTCTTGAGCATGGCGATCTTTCGACTGGGTTGAGCGGCCGGTCTCACCGCTTCAGATAAATCCGCTGCGCGGTTCCGCCCATGATCGCGACCCGGTCGGCTTCGGCAAGCGATGATAGCAGCGCCTCGACCGTCTCGGCCCAGCGCGCATAGCTCGCACGCAGCGTCACGACCGGCCAATCGCTGCCGAAGATCAGCCGCTCCGGCCCGAATGTCGCGAGCAGATGGTCGAAGACGGGCTTGAGGGTCGCGATGGTCCAGTCCGGCCTTGCCTCAGTGACCAGCCCGGAGAGCTTGCAGACCACCTTCCGATGCCGCGCCAGCGCCGCGATGCCCTCACGCCAGACAGTGAGATCGCCACCGATGAGATCGGGCTTCGCCGCATGATCGACGACGACGGCCAGCTCCGGGCTGCGCTCCAGCCGCCGCAGCATCGCCGCGATATGGCGCGGCTTCAGCAGCGCGTCGAAGACGAGCCCCGGCCCGGTCAGCGCCGCGAATGCCGCATCGAAGTCGGGCCGCGCCAGCCAGTCGGGATCGGCGATGTCGTGCACCATCGGCCGCAAACCGACGAGCAATTGGTCCCGCGCCAGGACAGCGATGCGTTCGGCCACGTCCGCGGCCTCGAAATCCGTCCAGCCGACGACGCCGGCGACGAAGTCCGTCCGCGCCGCGACGGCAAGCAGGAAACGCGTTTCGGCCTCCGTCGGCGCGGCCTGCACCAGAATCGTGCGGTCGATGCCCTCCATGACCAGCAGGGGGGCGAGGTCGTCCGGTCCGAAATCGCGATGGATGGGTCCGAGCGCCGGCGTCAGCCAGTCGTAATCGCCGCGTGCGAGTTGCCAGAAATGCTGGTGGGCGTCGATCCGCATGGCGTCAGCCCGGCGCCGGCACGTCGGCCGCAATCAGCCCTTCCGCCTTGAGCTCGGCCCAGAGCGCGGCCGGTACGGGCGCAGCCAGTTCGGCGATCTGGTCCGCGACCTCGTTCGGCGAAACCGCCCCCATGACGAGGCTCGCGACGGCCGGATGACCGAACGGGAATTGCAGCGCCGCGCGCCGGAGCGGTACGTCATGGCGGGCGCAGACGGCCTCGATCGCCGCGACTTTCGCCAGAATCTCCGGCGGAGCCGGCTTGTAGTTGTATTTCGCGCCCGGAACCGGCCCGGTCGCGAGGATGCCGGAGTTGAACACGCCGCCGAGCATCAGCCCGATGCCCTTTTCCAGCGCCAGCGGCATGAAGGAGGCGAGCGCCGGCTGCTCCAGCAGCGAATAGCGCCCCGCCAGCAGCATCGCGTCGAAATCCCCGGCCCGGGCGAAGCGCTCGCACATCTCGGCCTCGTTGACACCGACGCCGATCGCCTTGACCGCGCCGGCGGCCCGCAGCCCGTCGAGCGCGCGATAGGCCCCGTTCATGGCTTGCGAAAAGCGCTGCCCGATCGCGTCCGCGCCGTGCGTCCAGACATCGACGTCATGGATCAGGACGATATCGATCGCATCGACGCCGAGCCTGAGCGCCGACTGCTCCAGCGAGCGCATCGCGCCGTCATATGAGTAGTCGAAGCGCAAGGCGTGCGGCAGGCCGCCGAGATAGCCAGAGCCGTCGCCACGCCCGGCAAAGGGCTCCGACACCCGCCCCACCTTGGTCGAGATTGCGACATCGCTTGCAGCCGAGCGCCGCAGCGCAGCCCCGACACGATGCTCCGACAGGCCATGGCCATAGAGCGGCGAGGTGTCGATCAGCCGGACGCCACCGGCCAGCGCCGCCTCGACCGTCGCGACGGCCTGCGCCTCGTCGAGCCGCGCGTAGAGATCGCCGAGCGGCGCGGCGCCGAAACCGAGAGCCGTCACGGGCAGGCCGGCGCGGCCGAGCGGGCGGATCGCGAGGGCGGTCGATGCAGGCATGGCGCGGCGTTTCCCGTTCGGTGCAACCACTATGTGCATGCCAACATGTTAGCTTGCAACCGGCGTCGATCCGGACTAGCGTCCTGGGCAAGATCGGCAGGCCGGGCAACGGCCGCATACCTGTTCCATGGGAGGGACGCGATGACAAACCTGATTCTGAAGCCGACCCGCCGCGCCCTGCTGCGCACGGCCGCGACGCTCGGCGCCACCGCCGCCATCGGCTCGCCGCTGGTGCTGCGCGAGGCGCGTGCGCAGGCCGCCTTCAACTGGAAGCGCTTCTCCGGCACGACCATCGACGTGCTGCTGGTCAAGAACCCGCGCTCGGACCTGATGCAGGCCGCCGAGAAGGAGTTCACCGAGCTCACCGGCATCAAGGTCTCGGCCGAGCAGGTGCCCGAGCAGCAGCAGCGCCAGAAGGCGGTGATCGAGTTCGCCTCGGGCAAGCCGAGCTTCGACGTCAGCGGCATCTCGCTCCACGTCCAGAAGCGCATGGCCGCCAAGGGCAAGTGGTTCGAGGATCTGACGCCCTACATAAAGGATGCCTCGCTGACCGCGCCGGAGTTCGACTTCGCCGATTTCGGCGCCGGCCCGGTCGCCTATGCCCGCCAGGCCGACGGCGCGCTCGATACGATCCCGTTCTTCGTCGACTACTGGATGGTCTACTACAACAAGGAGCTTTTCGCCGCGAAGGGCGTCGAGTTCCCCAGGACCATGGAAGAGATGGCGATCGTCGCGGCCAGGCTCAACGACCCGGCCAAGGGCGTCGCCGGTTTCGTCTCGCGCGGTCTGAAGAACGCCAACGTCCCGGTCTGGGCCAGCCTCCTTCTCGGCCAGGGCATCGAGACGACCTCGCCCGAGGGCAAGCTGCAGACCGACACGCCCGAGGCAGTCTGGGCCGGCGAGCTCTACAAGAAGCTCAATAAGGATACCGGCCCGGTCGGCCAGGTCGGCTTCAACTGGAACGAATGCCAGACCACCTTCATGCAGGGCCGCGCCGCGATGTGGCTCGACGGCATCGGCTTCGCCACGCCGCTGGAGGATCCGTCGAAGTCGCGCATCGTCGGCAAGGTCGGCTACGGCATCACGCCGCCCGGTCCCAAGGCGCACCATGCCGGCATGTTCGCCGACGGCATCGGCATCTCGCGCGGCTCGCAGAAGAAGCAGGCGGCCTGGCTCTACATCCAGTTCATGACCGGCAAGGCTCAGCAGATCGCGATGCTGAAGGCCGGCGCCGGCGCGCCCGGGCGCGCGTCGGCCTATCTCGATACCGACACGATCGCGCAGTCGAAATTCGGCAAGCAGTATTTCGACTGCCTGCTCGGCTCGGCCAGGATCGCCCGCGCGGCGCTGCCGCAGATCGTCCCGGTCACCGAGTTCCGCGACGTCTTCGGCGTGGCGCTGACCAATGCGATCGGCGGCGCCGATGTCTCGGCCGAACTGAAGAAGGCGACGGAGGCGTTTGCGCCGGTGCTGGCCAAGAGCGAGCAGGGTTGAGCGGTCTCACGCTGCCTAAAGAGGAAAAGCGCGGGGAACCCCTCTCCCGGATGGGAGAGGGGCAGGGGTGAGCGACTGTCCGCTTGTTGATGAACGAGACGGAGCCGTCGCGCCTCGTTGCTGAACCGGCAGGCCCTCATCCGGCTCTCCGGGCCACCTTCTCCCATCCGGGAGAAGGGAAGAGGCGTCGGACTTGAACCAAATCGATGACCGAATGACAACAACCGCCCTCCCCGCCACGGCCACCCCGGCCCAGCCCGCGACCTTCACGCACTCGGCCGATTTTACGCCGCGCTACTGGCTGTTCTCGCTGCCGGCGGTGCTGATCGTCTGCGGCGTGATCGTGTTTCCGTGGCTGTTCACGCTCTACATGTCGGCCCATGACTGGAAGATCGGGGCCGGCCCCGAATTCGTCGGCCTGCGTAACTTCGCCGAACTCTTCCGCGACGTCCGCTTCATCGAATCGATGGCGCATACGCTTTATTTCACTGTGCTGGCTGTCGTGCTGCCCATCGTCTTCGGCACGGCCGCCGCGCTGGTCTTCCACCGCGAGTTCCCGTTCCGCGGCATCCTGCGCACCGTCTTCGTGATGCCGATGATGGCGACGCCGGTCGCGGTCGCGCTGGTCTGGACGATGATGTTCCACCCGCAGCTCGGCGTGCTGAACTACCTTTTGTCGCTCGTCGGCATCGGCCCGCAGGCCTGGGTCTATTCGCCCGATACGGTGATCCCGACGCTGATCCTGGTCGAGGTCTGGCACTGGACGCCGCTCGTCATGCTGATCGTGCTCGGCGGCCTCGCCGGCCTGCCGCGCGAGCCCTACGAATCCGCGCTGATCGACGGCGCCAATGCGTGGCACATGTTCCGCCACATCACGCTGCCGCTGGTCTGGCCCTTCATCATGGTCGCGATCGTGATCCGCACCATCGATGCGCTCAAGGCCTTCGACACGATCTTCGTCATCACCCAGGGCGGGCCGGGCACGGCCTCGGAGACGCTCAACATCTTCCTCTATCTGCAGGCCTTCCAGTTCTACAAGATCGGCTACGCCTCGGCCGTGGTGGTGATCTTCTTCGTCATCGTGATCATGCTCTCGCTGCTGCTGCTCTATGCCCGGCAGAAGTCGAAGTGGAACGCGTGATGGCGTGGCTCTCTCCAAGTCTCGCAGGAAGCGCCGCCCTGTCCCCTTCCCCCCGCTTGCGGTGGAGAAGGGCTGGGGATGGGGGGGCGTGCAGAAAGAGGCTCGACGCCGACGCTTGGCGACGACGGCCTGCACTCTCCCCCCCACCCCGACCCTCCCCACCGCAAGCGGGGGGAGGGAGTAGGTCGCGCATCCACGCTTCACTGGCCGAGGTGCGCTCATGACCCGCATCCTCAAGAAAATCGGCTTCTACGCCTCGGTCTTCGTGCTGGTCTCGCCGGCGGTGCTGGTCTTCCTCTGGATGATCTCGCTCTCGTTCAAGAACGAGCTCGACAACACCGCCTTCCCGCCGGTCTTCATCCCCGATCCGCCGACGCTGAAGAACTATGTCGACGTCTTCGCGCAGAACAACTTTGCCTTGTACCTCTGGAATTCGATCCTCGTCACCGGCGGGGCCGTGCTGATCGGGCTCCTCGTCGGCGTGCCGGCCGGCTACGGCATCGCGCGCGGCAAGGCGACGAAGTTCGCCATCCTGATCCTGGTGGCGCGCATGACGCCGGCCTTGTCCTACCTGATCCCGCTCTTCCTGCTCTTCCAGATGACGGGACTGGTCGGCACCATCACCGCGCTCGTCATCACCCATCTCGTCATCACCATCCCGATCATCGTCTGGATCATGATCGGCTATTTCGAGAACGTGCCGATGGAACTCGAGGACGCCGCCCGTATCGACGGCGCCTCGACCTGGCAGGCCTTCCGCCATGTCGCGCTGCCGCTGGCCATGCCCGGCGTCACGGTCGGCGGCATCCTCGCCTTCATCTTCTCCTGGAACAACTTCATCTTCTCGGTCGTGCTCGGCGGCAAGAACAGCCGCACCCTGCCCTCGGCGGTCTACAACTCGCTGACCTTCGAGCAGATTTCATGGGGGCCGCTCGCGGCGGCCGCCCTCCTCGTCACGCTCCCCGTCCTGCTCGTCACCGTGCTGGCCCAGCGCCAGATCGTCGCCGGCCTCTCCGCCGGCGGGCTCAAGGATGGCTGACCACCACCGCTGCGCTTGCCGCAACACTGAACCCTAACTAACATGTCAGCCAGCAACGCCCCTGAAAGAACCGGACCCATGGCTCTCGACCCCAACCGCTTCGGCCTCTCCTGCGCCATCGCCACGCCGATGCGCGAGGGCGGCGGCATCGACCTGCCGCGCCTCGTCCACCATGCCCGCCATGTCCTGGCGCAGGGCTGCGACTCGGTCACCCTGTTCGGCACCACGGGCGAGGGCGCGGCGCTCGGCCTGCCGGCCCGCACCGCGATGATGGGCGCGCTGATCGGCGCCGGGATCGACCCCTCGAGACAGATCTATGCCGGCGTCGCCGCCGCCTCCCTGCATGAATCGATCGAGCAGGCCCGGATCGCGCTTGATGCCGGCGCCAAGGGCCTGCTGCTCGCCCCGCCCTTCTACTTCAAGGGCGTCAGCGACGAGGGTCTCTATGCCTGGTTCTCGCAGTTCTTCGAGAAGCTCGGCCCGTCCGCGCGCAACGTCATCCTCTACCACATCCCCTCGGTCACGGCGATCGACATCAGCGTCGGCCTCGTCCAGCGACTGAAGACCGCCTTCCCCGGCATCGTCGCCGGCGTGAAGGATTCCTCCTGCCATTATCCGACGACCGAGGCCTTCCTGAAGGCCCATGGCGAGCTTGCCATCCTGGTCGGCGACGAGCGCCTGCTCGGCCGCGCGGTCAGGGCCGGAGCCCAGGGCTCGATCTGCGGCGTCGCCAACCTCGTGCCGCATCTGCTGCGCCCTATCGTCTACGAGGGCGCCGAGGACGCGACCGTGAACGCGCTGGTCGACGAGATCTGCAGCCATCCGGTGCTGCCGGCGGTCAAGGCGCTGGTCGGCCATCTCCATGGCGATCCCGGCTATGGCGCGATGCGCCCGCCGCTGGAGGCGCTGGACGAGGGCAGCCGCAACAAGCTCTTCGCCGCCTTCGACTCGATCACCCGCGCCAGAGCCGCCTGAGGAGCCGTTCGTGAGCCAGCCGGAGCCCGACCGCGACGCCGAGCCGCTCAAATTGCGGGAGCGCGCCTATGCGAGCTTCACCGAGCGGCTCCTGGCGCGCGACATCAGGCCCGGCCAGTTCGTGACCCAGCGCGAGCTCGTCGCCATGACGGGTTTTCCGCTCGGCGCGATCCGCGAACTGATTCCCCGGCTGGAGGCGGAGGGGCTGATCAAGACCGTGCCGCAGCGCGGCATGCAGGTCGCCCATGTCGACCTCAACCTGATCCGCAACGCCTTCCAGTTCCGGCTCTTCCTCGAAAAGGAGGCGATCGCGCTCTACACGCTGCGCGCCAGCGACGAGGAGATCGCCGAGCAGCGCCGGCGCCACGAGGCGATCATCGTCCGGGCCGAGGCTGGCGGCGACGACACGATCATCGGCGACGCCGAGGATGTCGACCGGATGATGCACGAGACGATCATCGACCATCTCGACAACGACATCGTCAGCCAGGCGTTTCGCGTCACCTGGCTGAAGATCCGGCTGATCCGGCAATACGAGACCCGCATCCAGAACCACATCCTGATCCCTGTGATGCAGGACCATCTCAAGATCATCGCCGCGATCGAGGCGCGCGAGCCCGAACGCGCCGCGGACGAGATGAGCACGCATATCGGCAACGCCCGCAACCGGGCCATGACTTACTGAGGGATCGGAAGCGGCTTACCGACTGCCTGTATTTCAATCATATCGAGCTGGAAAAAACCGGCCGCATCGGAAGGAGACGCTTCACGCATCATTTGCGAATTTCTACGGATTTAAGTCGATTTTTACCGATTTCGCGTAAGGCGATCGTAGCATCTTCGCTTTTTGACACAACTCCTCAGAGAACCCCATGAAGCGCTTTTCCCTTCGGCTGCCGATCTCGCTGCGCCTTGCCATGACCGGCGTCGTCATCGTCGCCGTCGCGGTCGCGGCGTCGATGCTGGTTTCGATCCGGGCCGCCGACAAGGCGATGCGCGAGCGCGCCCAGTCCAGCCTGACCGTCAACATCAACCTGCTGCGGGATCTGCTCGCGGCCAAGGGCGAGCCCCGGCTGGAAGGCGACAAGCTGTTCTTCGGCAACGAGGCGGTGAACGGCAATTTCGCCGCCGTCGACAAGGTCAAGACCTTGGCCGGCAGCGTCGCGACCGTGTTCATGGGCGATGTCCGGGTAGCGACCAATGTCGAGAAGCCAGATGGCGGGCGCGCCGTCGGCACCAAGCTGGCGCAGGGGCCGGCCCATGACGCCGTGTTCAAGCAGCGCGTGACCTATTCCGGCGCGGCCGATATCCTCGGCGCATCCTATTTCACGATCTACGAGCCGATCGTCCAGAAATCGAACAATCAGGTCATCGGCATCCTGTTCGTGGGCATCAAGCAGGCCGATTTCCTGCAGGTGATCGACACCATGCTGCTCGGCAGCGTCACGGCCGGCCTCCTGATCGCGCTCGTCGGCGGCGGCCTCCTGCTGCTGCTGGTGCGCCGCATGCTGAAGCCGCTCGGCGTGCTGAAGGACGCCATGCGCAAGCTGGCCTCGGGCGATCTCGCGGCCGAGGTTCCGGCCATGCGCGGCGGCGACGAGATCGCCGCCATGGCTGAGGCCTTTGGCATGCTGCGTCAGGCCGGGATCGACAAGGCCGAGCTCGAAGCCGAATCCGTGCGCCAGTCCGGTCTGATGGACGAGACGCGGCGCATGAGCGAGGCCGAGCGGACCGCGTCGCAGCAGCGTCGGATCGAGCAGGCCCAGGAGCTCGAGGTCGTGCTCGGCGCGCTCGCCGGTGGCCTCGCCGAACTGTCGCGGGGCAACCTCACCCACCGCATCGACGTCGACATGCCCGAGGCCTATCTCAAGCTGCGCGACGACTTCAACGAGACGGTTTCGCGTCTTTCCGGGACGGTCCGCACGATCCAGGCGACGTCGGCCGATGTCGGTCTGGCGGCGCGCGAGATCAACATGGGCGCCGACGATCTCTCGAAGCGCACCGAGGAGCAGGCCTCGTCGCTGGAGGAGACC